>MGUA01000025.1 GCA_001799735.1 Elusimicrobia bacterium GWB2_63_22 | reverse complement strand
AGATGCCCTTGTTCTCGAGCACCAGGCGCTTGGCGCCTTTCTCCCAGCCGGAGCCGTGGTTGGAAACTATCAGCATGTACTTCTTGGCGGGATAGGCCTGCTTGGCCCATTTGCCGAAGGCGACCAGGGTGCGGTAGTCGCCCTGGTCCAGCATGCCCATGTCTTTGAGCATCTTGGAGCCCATCTTGGTCCTGTCGTTGTCCTTGGTGATCAGGTAGCGGCGCACGCCTTTCCAGTCGCCGTCCGAGGAATCGTAGCCGTCTATGCGGCCCACTTCGGCCACGATGTTGACCTTGGCGCTGGAGCCTATCATCTCCATCTCGTTGAGGTCTTTAAGGAGGAAGGGTTCCAGGTCGTTCTTGGCGCTGGAATAGACCATGATGGTCCACTCGGCCACGGCCTTGGGGGTCGGCTTGCCGAACAGGAAGTCGGTAATGAAGCCCTTGTCGGCGTTCTCGGCCACGGGCTCGGGCACGGCGATATCCATGGCGGCTATGCCGGCCTCGATATCGGAGACGCCGCGGTCGAAATCCATCTGGGCGAAGGAGAGAGAGGTTAACAGCGAAACGGCCACGGCTGACAGCGAGATCTTGCGTATCATGGCTTCCTCCAGGCTGCGGTTTACGTTGCGGTTCATACTCATAGTTTAGTCCGCGCTTTGATTTCCATCAAGGGACTGCGGGCCCAGAGCCATCTGGGCCTAAAGGGCCAATAAAGCAGAAGGGCCGGCTTTTGGCCGGCCCTTCAGATCTCCAGGTTTTAAAGCTTATTTAGCCTGGTACCACTGTATGAACTCGTCCCACTTGGCGTCTTTCGCCCAGGCGAGGTTATTGTAGTCGCCATTGAAGGAATAGCTGGGCATATAGCCGGCTATGCCGTGGGTGTTGCCGTTGGCGAACTCCTCGTTCACGCGGTTGTGGACGATGAGGGTGCCGTCGATGTAGGCCTGCAGGGCGAGCGCCTTGGCCTTCACGTCCGCGTTGGCGGTGGTGGCGGCGTAGCGGCCGAAGAAGTGCCCCATGTCCTTGTTGTCGTACACGGCGTAGCTCTGGGAACCGGAGGCGGCGGTCTTTACGAGCGCCTTCTCGCCGGTGGCCATGGCGGCCGTCACGAACTCGTTGATCAAGGTTGCGAACCTGTCCAGCGCGGAGCTCTTCAGCAGGCTCTGGGTGGAACCCTGGCCGATCTGCTGGTAATGGTCGCTGTAACCGTCCACAGCGGCTTTGCCCAGCTCGTAGGGGGTCATGTTGCCCTTGGCCACCACGGGGCCCAGCCACAGGTCGTAGGTGTAGCCGTCGCCGGGTTCGGTCTCTTCGGAACCCACTATATATTCAGTGTAATTCTTTATCTCGTAGGTCACTTCCGGCATCTGCATCAGGCAGGCGTCGGAACCGTACACGTTCACGCCGCCCATCTCTTTGAGCGCCAGGCCCAGCTGGGGGGTGGTGATGTGGTTGCCGGTCTCGTCATCATAGGAGATGCCCTTGGTGACGTCGAAGGCGCGGCTCTTGTCCCAGCCGGAACCGTGGTTCCAGACTATCAGGGCGTATTTCTTGGCCGGGTAGGTCATCTTGGCCCACTTTACGAAGGCGATGAGGCTCTTGTAGTCGCCCATGTCGGTCTTGCCGAGGTCGGTAAGCACGGGGGAGGTTATCTTGGAGAAGTCATTGTCTTTCTTAACCAGGTAGCGGCGGGTGGTCTTCCAGTCGCCGTCATTGGTGGCGTAGCCGTTGATGCGGCCCATCTCCACCACTATGTTCACCTTATCGGAGGAGCCGATCTTCTCCATCTCGTTGACGTCCAGGAGGCCGTACTTCTCCAGGTTGTTCTTGGCGTTGATGAAGACCATCACGGTCCATTCTTTGTCTACTTTGGTGAAAAAGCCCTTCTCTTCTACCGGGACGGCCACAGGCACGCTCAGGTCGAGGCTGGCTATTTCCTGCTGTATGTTGGTGTTCTTGGGGGTGTCGAAGCTGATCTCAGCGGACACCAGGGTGGAAACGGTAGCGATTATCGCGAACACTGCGGCAACTTTCTTTAACATACTCCTCCGGTCACTTCGGTTTGGTCTGGTCGCGCCTGGTCTGGAGGCGCTGTGTCTAATAACAGTTTAGGCACTATCTTGATTATAATCAAGACCAAAGGGCCTAGTCAAGAAAAAGTCTTTGGGCCTATTGCTTTTTGGGCCCTAAGGCCTATGGACTTGTCAATGCTTCATAGGAGAAAGGCCCCTTTGAGCGCCAAAACATGGAAATCATGTTTTTTTATTTTACCTGCGGTCCAGACTGAAGGGCCCAGGCCGGCCGCCAAATGTCCGCAAAGGCCTAGGTCCTTTAACCGCGAATTATGGGGCCTTTCGCCTCTCAACGCGGCCGCCGCTTTTTTCATATCCTACCCTTAAGACGAGCCAGGAGGATACATGAACCTTATTTCAGCCATACTGTTAGCAGCCGCGATAGCCGCCCCCGCCGGCGCCGCCGACTTTACCGACCTGCAGAGCTTCAAAGCCTCTGCCATCTCCAAGGTAAACCCCTTTCCCAACCCGTCCGGTCCGGACAGCTGTTACCTGCAGGGCCTCAAGGACGGCCTGTGCAATTTCAAGTGCCGCAGCGGCGAAACCTTCCAGGTGAAACCGGTCAACCCGGGCGCTGCCAGCGTTTACGAGAAATGCGGCGGCGGCGACTACAGGGACGCCGACAAGCAGCAGATGCCCGATGCCGGCTCCATCTGGAACCAGATAAACAACCAGCACAACCCCTTCCCCCAGCCCCAGCCGACCACCCTGGACTACTGCATCTTCACCGAGTTCAAGAATAACAAGTGCCTCTTTAAGTGCGAGAGCGGCGCCATCCTCACCGAACCGGCCCAGAAGCCCGACTTCTCCACCGGCGAACCGGCCGGCGCCTGCGCCACCCACATCATCCGCCCCATAAAGCCGCCCTTCGCCAACAAGGCCGTCTCCGCGGAGCAGGTCTACGACAGCTACGGCAAGTACCCCAGCGCCGCCAAGGCCTCCGAAGTCCTGAACTGGGCCGTCAACGGCTTCAAGTTCGCCAGGACCGAAGTGGTCAACCAGACCATCGTGGTCAACGGCCTCGGCGACTACCGCTTCCGCATAGCCTACCGGGCCGCCGCCCCGCTGGCCATAGAGTCCAGCCCGGTCTTCAAGGTGGAACTTGACGCCTACGAGCGCATGTTCGACATGGCCGACCGCCTCGAGAACGACGGCGCCACCGTGGTCACCCACGAAGTGGCCTCCTACGAGGGCGGCTACTACTACGTTATCGGCTACTTCCAGCGCTAACGGAAAGCCCAGGCAAAATAAAACAGCCGGCCCGGAGCCGGCTGTTTTATTTTACGCGCCCTGGTTTAGAAATTCCAGAGTTTTTGAACCTTGGCCGAAATAAAGAAGCCCGCGGACTTCTTCGTCCTGGTGGTGGTGGAGAAGGCGTACGAGGCCTCCACGCTGGATTTCAGCATGGGAAAAAAGCCGCGCAGCGCGTCGGCGTCGGCCCGCACCATGCCCGAGATAGAGAACTCCGGCTGGCCCTCGCGCTCCAGTCGGCCGCGGTATTCCCGCAGCCTGTCGATAACGGTTTTAGGGATAGCGGGGGCGGCCGGGTACTCCACCAGCCGCCCGGAGATCCGGCACCTGTAGCCCTTCCCCTCGGCCTTCAATAGCCCGACTTTCAAAAATTCCTTCAGCGCGCGGCCCGCCGCCGCCTTCTTTATCCCGACCGCCCCGGCCATACTCTCCGGGGTCCAGACTCCGGTGTCGGTCTCTATCACAAAGAAGCACTTATAGGCCTCAAAACTGCTGACGGTGGCTATGACCTGCTTCATGGTGATGTGGTACTTCTTTTCCGCGAGGGTCCGGCCCAGGGCCGCCTCGGCGGGAGAAACGGAACCGGCAGGAGAGGCCCCGTTGAGCAGGGGCTCCAGCAGGCCGGCATAGGATTCCTCCCCGGCCATGGTTTTCAGCCAGGCCAGCGTCAGCTCCCTGGCCGCGGGCGTGCCAAAAGGCATATGCAGGCCGACTATCAGTCTCTCCAGGCGGCCCAGCACCGGCAGGTTCCTGCCCTGCTCCATCATCAGGTAGTTGCGGTAGGAGACCTTAAAGACCGGCGCCCCGCCATTATCGTGGAAGAACCGGTAGGCCGTAGCGTACCCGGCCTCCTTGCGCAGCCGCGTCAGCGTCTCGGAAAAAATTGTGGCCATATTATTCCTCACTCTGAAGTTTGCCCGCCCTGAGGGCTTCCCGTATGGTATTGGCGTGGATGCGGACGGTGTCGGTGAACTTCCTGGCGTAGCCGCCGCTCAGGACCGCCGCCACTGGCAAGCCGCGGCGGCGGCATTCGGCCAGCACAAAGGCGTCGCGCCTGCGTATCCCCCCGACGCTCAGCCCCAGGCCGCCCAGCAGGTCGCCACGGTAAACGTCGGCCCCGGCCACGTACAAGGCGAACTCCGGCTTGAACCCGTCCAGCGCCCGCGGCAGCTCCCGCCGCAGGAGGGCCAGGTACTCCAGGTCGCCGATGTTAGGTTTTAATTCCAGGTCCAGGGACCCCCTCTCTTTCTTTTCGGGGTAGGTCTCGGCGCCGTGCATGGAAAAAGTGAAGACACGCCTGTCGCCCTTAAAAATAGAGGCCGTGCCGTTGCCCTGGTGGGCGTCGAGGTCTATCACCATGGCGCGCGCTACCCGGCGCTCCTTAAGCAGCAGCCTCACGGCCACGGCGATGTCGTTGAGCAGGCAGAAGCCTTCGCCGTGGTCCCGGAAAGCGTGATGGGAGCCGCCGCCGCAGTTGACGGCCAGACCTTCGGCCAGGGCCAGCCGGGCAGCCAGCACCGTGCCGCCCACGTTGGCCAGGTGCGCCCGCACCACGCCCCGGCTTATCTCAATTTCCGCCCGTTTGGAATCTTCTGCGGTGAACCCGCCCCGGAGGCTCTTGTCCACCCAGGCCGGGCCGTGCGCCAGCAGCAGGTCGGCCCTTACAGGAGGCCGCGGGGCGGCCACGTCGCTCTCTGAAACAATCCCCTCGCGCAGCAGCAATTTCAGAGCGGCCTCGAACTTGTCCGCCCGGAACACGTGGCCGGGAGTTTTAACGGTATAGTCTTTGGAAAAAACTATCTTCATATCAGAGGAACAGCACGGCCAGCAGGAAGGCGGAAACGGCCAGCGCCGCGGCCAGCGCGAACCAATGGCCGTATAGGGTGAAGAAAGAAGAGCCCGGATAGACCGGCACCCGCGCCTCCAGCACCGTCCGCTCGTTCAGGGAGGTTTTCGCCAGCACGCGGCCCCACGGGTCTATGACGCCGGAAATGCCGTTGTTGGCGGCCCTGGCCACGGAGCGCCTGGTCTCCACGGCCCTGAAGATGTTGACGATAAAATGCTGGTAGGGCGCGGCCGTAGCCAGGTACCAGCCGTCGTTGGTGATATTTACGAACAGGTCCGCCCCATGGGCCGCGTCCCCGGTGAAAAGATACGGGAAAATAGATTCGTAGCAGATAGCCGTGCCCAACTTGAAGCCGCGCAGCTCCGGCATTATCTGGAAGGGCGCGCCCGGCTGAAACTCCCCCAGGGCCGCCACCGGCTCTATGAATTTACCAAGGAAGGAGCGCAGCGGCACGTACTCGCCGAAAGGCACCAGCTGGCGCTTGTCGTAGGCGCCCTTTATCTCCCCCTCGCCATCCAGCAGGAAAGCCGAAACGTGCCGGCCGTCGCCCTTGGAAACTGACCCCACCAGGCTGGCGCCCGCGCGCGGGGCCGCGGCCTTCTTCAGCCAGGCGTAGCAGTCCAGCTCGTCGAGCCAGCAGGGCAGGGCGTTCTCCGGCCAGAGCGCCAGGTCGGCGCCGGCGGCCCGCGCCGACAGCTCCTCCATGGTTTTCTTTATGCCGGCGGCCTCGGCCTCGTCCCACTTGGCGTACTGGTCTATGGAGGGCTGCAGCAGCGCCACGGAGAGCTCCCTCGCCGGGGCGCCCGCGCCGGCCAGCTCGCGCTGACCGAAATACCAAAGCCCGCAGAACACCAGCAGCGCCGGGCTAAAGCGCAGCGCCCGCCGCCAGGCCGGCCCGTCGGCCGCCAGCGCGGCCGCGGCCAGCGCCCCCGTAAAACAGACGGCGGCGCTCAGGCCGTAAACCCCGGTCACCGAAGCTACCTGTATCAGCGGCGTATAGCTCCACTGCGTATAGCCCAGCATGAACCAGGGAAACCACACCGCTTTAAGCGACAGATAAACCTTGCCGTACTCCAGCAGGAACCAGCAGAGGGCGAACAGGTAAGGCCACAAACCGCGGCCAATCTTCTTCAGGTAGAACCCGCAGACAGAGACCAGCAGAAATTCCAGCCCCAGCGTGAGACCGAGCAGCCCCAGCCCCAGCGCCGAAACCGCCGGCCCCACGCCCCCGGCCCGCATAGTAGGATAGACCCAGTAAAGTATCCCGACGTAAAACAATCCGCCGCAAACCAGCCCCCCGAGCGCCGCGTGCCTTAACTTCTTCGCCTTAAGAATAAACCAGCAAAGCGGCCCCAACGCCCCCCAAGCCAGCCACCCAAAATTAAAATCAGGATAAGCGAGGACAAGAAGTACGGAAGTGAGTACAGGAAAGATAATGGGCGGGATTTTTTTTAGCATGCGTTAACTCCGGCCCGACGAGGGGACCGGGTTAGCAAAAGCCTGCCGGAGGACCGAGCTTGCGTAAGCGCGAGGTCCGAGGCGGGCAGGCGCGAGCACGGTGTGCGAGACGCCGGTTTTGCGTTCCGGTCCCCTCGCCGGGCCTGGGGGACACGCGCCCCCTGAGGCCTGCCGGAAACTACGCGTTAGCGCCGTGGCACTTCTTGTACTTCTTGCCCGAGCCGCAGGGACACGGGTCGTTGCGCCCTATCTTGGAATCCGCGAACTTGTTGACCGGCTTGGCCGGAGCGGCGTTCTGCACCGGCCGGGGCTCCCCCTCCTGCACCGCCTGCCGCACCACCGGGCGCGGCGGCAGCTGGATGCGGAACACGTACTCCACCATCTGGTCGCGCACCCGGCCCAGCATGCTCTCGAACAGCGAGTAGGATTCCTTCTGGTACTCTATCAGCGGGTCCTTCTGGCCGTAGGCGCGCAGGCCCACGCCCTTCTTCAAGTGGTCCAGCTCGAACAGGTGGTTCTTCCAGATATGGTCCATGATCTGCAGCAGCAGCACCCGCTGCAGCTCGGCAAAATCCACGTTGCGCTCGGCAAAGTCGTTAAAGCGGCCCTCGTAAGCGCCGTCCACGCGCTTAAACACCTCGTCCTGCAGCACGGGCCGGATCAGGCCGTGCAGCTCGTCCTTGGTGTACGTCAGCTCGAAGCCCACCGTCTTCTTCAGGTAAACGTTCAGCGCTTCCATGTTCCACAGCATAGAGGCCTGGTCCTGCGGGGCGTTGAGGTCCAGCTGCTCCTCCACCGCCTCGTGGATCATGCGCTTCACCCGGTCGGTCACGCCCACGCCGTCCAGCACCGCGTTGCGCAGCTCGTAGACCGCCAGGCGCTGCTTGTTCATCACGTTGTCGTAGTCCAGCAGCTGCTTGCGGGCGTCGAAGTTCATGCCCTCCACGCGCTTCTGCGCGCCCTCGATCTGGCGGCTGACGAGGCCCGATTCTATGACCTCGCCCTCCTCCATGCCGAGTTTCTCCATGATAGCCGAGATGCGCTCGGAACCGAACAGCCGCATCAGCTCGTCCTCGAGGGAGACGTAGAAAACGGAGGAGCCGGGGTCGCCCTGGCGCGCGCAGCGGCCGCGCAGCTGGTTGTCTATGCGGCGGCTCTCGTGGCGCTCGGTGCCCATTACGCACAGGCCGCCCACGGAGCCTACGTAATCGTGCTCCTCGGCCAGCGGCGGGTTGCCGCCCAGGATGATGTCGGTGCCGCGGCCGGCCATGTTGGTGGCGATGGTCACCTGGCCCTTGCGGCCGGCCTGGGCTATGATCTGCGCTTCCATCTCGTGGTACTTGGCGTTAAGCACCTGGTGCGGGATGCCCTTCACGCGCAGCATGGTGGCGAGCTTCTCGGATTTTTCTATAGAGCGGGTGCCTACGAGCATCGGCTGGCCCTTGCGCCAGCGCTCGTCTATCTCGGCCACGATGGCGTTATTCTTCTCGCGCTCGGTGCGGTAGATGCGGTCCGGGGAGTCCTTGCGCACCAGCGGGCGGTTCGGCGGAATCTCCACCACGTCGAGCTTGTAGATCTCCCAGAACTCGTCCGACTCGGTCATCGCGGTGCCGGTCATGCCGGAGAGCTTGTTGTAGAGCTTGAAATAGTTCTGGAAGGTGATCGTGGCCAGCGTCTGGTTCTCTTCCTTGATGCGCATGCTCTCTTTGGCCTCGATGGCCTGGTGCAGGCCGTCGGACCAGCGGCGGCCCGGCATCAGGCGGCCGGTGAACTCGTCCACGATGACGATCTCGCCGTCCTTGACCACGTATTCCACGTCCTTGCGGAACAGGTGGTGGGCGCGCAGGCCCTGCGTCAGGTGGTGGGCCCATTCGGAAGAGACATCGTCGTAGATGTTGCCCACGCCCAGGATCTTCTCGGCCTTGTGCACGCCCTCCTCGGTGAGGGTGGCGGTGTGGGACTTCTCGTCTATCACGGCGTCGTAGCCCTTGCCCAGGTCTACGCCGTCGCGCTTGGCCTCTATCTCTTCTTTCTCGGTGATGAAGCGCGGGGTCAGCAGCGGGATCACGCGGTTGACGATATAATACTTGTCGGTCGATTCCTCGGCCGGGCCGGAGATGATCAGCGGCGTGCGGGCCTCGTCGATCAGGATCGAGTCCACCTCGTCGATCACGGCGTAGTTGCGCTCGCGCATCACGCGGTCTTCCTTGTCCATCACCATGTTGTCGCGCAGGTAGTCGAAGCCCACCTCGTTGTTGGTGATGTAGGTGATGTCGCGGTTGTACATCTCGCGGCGGTCCTCGTTGCGCATGTCGTGCTGCACAAAGCCGACCGTCAGCCCCATGAATTCGTGCACCGGGCCCATCCACTGGCTGTCGCGCTTGGCCAGGTAGTCGTTGACCGTGACCACGTGCACGCCGTGCCCGGTGAGGGCGTTGAGGTAGGCGGGCAGGGTGGACACCAGGGTCTTGCCTTCGCCGGTGCGCATCTCGGCTATCTTGCCGCGGTGCAGCGTGATGCCGCCGATAAGCTGCACGTCGTAGTGGCGCATTTTTAATACGCGCTTGGACGCCTCGCGCACGCAGGCGAAGGCTTCAGGGAGGATATCGTCGAGGGATTCGCCTTTGGCCAGGCGCTCCTTGAACTCGGGGGTCTTGGCTTTAAGCTGGTCGTCGGAAAGCTTGGAGATCTCTTCTTCCAGAGCGTTGATCTGGTCGACCACCGGCTGGACGGTCTTAAGGGAGCGCTCGCTTTTGGAGCCAATGAAGGATTCAACGAGTTTTTTGAGCATATATCCGATATTAAACAACTTTTAAGCGCGTTTATAAAGCGGGGGCCGGCCCGGCTTTGTTGACACGGGGCCCGGCATGCGATATTATTTCCCTTGTCGCTCACTTTAGCCCCACGGAGAAACGCCCCATGTCCATACGCAAACTGTTGCTGCCAGCCCTGCTCTTCTGCGCCGCCGCCCCCGCGGCCGCCGCCCAGGACCCGGCGGTCCAACCCCGGCAGCAGGCGCAGTCAATGGCTACGCCGCCCGCCCCCGCGCAGCCTTCGCCCGAACAGACGGAGCTCGCCAAGCTGAGCGCCGATAACCAGATAGCCGACCAGCGCCTCAAGAAGAAACTGCACCAGGTCACGGCCGAAAAGGAAGAACTGAGGGCCCAGCACGAGCTGGAACTGCAGCGGCAGAAGGCCAAAACCTCGGAACTCGAAGCCGAGCTCTCCCGCACCGCCTCGGAGAACAAGCTGGCCGACGAGAAGCGCAAGGCCGACCTGGCCAGGCTGGAGACCGAATACCTGAAGCTGGCCTCGCAGAACAAGCTTTCCGCCGAGCAGGCCAAGGCCCTCGCCTCGGCCCAGGGCGAAGAACTGGCCAGGCTGGCCGTGGAGAACAAGCTGGCCGAAGAAAAAAACAAGAAGCTCATGAGCGAGCTGGCCGCCAAGATAGCCCGCATGAAGGCCGAGAACGACATGAAGGCCGAACAGCAGCGCATGGACCTGCTGGCCGACAGCAAGGAGCGCAACGAGATCGATCTCAAAATTAAGCGCCTGGACCTCGCGGAGCGCCTGCTCAAGTTCGAGAAGGCGGAACTGGACAACCGCATAGCCCGGCTCAACAGCGACCTGGAGCTGCGCGTCAAGAGATCCGAGTGGAAGAAGGAGAGCAACACCGAGCCGGTCTATACCGAAAAGCCCTTCGCCAACGGCAAGCTGGTCATCAGCGACCGGCGCATAGCGCTCAACGGCCCCATCTTCACCGGCGTGGCCGACTACGTTACGGAGCGCATCCACTACTTCAACAACATCTCCACGCAGCCGATCTTCATAGTGATCGACATGAGCCCCGGCGGCTCCGTGATGGAGGGCTACCGCATCGTCAAGGCGATGCAGGCCTCCAAGGCCCCGGTGCACGTGGTGGTGCGCTCCTACGCCGCCAGCATGGCGGCGGTCATAACCACGCTGGCCGACAAGTCCTACGTCTACCCCAACGCCATCATCCTGCACCACCAGATGTCCTCTTTCGCCTGGGGCAACATGACCCAGATGAAGGAACAGCTGGAGCTCAACAAGGAATGGGAGCGGCGCCTGCACGTCCCGGTCAGCAAGAAAATGGGGATCTCCATAGAGGAGTTCCGCAAGAAGATGTACGAAAAGAACTCCGACGGCGACTGGGAGGAGTTCGGCGACAAGGCGGTGGGCTACAAATGGGCCACCAACGTGGTGGAGGAGATCGAAGAGACCGGCATAGTGAAGAACCCGGATGAAAAGCCGGTGACCCGCCCGGCGGCGCGCTACGCCTCCTCGCTCCCCCTGGACGAGAAGCTCGACGAGAAAGGCCAGCGTTTCGTCACGCTGCCGCGGCTGGAGCCGTTCGACTTCTACTTCATCTACAACCCCGACAGGTACTACCGCTAAAAACCGGGCGCCTCAGGGAAGGCCGGGCCGCAAGGCCCGGCCTTCTTTATTACTATAATTGTCCTTGATGGAAGCCCCTGAAGAGATCCCGGCCAATATCCCCTGCCCGTACTGCGGGGCGGCGAACCCCGCGGAGAACGAATTCTGCGGGGCCTGCCTCAACAGGACCCACGTCCCCAAAGAAGTGCGCGCCGGGGCGAAGGCGGAAAAGCTCCTGCGCAGCGCTCCCGGGGGCTCCGCGGCGGCCCCCGAGCGGGACCGCCCGGCAGCGCGGTCCTGGGGCCGCCTGGTCCTGATAGCCGCCCTCTTTCTTTTCTACACCCGCTGGCTGGCGAACGACAATTATTTCTCCCCGCTGGACTACGTGAACCTGGCCTTTCACGAGGCCGGCCATGTCTTCCTGGGCTTTTTCGGCCGCTTCATCTCCGTGCTCGGCGGCACCCTGTTCCAGCTGCTGCTGCCGGCGGTCTGCCTGGCGCACCTTGCGCGCCGGGGATCCAACCTGGGCTGGCAGCTCTGCCTGTTCTGGACAGGCCAGAGCCTGCTCAACGTCAGCATCTACGCCGGCGACGCCATAAAGCAGGCCCTGCCGCTGGTAGGAGGCGGCGAGCACGACTGGACCTACCTGCTGACCGAGCTCGGCCTGATAGCCCATACCGGGGCCGTGGCGAAGTTCATCTTCCTCTGCGGCTCCGCCGTTATTTTCTGGAGTTTCTACCTGATCTCGAGGGACGCGAAGACCCGCGAGCCTTTTAACTTCGGCTGACAAGGACACCACATGAGAATCACCGCGCTGCTCCTGCTCCTTAGCCTGCTCCCCGCTCCGGCCTCCGCGCAGGGGCTCTATTCTCCCGACGGCCTGGGCAGGGCGGAGCACAACCGCTCCTACCTGACCGCCAGGACCGGCTACTCGGACTCGGAGGGTCTCGCCCACCGCTCCCTGGGCGCCTCCGGCAGCGCCGCCCTGGGCAGGGGGGTCTCGCTCGAAACAGGCGCCACCCACCACCGCATACTCAAGGACGGCTGGCTGCCGGGGGAACTTTATTCGGCCGGCTTCAAACTTAACGCGAGGACCAGGAAGAACTTTTTTTCCGCCGGCCTGCAATCCAACTCGGACCGGCCTTTTTATTCCATCCATGAAACTAACGTTTCATTTAACGCGGCCAGGACTTTCAGCAGCAGCGGCCCGCATTCCTTCGCCGCCGGGCTGATGTATTCTTCCCGCCGCAGCTTCGCCAGGCGTATCCCTTTCCCCTACGTTTCCTACAACTACCGTTCCGAGAAGTTCTCTTTCCGCCTGCCGTTCTCCGCCTCCTGGCGGCCCTCTAAAGCCTACGAACTTTCCGCGGCCTATATACCGCCCAAATACTGCCAGGCCTCTGTCCTCGTGAAAGCCTCCGAAACGTTAAGCTTCAAAGCGGAGTATATCTATTCCGCGCTGCAGTTCGAACAGGCCGGCAGGCCCGACAAGGATTACTCCACCTATATAGAGCAGGCCAACGCCGGGCTCTGGACCCAGTATAAAGCTTCAGACAATTATAATTTTTCGCTGTGGACCGGCTGGGCCCTGCGCGGCAGGTATTTCCGCGGAAAAGCCTACGACGACCATCACGACAAGAGGAATATAGGCTCCTCTCCCGCGATAGCCCTCAGCGCGGCGCGGCTGTTCTAGACCGCCAGGGCGGCGGTCAGAAGAGCCCTTTCCCCTTCAGGAACTCTTCCGTTTTCCGGATAAAATAATCCACGTGCCGCGGGCCCAGGTCCTGGTGCACGCCTATGTGCAGGCCCTTGTTGCCGATATACTCGGCGTTGGGGAAATCTCCGAGTTTGCCGCCGAGGTAGGCGAAGCCCGGGCACTGCGTGGGCATGGACGAGAACAGGTGGCGCGTCTCTATGCCGTTCTTCTCGAGGTAAAGGCCCAGCTCGTTGCGCGTGAAAGGCGCCTTCTCGCCGAGGATGATAGCGAAGGCATGCGGGCCGATCTGCTCGTGCTTCTCTTCTTTTATCGTGGTGAGCCAGGGCTCGAACTTCTTGAATTTGGCTATCATCGACAGCAGGTTGGCGCGGCGCTTGGCTATGATCTTCTTGTAGGTGTCCAGGCTGCCCAGCCCCACCGCCGCCTCCAGCTCGTTCATCTTGCAGGAGTAGCCGATGCGCTCGAACACGAACCGTATGTCTGACCCCTCGCCGTACTTGAACCGTTTCTCGCAGTAGGCGTCGCAGGTATTGACCACGCAGACCCGGCATTTGCAGGCGCGGCCGTGGCTGCGCAGCGAGCGCAGCACCTCGGCGAAGTCCGGCCTGTCGGTGGTGACGATGCCGCCCTCGATAGTGGTGATGATGTGGGCGATGTAGAGGCTGTAGGCGGCCATGTCCCCGAGGGTGCCGACATTGCGGCCCTTGTACACGGCGCCGTGCGCCTCGGCCGCGTCCTCCACCACGAAGAGCTTGTGCTTTTTGGCTATCTTGTTGATGGCGTCCATGTCGGCCGGTTTGCCCATCAGGTGCACGGGCATGATGGCGCGGGTCTTCGGGGTTATGGCCCGCTCTATCTTCTTCGGGTCGATGTTTAGCGTATGCCGCTCGACGTCCACGAAGACCGGCTTAAAGCCGGCGTGCAGCACGGCGTTGCCGGTGGCCACAAAGGACAGGGCCGGGAGGATAACCTCGTCGCCGCGCCTGGCCCCGAAATCGTGCAGCACGGCCAGCGCCAGGATGTCGGCGTCGGTACCGGTGCTCACGGCCACGGCCTCTTTGGTGCCGATATGCCCGGCGAAGCCGGCCTCGAACTCCCGCACCAGGCGGCCGCTGGAGAGCTTCAGGGTGTCGAGCGCCGTGTTTATAAGTTTGCGCGATTTCTTGCTGACCGCGATGGTGCCGAAAGGTAGTCTCATTTCAGTTGTTCCCCGGCAGCCCTGTATCCTTCGGGGGTGCCTATGTCGAAAAGTTTTTCCGCGGTCACGCAGCCGTAAACTCCCCCGCCGCTTATCAGCGAGGGCAGCAGGTCCCGCTCCATGGAGTACTTAACCCCGGGCGGCACGGCGGCGAGGTCCGCCTTCTCCAGGATGTAAATCCCGGCGTTCACATACCCTTCCCCGGCGGCGGACTTTTCCCGGAAGGAGGTTATCCTGCCTGCTCCGTCCATGGCCACGGAACCGAAACTCCCGGCGTCGGCGACCCGGGCCACGGCTACGGAAGCCCTGGCCTTTCGGGAAAAATGAAAATCCATGAAAGCCCGCAGGTCCAGCCTGCAGAAGGAGTCGCCGTTCATGACCAGGAATTGCGGGGTTTTTATCAGGCCTTCGGCGTTCTTTACGGCCCCGGCGGTGTCCAGGGGCTGCGGCTCGCGGGAGACCAGGATCTCGAGGCCGGGCAGGCCGGCGGAAAAATGCTCCTCTATCGTTTCGGCCATATGCCCCGCGCAGAGGATGAACCGCGCTACCCCGAAGCCGGCGGCGTATTCCACCAGCATCTGCAGGAACGGCTTGCCGTTGAGGGCGGCCATGGGCTTGGGCCTGTCCGACACCACGCTCTGCAGCCTAGTGCCTTTGCCGCCGCACAGGATAACCGCGTCCATGGTCATGGTTTGTAAAAGATTATCGAGCTGCCGGAATTTTCGAACTTAAAAGGGACGTGCAGCAGTTTTTTCAGCGCCGTTTTGATCCGGGGCTGGGCGCCGGGCTCGGCGAAGAACAGCATGAAGCCGCCGCCGCCGGCGCCGAGGATCTTGCCGCCCAGGGCGCCGCTCTTGAGCGCGCTGGCGTACACCGCGTCTATGACGGGGCTGGAGATCTTGTCGGTAAGGCTGCGCTTTATCTTCCAGCTCTCGTGCAGCAGCCGGCCGAAGTCGCCGATGTCGGCCTTGCCGTTGACTATGTCCACGGCGCGGTCCACCATCCCGCACATCTCCGTCAGCTCGGTCTGGCACTGGGGCGTCTTCTTGATCTGCGCCCCGGCGATGTCGGAAGCGGTGCGCACGATGCCGGTGTAGAAGAGCATCAGGCGGTCCTGCAGCGCCTCCAGCCTGGCGGCGGACAAGGTGAGCGGGCGCACCTGCAGGTGGTTCTTCTCTCCGAAGGTCACCACGTTGCAGCCGCCGTGGGCGGCGATCACCTGGTCCTGGGAACCCACGTTCTCCCTGAGCAGGTCCTGTTCTATATGGATGGCGTCGGCGGCAAGCCGGTCCTGGGAAACCACCTTTCCCTTCAGCGCGTACAGGGCGTTAAGGAGGCCCACGGTGAAAGAGGAACTGGACCCCAGCCCCGAGCGCGCCGGCAGGTCGCCGTCGTGGTGGATCTCCAGGCCTTCCTTCACCTGCATGAACTGCAGGCAGGCCCTGACGGAGGGATGCTTTATTTCGGAGATCTTCTTCACATCCTCTATCTTGGAATACACGACCCGGAACTTGTGGCTGAAGAAAGGCGGCAGGGGCCGGCAGGTGATGTAGCAGTATTTGTCGATGGAGGTGGTGAGCACCTGCCCCTTGTTCTTGTTGTACCAGCAGGGGTAATCGGTCCCGCCGCCGAAGAAGGAGATCCTGTACGGAGTCTTGCTGATTATCATGCCTTGTTCCCCGGGCGCGGCCTAGACGTTGGAGTACTGGTTCCGCCTGATGATGCGGAAGCCTTTTACGAGCTCGGCAATGCCGGCCTGCAGCGAAACTTCGGGCCTGTAGCCGGTCTTCTCTATCTTGGCGTTGCTGACGATGTAGTCGCGCTTGTCCGGGTCCTTGCCGATGGCGGATTCGGAAACGTAGAATTCCGGGACCTGTTTGCGGATCTCCCTGCAGAGTTCCAGCTTGCTCAGGTTGGCGTCGCTCAGGCCGAGGTTGTAGGTCTCGCCCTTCATCGCCTCGAACTTGGCCATGGCGTGCATGAAGGCCCTGGAGATGTCGCGCACATGGATGAAGTTGCGCTTGAAATGGGCCTCGAAGAGCACGATGAACCGGTCCGTGACGGCCCGGTAGGTAAAGTCGTTGACCAGCAGGTCCAGGCGCATGCGCGGGCTGACGCCGAAGGCCGTGGCCAGGCGGAACGCCACGGAGTTGCCGGCGGAGAGGATCTTCTCCTCGGCGGCGTTCTTGAGCCGGCCGTACAGCGAGACCGGGCGCAGGGGGGTCTTCTCGGTGCAGAAGCGCCCCTTTTCCCCCAGGCCGTAGCCGCTGTTGGTGGTGGGGTAGAGGAGCCGCTGGTCTTTCGAGCGGAACTTCAAGATGACATCGAGCGCGTCCAGGATGACGCCCTTGGCCTCGGCCGGGTTGCGGTCGCAGATGGGCGCGCCGGTCAGGCAGGCGAGCGGGATGATGTAGTCCGCGCCGCCCACAAGCTCCTTCACCAGGCGCTCGTCGCGGGCGTCGCCGCGGGTTATCTCGAAATCGGGGGAGGAGCAGCAGTCCAGCAGGGAAGTCTGCGAGAACATGAAACTGTCCAGCACGTGCACCTTAAAACCGGCCCTGAGCAGGGTCGGCGCGAGGACGGACCCGATGTAGCCGGCCCCGCCGGTGATGGCCACTTTCTGTTTTTTAGCCGTTTTTTTCATATATTTTAGCCCCGCGTCCCGCCCCGGGACCCATATTATCCGCGCGTTGTTTTTAATAGTATAATTTAATCGCGCGAGTTTACAACCTCGTTCGGAACGCGCCGGGCCCGCTTTGGCCCGGCGTTCCGGCAGTTCAAGGCCGCGTCCCATGACCGATTTTTTCAAAGATAAAAACCTGCTCGCGCTGTACCCGGCCGAGGACAGCGGCTTTCCCATGCGCTTCGACCCGCTAAAGCGGCACTTCGCCTCCGTGCGCCTGCTCAACTACGCCTCCGCCTGCCATGAGGAGGGCATAAAGAACACCGAGCGGCGCATCCTGGACACCGTCGCCCGCGAAAAGACGGACCTCGTGCTCTGCTGCCCTTTCGCCAGCGACTACCAGCTTTCGGTGGAGTTCTACGCCGCCCTGCGCGAAAAGACCCGGGTGGTCTTCTGGTTCGCCGACGACCCGCTTTACTTCGAAAGCTACAACAGGTATTACGCCCAGGCCGCCGACGCCGTCATCACTTCCGATTACCTGGCCGTGGCCGCCTATGCCAGGCTGGAGATCCCGGCGCAGGTCTGCCAGGACGAGCTTACCGCCAGCAACAAGTATTTCCCCGTAAAGATAGAGAAGGACATCGACGTCTGCTTTATCGGGGACATGCGCAAGCGCGGCAGGCGCGAGTATATAGATTTCCTCCGGGACGCCGGGATAAAAGTTGAAGTTTACGGGCAGGGCTCGCCCAACGGCTACCTGCCGGCGAAAAAGATCTCAGAATATTTATGCAGGAGCAGGATCAACCTGAACTTCAGCCAGGTCGGCGCGCCGGACTGGAAGAACGACGACGAGCCGCTGCTCAACCGGGTGCGCCAGAACACGGGCAGGCCGAGGGAAGTGGCCGCCGCGGGGGCTTTCTGCCTTACGGAGTATTCCCCCGCCCTGGAGACCATGCTGACGCCGGGGAAAGAACTGGATTTTTTCCGCGACAAGGAAGAGCTGCTGGCCAAGGTGAAGTTCTACCTGGCCAACCCGGAAAAGCGCGAGGCCATGGCCGCGGCCGCCCACGCGCACGCCGCCCGCAGCTACCGCGTGGAGACGTTCATGGAGAACCTGCTGGACGGCCTGGCCGCCCGGCTGGCGGCCCCCGCCGCCCGGCCCGGCCGGCTGTACCTGAGCCGGAGCTTCAAGACCAGGGAAATAAACAGCCGCACCTTCTCCATGTTCGCCATGCTCAAGCGGTTCAGGCTGGCGGCCGCCGCCGAGACTTTCTTTATGCTCTTCCGGCACGGGCCGCTGGTCTTCCTGGCCGGTTTTACCGGCGGCCTGGCCAGGACCGCGCGCAACGTCCTGGGCAAAGTGGGCCCCGGCCGGCCCGGCTGAGCGCCAACCCCGATATCGCCGCGGCCTGCGCCGACGGCGGCTAATCTCCCAGTAATTTTCTTTTGAGTTTTATCTTCGCCATGCCTTCCACGTGTTCGCGGGCGGCGGCGCCGAATTTCTTTTCTATGGAGGCCAGGTAGCGCGGGTTGCGGAAATAGGCGTCGAAAGCGTAGTCCCTGAACCGCAGCACGTCGGCGGCGGAGAGCGTTTCGGTGCCGAGCGGCAGGAAGTCGTAGCCCTGCTGCGCGAAGCCTTCCCACTTGTCGGGCAGCGCCGTGCCGTTGGCCAGCGCCTCGTTGTAAAGGTCGGAGCCGGGGGCGGCCATCGCGCAGAAAAAGCTGGGGAAGGCGCAGTTCAGCTCGAAAGCGAGGTTCAGCGTCTGCTGCATGCTCTCCCAGGTGTCGCCGGGCAGGCCGAAGATGAAATTGGCGCACAGGTCTATGCCGGCCTCGTGGATCTTACCCACCACCCGCCGGACTATATCCTGGTCGTACTTGCCCTTATGGGCCTTGGACAGCACCGCCGCGCTGCTGGACTCGATGCCGAGTTTTAACCAGTTGAAGCCGGCCTTCTTCAGCAGCTTCAGCTCGGCGATATCCATCGCGTCCACCCGGTCCACCCGGGCGAAGGCGCAGAAATTCAGTTTATACTCCCTCTGCAGCAGCCCCTCGGCGATGGGCAGGTAATGCCTGGCGTCGAAGACGTAGAGCTCGTCTATCAGGTTGATATGTTTTACGCCGTAGTCGCGGGCCAGGATATCGAACTGGCGCAGCGCCCAGTCAGGGCTCCAGTTGCGGATGCGGCGCTCGCCGAACGTGGCGTGGATGGCGCAGAAGGAACATTTATAGGGACAGCCCAGGCTGGTGAAGATGGACGCGTAATGGTTGCGCGTCTCCAGGCTCTGCAGGGTCATCCAGTTGAAAGCCCGGTACTCCCCGCCGGCCAGCGGCAGCAGGTCCCAGGCCACGTCGCTGAGTTCCCCCGTTAAATTCTCTATATTGGAACCGCGGGCGTTGTGGCGGATCTCGCCCCCCTCCCGCCACCACAGGCCGGGCACCTGCTCATTCGGCTTCTTCTGCAGCACGCCCAGCAGCGGGTAGAAACCCTCGCCCTGGATCAGCAGGTCACAGGCCTCTTCGCGGATGGTGCGCTCGGGCAGGGCCGAGGGATGCCAGCCGGTGAGGATGACCTTGTGGTCCGGGGCCAGCTTTTTTACCTGGCGGCAGAGCTCGCCTACGCCGCCCATGATGGGCGCGCAGGTGTTGGCCTGCTGGCTGTACACCACTATGGCCGTCATCTCGGCGTTGCGGGCCGTTATCTCCCGCGCCGTCTCCTCTATGCTCAGGTTGCGGACGTTGGCGTCGAGGATGTCCACGGTAAAGCCGTTCTTGCGCACGAACCCCGCCATCAGGGCCGCCCAGAACGGGGGCTCCACGGCGGAGTAATCCTTGCTGAGGTCCTGGTACACCTTCTTCTTGGTGCCGCCGACGTTGACGAGGAGGAGGTTGAGTCTTTCTGCCATAGGTAAATTCTTTAAGCCGCCTGCCGCCAAACTTTCCGGCAGGCCTCCATTATCCCTTTCTTGTCGTAGCCCTGCCGCGCGGCATAGGTCTCGCGGGACAGGCTGCCGAAAAAGAAACTGTCGGGCGGGCCCAGCCGCACCAGGCGCGTCCCGCGCCCGCCGGCCGCCAGCCAGCCGGCCACGGAGGCCGCGAGCCCGCCGTGCGGGGACGCCTCCTCCACCACTATCAGGGTGCCGGCAGCGGCGGCTATCAGCTCGAGCGTTCCGGTATCCAGGGGTTTTACGGTGTGAAAATGATACAGCAGCGGGGAGATGCCTTCCACGGCGAGTTCCTTTACCGCGGCCTGCGCCGGAGCCGCCATGTCGCCGGTGGTCAGGACGGCCACCTTGGCGCCCCGCTGCAGGAGCCGGGCCTTGCCCAGCACGGGCGCCTCCAGCGCCGGGACCGCGGGCTCGCCGAACTTGCCCACACGCATATAGGAAGGCCCGTCGAGCTTGAGCAGCTGGGGCAGCAGCAGCTCTATCTCGGAAGGGTCGCAGGGGGCCGTCACCGTCATGCCGGGCAGCAGGGACATCAGGGCCAGGTCGTCCCCGGCGTGATGGGTGACGCCGCTGGAAGAATAGGCGTAGCCGCCGCCGGCCCCGACCAGCAGCACGGGCAGGTTAGGGTAGGAGACGCAGACACGGATCTGCTCGAAGGGGCGCGCCGTCATGAACGAGGCGATGGAGTAGGCGATGGGACGGAAGCCTTCCTTGGCCAGGCCGGAGGCCATGGCCACCATCTGGGCCTCGGCGATGCCGACATTGATGTAGCGCGGCCCGAACCTGGCCACGAAATCGTCGAAGACCTGGAAGCCAAGGTCGCCCGTGAGGAAGACCACGCCGGGATCTTTTTCGGCGGCGTCGCAGAGAGCTTTGGAAAAAGCGCGCCTCATGGTTTCACCCCGTAGAGGGGCTTCGCGCCCAGCTCGGCCAGGGCTTTCACCCTTTCCTCTTCGGAAGGCACCCGGTAATGCCACAGCACGTCCCCCTCCATGAAGGAGACGCCGATCTTTGTCTTAGCGATGATGGCGGAAGGCTTGCCTTTTTCAAAAGGGAACGCCGCCAGGGCCGCCGTCACGGCCTTCATGTCGGACCCGTCTATGGTCCGCGCGGCCCAGCCGAAGCTCCTGAATTTTTCCTCCAGGGAGGTATGGCCCATGATCTCGTCGCTCTTGCCCACGGCCTGGACGCCGTTATAATCCACCACGGCCAGCAGATTGTCAAGTTTGTGCGCGGCGGCGCACATGGCCGATTCCCACACGCTGCCCTCGTTGCATTCCCCGTCGCCCAGCAGCACGGCGGCCCGGGCGCCGGAGCCGCGCAGGCGCAGCCCGTAAAGGATGCCGGTCGCCACGCCCAGGCCGTGGCCCAGGCTGCCGGAGGACATCTCCACCGACGGCAGGGCGTGGATGCAGGGATGGTTGGGCAGGCAGGAGCCCTCTTTGTTATATTCGGTAAGCCGCTCGGCCGGGAAGAAGCCGCGGTCGGCGAGCACGGCGTAAAGGGAGGCGCAGCCGTGGCCCTTGGAAAGGATGAACCGGTCGCGGCCGGGGTTGGCCTGGTCGCCCGGAAAGGTCTTCAGCCAGCCGTAGTAAAGGGCCACGAGCACGTCCACGTAGCCGAGCGAAGAGCTGAGATGCCCCACCCGGCCGTCGCAGGCCATCTGTATGCAGGTGGCCCGTATTTCACGGGCCTTTTTTTCCAGGGCTTCTATGTTCATCCCAGCCCCTATAATACCAAAAAAGGCGCCGTCCCCCGCAACCGCCCCGCGGGGACGAATTTACTATAATATTCCCGGGAATAGATGAAAAAAAGAGTCTTGCCGTATCCTCCGGACTGCGCGCCCCCGCTGCTCTGCCCGGACTTAAAGCCGGTCCTGACCGCGCATAAGAACCCCTGGTTCAAGGTGCGGTCCAGGGGCTCCTACTATACCCTGGAGTACGACCAGCCCCAGGTCGCCATCCTCCCCGTGCTGGAAGGGAAGTCGGTGGTCATGCTCCGCGTGAAGCGCCCTTTGATAGACGACTGTCCCCTGGATATTCCCGGCGGCGGGGCGCTGCCCGGAGAAACCCCGGTCATGGCGGCCATGCGCGAATTCGCCGAGGAGACCGGCATCCGGATAAAGGACCCGGCCCGCTTCGTGCCGGAGCTGCCCATTTCGGAAATGCCCGGACGGATGCCGGTGCTGCTGAGCGTCTTCAGGATAGACCTAACGGCGGCGGAATTCAAGGCGCGCAAGCCGCACGATTCCGAAATCGTCTCCATCGAAGCCGTCCCGTTCCCGGACCTCGTCAAAAAGATCCTCAACGGCGAGATCTACCTGGGCCCGATCATAGCCATAATCGCGCGGCTGCTGCTGCGGCCCCTGGCGGCCGGCGGCCCGAAAGATAAATGCTAAAATCAGAGCGAGCCGCCCCCTAACCTATGTCCTACCAAAACCTGCTAGAAACCGTTTCCCCCGGCAAACCGGTCTTCGACATCAAATACGGGATCCTGAGCGCCCCCGTCAGGCACTGCTTCATGCTCGGGACCATCTGGAAGCTCAAGCAGCAGAACCCGGCCCTCTCCGACATCAGCGTGCTCGAGATCGGCACCTGGCTGGGCGCCTCGGCCCTGTCCTTCGCCCAGGGCCTGGAGGAGCACAACGCTTCGCGCGGGGCTATCACCTGCGTGGACGCGTGGGCCGCCTTCTTCGACGAGGAGAAGAACTCGGACGACGTCCATAAGAACATGCAGGCGATGCTGAGTTCGGACATCGCCTACAATATCTTCCTTCACAATATAAAGACCCTGCCCGAGACCATCCTCTGCCAGCATTTCAAGGGCCGCAGCGGGGACATCCTGCCGATGCTCAGGCCCGGGCAGTTCGACGTTATTTTCATCGACGCCGACCACACCTACGCCCCCGTAAAAAAAGATATCCTCAACGCCATCCCGCTGGTAAAAGACGGCGGCATCATCTGCGGCGACGACCTGAACCTGCAGCTGTCCCAATGCGACGCCGACCTGGCCAAAAGGTCCGGCGACAAGGATTTCATCCTGGACCCGAAGACCGGGCGGAAGTTCCATCCCGGCGTGACCCTGGCGGTCGCGGAGATCTTCGGCGAAGCGGCGGCTTTCGGCGGCTTCTGGGCGATCCAGAAGGACGGGAAGGGCTGGAAGGTCCCCTCCTACAAAGGCATGCCGGTGATCTACCCGCGCCACCTGCCGCAAAGCGCCCTTGAAGCGGCGAAAGACCACATGAAGGACATCGTAATAAAGTAACCCGGCTCGCTTACGGGAGAAATGACCACCAATTTAAAGATAGCGAAAGCCGCCAGCATCCTCGTTGCCGCCAGCATCCTGGGCCACGCGCTGTCGCTGGCCAAAGAGATGCTCATCGCCAATTATTTCGGCGTCTCGGAGTCGATGGACTCCTTCTACGCGGCGATGACCGTGCCCAACCTGCTCAACAACGTCTTCCTCTCGCTCTTCGCCATCCTGTTCATCCCCGTCATCGCCAGGTACAGGACTAAGGACCTGGCGGAAACGAACCGGATCATCAGCACGGTTTCCAACCTTATCCTCATCGTCCTGGCCGCCCTCGTCGCCCTCATTTTCCTGTTCGCGGGCCCTATCATCAGGCTCTCGTCGCCCGGGCTCGCCCCGGAAACCGCCGCCAAAGCTGCCGCGATGCTCCGGATCATCGGCGCCGCGGTCCTTTTTACGGGCGCGGTCAACATCCTCTCCTCCGTTTATAACGCGTTCGAGCGTTTTTTATGGCCGGCGGTCTCCGGGATCTTCGTAACGCTGAGCACCATCTTCTTCATGCTGCTCTTCACCGAACAGCTGGGTGTCTTCGCGCTGGCCTGGGGGCTGCTCGCGGGCACCATCCTGCAGTTCGTCTTCCTCGCGCCCTTCGCCAGGTCCTACGGCGCCAGGTATTCCGGCGTGCTGGACCTGGAGCACCCCGAGATCAGGAAATCCTTCGGCCTGATGTTCCTTTTCCTGGTGATCCCGGTCCTGTCGGGGTTCAACACCGTGGTCAACAGGTTCATGGCCTCCTGGCTGCCGGCCGGGAGCATAACCGCCCTGGCGTACGCGGACAAACTGATACAGGTCCCGCTCATGATCTTCTCCGCGACCATCGCCTCCTCCATCTACCCGTTCCTGTCGGCACAGGCCGCGGAGAACCGGCTGGAGGAGATGAAGGACACCGTGTCCCTGAGCATCAGGATGTCGGGCTTCATCTTCATCCCCCTGACCGTAACCATGATGATCCTGGCGAAACCCGCCATACAGCTCCTCTTCCAGCGGGGCGCCTTTGACGCGGCCGCGACGGAGCTGACCTCCCGGGTGTTCGTGTTCTACTGCCTGCTGCTTTTCTCCAACTACGCCGCCGTCATCCTGATGCGGATCCTCTTCGCCTTCCAGGACCTCAAGAGCATAATCAAGGTCGTAGCCGCCACGCTTTTCGCCAACATCGCCATGAACCTCGCGTTCATGAAACTGATGAGCCCGCCGGCCGGCGGCATAGCGCTGGCCGCCGCGCTGGGCTCCCTGCTCTCCGCCGTACTGTTCTTTATCGTCCTGAAAAAGCGCATCTCCAACCTGCACGGGGTGGCGATAGTCCGGTCGCTGCTCAGGATCACGGCCTTCTCGGCGGTCTCGGGGCTGGCGGTATTCCTGGCCCACGCCGCGCTGGCGCCCGCTCCGGGCGGCACGCCCCTGGGCCAGGGGGCGGCCCTGGCGGCCTCCGCCCTGGCGGGGCTGCTGTGTTTCACGGCGATCTCCGCTTTCTTCCGGCTCGAAGAACTGAGCAAGGTGGCAAATCTTGCGCTTAACCGGTTCCGCCCGGGGCGGCAAAAGCCGGCCTGACGGGCGCGCGGGCGGCGGGCAAATAGCCTTTTAGTATAATGGTCCTTCATGAAAACGCACGAGTGCCTTCTCATTAACCCGCGTTCTGCCTACCACTACATCCAGACGCCGATCCCCTATCCTCCCGCCAGCCTGCTGACCATCGCCAGCTTCCTGGAGCGCAGCGGCGTGAGCTCCTTCGTCCTGGACATGGTGGCGGAGGAGGACCCCGTCGGCCTCCTGTCGCGGCACCTGGACGCGGCCCCGGGCCAGGTCCTGCTGGTAGGCTTCACGGTGATGACCAGCCAGGTCCGGCACGCCGCTGAACTGTCCCGGCATGTAAAGACCCGTTACCCCGGCACCCGCGTCATCTGGGGCGGCATCCATCCCACGCTGTTCCCGGAGCAGGTCCTGCGGGAAGGCGTCGCCGACTTTGTCTGCGTCGGAGAGGGAGAGTACACCACGCAAGAGCTGCTGGCGGCGCTGCGCGGCAACGCCGACCCGCGGTCCGTAAAGGGCCTGTATTTCCTGTCGGGCGGGGAGCTGGTCTTTACCGGCCGCAGGGCCCCCAACGACCTGGATTCGCTGCCTTTCCTGAACTACCACCTGATAGACTATTCCAAGTACCGGGTCCGCAGCGTCGGCAGGGGCCGGGAGGCGATGCGCGTCAACTCCGGCGTCATCATCTCCAGCGTCGGCTGCCCCTACCGGTGCACCTTCTGCGTTAACGCCAACAAGCGCCTGGCCTTCGGCGGGTACCGGACCAAATCCGCGGGCCGCCTGGCCGACGAGCTGGCCTACCTGACCCGGGAGTTCGGCCTGGATTATTTCGATTTCCTCGACGAGAATTTCTTCGTCAGGCGCGACCACCCGGAAAATTTCGCCAACGAGATAAAGAAGCGGGGGCTGAAGTTCAACTGGTACACCTCCATGCGCGCGGACGCCTTCGACCGGAAGCTGGTGGACGAGCCCCTGCTTGAAAGGCTCAAGGACGTCGGCCTCTATTACCTCTCGATCGGGGCCGAGTCCGGCTCGCAGAGGATATTAGACAAGCTCAAGAAGGAGATCACCGTCGCCCAGATCCGCCAGTCGGCCGAGCTTATAGTCAAGCACGGCCTGGGCGTGACCTTTTCCTTCATGATGGGCCTGCCCGGCGAGGAGCAGAGCGACACCGACGCCACCCTGCTCCTGATACAGAAACTGCGGGCCCTGGACAACAAGGTGTCCATCATCGGCCCGCAGATCTTCCGCCCCTACCCGGGCGGGGAACTGTACGAGGAATGCGTGCAGAAATACGGCTACCAACAGCCGCAGACGGTCGCCGGCTGGAGCGAATCGGTCGTGCCGCTTACGGGCTTCGAGGACGTGGAGAAACTGGTCTGGATCCCGGACAAGGAATATATCCGGAAGGTCTCTTTCTACATGGATTTCGTGAACATCAACATCGACGCCTTTAATTTCGGCCCGCTCAAAAAGCTGGCCTTCAAGGTGCTCAAGGCGACCTCCAACTTCAGGATCCGCCACCAGCTGTGGGGGTTCAACCTGGACATGCGGCTGATAATGGCGTACAAAAAAATGACGCATACCGTGCGGGACCCGGCCAACGGCTGACCGCCGCCGGGCCCGGAGGCCGGGATCTGTGATCTATGCCGGATATTAAAAAAATTCTTCTCCGCAGCGGGCCCTGCCTGGACAGCCTGCCTTTTCTGCGCCTTTACCTGGCGGCGCTGGAGAACCCTGTATCCAGATTTCTGGCGCTGGCCCTGCGCATAAAGTTCAGCCCGGACATCTTTGACGAGGTGCGCCGCAGCGCCCTGCCGGCGGACCAAAAGGCCGCGCTGTTCTCCAGGACCATGAACCTTTTTAAAAGCGGCAACGCCTACAAGACCACGGCGGCGGGCCGCAGCCCGCTCACCGACGCCGCCCTCCTGGCGTCGGCCGCGCCGGGCAGCCTGATAGTGGAGACCGGGGTTTCCGACGGCGTCTCCGCCCTGGGCCTGCTGGAGCGGGCGAAAGGCTGCGAGGTGCTGCTGACCGACAGCCAGGACTGCTACCGCTACACAGATTTCTGCTGCGGGCGCCGGTTCTACGCCGGCGACGACGGAAGCGTTTCAGTGAAGCTCCCCCTCTTTTATCTCAGCACCGGCGGCGGCGGGCAGGCGCCGGCCGGCGCGGGCAGGATCTCCCTGCTGAACCCGGCCGTGACAGAAAAGTTCCCGGGTGCCGAACTGCGGCCCTTCGACATCTTTTCAGGCGCCCTGCCCCGCAAGGCCGACCTTATTAAATGCGCCAACGTGCTCAACGAGGTGTATTTCACGCCCGGAGAAATAAAAAAAGCCCTCGCCAACCTGGGGGCCGGTCTCAAGGACGGGGGACGGCTGTTCGTCTGCCAGAACAACGGGAAGTACAAGGACGGAGAGGCTTATTTCGTGCTGGGGAAGAAGGGCGGGGCGCTGGCGCTGGAGGCCGAGGTCAACGGCCACGAACTGCTGGGCCGCCTGGGTTCGCCGGAGTTCGCGGACCTGCTCAGGCCTTAGTCTGCCGCAGCGCCTCGTAGAGGGCGACCCCGGCCGAAGTGGACAGGTTCAGCGACCGCACCCTGTCCGACCACATGGGGATCCTGTAGAGAGACTCCGAATATTTTTCGTAAATGTCGTCCGGGAAGCCCGCCGTCTCGGCGCCGAAGATCAGGCACGAGTCCGGGCGGTAGGGCGCCTCCCAGTAGCTTTTTCCCCCGCGCGTGGAGAAGAAGATCAGCGACGGGTTCTCCGGCAGGGTCGCCAGGAACGCGTCCAGGTCGGCGTGCACCGAATATTTCAGGAACTGCCAGTAATCCAGGCCGGAGCGCCGTATCTCCTTGGCGCTCAGGTCGAACCCCATCTTGCCTACGAAAGCCAGTTCCGTGCCCGTGGCCACGCAGGAGCGGCCGATGTTGCCGGCGTTCCACGGGATGTCGGGGTTGATAAGGACTATCTTCATTTTTCACCGGCCGGAGCGCGCCCGCGGGCCCGCAGGGAAAGCAGCCAGACCGCCGCGAAGCCCAGCAGGAACGGCTCCAGCGGCAGCCGGTAGCGGTCGTAGCCGGCCACCATGGAGGTGAGGCCCACCGTGTAGACCGTCGTGGCCAGCAGCAGGGCTATCGCCAACTTGCGGTCGGCGTCCGCGTTCCGCCAGAGCAGGCGCACGCCCAGAGGGGCGCAGACCAGGAACAGCAGGGCCAGCAGCAGGCGCGGCCCCAGGTTAACGGCCAGGGTGCGCCAGTCGCGGTTCTGCAGGGCGACGGAGATATGGGGAAAAACAGCCGTGGTCTTTCCCGAAAGGCGCGCGGCCAATTCCATGAAAGCGGACGGCGAGGTGACGATATTCACCGCGTTGCGCAGGTACAGCCGCGGCACGCGCAGGGGGTTCTGCAGGATAACTTCCACACCCAGGCGCTTTAAATAGGCGCTGGCTTCCACGGGGGTAAGCTTCAGCGCGGCGCGCGCCTCGGCCTCCGCCTCCAGCGCGCCGGTATGCCGGGCGACGATATCCCTCACCGCGGCCAGACGGGGGTCCGCCAGCGCCTGCTCCGGCGTGGACGGGCGGACCAGGTGTATCGTGGAGACCAGGGTGTTCACCCCCTGGTTGGTTTCCAGGCCGACAAAACCGAGCTGCAGGCTGTTCCTCGCCACCCAGGGCGCCATGAAAACCGCCATGCCGAGCAGCACCAGCGCGCAGTAGCGGGCCCTGGCCCTCCACTCCGCCCTGAACAGGGGCGAGAAGAGCAGCAGGGGCGGCACGATGAAGTAATACTGCAGGATGGGCCTGATCATGACGCAGAGCCCTATCGCGGCGCCCCAGAGGAAGAACCTGGCGCCGGAACGGTTTTTCAGGGCCTGGAGCCCGGCGATAAAAGAGACGGCGCTGAAAAAAGCGAACATGCTGTCCGTCAGCAGCAGGACGCTGTTGAAAACGGAGTTGGGGGCGATGGCCATCAGGTAGCCGGCCGCCACGGCGGCCGCCGGGCCGGCCGCGGCGTACAGCACCACCATCGCAAGCGGTATGGCGGCTACGGAGAAGAGGATATTGGCGAGGGCCAGGGGCCAGGCGATATCGGCGCCGAAGACCTGCATCAGCCCCGCCGCGAAAGCGTGAAACAGCGGCATCCTGTAGGCGAAAGGGGTGAGCTGGCCAGTTACGGCGTCCACCTCGGAAAAGCTGCCGGTTTCCAGCAGGAGCCGGGCGCCGTCGAGATAGGGGCCTGTATCGAGCTCGGCCTGCGGCCCCAGCGCCAGCAGCAGGGCGAAGCGGGCGGCGGCCGCCAGCAGCAGGATAGCCGCCAGATTTTTGGCGGTCAGCTTCCGGTCCGTCGCGAAGAAATTATCCATGTCGGTTAAAAGCGGGCTCAGATCCGGGCATCGTCGGCGTACTGCCGGTGCCACAGCTCCAGCATCAGCAGGGCCCAGAGCTTGTAGCCGTGGTCCTTCAGGCCGCCCTGATGCTCGTCCCACAGGCGGAACAGCTGCTCCGGCTTGAAATAGCCGCGCCCCAGCGCCTTCTGCGACAGGCAGGCGCCGGCCCAGTAATCCTTCAGCTCGCCGCGGAACCAGATGCCCAGCGGCACGCCGAAGCCCATCTTGCCGCGGCTGTAGATGTCCGGCGGCAGCATCTCCTTGAAAGCTTCCTTCAAGATCCACTTCGTCCCCGTCAGGCCCTTCAGTTTGAGGTGACCCGGCAGGCGGAAGGCGAATTCCAGCACCTTGTGGTCCAGGAAGGGCGAGCGCGTCTCCAGGGAATTGGCCATGGAGGCGATGTCCATCTTGGTCATCAGGCATTCCGGCAGGTAGGAGCGCATGTCCACGTAGGTCATCCGGTTGAGCAGGTCTTCGTCCGGGACGCGCGCGAAGAATTTGGAGAGGTAGCGCTCGGCGTAATCCTTGTCGGCGCCCAGCAGGTTGGCGAAGGCCGTGCTATAGATGCCGTTGGCCTCGCCGGGGCCGAAGAACGACACCGTGGAGAGGTAGCGGCGCTCGGTGGTGGGCATGACCGAGAACTTCAGGAACTTCTCCAGCCGCCAGAAAAAGTTGAAAGGCGCGGTCTTGGGGAAGGCGCCCACGGCCCGCAGCGCGCCGCGCTTGGCCCAGGCCGGCACGCCGGAGATCAGGCGGTCGGCCTTCATGCCGACGTAGCGCAGGTAGCCGCCAAAGGCCTCGTCGCCGCCGTCGCCGTTGAGCGCCACGGTGACCGACCGGCGCGTCTCGCGCGAGACGAAATAGGAAGGCAGGGCGCTGCAGTCGGCGTAGGGCTCGCCGTAATGCCAGGCCAGCTTCTCCAGCACGTCCGTCATGTGGGCTTCCACCGTGAACTCGGTGTGGTCGGTGCCGTACATTTTGGCCGCCTGCCGGGCATAGCCCAGCTCGGAGAATTTTTCTTCCTTGAAGCCGATGGCGAAGGTCTTTACCGGCGTGGCCGAGTGTTTGGCCATCAGCGCCGTGACGATGGTGGAGTCTATGCCGCCCGACAGGAAGGCCCCGAGCGGCACCTCCGACATCAGGCGGATCTTTACCGCCTCCGACATCTCGTCGCGCAGGCGCTCCTTGAGCTCCTCCAGCGGGACGTGTCCCAGCTTTTCTTCGCCGACGGGGAGGTCCCAGTATTTTTCGGTGCGTACCTTGCCGTCCTCGAACACCAGCACCGAGCCGGGCTCGAGCTTACGCACGCCCTTGAAGATGCTCATCGGGCTGGGAATATACTGCAGGGTCAGGTAGGCGTCTATGGCCGCCGGGTTTATCTCGCGCGGCACGTCCTTGCGCGTCAGCAGGCAGCGCAGCTCGGAGGCGAAAGCGAAGGAGGAGGGCGTCACCGCGTAGAGCAGCGGCTTCTTGCCCACGCGGTCCCGCGCCAGCACCAGCTTTTTGCGGCGGCTGTCCCAGATGGCCGCGGCGAACATACCGCGCAGCTCCTTGGGGAAGTCCTCGCCTTTTTCCTCGTAGAGGTGCAGGATCACCTCGGTGTCGCTTTTTGTCTTGAAAACGTGGCCGCGGGCCAGCAGGCCCTCGCGCAGCTCTTTGTAGTTGTAGATCTCGCCGTTGAAGACTATCCACAGCGAGCCGTCTTCGTTAGTGATGGGCTGGTGGCCCGTGGAAAGGTCTATGATGGACAGGCGGCGCATGGCCAGCCCGATGTTATGGTCGGAGTAGTAGCCTTCGTCGTCCGGGCCGCGGTGGACGATGAGGTCGTTCATGGCCTTCAGGTCGGCCTTCTCTACCGGCAGGCCCGAAGCGTAATTGTAGATTCCGCAGATGCCGCACATATCAGCTTTCCCCGTAGATGGCCAGCAGGTCGTCGGTGACCCTGGCCATGGAATATTTTTCCGTCGCCGTCCTGCGGGCCTGCTCGCCCATCTTCACCGCCAGGCTGCGGTCGGCTATGTGCCGGCGCAGGCCTTCCTTCAGTTCGGTGCGGCTGAGCGGGTCGAACAGGCTGCCGTTCACGCCGGGGTTTATGGCGTCCTTCGCCCCGCCCACGCGGCTGGCCAGCACGGCCACCCCGCTGGCCATGGCCTCCAGCATGGAGTTGGACAGGCCTTCAGAAATGGAGGGCAGGATAAAAACGTCGGCGGCGCGGTAATACGGCAACAGGTCCTGCTGCGGCCCGGCCAGCAGCACGCTGCCGGACAGGCCCAGGTCCGCCACGGCTTTCTTCAGCGCGGGGCCGTCGGGGCCTCCGCCCACGATCACCAGCCGCACCCTGGGCGGAGCGGTTTCCTCGCCCAGCAGTTCGGCCCAGACCTCCACCAGCTCCCGCACCCGCTTCTCGGGCGACAGCCGGCCCACGAACAGGAACACGGCGGCGTTGTCCAGGCCCAGCGCGGCCTTGGCGTTGATCTTCTCGTTGTAGAGAGGCGGCGTGTAGCGCCCGGTGTCCACGCCGTTGCGGAAAAGGCGCAGGTTCATGCCGGCGTACTCTTTAGTCGCCCGGAGCCACTCCAGCACCTCGCCGTTCATCACCAGCAGCTCCGGCCTGACGTAGCGGAAAAAAGCGAGCTTCAGGCGGCCCGCCAGGGTCTTTTGCGAAAGCGAGATCTCGTCCACGCCCTTGCCCCCGCCCAGCTTTATAACGATGCGGCGCCCGGTAAGGCGCCCGGCCAGCGCCGCGGCCACCGCCGGGGAAGAGGCCAGGTGCACGTGCGCGGCGTCGTAACCGGCGGCGTGCGCGAGCATCCAGGCGAATACCCGCGACATGAAGAAAATGGAATTGAGCAGCCCGGAGCCGGGGCAGGCGAAACGTTTGATCCTGACCCCCGCCACGGTCTCCTCGGCCGGCAGGCCCGGGGGGCGGCGCGTAAGCACGGTAACGGCCACGCCGCGCCCGGCCAGCGCCTTGGAGATCTCGAAGGCCTGCCGCTCCGACCCGCCTATGACGGGGTGGAAGGTCTGGCTGATCATCAGCACGGACTTAACGGGGGTCACGCGCTCTCCTTCCGGCCGGAGGAGGAGAACTGCCCCCACACCTTGCCGAGAGAATGCCCCATCTGGTAGACAAAAACCACGCCGATGAGCGTGATAAGGGCGTAGCCGAGGAAATGCAGGTAGGAGGCGTAGGCGAAGCCCACGTCGGGGGCTATGCCCCAGGCCTCCATGACCTTCTGCAGCGCGTATTCGAAGTTGCCGAAATAACCGGGCGGGCCGGGCACCGACGCGGCCATGGCCCCGGTAAAGAGCAGGGCGACGCTCTTAAAAATATCCACCGTGCCGCCCAGGCCGAAGGCCAGGGCTATCAGGTAGTAGTTAAGCGAATCCAGCAGCCACTGCGCGGCGGCCAGCAGCAGTATCAGCGCGGCGTTCACCGGGGACCGCAGGCCTTTTACGCCCATGGCCAGCTTCTCGAACAGGCCCTTCACCCGCGGGAAGCGCGCGAAGGCGCCCGAGAACCAGGCATGCGCCACTATCTCCTCGGCGAACACCAGCGCCCCGAGCGAGAACGTCATGACGGCCAGCACGGCCCAGATCACGCCGCCGTGGCCGGACAGGGCCCCGCTTATCCCCCCCAGCCTGACCGCGGCCGCGACCATGACGAAGAGCACGATGACGTCCAGGGCGCGCTCCACCAGGATGGTGGCGAAAACGGTGACCATGGGGATATTGAAGAGCTTGGCGCCGAAGGTGCCCCGGGCCACCTCGCCCAGGCGCAGCGGCAGGATATTGCTGAGGGCCAGGCCGGCCGCCTGCAGCCGGAAGGAGTCCCACAGGCTCACTTCGCCGGAGGGCTTGAGCAGCAGGCGCCAGCGCGCGGCGCGCACCAGCAGCTCGAGCACGGCTATGAGGGCGAAGGGCAGGATGTAGAGGGGGTTGGCGCCGGAATAGATCTCCATGAGCTTGCGGAAATCCATGTTCCGGAAAGCCAGGTAAAGCAGCCCGGCGCCCAGCAGGAAACCGGCTACGATGGAGATCTTTGTCTTCATGTTTGGTTCAGCCCAACGATATCCATATTATAACAATAAGCCGGGGTGGGTTTAGCCTTTGGAGCTGACCGGAGGGTGCCCCCCGAGCACCCGTTGGGGAAGGGGGGCCCCGCTTCGGGGGGGAACCGCGCAACGGTTCCCTGCAGTTCGGGTGAGCGGGGGGCACCCTCCGGTCAGCTCCCCCAGTTAACATATTCCAAAGGGCCCAGATGGGGGTAGGCCCTAAAACTTCCCCCCTTTGGGCCCTCCGCCTCTATTGCGGGCCGCTCCTATACGCTAGACTATGAGTATGATAAACAAGAACCTTAAGTTCCTCAGCATCCTCTCCCTGGCCTTCTTCGGCGCCGCCGCCGTAAACGCCCAGGACTTCAACCTTAACGGCCTCAACGCCGCGGACATAAGGGCCATGCAGGCCGACAAGGGCATCTTCGATTTCATCAAACCCGACAAGCCCCAGCCCATGGGCCAGAAAGAATGGACCATCATGGTCTTCATGAACGCCAAGAACGACCTCAGCGACAGCCAGCTGATGGGCCTGGTAGGCAAATGGGCCGAGAAAGATATTAAAGAGATGAAGGAAGTCGGCACCTCCGACAAGATCAACATCGTGGTCGAGCACGGCATCAAGGGCAAAGGCTCCAAGCGCATGCTCATCACCAAGAAGGGCGGCGTCTTCTCCTCCGGCGAGAAAGTCTACGGGGAATACCCCAACGCCGACATGGGCGACTACAAGCGCGTCGTAGAGTTCGCCCAGTGGGCCAAGACCACTTTCCCCGCCAAGAAGACCATGCTGGTCCTCTGGAACCACGGCCTCGGCTGGATAGACCCCAAGATGGAGCAGGCGCCCTCCGGCACCGGCACCGCCAACAAGGGCATCCTCTTCGACGACGAGACCAAGAACTATCTCCGCACCGCGCAGATGAAAGAGATGATGAAGCAGATCGGCTACACCGACATCGTCATGCAGAACGCCTGCCTGCAGCAGATGGCCGAAGTGCT
>MGUA01000024.1 GCA_001799735.1 Elusimicrobia bacterium GWB2_63_22 | reverse complement strand
ACGGGACGGGGATTTGCAGCCGTTGCTGCCCTTCGGCTGAAGAACTTTCTTGGGACAGCCCTGGGACAAAGGGCCTAGGGCCGACAGGGCCGTTCTGCCCTATGCAGCCGGGTCCGGTTCGGCTAGAATATCTTATATATTCGATGCTCCGGGGGGCCGGGGCCAAGGGGTGCGTTAATGAAAAAGAAATTCTGCGCAGCGTCGGTTATTCCTTCTCTCCTGTTAGCCTCCAGCGTGATCTTTGCCGCAAGCGACGTAAAGCAGCTGTCCGAAGTGAGCGACACGGTCAACGAGATCACACAAGAACAAAAAGATCTTCAGGGTAAGCCGATACCCCCCGGGTTTCAGCCCGGTCATCCCGGGCAGCCCGTGCACCCGCCCAAGCCCGACCACCCCGGTCAGCCGCCCAAGCCGCCGCAGCCCCCGCAGCCGCCGCAGCCTCCGCAGCCGCCCAAACCGGTAGACACCACCCACGCGTATAACGCCGGTATGCGGGACGGTTCCGATAAAGGCATCAGGGAAGGCCGCCGCGAAGGTTACTCGGACGGCATTAACGCCGGAGAAATAGAAGGGCGCCGCAACGGCACCAACGACGGCGATAACGCCGGCCGCACCGCCGGCTACAGGGACGGCTATGGCGTGGACCAGACCGCGGGCACGCAGCAGGGCAACGCCGACGGCCAGAACGCCGGCATCAATAACGGCACCGAGGCCGGCAAGCGCCGCTGTTACGACGAGGGTTATACCAGCGGTTACAACTTCGCCTACTCCGAGGCCAAACAATTAGGCGAGCAGGACGCCGCCTCCTACAACGCGGGCTACGCCAAAGGGCAGGCCGACGCGGCTACCATAGAAGTGCAGAGCGGGCAGAAGGCCGGCTACCAGGCCGGTTTTGCCCAGCGCGAAGCCGAACTTCAGAGTTCTTTAACCGGGATGACCGCCATGCGCGGCGCCGGCACTAAAAGCATCGGCGCGCCGGGCCTGTCCATAGAGCTGGCCCGCTACGGGTACGCTACCCCGGAAGAGCGGCAGGCCTACGAGAGAGGCTACCGGGACGGCTATCAGCGCAGCTACCGCCGGGCTTACGACGACGCCAAGCGGGAAGGCTATAACGAAAGGTACAGCATGGCCTACAGGCGGGCCTACGACAACCAGTACTCCACCAGCTACCGCGCCGGCTATGCCGACGGCAAAGACAAGGGCTACAAGGCCGCCTACCGGGCCGCGTACAACTCGGCGTACGCGTCTTTCTACGAGCAGTACAGCAACCGGGAATACGCCGACCAGCGGGCCCAGGGCCAGAGCAACGGCCGGGCTACCGGCCAGAAGGAAGGCTTCGCGGCCGGCTGCGCCGAACAGACCAAGCGCGGCTACAACGCCGGCTACCAGAAGATGGCGGCCGAAGTGTACCCCGGCGCCTTCGACGCCGGCAAAGTGGCCGGCATAGCGGCGGCGGATAAGCATTACGGCGAGAACGCGGTGCTGAAAGTCTTCGATATAGCGTTCTACGACGAGAACAATAACGGCAAGTTCGAGGCGAGCGAAAACGTCATGCTGAAGGCCGAAGTGCGCAACTTCGGTTTCCAGGTGTCGGACACCGTGGCCATAACGGTCAAGAGCGAGCGCGGGGAGATAACCCTGGTGCCCGAGCTTAAGGCCGAAGGCGTGGGCGGCCGGGCTAAAACCGTGGTCACCCTTAACATCGGCCGGCTCTACGATGTGGTGGCGCCGGACGCTGACGCGCTTAACGTGACGTTCTCGGAAAAAGGCAAAGTTATAGGCGAGCGCCGCCAGATGTACACGAGGACCAACCCCAACAGGGTCGTCATCATCAACAAGGACGACACCGCCATAAAGGAAAAAGCCGGCTGGCTGTTCGTCGGCACGGTGACCAAGCTTAACGCCGGAGAAAAGGTGCTGGTCATCGGCGAGAAGGACGACTGGTACAAGGTCCGCAAGTCCGAAGCCGCCGCCGGCACCTGGGCCGAGGGTTTTGTTAAAAAAGGCAAGGTAAGCGTGCAGTAGGCAGCTTCACACGTAACGCAGAACCGCCGGGCCGTCCCGGCGGTTTTGTTTTGGTCAGAGTACGGCGTAGAGGACGGTTTCGCAGGCGACGGGCTGGTGCTGGCGCAGGTAGAGGCGGTACTCCGGCACCAGCGAGCTTATGAAGGCGGGTATTTCAAAAAGGTCGCCCGGCTTGTGGTACACGCAGACCGCGAGTTTGGGCCGGTTGCGCCGGATGGTTTCGGCCGCGCCCTTTAAGGCCTCCAGTTCAGCCCCCTCAACATCGAGCTTTATAAAAGTGGCGTCGGGCGCCAGGTGGTCCACCGTGTCGCCCTCTACGGAAACCTCGCCGGCGCCGGATACGGCCGAGGCCGAGGTGCCGTGCCACACGGCAAAGGGCAGCGCGGCGGGTGCGCTCCACAAACCTTTGTTGAACACGGTTACGCCCCGCAGGCCGCGCTTCTCCACCGTGGCCTGCAGTTTCACGGCGGTGGCCGGGTCCGGCTCGAAAGCGCAGCAGCGGGCGGACCTGCCGCCGGTGAGGCGCATGAAGGTCAGCAAAGTGTCGCCAGTGTAAGCTCCGCCGTCTACAAAGACCTCGCTGTCCGAAAGCTTTATGATGTCTTTGGGGAAATATTGCTCTTTGCGGCTTACGTCCGCCAGCGCCTCGGCGGCCCCGCCCAGCCTGGAGTTGAGGAAAGCTTCAAAAGTGCTGCGCGACAGACTGTCGGCCAGCATTTCATAGGCCGCGCCGAACTGCGCCCTGTGGGCCTCCAGCCAGGCGCGGTCGAAAGTGTTGTTCAGCAGCTCGCCCATCACGTCGAAGAAATAAATTCCGGCCACGCGGCTCCGGTCCAGGCGGTCCAGTTTTTCCCTGGCCAGGCGGGCGTTGGCGAAAGCTATAACGATATTGAACTTGCCGAACCTGCGGCTGACCTCGGCGAAGCTGACGGCCTGGCCCGAGGTGGTGAACCCCGCGTCGGTAAAGACGGCCGCTACCGGCAAGCTCCGGCGCTTGAAGTATTCCCGGACATAGGGCGCGTACCAGCCGTCGCCGTACAGCACGACCGGCAGGCCGGCGGCCTGCAGCTCCTTTATGTCCTCTCCGGCCCTGCCGGGCCCGGAGTTAAGCTTGTCCCATAACGCGGTCATAATCCTATTTTAACAAACCAGGCGGGGCAGTAGGGCCCAGGCCGGAGGGGGCCGCTTGCTCCCGGGCCTCTGGGCACACGGACCCTTACGCCGCGGCCCGCGGCGCGCTAAACTATAGGTGTAGCTAAGCGGTCTGGAGGGAACTGATGAAAAAGTTTATAAGCGGTGCGGCCCTGCTGGCGGTAATGTTCTCCGCGGGCGGAGTTTTTGCCCAGGAAGATAAAGGCATCTACGGCGCGGACGACAGGCAGGACTATTTTCAGGTTTCGGAAGCCCGCCGCAAGCTGGCGGATTCCACGGTTTCCTTCTTCAAGGCCGCGGATGTTTCTCAAGACGGCCGGCTGACGTTAGAAAATTTCGGAGAGAAGGCGCAGCTCTGCAAGAAAGAGCCCTTCCGCGAGCAGACCGTGGGCGCTTTCTGTTCCGGCTCGCTGGTGGCCCCGGACCTGGTGATGACCGCCGGGCACTGCATAAAGACCAGCCTGGACTGCGCAGACGCCAAAATGGTTTTCGGCTACGCCATAAAAGAACAGGGCAAAAATCCTTCCCGCGTTGACTCTTCCGAAGTGTACTCCTGCAAAGGCATAGTGACGCGCGAGCAGGACGACAGCGGCGCCGACTACGCCATCATAAAGCTGGACCGCCCCGTGCCCAACCACGAGCCGCTGGCTGTGAACCGCGCTGGCGGCGTGAGCGAGGGGGCCAGGCTGTTCGTGATAGGCCATCCTGTGGGCCTGCCGCTCAAGGTGGCCGGCGGCGCCACCGTGCGCAACGTCTTTAATTACGCCGGCTATTTCACCGCCAACCTCGACACTTACGGCGGCAACTCCGGCAGCGCGGTCTTCAACGAGGCGACCGGCCTGATAGAGGGCATACTGGTGCGCGGCGGCACGGACTTCGAGGTGAAGGACCCGCTCTTCGGCTCCAAGTGCCGCGTCTCGGTGAAGGTGAGCGACGCGGGCGGCCGCGGCGAGGACGTGACCAGCGTCTCCCAGGTGCTCAAGTACATACCGCTGCCCGGCCAGGAAAGCCCGGCGGTGGAGATCCCGGTGAACCCCGATCTGACCAGCATGCTGGGCAACTGCAAGAACCCCGGAGAGGGCGCCAGCATAGCCGAGCTGATGGCCTACGTGGACTGCCTCACCGCCCAGCTTAACACCAGCAAGCATTAATGCGCGGGGCTTAGTCCCGCTTACCGCAAAACCGCCGGGAGAGCCCGGCGGTTCTGTTACGAGGGGAACCAGGAGGAATATCTAATGAGTAATTGGCTGGGGCGTATGCGCGGCATGGCCTGGCTGTGCCTTACCTGGACGGCCGGCTGGGCTGTCGCCGGGCTGCTTATAGGCGTGACCAGCCTGGTAACGCCCTTTCTGCCCTGGGACGCTTTCTTCAGGGTTTTCGACGCCCCGCTGCCGGCGCTGGGACTGCCGGGCTTTATCGGCGGCGCTATTTTTTCTGTGGTGATCGGGCTTGGAGAGAACCGGCGCAGGCTGGAGGAGTTGTCGCTGGCCAGGTTCGGCGCCTGGGGGGCTTTAGCCGGGCTGCTGCTGAGCCTGGTTCCCGCCGCCATGGCGGCAGTCGGGCTGGCGACGCTTAACCGCCCGGACAGCCTGTGGAAACTGACAGCTTTTATAGGCGGTCCGCTGACCCTGATGGGCGCCGTCTCGGGCGCCGGTTCGCTGCTGCTGGCCAGAACTGCGCGCCCCTGGCGAACGCTGCTGGCACGGTTGCTGGCGAGCGTTTAGGGCGGGGACAGGTGCTTTTCAGGCTTTAGTTAGAGCGCCAGGGCGGACGCCTGGCTTGTGAGCAGGCGGGAGGTGGCGCCGCCTTTATGGAACAGCCACGAGGCCCAGACGCCTTTGGCGAAAGTGGAAAGCGTTATGGCCCACCAGATGCCTGGTGTGCCGAAGCCCAGCGTTATAGCCAGCAGCCAGGCCGCCGGCCAGCGCGCCAGCGTGAGCGGCACCGAGATGAACATATAGTCGCGGGTATGGCCCAGCCCGGTGAACACCCCTTCAAACATCAGCTCCCAACCCAGGAAGATCTCGAAGTAGCCCACCGTGCGCAGGTAGCGCGCGGCGTTGGCTATAACTTCCGGGTCCGCCGTCATCGGGCGCACCAGCAGCTCGGGGATGAAGATAAAAGCCAGAGCCACCGGCAGCAGCAGTATGGTGATGAGCAGGCGGCCCCGCGTTACTATCTGCCGCACCCGCTGCATGTCGCCGCGGCCGAAGGACTGCCCCACCAGCGCCGCCATGGCGGTGGAAAAACCTATCCCCAGGAAATAGGGCACGCCTTCCAGGCGGAAGCAGACGCTCAGGCCCGCGAGCGGGGCCTCGCCGAAGCGCGTGATGATGGCCGTAAGTGCGGGGTAGACCAGCGACCAGACGACGTTGACCGAGGCGGCCGGCACGCCGATCTTTAGCATGCGCGCGGCGCGCGTGAAAGCGGGCAGCCGCAGCACTTCGGCCAGCGGCGGCAGGTAGCCGCGCCGGCGCAGGAACACCACCTGCAGCGCCAGCGCTATGGTGGTGACGATCACAGAAGCGGCCGCGGCGCCCGGCACGCCCAGCGGCCTGCCTGTCCCCCAGCCCAGTATCAGCACGGGGTCCAGTATTATGTTGAGCGCCACCGTCACCGACATTATGATCACGTTGGTGCGCGTGTCGCCGTAGGCGTTAAAGACGGCGCCGGCGAGGTTGCAGAGGTAATAGAGCGGCAGGGCGGCTACGTAGATGGTGAGGTACTGCCGGGCATAGGCCGCGGTTTCCGGCTGCAGGCCCATCAGGCGGAAGATGAGGGGGATGCTCGGCAGCAGCAGGGCCATTATCAGCAGGCTGCCGCCGAGGCTCAGCCAGGCGGCCTCCACGGCGGTGCCGCGCGCCTCCTCGTTCTTGCCGGCGCCGAAGGCCTGGGCTATAAGGCTGTTGGCCCCGGCGGTGGTGGCGGCCATGGCCGCGTAGACGGCCCAGGTCAGAAAAGCGGCCGAGGCCACGCCGGCAATGGCGGAGGTGCCCAGCGTGCCTACCCAGAAGATGTTGATGATGTCGAAAAGGACGAAGCCCAGCGATCCCAGGAAGGCCGGGATGGCTATGCGGAAGATCTCGCGGTCCAACGGGTGGCGCTTCCAGAGGGCTCTCATAGAGATATCAGATGCAGTGGTATTTCCCGTCGCCCTGCTTGCGGCATTTCAGGCTGCCGCCGCAATGCTTGCTGCCGTGTTTCTGGTCGTCGGAGGGACAAAGATCGTTCTTGTTGCCCCGGCCCACGCAATTCCACTGGGAGTTGCCGGCGTTCCTGCACTCCAGGCTGCCGCCGCAGCTTTTGCTGCCATGGCCGTCGTCGGCTTTGGCGCACAGGTCGTTGGCCTGGCCGCGGCCCACGCAGCGGGAGCCGGAGCCGGTGCCGGAGCAGGAGAGACCGGTGGCGCAGTCGCTGTCCCTGGAGCAGCCGGCTCCCTGCTGGTTGCGGGCCACGCACCGCGACGAGGAGCCTACCATGCGGCACAGGCGGTCGCCGCCGCAGCTTTTGCTGCCGGCGTTCACGTCGGCTTTGGCGCACAGGTCGTTAAGCTGTCCCCTGCCCACGCAGACGGAGCCGGGGCCGGAGCCCGCGTTCTTGCACGAGAGCCCCTGCGCGCAATCGTTGCCATCGCAAGCGTCGCCCTGGTGCTTTGCCGCCACGCATTTGGCGAAGCCGTCCCTGTTGCGGCATAAAGAGTCGCCCGCGCAGCTTGCGCTGCCGGAGTTGACGTCCGAAGCGTTGCAGTAGTCGCCTACCTGGCCGCGGCCCACGCAGCGGAAATCCTTTTTGTTCTCGTACTTGTCCTTTATGCTGGTCCGGACCCGGGTGTCGTGGCAGGTGAGTTTGCCCGCGCAGCTCTGGCTGCCGTGGCCGGCTTCGTCCTCGTCGCAATTGTCGTTCTGCTGGTTGGACAGGGGCGCGATACATTTGTATTGCCCGCCGACGTTGCGGCAGAGTAATTTTCCGGTGCAGCTCTGGCTGCCGGCGTTGGCGTCGTCCGCGGCGCATAAGTCGTTAAGCTGGCCGCGCCCGACGCAGTGGAAATCATTGTTTGCGGCTCCGGTGTTCCGGCAGACAAGCTTGCCCGCGCAGCTCTGGCTGCCGTGGCCGGCCTCGCCGTCGTCGCAAGGGGCGTCCTGCCCGTTGGACCCGGGCGCTATGCATTTGTAAGCCCCGCTAGCGTCGGCGCGGCACAGCAAATCGCCCGAGCAGGTTTTGCTGCCGGCGTTGGCGTCATCGTAGGCGCAGGGGTCGCCGGCCTTGCCGTGGCCTACGCAGCGGTAGTCTTCTCCCTTGTAGTCGCTGAGGGTATTGCGGCAGACCAGGTCCCCTTCGCAATCCTTGCTGCCGGACAGGGTGTGGTCGCAGGCCTCATTAAATCCCTTGGCGCCGGCCGGCGCGGAAAGAACGCAGCACAAAGCCGCCGCCGCGATAAAATATGATTTCATGATTTTCTCCTGTTAGCCCTTCAAAAATATATTACAAAATTGAGGATGCCGCGCAGATGGAGTCCGGGGCGGGGAAAATATAGAATATGCGGATGGGCGACTATTTTCTTAAGAGCGAGCGGCTGGGGTTCAGGCGGTGGGCCGCAGCTGATATGGAACTCGCCTGGGAACTGTTCGGAGACCCGGCGGTGTCTAAATTTGTGGGCGGGCCTTTTACGCGCGAGGCGGTGCGGCAGACGATACAGAACCACATGGCCTGGCAGGAGGGTCACGGGGTGCAGTACTGGCCCATGTTCACGCTGGAAGGCGGGGAGTTTGCGGGCTGCTGCGGGCTGAAGCCGCGGCCCGAACCGGGCGCTTACGAGCTGGGCTTCTACCTGAAGCCGGCCTGCCAGGGCAAAGGCTACGCCACCGAGGCCGCGCGCGCGGTTGCGGGCTACGCCTTCGGCACGCTGAAGGTGAAAGAGCTCTACGCCGGCCATCACCCGCAGAACGCCGCCTCGCGGGGCACGCTGGCCAAGGCCGGCTTCGTCTACCTGCGCGAAGAGCTCTACCCGCCCACCGGCCTGCTGCACCCGCTCTACCGCCTGCTGCCTTGAAAACTGTTTTGATAGAATAAGATCATGCTGACTTTCCTTCTGTGGCTTATCCTGCTGCTGCTCTGCTGGCCGCTGGCGCTGTTGGCCCTGCTGCTTTACCCGCTGTTGTGGCTTGTGCTGCTGCCCTTCCGGCTGGTGGGGATAGCCGTCGGCGGGGTGCTGGCTCTGCTTTGGGCCGTGGTGATGCTGCCGGCCAATATTTTGCGCCGCCGGACCTCCGGGCCGGCTCCGGCCCGATAGCAAAGACGCCGGGCGCTCCCGGCGGTTTTGTTTGGTAGAATTTAAACATGAAAGATCTGCGCAAATTGCGCGCGCTGGCGGCGGCGCGCTCGCTGTTGCAAACCCCCACGCTGCAGCAGGCGGTGGACCGCCTGGGCTTTGTGCAGGCGGATCCCATCCGCGCTCCGGCGCGCGCGCAGGACCTGATACTGCGCCACCGGGTGGCCGGCTACCGGGCCGGGGACCTGGAGCGCCTCTACCCGCGGCTGGATATAGAAGAAGATTACCTTTACGCCTACGGTTTTGTCTCTCGCGAAGTGTGGCGCCTGCTGCATCCGCGCGGCGGCGTCGCGCCAGGAGCTTTTGAAAAGAAGGTGCTGGCGGCGGTGGCTGCTCAGGGCGAGGCCCACCCGGCCGCGCTGGAGGCGCTCCTGGGCGCCCGGCGCTTGACCAACGCCTGGGGCGGCCTGTCCAAGGCCACCACGCAGGCGCTGGACTGGCTGCATTACCGCGGCCTGCTGCGGGTGGCCCGGCGCGAGAACGGCATACGCGTGTTCGCGGCGGCCCGGCCTATAGCGGAAGCCCTGCCGCCGGCCCAGCGCATGCGGGCGCGCGTGCTGGCGCTGGTGAATATCCTGGCCCCCGTGCCCCTGCGCCAGCTGCGGGCCATGGCCGCGCGGCCCCTGCGCCGGTATTTCCCGGGCCTGGGCGCGGCGCCGGCTTTTCTGGCCGCCATGATAAAAGAAGGGGAGTTGGAGGTGGTGAAGGCCGGCGGCGAGGAGTACGCGCTGCTCCCCGGCTGCGCCCCCGCCGCCGAGGCGCCGCGCCGGGTAAGTTTCCTGGCCCCGTTCGACCCGCTGGTCTGGGACAGGGGCCGCTTTAAACAGTTCTGGGGCTGGGACTACCGGTTCGAAGCCTACACCCCGGCGGCAAAGCGCGTGCGCGGTTATTACGCCATGCCGCTGCTGTGGGGAGATACGGTTGTGGGTTGGGCCAACGCCTCCGTGCGCGACGGGCGGCTGGCCGTGGAGACCGGTTTTGCCGGGGCGCGGCCTGCCGGCGCCGCCTTCAAGCGCGAGCTGGAGGCGGAGACGGCCCGCCTGGCCGCTTTTCTCGGCGCGCGGCTTTAGCGGGACAGGCAACGCCTGGCGGTGATTTTTTAGTGCGGGTGGGCCGCGGGGCCGTGCAGCAGGTCTTTTACGGCTTTTAACAGGCAGGCTTCGGTGAACGGCTTGGGCAGGAAGTGCGCCGCGCCGAACATCTGGGCGCGCCGTCTTTCTATTTCAAAATTCTTGGCCGACATGACCATGATCTTCAGGCCTTTCAGGTCGGGGTCCGCGGAGAGCGCTTTGCAGAGGTCCAGGCCGCTTATCCCGGGCATCATGAGATCGGTGATGACCAGCCGGGGGTGGGCTTTCTTTACGGCCGCTACGGCTTCGCACGGGTGCTGCACCCAGGTCACGGAGTAGCCGGCGCCGGTCAGTATGTCGCGCGCTATCTCCCCGACAAGGTGGTCGTCTTCAACCAGTATGATGTCTCTTTTTGGCATAGGCTTGCAGGCTGTCGGCCTTAAACAAAGGATACATAATATTCCTGCCTCGGCGACAGCCCGGCGGGTTTGGTAGAATTATATTGCCGTGACTTCCATGATAAAAAAGACCGAGTCGCCAGAAGCCGCCGACGCCCCTCACCGCGAGGAGTGCTATACCTGCCGGCGGGCGAAACAGAACTGCCTGTGCGGCAGCGCAAAGCCTTTCGCCACGCGGATGCGCTTCGTTATCCTCATGCATACCAAGGAAGCCCATAAGCAGAGAACGGGAACGGCCCGGCTTGCCAGGCTGTGCCTGACGAACGCGGAACTTTTAACAGGGAAAGATTTCTCCAATAATGAGCGGGTCAACGCCCTGCTCCATGACCCGGTCTACAGCCCTTATGTGCTGTACCCGGGGCCGCAGGCTGTGAATTTTAAAACCCTGGGGAGCGCGCCGCTGCAGGACGGGAAAACCCTGTTGGTCTTCGTCGTAGACGGCACCTGGCGCGGCGCCAGGAGCCTTTTGAACAAAAGCCGCAATATCCTCGCCTTGCCCCGGCTTTCTTTCGCGGGCAGCTATCTCTCCCAATTCAAAATTAAAAAGCAGCCGAAGGAACACTGCGTTTCCACCATTGAAGCCATTTATTATTTATACAAAGAGGCCGAGGCGGCAGGCTATGAAAAGCCCAACGCCCAGGCCGAGATCCTGATGTCCATCTTTAAGGAAATGGTGGACACCCAGCTCAGCTATGAGAACGGGAAGGGCAAAAGGCGGACTGCGCGGCCGGGTTTATGAGAGTGTGTTCTGCCAGGGGCCGGCGTTGGTGACGTTCTTGAAGCCCAGCCCCCTCAGTATGCCGGCGGCTATGCCGCTGCGGGCCCCGGAGGCGCAGCAGAGGATGACAGGCTTATTCTTGTCCAGCGAGGCCGCCCCCTTTGTTATCCCGTCGAGCGGGATATTCAGGCTGCCCGGCCTGTTGCCGGCGGCGAACTCTCCCGGGGAGCGCACATCCACGAAGACGGCTCCCGCCGCGGCCAGGCCCGGCAACTTCCCTTTAACGGCCCTGTAGCGGAAATGGCGGAACAGCAGGTAGGCGGCGACTCCGGCGGGCAACAGGTACGGCTGCAAAGTTTCCAGGTTCATGGGTCCTCTTTCAGGGGTTTATTTTACCTTCCACCTTTAGATGCGGCCGGCGCCTGAAAGTTTCAGTCACCGAAAGTTTTGTTTTGTAGAATACGGAGTATATGCAACAGGATTATCCGCTTTACGAGGAGATGGTGCGCCGGGGCTCGCGGGGGCGCTGGTTCTGGCGCATAGGCAGCTGGCTGTCTTACACGGGCATACTGGGCATCGTCCTGCTGCTTATCGTCTGGCCCGTGGTTTTCTATTTCAGGATCAGCGACGCGGGGCTGCTGTTCTTTGTGCTGCTGCTCCTGATGGCCGCTATTTTTACGACGGGGAACCTGCTTAAGAGGGCGTCCTACCGGATAGCCCTGGGCGAGGGCATAGACGTCGTTAAATATTTTCAGCAGGGGGAGAAGGGCGAAAAATGAATAAAGTTCTTGAGGTTATCAAAAGCCGGCGCAGCATACGGAAATATCTGCCGGAGCAGCTTAAGCAGGGGGAGCTGGACGCCATCCTGGAGGCGGGGCTGTACGCGCCCAGCGCGCATAACGACCAGTCCTGGCATTTCACCGTTATCCGCGACACCGCGCTGCTGGACCGCATCAGCCGGCTCTCCAAGGAGCTCATGCTCAAGAGCGAGGTGGACTGGATGCGCGAGATGGGCGCCAACGAGAAGCTCCATATCTTTTACAACGCCCCGGTGGTGGTGGTGGTCTCCATGCGCAAGAACGCCATCTCGCCGCTGGTGGACTGCTCGGCCGCCATTGAGAATATGCTGCTGGCCGCCGAGTCCCTGGATATCGGCTCCTGCTGGATAGGCCTGTCCCGGTTCTGGTTCTCCCTGAAGGAAGAGGTGGCGCGCCTGAACCTGCCGGAGGGCTATGAGCCGTGCTACGCCGTGACGTTCGGCTACAAAGGCCAGCGCCCCGCCAAGGCACTGCCCAGAAGGGCAGACACGGTGACCTATATAGATTGAAGCGGCCCCGCCCGGGGATAGCGGGCGCTGTTGACCAATAGCATGGCGCGGCGGCCGCGTATTTTGGAAAATATTGGTATGAAGTTCAGGGGGCGGTTAATAATCATTCAGGCGGCGGCGCTGCTGCTGACGCTGCAGGCGCGGCCGGCCAACACCGCTTTCGGCGAAAAGCCCGGTGGCGTGGAGCTGGCGGCCGAAGTTATAATGACCTCGGATCCCGCCGCGGCGCCGGTGCTGTTCTCCGTCAAAGAAAACCCGGACCCGTTCGCCGACCCGGAAGAGGGGCTGGCCGCCGTAACGGCCTGGCAGATACAGGTAATAGACCTGGCCGGCCGCAAGGTGGGCTTTATCCAGGGCAAGGGCCGCCCGCCGGCGGGCGGCGTGCTCTGGACCGGCGCCTCGTCCGGCGCCGAGCCGCTGCCCGACGGTTTTTATAAAGCCAAATTCGCCTGGCTGGGCCGCGACAAGAAACCCCGCGCCACCCCTTCCATAATGGTCAGTTTGTCCACCCCGCTGGAGCTGCACCGGCTGCTGGCGGCGCGCCTGCGGGTGGCCTACACCCCGGAGGGCCTCGCCGTCACTTTCCCGGAAAGCGTAATTTTTAAGCCGGGCGAAAGCCGGATCAAGCCGGAGGCCCTGCCCGCGCTGCTGGAACTTTCCGAGTTCCTCAAGGGCGCCCGGCGCAACAGGATAGTGGTGCGCGGCCACAGCGACGACCTCGGCTCCCTGCGGTTCAACCTCGCCCTGTCCGGGGAGAGGGCCGCGCGCGTCTGCCGCTTCCTGGCGGAGAACGGCATAGAGGGCAGCAGGATGTCCTACCTGGGCCTCGGGCCGGCGAACCCGGTAGCCTCCAACAGCACCGAAGCCGGGCGCAGCCGCAACCGCCGCGTGGAGGTGTTGGTCCTTAAGCGGGAGGGCGGGGAGACGCTTCTTGCTATTTAAGCCCGGCGTCGGCCGGGCTGAAGCCGCCGGGGGAAAACCGGCGGTTTTGTTTTGTAGAATTTAGGGATAATAGTTGAGGGGGAAAGGATAACGATATGAAAATTAAAAACTTATTCGCGGCCGCGGCGCTCTGTTTTGCCGTGCAGGGGCCGGGGACGCTGCTGGCCGACGGCGGCGAGGAGATACTCCTGCCGCACCCGATGCCCGTGTACCCGGGGAGCGTGCAGGTTGACGAGGACAACGGCCTGAACCGCCTGACCAAGGACAGCCTGGCCGCGGTTAAAAAATATTTCGAGGCGAACCTGCAGCCGGGCGACAGCATAAAGGCTTTCACCGGGGATGGCGAGGCCGGCTTCAACGTGATGTACACCAAGAAGGTGGGGTCCCGGAACCTGACCGTGCTGCAGGTGCGCGTGGCCGCCAGGACCGAAAAGCGGCCGCCCCACCAGGCGTTCGGCGAGCTGAACGCGCAGGTCAGCGCCGGCCGGCACAAGGAGCCTGAGCTGCAGGCGCTGCTCAAAGAGTACGGCGAGATCGACCTCGCCTATTTCCGCCGGGGCGCGGCGGGCGGCCGGGGGGACGAGGCCGACCAGATCCTCGCGGGCGCGCACAAGCAGGCGCATCCCGACGAGGCCAGGCTGAAGGCCGCCGGCAAAAAGAACAAGGTCTCGGCGGACGACAAGGCCGAAGCCAAAGAATTGAAGAAAAAGATGAAGGAGCTCAAGGCCCAGGGCGACTTTGCGGGGATGATGGCGCTGGCGCAGAGCAATAAGAAGTTCCAGGCGCCGCCTGCCGGGCAGCTGGGGGCAGCCAAGCTGGCGGCGGAGGACCGCAACAGGGACACCTGGGACATCTGGGTGGGTTGCCTGAAGGAGACCAAGGCCGCCGCCTACCGCACCAGGCTGGAGTATGCCTCCGACGCCCTGAAGCAGTAGCGCACGGAACGCCGCTCCGCCGCAAAAAAACCGCCGGGAGCTCCCGGCGGTTTTGTTTTTGGCGGGGGCTGCCCCCGGCTCAGTAGATCTCGTTGGTGAGGCAGTGCACGGAGCCGCCGGCGTATTTGAAGCTGGTCAGCGGGGCCACGAAGCGCTGTATCCCCAGCTGCTTTAGCTTCTTTTCCACGCCGGGCGTGGAGAAGCGGCTGCAGTTCACCATCACGCCAGGCGCGACCAGCGCGTTTACGGCGTAATCGCCCAGGGTGTCGCCGTCGCCGGAGGAGTCCTGCGCCGACACCTCTATGACCGGGATCCCCAGCGCCCGGATCTGCGCCATGCTCCTGGCTTTTATGCTGTCGGCGGCGATGATGAGCGCCGCCAGGCTGTTGTCTGCGGAGAGCACGGGCGTGAAGACCGTGTCCAGGTGGTAGCCTTCGGACTCGACCAGGATATAGTTATCGGGGCGCACGATGTCGCGCACAAAGTCGTGGCCTATCTTGTTGGAGCGCGACAGGCCGCCGAAATAGTAGCTGCCGCTGTCGGTCTTTATGAAATTAATGTCGCCGCCTTCCAGGAAGGCGTCCCTGGGCGGGGTGATCACGGTCTTCTTGAGCTTGGTGGAGATCAGCCGGGAGTGGTACTCGCCCTCGACGCTGCGGTCCTTTACGGAGAAGCGGCCCTTGATCCAGATGCTGCGGAAGATCATGCCGCCGTCGCGGATGAAGACGGCGTCGTGGTACAGGCTGTCGGGGCGGTTGAGCCCTTCGGGGAAAGGGATGATGTGCAGGTGGAACCCGGCGAGCAGCAGGGTGTCCACGAAGTTCAGCCATTCGCGGCGGAGCAGGTCCTGGTCCGGGACGATGTTGTGCTCCTTGGCGTAGAGGGTGGCAAAGTTCACGCTGGACTCGGTCTCGCCCTTGTGCACCGGGTAGCCTTTGTGCCACATGCCTTTTACTTCGGGGGTGACGGGCGGCAGGCCCAGCAGGATGATCTCGCGGTGATGTCTGTCTGAGTTCATGGAAGTAGTGCCTCTCTGGAGCATTCCGGGTTGTGTCTTTGGCGCGGCTGCGCTTTTGAAAGCGGGCATGCTATATTTTCGCACATTTAATGGCGGGGCCGAAAGGCGGGGACGCCGGTTTTGTTTGGTAAAATATGGGGCGGGCTGATGGTCTGCGGCAGGCGCCGACCGCACAGGGGCAATAAGAAGACAATGACTGAACAGAAACTTTCCGTAGCGCTGGTTACTTCCGAGCAGCGAGGGATGTTTACCGTGCTGGTGGACGGCAGGGAGCTGCCGGCCACGGCCGCCGGCAAGCTTGTCGGCGAGGCCGCTTCGCGGCTGGACTTCCCCGTGGTGGGCGACGACGCGGAAGTGTCGCTGCACGACGGCGGGCTGAAGGCCGTGATCCACCGCGTGCTGCCGCGGCGCACCATATTGCTGCGCAAAGGGCTGGACGGCAGCGGCGAAGCGCAGCCGCTGGCGGCCAACATAGATAAAGTCTTCATAGTGATGGGGCTGGACGGCAACTACAATATCGCCCGGCTGGAGCGCGTGCTGGTGGCCGCCTGGGACAGCGGCGCGCTGCCGGTGGTGGTGCTGACCAAGAAGGACCTGTGCCCGGCCGGGGAGCTGGAGGCCAGGCTGGCCGCCGCCGTGCTGGCCGCGCCGGGCGCGCGGGTGCTGTGCCTGTCGTCTTTAACCGGGGACGGCCTGCCGGAAGTGGAGGCGGAGCTGGCCGGCGGCGCGCGCTGCTGTTTTGTGGGGTCCTCCGGGGCGGGCAAGAGCACGCTGCTCAACCGCCTGGCCCGGCGCGAAGCCGCCCAGACCGGCGCGGTGCGCGAGGACGACGCCCGCGGCCGGCACACCACCACGTCCCGCCAGCTCTACCTCCTGCCTTGCGGCGGCCAGGTAATAGATACGCCCGGCATAAGGGAGTTCGGGGTGGAGTATTCCGGCGAAGGCCTGGCGGTTTCTTTTAAGGACATCGGCGTCCTGGCCGAGGGCTGCCGTTTTGCGGACTGCCTGCACACCGGGGAGCCAGGCTGCGCCGTGGCCGCGGCCATAGAGGCCGGCACGCTGCCGGCGGAGCGGCTGGAGAACTATCACAAGCTGCGGCGCGAGATAGAGCGGCAGGAGCTGCGCACCGACCTGAAGAAGCGCCTGGAGGCCAAGCGCAAACAAAAAAGCTTCGGCCGCATGGTGCGCAATATTGACGAGGAAAAGCGCCGCCTGCGCGGCGGCTGAACACTAAAACCGCCGGGCCGAGCCAAGGGCCCAGGGCGGGGTGGGTCCTTTTGCCCTTACGGCCGGCGCGATTTTTCGGCATAATTATATTAATGAGAAAAATTAAACTTCCTTTGCTGCTCTCCGCGCTGTTTCTCTCCGGCCTGGGCCCGGTCTTTGCCGCCGCCCCGGTCTACGATTATCTTTCAGAACTGACCGAGATCCCGGCCTTTGACGTCGCGGTCTCGTCTCCCGCCGCCGTAGAGACCGAAGACCGCGGGTACGACAATCCGCCCTGCGTGCCCAGCCAGGCCATCCTCCCCGGCAAGACCTTCTCCCCGGTGGTCAGCGACGAGCGCCGCATGCGGGCCATTAACGACCTGCTGGCCAGGATCGCCGTCTGCAAGCCCATGCCGTACAGCAACGACGGCAACGTCCACAGCAAGCCCCACGCGGGCCTGCCCAAGAAGCCCGCCGGCTATTACCTGGAGTACACCCTTATAGTTCCCAACCGCCCCACCGGCGCCAAACCCGAACCCGTGGTCATCGGCGGGGTCACCTACATGACCGGCGCCGTGCTGAGCGCCCGCGGAGCCGAGCGCCTGATGATAGGCAATCACCGCGAGGTCTATTACACCCCGGACCACTACACCACTTTCATCTACCTGGCCATAGTCCGCTGAGGATCTTAATATATGAACGACATAACAAGCCCCGTGGCGATACGGCCCGAGGCGACGGCGGATTACGGCCCGGTGCGCAAGCTCAACAAAAAGGCGTTCAAAGGCAACAGCGAATCCAAGCTGGTGGACGCGCTGCGCGAGGCGGATGATTTTATCCCGGCGCTTTCGCTGGTGGCGGAAAAGGACGGGGTGGTGGTCGGGCATATCCTCTTCTCGCCGGTGAAAATTAAAGACCAGGCCGGGGAGACCCCGGCCCTGGCGCTGGCGCCGATGGCCGTGCTGCCGGAGTTCCAGGGCCAGGGGATAGGCGCCGCCCTCGTTAAGCGCGGGCTGGCGGAGGCCGGGCGCGCCGGACACAAAATAGTAGTTGTGGTGGGGCACCCGGAATATTACCCGCGCTTCGGTTTTGTTAAGGCCGGCGAGAAGGGACTTAAACTGCCCTTCGAAGCCCAGGACGAGGTTTTTATGGCGCTGGAGCTGGTCCCCGGCGCTTTGGCCGGCGTGCATGGCGAAGTGGTTTACCCGCGCGCCTTCCACGAAGTTACCTAGGCGCATACCTCCGCCAAAAACGAAACCGCCGGGAGATCCCGGCGGTTTTCGTTTTGCTGCGGCGGCTCAGGTCAGGGAGCGACGCGGAAGCTGTCCCACGGGCTGGCGGACTGGAGCACGGTGAAGGCCGGGCCGGTGACTTTTATCCCTTCGCCGTAGCCGAAGGTGGGGGTGTTGGCCGGCGGCAGCAGCTCGGCGGCGTTGGCCGGTTTGTACCAGCACAGCGGGCGGAACCCGGCCTGGAACCCGGCGGAGCGGGTGCAGGTGCCGACCGCGGGATTGGTGGGGCTCAGCGGGGCCGTTACGGGCTGGGTGCACAGAGAGCCGGCCAGGTAGGTGTCCATGCGGCACTGCGTGGGCGGATGCGTGGTCATCATGCTGGTCACCACCACGGGGGAGGGCGTGTCGTAGCGGGGGGTGACGGTCTCGTTGCGCAGGGCCTTGAAGAGGTAGGCCACGGATTTGCCGGCCATGGCGGCCCGCACGCAGACGGCGCGGTCCAGGGGGTCGGAGTACATGGCCTCGCAGCCTTTCTCGGCCACTTCGTCGCCTACAGACAGGCGGGTGAAAGTCGCGGCGGCTTCGTCGGCGAACACCATCTTGAGGCATTTCATATTGGCGTAATAGTCGCTCTGGCCCTCGTTGGAGGCCCAGCTGGACACCTTGGGCGCGCCGCCCAGGTGGTGGCCAAGTTCGTGGCAGGCTACCAGCGCCATGCCGTCCATAGTGATGGCCTCGTGGCGGGCCAGGCCGCCGTACATGTTAAGGACGTAGCGGTTGCCGATCTGCTGGGCCGAGGCGTTAACGGTGTCGTTGGTCCAGAGCCGGCGTATCTCCAGGACCTTGCCCTGCGCCGAGACTATGGGTTTGTAGATATTTTCTATGGCGCCGAGGACTTCGTTGAACTGGGCCTCTACGATGCCCTTGGCCAGGACGGAGTCCACGGGGATCTTCAGGTCGTTCGGGGGCAGGAAGCCGTCGCAGTCGGAGGCGGAGGCGGGGATAAGGGCCGCGCCCAGCAGCAGGGCGGAGATGGCGGTAAGCAGCAGGTTTCTTTTCATGTTCTTTCCTTGGGTCCGGGGAGTATGACAAATGTCAATATTTAAGGTATTATAACCTTACCTAAGCCGCTTTGCAAAGCGAAAATAGAGCGGAGCCGGCTTTCACGGAGAATTTATGCGCATGATCAACTGTTTTCTGGCTGCGGCTGTCTGCCTGGGCTCTGCCGCCTCCGCCGGGGCCTCTTATACCCCTGATTTCGACAACGGCGTGGACGTGCGGCTGGCCATACAGGCGGCCATAGAGTCCGCGGCCAGCGCGGGCGGGCTGCTGCCGGCAGTGCCGGCGCCGCAGCGCACCGTGTGGGTGAGCATGGAGAAGAGCGACGTAGGCGCCCTGGACGGCGCCCTGTTCAAGCGCGCCCCGGTGGCCCAGAATAAGCGCGTCGCCATTTACGAATTCGAACCCGCCGACCTGGATTCGCTGGCCGACGGCATGTACCGCGCCTTCCGCAGGGACCCGGGCTATTTCGCCCACGACACCCTGGAGGCCGCGCTGGAGGACCTTAAAGCGCCGCCTGCCCCGCCGTCCCGCGCCTATACCATAGACCAGGGGCCTCGCGTAGCGCAGCTGCTGGCGCTGGTGAAGGAAGAGCCCATCGTGGCCGCCATCTCCCGGCTGTCCTCTTTCAAGAACAGGTACTACACCAGCGCCACCGGCGTGGACGCTTCCAAGTGGCTGCAGCAGGAATGGGCCAGGTTCGCCGCTAACCGCCCCGACATTTCCGTGGCGCCCTTCAAGCACGCCGCTTTCGCGCAGGAGTCGGTGATCCTCACCATGCGCGGCACCACCGAGCCGGAGAAGGTGATAGTGATAGGCGGCCACCTGGACTGCGTGGCCGGCTACGGCGACAACCCGGCCCCGGGCGCCGACGACAACGCCTCGGGCGTGGCCGTTACCCACGAGATCATCCGGACCCTGGTAGAGGGCGGCTTCAGGCCGGCCAAGACCATAAAGTTCATCGCTTTCGCGGCGGAAGAGGTGGGCCTGCGCGGCTCCGGCGACGTGGCCGCCGCCTTCAATAAGGGCAACGTGGCCGTGGAAGGGATGCTCAACCTCGACATGGCCAACTACAAGGGCTCGGCGCTGGACATCTACTTCGTCTCGGACAATACCAGCGCCGCCCAGAACGCCTTCCTGGGCCGGCTGCTCGACACCTATACGGAGTACAAGTGGGGCAGCTTCAAATGCGGCTACGGCTGCTCGGACCACGCCTCGTGGACCAAGAACGGCTATGCGGCCTCGCTGCCTTTCGAGTCGCTGTTCAACGAGCATAACCCTTTTATCCACAAGGCCACCGACCTGCTGCTGCAGACCGGCGGCCGGGCCGAGCACGCCTTCAAATTCGCCAGGTTGGGCGTAGCCTACGCCGTGGAACTGGCGAAATAAGGCTGCCGCGGCCGGTTGAACCCGGGGGGGATTAAAATGCCTGCGATACTGATGATAGACGACGACAAGGACTTCAGCGGCCTTGCGGCCGCCCATTTTACCGGGCAGGGCTACACGGTGGAGCTGACTTACGACGGGAAAGAGGGCCTGGCCAAGGCCGCCGTGCTTAAGCCGGACATCATTTTTCTGGACATAATGATGCCGGGCCTCAACGGGATAGAGGTGCTGCGCGAGCTGCAGGCGGGCGACGAAACCTCCGACATCCCGGTGATAATCGTCAGCGGCAAATATTGCGACCCGGCCATGTCCGACCTGTTCAACCAGGAGCGGAACTTCAAGGGCTTCCTCGGCAAGCCCGTGGCGCTGGCCGCCCTGCAGCAGAAGGTGGAAGCCCTGCTGAAAAAATAGCTCCCGGCCGGAGGCGCGCATGGAACCTTTAGAACTGGAAAACAAAATAACCGCCCTGGAGCAGCGGCTGGCGCGGGTGGAGGGCGCGCTGATGAAGGCCGCCCAGGCCCCGGCCGCGCCGCTGCCGCCGGCCGTCCCCGTGCCGGTGCCGCCGCCCCCGCCGAAGCTGCAGACGCTGCTGCGCGCCCAGGCGCCCGCCGCCGCGCCGCGCGAACGCTCCGGCAACTGGCTGGGCATAGTGGCCAGCATCTGCTTCGTGTTCGCCGCCGCTTTCATAATAAAACTCTCCATAGATTCCGGCTGGCTTACGCCGGAGCGGCAGATCGGGCTGGCGGTGCTGCTGGGCGTCGGCCTGATAGCGGCCGGCTTTGCGCTGCTGGAGGCGGACCGGGAATATTCCAGCCTGCTGCCGGGCGCCGGCATCATAGTCCTCTATCTCACCGTGTTCGCCGCCCACCGGCTGTACGCGCTCATAACTTTCGAGAGCGCCATCTCGCTGATCAGCCTGGTTTCCATGGCCTGCGTCTGGCTGTACACGCGCATCAGGGAGGACTGGTACCCGGTAACGGCGGCGCTGGGCTCCTACTGCGCGCCGGTAGTGCTGTCGCTGGGCTCGTCCTCCACGTTCAGCCTCTATTATTTCCTGCTCTGCTCCACGGCTTTCGCCAGCATCTCCGTCTGGGTCAAGTCCCGCACGCTCACGCTGGTAGCGGCGTACCTCGCCATCATGCTGACCGCCCTGACGGGCCTGAGGCTCGGGCAGAACCCGCTGATAGCCGGCATGCTGGCCCTTAACTTCCTGGTGTTCGCGGCCGGCACTTACCTTTACACCCGGCAGTACCTCAAGCCCCTCACCGAAAGCGAGTCGTCGAGCTTCCTGCCGCTGCTGCTGTTCTTCTACGCGATGGAATACTATTACATCGACCGCATCCAGCCGGGCCTGGCGCCGTGGCTGTCGCTGGGCTTCGCCGGCCTGCTGCTGGGGCTGTACCTGTCGGCCAGGAAATTGTTCCCCGAGGCGAAGATCGGCAGCCAGGGCATGGTGTTCGCTTTTGTCTCGCTGGTCTGCTTCCACTCTTTCTACCTGGAGCTGATGCCCGCGGTCGGCAAGCCCTGGCTGTTCGTGGCGATAGCGCTGGCCGCCGCCTTCAGCCCTGTCAGGCTGGGCGATTCTCAAAAGGACGGCCCGCTGCGCATCCCGGCCCTGGCCGTGCTGGCGGTGCTGCTGATAGAGTACGTGGCCATGGTGTCGCACCTGCTGTCGGGGAACGATACGGCCTGGCTGGCGGTTTCGCTGGCCTCCGTGGTCAGCCTCTGGGCGCTCATCTACGCCCGGGGAGCGGATTTTGCGGGGAAGGACGGGCACGGCCCGCTGCTGGGGGCCGCGCATCTGCTGGCCGTGAGCGGCCTGTACCGGCTGACCACGGAGACCGGCTCGCTGGCGGTTTCGGCGTCCTGGCTGGTCTACGCCGTGGGCGTGATCGCCCTGGCTTTCGAGCGCAAGGACGAGGTGATGGCCAAGTCCGCCATGCTGGTGCTCGGCTTCGCGGCCGGCAAGGCCCTGCTCTACGACGCGGCTTCGGCCCCTACCACCGTGCGCATACTGTGCCTGCTGCTGACCGGCGCGGCGCTTTACGGTTCCGGCTTCCTCATCCGCAGGATCTCCGGCTGGAAGAACGAAAAAGCTTAACCCTTCGCCTGGCCCCCGCGGGGGGGCAATAAAAAACCGCCGCTCTTTGCAGAGCGGCGGTTTAAAACCGTTAAAGGATTTTAGATTACCACTTGCCGCCGCCGTAGCCGCCGCGGCCACCGCGATCGCCACCGCCGCGACCACCGCGGTCGCCACCGGTGGAACGGGCTTCCATCGGGCGGGCTTCGTTAATGGTCAGCTTGCGGCCGCCGAAATCGGAGCCGTTCAGCTTTTCCATCGCGGTAACAGCTTCCGCGTCATTAGCCATCTCGACGAAGCCGAAGCCGCGAGACTGACCGGAATCCCTATCGGTGATCAGCTTAGCGCTGGTAACCTGACCGTAGGTTGCGAAAAGGGTGTTCATTTCCTCTTCGGTGGTTTTGAAGGGCAGGCCGCCCACGTATATTCTCTTGCTCATTGTATTATTCTCCTGGCAACTTTAATTACCTGACTCAACTCTCTTTGCTCTATCTATCCTAAATGTTGCTCGGAGGAATAGGCTTCAAAAACTTGAGTTCTGGTTTGACTACTCATACAGTATGACATTATTTCAGTAAAAGGTATATAGGCATCATGGCCCAAATGTCGTAGGCCCTCTTTTTGAGGTTTTTGTGGGAAGCTCTTTTTGGTATTATTAGTTTTAAGCGGCGCGGCAAGGCAAGCATTGGGAGAGCTTTATGAGATACTGGGCATATATAAATAATCAGGTCTGCGGTCCCGTGGAAAAAGAAAAACTGCCCGAATTAGCCACCTTTACGCTGGCCACGCTGATCTGCCCCGAAACGCCGGCCGGCGGGGAGGCCGCAGCCTGGAAAGCGGCTTCCACCTACCCGGAAGTGCTGGTCGCCCTGACCCCGGCGCCGTCTCCGGCCCCCGCCCCGGCCCCGGCGCCCGCCCCCGCGCCCGTGGCGCAGCGCGCTCCCGCCGCGGAATCCCCGCTGATGATGACGATGCGGGGGACCATTATCGATATGCCTGTCGCCCAGCCCGCGGCGGCGCCGCAGCCGGCTCCCGAGCCCGCCCCGGCCGCCAGGCAGCCCGCCCCGGCCGAGCCGGCCCCCGCGGTTCAGCAAACGGCTCCGCAGCCCGAGCCGGCGGCCCAGAAGGAGCAGATGATCGCCATGATGGTCTCTCTCGCCAACGGCCAGTCGCAGCTGCTGGAAAGACTGGGCCGCGTGGAAAGCGCCGTGGCGGAAATGAAGGCGCTGCTGCTGCCGGGCGCCGGGAAGTAAAACCTGATGAGGAAAAATTTAAAACAGCTCACCCTCGCGCTCGCGGCCGTGCTGGCCTGCGCCGGGTACGCGCGCGCCCTGGTGGTCACCGGCCTGGACGCGGCGGAGGAGACGGATTTTGCGCAGTTCGCCGGCCGGCGCGTGGGCATTATCACCAACCAGACCGGCGTGGACGCCGCGGGCCGCAGCGCGGTGGACGCGCTGTTCGCCTCGCGCAACGCCAAACTTGTGGCCATCTTCAGCCCGGAGCACGGCTTCCGCGGCAACGCCGCCGACGGCGAGCAGATCTCCAACTCCACCGACCCGGTGACCGGCCTGCCGATCTACAGCCTGTACGGCAAGACCCACCGGCCCACCTCCGCCATGCTGGCCGGCATAGACGTGCTGGTGTTCGACATCCAGGACATCGGCGCGCGTTTCTACACCTACCTCACCACCATGGCCCTCTGCATGGAGGAGGCCGCCAAGCGCGGGATACCCTTTGTGGTGCTGGACCGGCCCAACCCGATAAGCGGGAGCGTGCTGGAGGGGCCGGTGCTGGCCAAGACCATACAGGATTTCACCGGCTATTTCCCCGTGCCGGTGCGCCACGCCATGACGGCCGGCGAGGTGGCGCTGCTGCATAAGGACATCCGCGGCCTGGCCATGGACCTCAGCATAGTTAAACTGCGGGGCTGGGACAGGGCCTCTTTTCACGGCGACACAGGCCTGGCCTGGGTGAACCCTTCCCCCAACATCCGGGGCGTGGACGCCGCCATAATGTACCCGGGCATCGGGGGCTTCGAGTCCACCAATATGGCCGTGGGCCGCGGCACCGACGCGCCGTTCCTGTGGTTCGGCGCGCCGTGGCTGGACGCCCAGCGGCTGGTGGCCACGCTTAACGCCGCGGGGCTGCCGGGCGTGCGCTTCCGCGCGGAGAGCAAGACCCCCGAGAAGGATATTTACGCCGGCAAGCTCTGCCACGGCGTGAGGATGGAGATAACGGACCGGGCGGCCGTGCGGCCCATGGATATTTTTGTGCGGGCCGTGTGCGCGCTGCGGGAGAAACAGTATTACCGGGAGTTCAGGTTCGACGAGGCCGCGCTGCGGCTGACGGCGGGCAACAACGTCTACAAGGCCATCTTCGAGTCCAAAGATTCGCCGGAAAAGATCATAGCGTCCTTCCGGGAGCAGTGCGTAGAGTTCGACAAGTTGCGGAGCCGCTACCTGCTTTACTGAAAAGTTTTTTCTGGGGTTGACGCCGCCGGGGAGTCCCGGCGGTTTTTTATTTAGAGGCCTTCGGGGACGGGGAGGCCGCGGGCGGCGCAGAAGGCGCGCAGGTCGGGCGGCAGCGGTGCGGTGAAGATCCGGTCCAGGCCCGCCGGCCTGAAGTCTATCTCCAGGCAATGCAGGGCCTGGCGCGGCAGCAGAAGTTTTTTCTCCAGCCCGGGGGTCCAGCCCGTGTCTATGAATTCCAGGAAGAGGCGCGCGTCGGGGCCGTAGATCTTGTCGCCGGCCAGGCTGTGCCCCAGCCACTGGGCGTGGGCCCTGATCTGGTGCTTGCGGCCGGTTTCCGTGACCACGCGGGCCAGCGTAAAGCCGCCTCCCCGGGTGAGCGGGATGAATCGGGTGACCGCGGCCTGGCCGTAGGGGCGCACGGCGCTTTTGGCCAGCACCGGGCTGCTTTCGTCGGGCCCGAGGGGCTGGTCCACCGTGACCTCCCCTTTAAGTTCTCCGGTCAGGATGGCGAGGTAGGCCTTGCCGGCCTGGCGCAGCCGCAGGGCCCTCTGCAGGAGGTTGGCCGTGACAGGGTCCTTGGCGAACACCATCACGCCGCTGGTCTCGCGGTCCAGGCGGAAGACCAGGTGGGCCGCGGCCAGGCCCAGGAATTCGCGCACGGCGCCTGCCAGGCTGGAGGCGGGCCCCGCCTTGGACGGGTGGCAGACCACGTCGCCGGGTTTATCTATGACCACCACCCGCTCGTCTTGGAACAGGATCCAGCCCTTAAGTTCCTCCGGGGTGATCAGGCGCACGCGCACCTGCCGGGGCGGGCGCGGCCAGGCGCTGGCCAGCCGCGGGTTGAGGCCGGCTGAGGCGGGGGGCGTGTCTGAGGCGGACATAAGCCCAATTATAGGAAATCGGGGAGGCCGTTCCCTCCCGGCGGCGCGGCGGCCCCGCTGTTTTGTAGAATAAACCGAGAAAGTTTTGCGGGCGGAGCGGAAGAACCATGGAACAACCGGACAAGGAAAAAGAGACCCGGGGGCTGGGTGAAAAGCTGGCCGGCATAGCGCTGGCGGTGGCGGCCGCCTGGCTGGCGTTCAGGCTGCTGACCGGCGGCATCTTCTCCTTCTTCCTGGGCCGGGGTCCGGACAACGCCATCTACCTTTTTTTCTTCGGCGGTTATATCGCCCTGTTCGTGGTGCTGGGCATCGGGGCAGCGGCCGGGGCCCTGTTGTGGCGTCGGAACAGGCGGCGGGGAGACGGCACGCCGGCCGCGGCGGACCAGTCCTACCTGGGCCGGGGGCTGACGCTGGGGCTGATGGTGGTGGTCGGGGCGGTGCTGCTGCTGGCCGGACTTTCCCTCTGGGTATTCCGGGCCGTGTAAAAACCGGGACTTTATAATGAAAGACTACGCGGACTTGAGTATGCACACAGCCGAACATCTGCTCAACCGGAGCATGGTGCGCCTGTTGGGCTGCGGGCGGGCCTTCAGCTCGCATATAGAAAAAAAGAAGTCCAAATGCGATTACCGGTTCCCCAGGGACCTGACTCCGGAGGAACGGGCCGGGCTTGAGGCGCTGGTGAACGAAACCATACAGGCCGACCTGCCGGTGAGCGAGGTGTTCGTCCCGCTGGCCGAGGCCAGGGAGAAGTTCGACCTGGCCCGCCTGCCGGGCGAGGCGGCCGGCAGCAGCCTGCGAGTTGTAAAGGTGGGCGATTTCGACGCCTGCCCCTGCATAGGTCCGCACGTGGCCAGTACCGGCGAAATAGGCGTTTTCAGGATCATTTCCACCGGCTTCGCCGAAGGCGTGCTGCGGATAAGGTTTAAGCTGGGGGAGAAAGCCCCGGGCTGACCTATGGCCGCGGCGCCGCGTTTTTCCGGAAAAAAGCGGCAAAAAGCCTTCAGTAAAAGGTAAGATATTACTAACAGCAGCCGTAAGCCGCGAATCAGGGCCACAGGAGAAGCAGTGACCGAGACCAAGCCACCTTACAACAACACCGATCCTTCCGTAATTTCCGGCGGTATGGGCGTGCGCATCTCCTGGTGGGTGATGTCGCGCATCGTTTCCATGATGGGCGGGCTGGGCGTAGTGTCAGGCACCGGCCTGGAGATCATCTACCCGCGCCTGCTGCAGGACGGCGACCCCGGCGGCCATGTGCACCGCGCCTTCACCGAACTGGTGCGCCGCCAGCCGGCCCTCTCGGGCCCGGTCTGGGAAATTTTCAATAAATACTATATCGAAGGCGGCCGGGCTCCCGGCACGCCCTACAAGCACGTGCCTCCCTGCCGCCTGACGCGCATAGAGAATTTCAAGCCCGGCCCCGATTCTTTCTGGGAACTGCCCCGGGAGATGCAGGTGCTGGTGCTGGCGGCCAATTTCGCCGAGGTCTGGCTGGCCAACGAAGGGCACGACAAGCCGGTGGGGATAAATTTCCTGCGCAAGGTGGAGCGGCCTCTGCCCTGGGCGCTTTACGGCGCCATGCTGGCCGGCGCGGCCTACGTGCTGGTGGGGGCGGGCAGCCCCGACGAGCTGCCCTCGATGATAGAGAAGCTTTCCAGGCATGAGCCGGCGGAAATGTCGCTCAAGGTTTACGGCGAGCGTTCCGATTCCGGCGGCTACTACGCGGCCGTGCGGCCGTCCGAGATCAATGCCGGCGGCGAGGCCCTGCCGGTGCCCAAATTCCTGGCCATCGTTTCCTCCTACGGCCTGGCCAAAGAGCTGGCCTCCAATCCCGCCACCAGGCCTTACGGTTTTGTGGTCGAGGGGTCCGACGCCGGTGGCCATAACGCGCCGCCCGCGAAGATGCGTTTCGACGCCGCCGGCCGGCCGCTCTACGTGTACACCGAAGCCGACCGGGCCGATATTGATGCCATAGCCGGCCTGGGCCTGCCTTTCTGGCTGGCCGGGGCCAGCGCCAAACGCGGCGGCGTGGCCGCGGCCCAGGCGAGGGGCGCCAAGGGTATCCAATTCGGCACGCTGGCCGCGCTGTCGGGCCAGTCCGGCATGGAGCCGGGCCTGCGTTCCCGGGTTTTAAAAATGCTCGCCGCGGGCGAGCTCAAGGTTTCCAATTCCATTGTGTCGCCTACCGGCTTCCCGTTCAAGGTGGCCAGCGTGCCTGGCACGATTTCCGAAGAGGCCGTCTTTAACGCCCGCCCGCGCCGCTGCGACATCGGCCTGCTGCAGGTAAATTATGTCACTCCCGAAGGGGAGCTGGGCTACCGCTGCCCCGCCGAGCCCGTGGACGTTTTTGTGGCCAAGGGCGGCAGGGCCAAGAACGCCGAGGGGCGCGGCTGCCTGTGCAACGCCCTGCTGGCCGCTACCGGTTTCCCGCAGGTCTGCGCGGGCGGCTACGTGGAGCCGCCCATTGTGACGCTGGGCGAAGACCTGGAGTCGGCCAGGGAGCTGCTGGCGCAGCTGCCCGAGGGACAGGAAACCTATACGATAGGCAAGGTGCTGGGCTATCTGCGGGCCAAGGCTTAGTTCGCCCGACCTGTAATGGAACCGCCGGGGCGACCCGGCGGTTTTATTTTTTGGGGGAGGAGGGTTTGCGGCGGGGGGGCTTCGCTTCCCAGCGCCTGGGGCGCCCGGAGTCCAGGTGCACGAAGGCCGCGGCCGGGTAATAGCCGACGCCCCCGGAGTTAAGCCGGCCGGCGAGCTCCGCCACTTCCGCGGGCGTCCGGCCGGGGACCCTGATGTCGACGGCCCAGCCCAGCATGTGCAGGCTCCAGCGCGCGGCGCCGGGCAGGGTCTTATTGTACCTGGGGGTGCGGTAGCCGCTCAGTACGGTGAGGCCGCCCTTCCCGGCGGCGTCTTCCACCGCGTCCATTATTTCCAGCAGTTTCACCGAGATATCGGTCTCTTTGCCCGTGCGGCTGCAGCGGAGCAGGCGGTTTATTTTTGCTATCCCCGCCTGCGCGTAGGCGCCGTCCTTGCCGCGGTAGACGGCGGTGACCCGCTCGCCGCTGGCGGGGCGGTACAGCGAAAGGGAGCCGTCGCCGCCCAGGTTGACCGGCGCCGGCGGGTGCGCCTTGGCCCCCCGCACGAAGATATAGGTTTCCGGGTCGCCTTCCTCCAGCTCCACCACATCGGCCTCGCTCACCTCCGGCGGTTCGGGCGCGGTGTCCAGCAGGGCGGGCAGGCTGCTGAGAAACTCCTCGGCCGTCAGTTCGCCCTGTCCGGCGCGCGCGGGGGGCGCCGCCAGGGGCAGCAGGAGCAGTGTAAGGAGGGCCGGGCGCAGCATCGGAAATATTCTATCAAAGTAGCGGGGGGCGGAGTGCTCCGCGGCGGGGGTTTTGCTAGAATATCCCACATGATGGATTTCCAGGAAATGGTAGAGGTGCGCAACTGCCCCGGCTGCGGTCATAAGAACAAGCCCGATACGGAAGAGTGCGCCTATTGCGGCGCGGACATCCGCCGGGTCCCCGTGGCCAAGGAACTGGTGACCATGCCCGCGGTCACCGAAGCCGCCAACAGGCCGCCCCCGCCGCCGCCTTCCAAAGAGCAGCTCAAGAAAGCCGAGTCTTCCGCCCGCTTCGCCGGCTGGCTGCGCTCCATTAAAGACTATGTCATCACCCTGGCCGTCGGGGTGGGCGGAGTGTTCCTGCTTTACGCCATTTCCAACAAGGAGCCCGGGCGGGCGCCCGAGGCGCAGGCCGTTTCCGCGGAAACCGGGCCCGCCGCGCTGGACGTTTTTTACGCCTACAAGATACGCAAGGGGGAGGAGAAGGGTAAGACGATGCGGCAGTTCTGGGCGGAATACCTGCAGCTCTACGAGATGTCCCGCGCCAAGGGCAAGCCGGGCATGGAACTGCAGATGTTCTCGCAGCGCGCTCCCGCCGGCGGGGACAGGCATAACGTTTTTGTCATGGAAGCGGTGGCCGGGGAGCGCCGGCGCGCTTTCCCTTTCAGCGTGGACGCCGCTTCGCTGGAGGTAGTCGCCCTGGCGGTGTGCGACTTCGGGCCGGGGACGCCGGCCGAGTATTCCGTGGCCGTCTGCGAGGGCAGCGCCGACCTTTTTCCGGAAGGCATCTAGGGCCATAGGGCCTACGCGGGATTGGCCCTGTAGGAACTTGCGGGCCGGCCAGGCGCCTGCTAAGATATCAAGGTACAGTTACGGAGGAAACATGAAAATACGGTCTTTCGCCCTGCTGCTCACAGCGTTCGTCCCCGCCTATTACCTGCTTACGCCCCCTGTTGCCGAAAACCACATCCCTTCCGACCTGCGCGACGCGGTCGCGGACGGGGCCATTGGCGACCTGCCGGCCGGTTCCTCCGGGGCTTCTATCCTGCCCGACGTGCCGGAGCCGATGCCCGGTGAAATGCTGCCCGACGACGGCAAGTCTATTTACGGCGCGGACGACCGCCTGGACTATTTTGAGGCCGCCGCCGACAAAAAAGCGCTGGCCGAATCCGTGGTCTCGCTCTGGTCTTCCCGCTGGGTCAAAGTCAACGCCGGCAAGGCCAACCTGTTCACCGCTTCCCTCGAGAACGCCATGGGCCTCTGCCCCGGGCAGAAGTTCGGCAAGCAGCCGGTGGGCGCTTTCTGCTCCGGCACGCTGGTGGGCGAGGACCTGGTGATGACCGCCGGGCACTGCATCACCGACGAGGCCAAGTGCGCCGACACCAAACTGGTCTTCGGTTTCGCCGTCAAGGCCGCCGGGCAGTATCCCAATTCCGTGCCGCAGGGCGACGTTTATACCTGCAAAAAGATCATAAAGCGCGACCTGACCGACGGGTTCCTGTCCTCGCTGTTCCATAACTACGTCAGCGGCGGTCCCGGCCCCGACTACGCCGTGATCCAGCTGGACCGCAAGGTGACCGGCCGCAAGCCGCTGCCCATCAACAAGGGCGGCAGGGTCGCCGTGGGCGACCCGCTGTTCGTGATCGGCCACCCCGTGGGCCTGCCGGTCAAAGTGGCCGGCAGCGCCAAGGTGCGCGACACCAAGGCCAAGTATTTCTACCTGGCCGACCTCGACACCTTCGGCGGCAACTCCGGTTCCGCCGTGTTCAACGCCCGCACCAGCCTGATAGAGGGCATCCTCGTGCGCGGCGACCGCGACTTCGAGCCCGGCCCCGCCGGCTGCAACATCACCACCACCATGCCGCAGAACGGCGGCAGGGGGGAAGCGGTGACCAAGATCTCCGCGGTGGAGAAGTACATCCCCTAGACGCGAGCTCCCGCGCAGAAAGCCGCCGGGCAGCCCCGGCGGCTTTTTTATTGACCTCCGTCGTAGGCAGTAGGGCCCAGGGGGGCTTGGGCCTTAAGGGAAAAATATTCGTTGACTTCCATCAATTGATTTTGCACAATTCACTATAAGAAGTTAAATCCTACGCGGTGGATCAGGAGTTGTGCATGATAAAGATGATTGCGACGCTGGTAATGGCTCTCGCCATGGTGCCGGCCAATGCGGCTAACGTCAGTTTCGACGCCCCCGGGCGCAGCATGCTGCCCGCCATAAACAATATAAACGTTCCCGCCCGCCCGGCCCTCGTGCCCGAGGCGGTAAATCCTTTCGAGCGCTTCTCCGCCGAAAAGATAGTAGGCGGCGTGCAGGCGACCAAGGGCGAATTCCCCTTCATCGTCTCGCTGAAGAGCTCCTACGGCAGCCACTTCTGCGGCGGCTCGCTGATCAAGAAGAACTGGGTGCTGACCGCGGCGCATTGCGTCGAGGGCGGCTACCTTAAGGGCGTCACCATCGGCCTGCACAACCAGGCCGACACCGCCGGCATAGAGAAGTTCACCGTTCTCGAGATCATCAAGAACCCCGGCTGGGACACCAACACGATGGACAACGACTTCGCGCTGGTCAAGCTCTCCGGCGATTCCAAGTTCGCGCCCATAGCGCTCAACGCCAAAGAGATCACCTCCAAGGTGGACTTCGTGACCGCCGGCTGGGGCACCACCAGCGAGGGCGGCGGCGTCTCCAAGATCCTGATGAAGGTCACCGTGCCCTTCGTCGACAACGCGGTCTGCTCCGCGGCCTACGACGGCGTGACCGACAGCATGATCTGCGCCGGCTACAAGGAAGGCGGCAAGGACTCCTGCCAGGGCGACAGCGGCGGCCCGCTTATCGTCGGCACCGGCTCCAACATGGCCCTCGCGGGCGTGGTGAGCTGGGGCGAAGGCTGCGCCCGCCCCAACAAGTACGGCGTTTACGCAAAAGTGAACGGCGCGCTTGACTGGATCAACAAGACCGCGAAATAAGCGCCCCCCCTTGTTAAGGAAGAGCCCGGCCCAGGCCGGGCTCTTTTTTTGTTATAATATAGATATCATTATGAATATAAATTTCATCCTTTACGTAAGGGACCAGGCGGAGAGCCGGGGGTTCTACGCTATAGCGTTGGGGATCCCGCCCCGGCTGGACGTGCCCGGGATGACGGAATTTGAGCTGGCCCCCGGCTGCGTGCTGGGGCTGATGCCCGAAAAGGGGATAAAGAGGCTGCTGCCCTCCATGCCGGACCCGGAGCTGGCCGGCGGCACCCCCAGGGCCGAGGTCTACCTTACGGTGCCGGACCCCGCGGCCTGCCATGCCCGGGCGCTGGCGGCCGGGGCGCGGGAACTCAGCCCGCTGGGCCCCAGGGATTGGGGGGACAAGGCGGCCTACAGTCTTGACCCGGACGGCCATGTGCTGGCCTTCGCGGCCCGGCTTTAAGAATCCGCTTTACACGGCCGGGACCTTTTGTTATAATAATCCTGTAGTTAATCGCGGCAACGCTGCGGTTTCTTTGAAAATGCAGTTTTTATTACGCTGTCGCGTTCGAAAGAATACGGACGGCGGCCCTATAGATGAAGCGGCCTTGATTCCCTTCACCTGCGGGCTTAATCATAGAAACTAAAAATATCGTTTCACCATAACCGGAGCCGAAAGGTCCCGGTGAGGTTTGTTCGTTTCTTCCCCGGAGAACCGAGGAAAACCCGGCTAAAACCGGGCGTTTCCCGTCGGGAGAGAACGATAAGGAGCGGACTGACATGACTGAAGAAAATAAAACTAACGCCGAGGCCAAGCCCGAAATTCAGGCTCTGCCGAACTCGCATAAATTTCTGATAGGCCAGAAGATGGGCATGACCCAGCTCTTCGACGCCGCAGGCTCGCTGCACGCCGTCACCGTCGTGCAGGCCGGCCCGTGCCGCGTGGCTTATACCCGCACCAAGGAAAAGGACGGCTACCAGGCCGTCTGCCTCGGCTTCGGGCACAAGAAAGAACAGCGCGCCAACGCCGCCGAAAAAGGCCTGGCCAAAAAACTTTCTTCCGCCCCGCTTAAGCACCTGCGCGAATTCCGCGTGGCCGACCTGGCCGGCGCCGCGCAGGGCCAGACGGCCGGCGTGGAACGTTTCACCGAGGGCGAGTACCTGGACCTGCAGGGCATCTCCAAGGGCCACGGCTTCGCCGGCGGCATGAAGCGCCATAACTTCTCCGGCGGCCCCGCCTCCCACGGCGCCTCCGACCGCGAGCGCGCTCCCGGTTCGCTGGGTTCCCGCCGCTCCCTGGGCCGCGTGCTTCCCGGCCAGCGCATGGCCGGCCACTGGGGCGTAGAGACCGTCTCCGTGCAGAAGATGAAGCTCCTGAAGGTGATCCCCGAGGAGAACCTGCTGCTTATCGGCGGCGGCATCCCCGGCGCCACCGGCAGCGTGGTGTACGTCACCCTCACCAACAAGAAAGTCCCGACCCCGAAGGCCAACAAGGTCTCCAAGAACAAGGTCAAGGCCGACGCCTCCAAGAAACCGGCCGCCAAGAAATAAGACCTGAGCGAGGATAAAACATGGAAACGAAACTTTTGAACCTTAAAGGACAGGAAGTAGGCAAAGTAGACCTGCCCGAGGTCCTTTTCTCCGTAAAGCCCGACCAGCACTTCATCCACGAAGTGATGAAGTACTACCTGGCCAACAAGCACCGCGGCACCGCCTCCACCAAGACGCGTTCCGAAGTGTCCGGCGGCGGCAAGAAGCCGTGGAAGCAGAAGGGCACGGGCCGCGCCCGCGCCGGTTCCACCCGCTCGCCGATCTGGCGCAAGGGCGGCGTGTGCTTCGGCCCCCAGCCGCGCTCTTTCCGCCAGTACCTGCCCATCCAGAAGCTCCAGAAAGCCCTGATCGAGGCCCTCTCCGCCCGCGCCGCCGACGGCGCCGTGCTGGTGATAGAGAACCTCGGCCTCGAGCTCCCCAAGACCAGCTCCCTCAACGCCCTCCACAAAGGCCTGGGCACCAAGAGCGTGCTGTTCGTGACCGACAAGATGGACAAGAACTTCCGGGTCGCCGCCAAGAACATCGCCGATTTCGGCTGGTGCCTGGCGTCCAACCTGAACGCCTACGAGGCGATGCGCAACAGCAAGCTCGTTTTCACCTCGGCCGCGCTTAAAGCCCTGGCCGACAGCGTCAAGGAGGCAAAATGAACTTTACCGAAGTGCTGATAGCCCCCATCCTCAGCGAGAAGAGCGTCATAACGAAGGACGAGCAGAACCGCTACACCTTCCGCGTGAACCCGAAGTCCACCAAGCCCGAGATCAGGAAGGCCATCGAGACCCTCTTCAAGGTCAAGGTCACGGCGGTCCGCACCGCCAACCTCCCCGGCAAGCTGCACAAAGTGGGCCGCTACGAGGGCTACCGCTCCGATTGGAAAAAAGCGGTGGTCACCGTGAAGGCCGGTCAGAAGATAGACATGACCGACCTGCCGAAATAAGGCGATAAACAGGAAAGAAATATGCCTATAAAATCATACAGACCCTACACCCCCTCGCGGCGCACCATGCAGATCGCCGATTTCTCGGAGATCACCAAGCTGGACCCCGAGAAGAAACTGACGACCGGCATGCGCAAGCACGGCGGCCGCAATAACACCGGCATGGTCATGGTCCGCCACCACGGCGGCGGCCACCGCCGGCGCTACCGCATCATAGATTTCAAGCGCGAGAAATACGGCGTGCCCGCCAAGGTGTCGGCCATAGAGTACGACCCCAACAGGAACGCCCGCATCGCCCTCCTCGTTTACGCGGACGGCGACAAGCGCTACATCCCGGCCCCCCTGGGCCTGGGCGTAGGCGCCTCCGTGGTGAGCGGCCCGAAGTCCGAGATCCGGCTGGGCAACGCCCTCCCGATGGCCAACATCCCCGACGGTACCTTTATCCACGCCATTGAAATGATCCCCGGCAAGGGCGCCCAGTTCGTGCGCGCCGCCGGCACCCAGGCGCAGCTGATGGCCAAAGAGGGCGACTACGCCCTCGTCAAGATGCCGTCCGGCGAAATCCGCAAAGTGCTTAAGAACTGCATGGCCACCATCGGCCAGGTAGGCAATATCGAGCACAATACGATCACCCTCGGCAAAGCCGGCCGCCAGCGCCACATCGGCGTGAAGCCGACCGTGCGCGGCGCCGCGATGAACGCCTGCGACCACCCGCTCGGCGGCGGCCGCGGCCACTCGAAGGGCAACAACGTTCCGCGCTCGCCGTGGAACCAGCCTTCCAAGGGCTTCAAGACCAGGACCAAATCCAAGATCTGGGGCTGGATGATAGTGCAGGACAGGCGCAAGTCGACCAACGCCTGACGATACGGAGGAATATAAATGAGCAGATCTTCTAAAAAAGGCCCTTTCGTAGACCAGAAACTTCTGGCCAAGGTACAGGCCGCAGCGGCTAGCGGCGCCAAAGTCCAGATCAAGACCTGGGCCCGCGCCTGCACCATAACCCCCGAATTCGTCGGGCAGACCCTGATGGTGCACAACGGCCGCAAGTTCCTGCCGGTGTTCTGCACCGAGCGCATGGTCGGCCACAAGCTCGGCGAGTTCTCTTTCCCGCGGCTCTTCAAGGGCCACGGCCAGTCGCATACCAAGGAAGCTACGGACCTCACCTAAGAGGGTGACGGATCCAGGTTAAAACTGAACGGAGAAATTTATGGAAGCTAAATGCGATCTCAAATATCAGCGCTTCGGCCGCCGCAAGGTTGCCCAGCTGTTAGACGCGGTCAGGGGTAAGTCCCTTTGGGAGGCCCAGTATATCCTGGCCTCCGTGCCCCGCATAGCCACCGACATCGTCGGCAAGGCTATCCAGTCCGCGGGCGCCAACCTGTCGGTGAAACTCGGCAAGAAGCTGGACCTCAAGCAGGTCTGGGTCGTCGAGTGTTTCGCCGACCAGGGCCCGATGAAGTTCCTGCGCCGCGTGCAGCCCGGCCCCCAGGGCCGCGCGATGCCGTTCAAGCGCAAGATGTGCCACATCCACGTGGCTGTGTCCGACACCAAGGAGCGGAAATAATATGGGTCAAAAAATTCATCCCCGTGGCTTAAGGCTCGGCTACATCCAGGACTGGCGTTCCCGCTGGTTCTCCCCCAAGAAGATGCCGGAACTGATCCGCGAAGATTTCGAGATCCGGCTCATGGTGACCGAGCGGTTCGCGATGGCCTCCGTCAGCTGGGTGGACATCGAACGCGCCGGCGCCTACCTGAAGGTGACCATTCATACCGCCCGTCCCGGCGTGGTGATCGGCCGCAAGGGCGCCGACATCGAGAACCTCAAGAAAGACGTGGAGCGCCTCACGAAGCGCAAGGTTTTCATCAACGTTTCCGAGATCAAGATCCCCGAGCTTGACCCCCGCCTGGTCGGCCAGAACGTGGCGCAGCAGCTCGAGAAGCGCATCTCCTTCAAGCGCGCCATCAAGCGCGCCATGGAGCGCACGATGGGCTCCGGCGCCCTCGGCATAAAGGTCATGGCCTCCGGCCGCCTCGGCGGCGCCGAGATCGCCCGCCGCGAGTGGTTCCGCCTGGGCCGCGTGCCGCTGCAGACCATTTCCGCCGACATCGATTACGGCTTAACCGAGGCGCACACCTCGATGGGCAAGATCGGTATAAAGGTCTGGATCTTCAAGAAGCTGTTCTTCGCGAAGACCCCCCGCGAGCTGCGCGAGCAGCTGGTTAAGATGGAAGCCGAAAACCCGAGCGAGATACCGGTGATGGACGAGTCCGCCGCCGCCCGCAGGGACGCTAACCCCAGCGCCTGAAGATCCTTTAAGGAGCGATAATTATGTTGATGCCTAAGAGAGTAAAGTACCGCAAGACGCACACCGCGGCCCGCATAAAGGGCCCGGCCAAGCGCGGCTTCACGCTGGCTTTCGGCGAATACGGCCTGAAGGCCCTCGAGCCCCGCTGGATCACCGCCCGCCAGATAGAAGCCTGCCGCGTGACCATCGTCCGCTACCTCCGCAAGAAAGGCAAGATCTGGGTCCGCATCTTCCCCGACAAGGCCATAACCAAGCATCCCGCCGAAACCCGCATGGGTAAGGGTAAGGGCGCCCCGGAATTCTGGGTCGCCGTAGTGAGGCCGGGCCGCATTATGTTCGAAGTAGAGGGTCTTGACCTCGCGACCGCCAAGGAAGCTTTCACCCGCGCCAGCCACAAGCTGCCGATAAAGACCAAGTTTATAAGCCGCGAGAATTAAGCAAGGAGCCGCTGATTTATGAAAAGAAAAGAAAAGGAAACGCTCAGCAACATGTCCGACGCCGAGCTTAGGATCCAGGCGTCCGACCTGAAGAAGCAGATCTTCCAGATCAACTTCAAGCGCATCACCGCGCCGGTGGAGAACCCGCTGGTTCTGCGCACCGCCCGCCGCAAGATAGCCATGATCAATACCTGGCTCAGACAGCGCGAGCTCGCTAAATCCAAGACCGCCGAGGCTAAAAAATGACCGAAAATACCGAAAAGACCGAGTCCAGAGCCAAGCGCAAAGTGCTGCGCGGCGTAGTCGTCTCCGACAAGATGACCAAGACCCGCGTGATCAGCGTGGACCACGTGATCAGCCACAAGGTCTACAGCAAAACCCTCCGGCGCCACCGCAAGTTCTACGCGCACGACGAGGCCAACGAATCCAAGAGCGGGGACCTGGTGGAGATAGTCAGCACCCGCCCCCTGTCAGCGCTGAAGCGCTGGCGCATCAGCCGCATAGTCGAGAAGGCCAACAGGTAACGGCCCGCAATAACGGAGAAAGAACATGATACAGCTCAGAACCATACTTAACGTCGCCGACAATTCCGGCGCCCGCAAGCTGCAGTGCTTTCACGTCAACGGCGGCAGCTACCGCAAGTACGCTTTCCTTGGCGACACCATCGTCGCCTCGGTGCGCGACGCCATCCCGCACGGCGCCATCAAGAAAGGCGACGTGGTGAAAGCCGTGGTGGTGCGCGTGGCCAAAGAAGTGCGCCGCCCCGACGGCTCCTATATCCGCTTCGACGACAACGCCGTCTGCGTGATCGACGACAACGGCGAGCCCAAGGGTACGCGCGTGTTCGGCCCGGTGGCCCGCGAACTGCGCGGCAAGAACTTCCTCAAGATCGTCTCGCTCGCTCCCGAAGTAATTTAATAAGGCGGAAATTATGCTGAAACTAAAGAAAAAAGACACGATTATAGTGCTCGCCGGCAAAGACAAGGGCAAGAAAGGCGAGGTCAAAGAGATCATCCCTTCCGACCGCAAGGTCGTGGTTATGGGGATCAACATAGTCTCCAAGCACAAGAAGACCACCAAGGCCAAGCCCGGCGGCATTCACAAGGTGGAAGCCCCCATGGACATCTCCAACGTGCAGCTGGTGTGCCCCAAGTGCGGCAAGCCGGCCCGCGTGAAGGTGACCGTGCAGGGCGGCGAGAAGATGCGCGCCTGCAAAAAATGCGGCGAAGTCATAGTTTAAAGAGGTAATTTAAATGGCGAAGGAAAACCCGAAAGAGAACACGAAAGAGCAGCACAAGGCTGCCAACAAGAAGGAACACCAGGCGCAGAAGGTGCAGGTGACCGAGGCCCGCAAGGGGCCCGTGGCGCCGCTGCCGAAAGGCTACAAGGTGCGCATGAGCGAGCTGTACCGGACCACGGTGCAGCCGGCGCTGATGAAGGATTTCAACCTGACCTCCCCTATGGCCGCCCCGAAGATGACCAAGATCGTCATCAACATCGGCGTGTCCGAGGCCAAGGAGAACATCCAGGCGCTCGATATGGCCAAGGAAGACCTTACGGTCATCTCCGGCCAGAACCCGCAGGTGCGCAAGGCCAAGAAGTCCATTTCGAACTTCAAGCTGCGCGAGGGTATGCCGATAGCCGTGCGCGTGACGCTGCGCGGCATCCGGATGTACGAGTTCTTCGACAGGTTCGTCTCCATCTCGGTGCCCCGCATCCGCGACTTCCAGGGCGTCGACCCCCGGTTCTTCGACGGGCGCGGCAACCTGAACATCGGCCTCAAGGAACACCACATTTTCCCCGAGGTCAACATGGAGAAGTCTCCTAAAGCCCGCGGCATGAACATCACGTTCGTGACCACCGCCGGCGACGACAAAAAGGGCAAGGCCCTGCTGGAATACATGGGCATGCCGTTCAAGAAGCCCGAAGTCAAGCAGGCGAACAAGTAAAGATTCTAAAGTTAACAGGAGAAAGAAATGGCTACATACGCTTGGATGGCGAAGATGCGCAAACCCCAGAAGTTCTCCACGCGCTTCCGCAACCGCTGCCAGATTTGCGGCAGACCGCGCGGCTACTACCGGGACTTCGGTCTCTGCAGGATCTGCCTGAGGAAGATGGCCCACGAGGGTCTGATCCCGGGCCTGAAGAAGTCCAGCTGGTAACCGCTGCGATAAAGTTTTAGAGAGTAAGGAGAGAAAAGAATGGACCCTATATCTAACATGCTGTGCGCGATAAAGAACGCCACAACCAAGAAAAAAGAACGGGTGGATGTGCCCTTCTCCGGCATTAAGGCCGGCCTGGTGAAGCTCCTCAAGGACGAGGGCTTTGTTTCGAATTTCAAGGTGCTTGATCCCAAGCTGGACAAGACCATAGACCGGCGCGGCGTGATCCGCATCACGCTGAAGTACACGCTGGACAAGCAGCCGGTGATAAACGGCATCCGCCGCGTATCCAAGCCCGGCCTGCGCGTGTACCGCAGCCACGACGAAATGCCCAAGGTGCGCGCCGCCTTCGGCGTGACCATTGTGTCCACCTCCAAGGGCCTGCTGACCGACGCCGAAGCCAAGAAGCAGCGGCTCGGCGGCGAAGTGCTCTGCCAGGTGTGGTAAGAAAAGCTATTTAAGAGGTAAAAAACATGAGCCGAATTGGAAAAATGCCTATCAATATGCCTGACAAGGTGAAAGCCCGCGTCGACGGCAGGAACGTCCACGTGGAAGGCCCGCTGGGCAAGCTGGCCTATCACCTGCCCGACGGCATAGACGCCGTCGTGGCCGGAAGCGTCATCAACGTCAGCATCGCCCAGGGCGCCACCGACAAGGGCGCGCTGTTCGGCACTTGCCGCGCCCGCATCAACAACATGGTGACCGGCGTGGTCAAAGAATTTGAAAAGGTGCTGGAGATCAGCGGCGTCGGTTTTAAGGGCGCCGTGGAAGGCAACCGCGTCTCCATGCAGCTCGGCTTCTCGCACCCCGTGCTGGTGGACATACCGCAGGGCATAAAGATGTCCTTCGATCCCAAGCAGGTGGTCCTTACCATAAAGGGTATAGACCGCGAAGTGGTCGGCAACCTGGCCGCCCAGATCAAGAGGATCAAGCGCCCCGAGCCTTATAAGGGCACGGGCATAAAGTACCAGGGCGAACACATTATCCGCAAGGCCGGCAAGACGGCCGCCGGAGCCGGCGCCACCAGCGGCGGCGCGGCCAAGAAGTAACGGCGTGCGCAGCACAAACCAGGAGAAGGATACACTATGATAAGCAAACAGGAACGCTACGAATTCCGCAAGGTCCGCTCAAGGAACAGACTGTTCGATAACGGCATTAAAAGGCCGCGCCTGAGCGTCTACCGGGGCTCCAAACACCTCTACGCCCAGGTCGTCGACGACCTGAAGGGCGCCACCCTCGCCGCCGCCTCGAGCTGCGACAAGGAACTGAAGGGCAAGCTGAAGTCCGGCAAAAGCATCGCCTCCGCCAAAGTGGTCGGGGCCCTGCTCGCCAAGCGCGCCGTCGCCAAGGGCGTGACCGAGGTCTGCTTCGACCGCGGCGGCAGGATATACCACGGCCGCATCAAGGCCCTGGCCGACGCGGCCCGCGAAGCCGGACTGAAATTCTAAGGGAGACGCCACAAAATGCTCAGAAACCAGAAACAGCTTAAGACCAGCAAAGAACTCAGCGCCCAGGGCAAGACCCCCGGCGATTCGATGGAGCTCGACCTGACCGGCGCCAAGGAAGAGAAAGTCGTTACCGTGGTGATCAACCGCGTCACCAAGGTCGTCAAGGGCGGAAAGCGCTTCTCCTTCAACGCCCTCGTCGTAGTGGGCGACAGCAACGGCAAGGTCGGCGTAGGCCTGGGCAAGTCCAACGAGGTGCAGGGGGCCATACAGAAAGGCACCGCCGGCGCCCGCAAGGAAATGTTCCAGTTCCCGCTGGAGAAAACGACCATCCCGCACGAAGTGGAAGGCCGCTTCGGCGCCGGCAAGGTCTGGATGAAGCCCGCCGTGGACGGCACCGGCCTTATCGCCGGCGGCGGCGTCCGCGCCGTGCTCGAAGCGGCCGGCGTGAAGAACGTCCTCACCAAGAACCTCGGCACCCGCAACGCCTTTAATACGGTTTACGCCACGCTCGACGCCCTCAAGAGGCTCAAGAGCAGGGAAGAAGTCAACAAGATCCGCGGCAAGGAATAACGCCGTCGGTCCGGACAGATTCTTAGGACACAGGAGAAAAACTATGGTCTCACTGAACAATCTCAAGCCCAAGTGGGGTTCTATCCACAAGCGCAAGCGCCTCGGCACCGGCCAGGGTTCCGGCCACGGCCAGACCTCTACCCGCGGCCAGAAGGGCCAGAACGCCACCTCGGGCGGCGCCAAGCCGGACGGTTTCGAGGGCGGCCAGATCCCGCTGCTGCGGCGCATCCCCAAGAGCGGCTTCAGCAACGTGCGCTTCCGCACCAAGTACGAGTGGGTCAACATCTCCTCGCTCGAGAAATGCTTTAAAGCCGGCGCGGAAGTGACCCCGGATTCCCTGGTCAAAGCCCGCCTGGTCAAGCACGTCACCCTGATAAAGATCCTCGGCGACGGCGAACTGACGAAAGCCCTGACCGTGAAAGCCCACGGGTTCTCCGCTTCCGCCAAGGAAAAGATAGAGAAAGCCGGCGGCAAGATCGAAGAGCTCGTCGGCGCGAAGGCCGCCAAGGCCGCCGCGGTGATAGCGCAGGCCGCCGCCAAGAAAAAAGCTAAAACGGGCAAGAAATAATGCAGCAAATCACCGACATTTTTAAGATACAGGATCTTAAGAAACGGATATTCTTCGTCCTCGGGGCGCTGGCCGTGTACCGGCTTGGTGCCTCCATTCCGATACCCGGCATCAACACCGCCGCGCTGCAGGCCCTGTTCGAGTCCCAGAAAGGCTCGCTGCTGGGCTTCCTGGACATCTTCTCGGGCGGCGCGCTCGGCAGGTTCTCCATCTTTTCGATGGGCGTGATGCCTTACATCAACGCGTCTATCATCATGAGCCTGGTGCAGGGCGCGCATATCTTCCCGGTCCTCGACCGCCTCCAGAAAGAGGGCGAGTCCGGCCGCAAGAAGATCACGCAGTTCACCCGCGTGTTCACGCTGTTCCTGGCGGCCTTCCAGTCCCTGGGCCTCACCATGGCGCTGACCCGGATGGACACCAGCGGCCCCGCCATCGTCACCAACCCGACGTTCGGCTTCTATTTCGTCACCGTGCTGACCCTGGTCACCGGCACCATCTTCGTGATGTGGCTGGGCGAACAGATCACCGAGCGCGGCATCGGCAACGGCATCTCGCTGATCATCTTCGCCGGCATCGTGGGGGGGCTCCCCTCGGCCGTGATGGGCATGATAGAGCTGATCCGCGTGGACGAAATCAGCCTGATCTCCGGCATCCTCATCTTCGCCATGGTGCTCGCGATCGTAGCTTTCGTTATCTGGGTGGAGACCGCCCAGCGCAAGATCCCCGTGCAGTACGCGCAGCGCATGGTGGGCCGCAAGATGATGGGCGGCGCCTCCACGTTCCTGCCCCTCAAGGTGGACCAGAGCGGCGTTATCGCGGTTATTTTCGCGGTGTCGCTGCTCTCCGTGCCCTACACGATAGGCTCTTTCAACCCTAACGCCGCCTGGGCGCAGAAGCTGATGTCGCTGATGAACCACACCAGCATCATCTACCAGCTCGTCTACGTGGCGCTGATCGTCTTCTTCTGCTACTTCTACAACTCCGTCAGCATCAACCCCAAGGACCTGGCCGAGAACATGAAGAAGTGGGGCGGTTTCATCCCCGGCATCCGCCCGGGCGAGCCGACGGCCAACCACATCGAGTGGGTGCTCAACCGCATCACGCTCGGCGGCGCGCTGTTCGTCTCCGCCATAGCGGTGCTGCCCGACTACCTGCGGGCCAAATTCAACGTCCCGTTCTATTTCGGCGGCACCTCGCTGCTGATAGTCGTGGGCGTCGCGCTCGACACCATAGCCCAGACCGAAGCGCACCTGGTGATGCGCAACTACGAGGGGTTCTACAAGAACTCCAAGATCAAGGGGCGCTGGTTCAACGTCGGGTCTTAAGGCCGCCGCGCGCGGCGGCGGAACCCCCTGCGGATCCGCTGAGAGATCGCTTATGAACATTATTCTTTTGGGGTATCCCGGTTCCGGAAAGGGTACCCTCGCTAAAGATCTTTCTAAATCGCTGGACATGATCCACGTCTCCACCGGGGATATCCTCCGCGACGAGATGGCGAAAAAAACGCCGCTGGGCCTGGAGGCTTCGTCCTATATGGCCGGCGGCCGCCTGGTGCCGGACCGCCTGGTGATGGACATGCTGAAGGTCCGCCTGGGCGCCGAGACGCGCGGGCTGCTGTTCGACGGATTCCCGCGCACCGTGGCTCAGGCCGAGGCGCTGGACGCCTGGTTCGGGACGCGAGGGCAGGAGATAGATTCCGTGGTGTTCCTTAACGTGGCCGAGGCCGTGGTGATGGCCCGCCTGGGTTCCCGGCGCACCTGCACCGGCTGCGGCAAGATCTATAACGTGATCTCCAACGCGCCGGCCAAAGAAGGCGTCTGCGACGCCTGCGGCAAGCCGCTGATGACGCGCGAGGACGACAAGACCGAAGTGATCGCCCGGCGCATACAGGTTTACAAGGACCAGACCGAGCCGCTGCTGGCCTATTACCGGTCCTCCGGCACTTTCGTGGAAGCCGACGGAGGGAAGACGCCGGACGCCGTTACGAAGGACGTGCTGACACTGCTGCACGCCAAGCCGTGATAGAGATAAAGACCGCCGCGGAAATTGAGAGCATGCGCAGGGCTTCGCGCGTAGTCGCCGAGGTGCTGGCGCAGCTCAAGGCCCGGGTCAAACCCGGGGCCACCACGGCGGAACTTGACAAATTTGCGGAACAGCGCGTGAGGGAACTCGGCGCCGTTCCGGCCTTCCTCGGTTACCGGGGATACCCGGCAACGCTCTGCGTTTCCATCAACGAGGAGATCGTGCACGGGATACCCAGCCCGAAGCGCGTGGTGCGGGAAGGCGACATCGTGAGCCTGGACATGGGCGCGGTCTGCGAAGGTTTTTACGGCGACGCCGCCGTCACCGTGGCCGCCGGGGAGATCTCGGCGCCGGCGAAGCGGCTGATGGACGTTACGCGGGTTTCTCTGGAGAGGGCGCTCTCGGCCGTAAAGGCGGGCGCCAGGCTGGGAGACGTTTCCCACGCCGTGGAAAAATACGCCGTGGAGAACGGCATGTCGGTGGTGCGGGAGTTCACGGGGCACGGCATAGGCCGGCGCCTGCACGAGGAACCCTCCATACCGAACTTCGGGCGCCCCGGCACCGGGCCGCTCCTGAAGGCGGGCATGACGCTGGCGATAGAGCCGATGTTGTGCCTGGGCAAGGCGGACGTGATAGTGAAGAACGACGGCTGGACCGCGGTTTCCGCGGACGGCAGCCTCTCCGCCCACTACGAACATACGGTAGCCGTCACGGAGGACGGCTGCGACATACTGAGTTCGTGCGGCTAGTTTATTTTGTATAATATATTAAATATGTCAGAAAACAGTGAAAAAATAGAGATCGAAGGGATAGTAAAAGAGTCCCTTCCGAACGCCACTTTTAAAGTTGAAATAGCCCCGGGCAAGACCATACTGGGCATCATCTCCGGCAAGATGCGCATTCACCACATAAAGATACTCCCGGGCGATAAGGTGAAGATGGAACTTTCGCCTTATGACCTGAGCAAGGGCCGGATAGTGTACAGGGAAAAATAAACCAGCCGTCCCCCGACGGCAGGAACCAGCAAGAGGTGCTTCAATGAAAGTCAGAGCGAGCGTTAAAAAAATTTGCGTAAAGTGCAAGATCGTAAAGCGCAAGGGCGTCGTCCGCGTAATTTGCGGCGACCCCCGCCACAAGCAGCGCCAGGGTTAAGCCCCGGCTGGTGACTGGCGGCGACAGCCCTGGTAACCGATTACAGCAGAATCCCAAGGAGAAAGTATGGCACGTATAGCAGGCGTAGACTTACCGAGAGACAAAAAAATCAGCATCGCTTTAGCCTATGTTTACGGCATAGGGCGCCCGATGGCCAAGAAGATCCTGGCCGGTCTCGTGAATCAGGTCAGCCCCGATACCCGGGTTAAGGACCTGACCGAAGACCAGATCGGTCTTATCAATACCACCATCCAGAAAGAGTACAAGGTGGAGGGCGAGCTCCGCAGGGAGATCACCGCCAACCTGAAGCGGTACGTCGAGATCAACAGCTACCGCGGTTACCGGCACCGCCGGAACCTGCCGGTGCGCGGTCAGCGCACCCGCACCAACGGTCGCACCCGCAGAGGCCGCAGACGGACCGTCGGCGCCTCCTCGAAGGCAGCCGCCGCCGCGCCGAAGGCGTAAGGCGCAGCCCCTCCGCCACGGCGGAGGGGAAAAACTACGGAGGATGATTTAATATGGCAGAAGAAAACAAGACCCAGCAGCCCCAGGACGGGGCCAAGAAACCCGAGCAGAAGGCGGCCCCCCGGCGCCGCGTGCGCACCGTGGCTTTCGCCCGCGTGTACGTGAACTGCTCGTTCAACAACACGATCGTAACCTTTACCGACGAGAAGGGCGGCGTGATCGCCTGGTCCACGTCGGGTGGCAACGGTTTCCGCGGCACCAAGAAGGGCACCCCCTTCGCCGCGCAGATCACCGCCTCCAAGGCGGCCGCCAAGGCGGCCGAGTACGGCGTCCGGCAGGCCATGGTTTTTGTCAGCGGCCCCGGCCCCGGCCGCGAGACCGCCATCCGCGCGGTAGCGCAGAGCGGCATACACGTGGTGTCCATCAAGGACGTCACCCCGATCCCGCACAACGGCTGCAGGCCCCCTAAAGCCCGCCGCGTCTAACACCAGAGAGAACGAAGGAGACTTTTACAATGTCGAGATATACCGGACCCAGCTGCAAAAAATGCACGAAAGTGAGCCAGAAACTGTTCCTCAAGGGAACCAAGTGCCACACCAACTGCCAGGTTGATAAAGCCCAGCGCGCTGAAAAAGAAAAGCGCTTTGGCGGCGGCAAGCGCCCCAACAAGATCTCCGACTACGGCAAACACCTGCGCGAAAAGCAGATCGCCCGTCTGACGGCCCAGGTGACCGAGACGCAGTTCAAGCGCTTCTTCACCAAGGCTTCCAAGGACAAGGGCCAGACCGGCGCGGCGCTGCTGCGCTTCCTGGAAGTCCGCCTTGACAACATCACCCGCCGCCTCGGCTTCGCGGTGTCGCTCAAAGCCGCCCGCCAGCTGGTCAACCACGGCCACGTAAAGGTTAACGGCCGCGTCCTCTCCATCCCGTCCGCCATGCTCAAGCCCGGCGACGAGGTGACGATGAACGCGAAGACCTCCGAGACCCCGCTCGTCAAGCAGGGCATGGAGCACGCCGAGAAGACCACCCAGCGCCCCAGCTTCCTGGCCTGGGACTCCGGCACGAAGACCGGCAAGCTCGTGCGCTGGCCCGACCGCGCCGAGTCCAGCATCAACGCCGACGAGCAGCTCATCGTCGAATTCTATTCCAAGTAAAAAAAGAGGTTCTTAATGGCTACTTTCTCAAAACAGCTCGTTATTCCCGAAGGCCTTAATATCGACGACAAGTCGAAGACGGACAACTACGCGAAGTTCACCGCCGAGCCCTACGAAAAGGGTTACGGCCACACGATAGGCAACTCGCTGCGCCGCATCCTGCTCTCGAGCATCGAGGGCGCGGCCGTGGTGGCCGTGCGCATCAAGGGCGCCAGGCACGAATACGCCGCCATCAACGGCGTGCAGGAAGACGTGGTCAACATCGTGCTGAACCTCAAAAAGCTGCGCGTGCGCCTCAAGGGCGAGGGCCCCGAGACCGTCATGATCTCCCTGAAGGGCAAGAAAGAAGTGACGGCCTCCGACATAAAGGAGAACGCCAACGTCGAGATCATCAACAAGGACCTCGTGATAGCCCACGTGGAGAGCGGCGCCGAGTTCGAAGTGGAACTTGAGATCGCCCGCGGATCGGGCTACCTGACCTCCGAAGAGATCCGCGCCCGCGTGAACCTGCCGATGGAGTTCATCCCGATGGACGCCATCTTCTCCCCTATCCAGAAAGTTCACTACACCGTGGAGAACGCCCGCGTGGGCCAGCGCACCGACTACGACAAGCTCGTGCTCGAGGTCTGGACCGACGGGACGATGAGCCCCGACGACGCGGTTAAGAACACCGCCGCGCTGCTGCGCCGCTCGATCACCCCGTTCCTGCCGGCCGAAGAAGCCGCCAAGGAACCCCTGAAGGCCGAGGCCGCGAAGTCCGAGCCCGCCGGCGAGATGGCCGGCAAGCTGGAGCAGGGCGTGGAGATGATAGAGCTCTCCTCCCGCGCCTCCAACTGCCTGAAAGTGGCCGGCATCCGCACGATAGGCGAGCTGGTCCGCAAGTCGGAAGACGACCTGCTGGCCGTGAAGAATTTCGGGCAGAAATCCCTGGACGAGATCAAAGAGAAGCTGAAGGAAATGGGCCTCGACCTCGGGATGAAGATAGACTAATTACTTTCCAAGGAAACAGCTATGATAAGAAACTTAGGCGCAAGGAAACTTTCCAGGACCGGCTCTCACCGCCGCGCGATGTTCTCCAACATGGCGACCAGCCTGCTGCTGCACGAGAAGGTGGAGACCACCCTCCCGAAGGCGAAGGAGCTGGTAAAGGTGGCCGAGCGCGTGATCGCCGACGCCAAGAACAACCGCTGGGTGGAAGTCCGCCGCGTCATCAAGGACAAGGCCGTCTATCACAAGGTGTTCGACGTCCTCGCCCCGCGCTATAAAGAGCGCAACGGCGGTTTCACCCGCATCCTGAAGCTCGGCGCCCGCCGCGGCGACGCGACTGAAACGGCTCTGGTAAAACTGGTCTAAATAGGATCCAATGGGAATGTTCGACTATTTCTTCAGCCTGTTCTCGAACGATATCGGAATAGACCTCGGCACCGCGAATACCCTTGTATACGTTAAAGGCAAGGGTATCGTGCTGCGCGAGCCGTCCGTGGTCGCCATAGACAAGAACAGGCGGAAGGTGCTGGCGGTGGGCGCAGAGGCCAAGCTGATGCTGGGCCGCACCCCGTCGAACATTACGGCCGTCAGGCCGCTGCGCAACGGCGTGATCGCCGATTTCGAAGTGACGCAGGAAATGATCAAGTATTTCATCCGCAAGGTGCACAACAGGCGCAGCCTCCTGCACCCCCGCATAGTGATAGGCATCCCGTCAGGCATAACCGAAGTGGAGAAGCGCGCCGTGCAGGAATCCGCCGAACAGGCGGGCGCCCGCGAAGTGGCGCTCATAGAGGAACCGATGGCGGCCGCCATAGGTTCCGACCTGCCGGTTTCGGAGCCGCACGCGAGCATGATCTGCGACATAGGCGGCGGCACCACCGAGGTGGCTGTTATTTCCCTCGGCGGCATGGTGGTGGCGAAGTCCCTCGACGTGGCCGGCGACGAGATGGACGACTGCATAGTGCAGTATTTCCGGCGCAAGCACAATTTAGTCATAGGCGAGACTACCGCGGAAGAGGTTAAGATACAGATAGGATCGGTTTTCCCTTTAAAAGAAGAAAAGACCATTGAAGTTAAAGGCAGAGACCAGGCCAAGGGGCTGCCCAAGACGATTCTTGTGACTTCTGAAGAGATAAGGCAGGCCCTGATGGAGCCTGTCCAGCTCATAGTGGACGTGATCAAGCAGGTGCTGGAAGAGACGCCGCCGGAACTTTCCTCGGACCTAGTGGACCGCGGGATGGTGCTGGCTGGAGGCGGGTCGCTGCTCCGCGGCTTCCCCGAGCTCATCCGGCAGGAAACTGAACTGCCCGTCCACAGGGCCGCCGATCCTTTAAGCTGTGTCGCCTTGGGCTGCGGTAAGTATCTTGAAGAACTTGACAAGATCCAGCAGAGGCCCGAGTTCCTGAAGTCGTACCGCTGACCTGCTCCCGGCAGGCGCGGTAGGAGTTTCAGGCGGTCTCAACAGGGACGGCGATGAGCAGAGAGAAAGACGCAGCTAATTACGCGATAGTCTTTTTTGTCGCCCTTTCGGTAATCTTCCTTATATCCCCCGCATCTAAAATTGCGCACACGGCCAGGATCGCCGTGAGCTACAGCCTTTACCCGTCCCTGCATTACGGGGCGAGGTACAGCTATTTTGTCCGCAACGTGCCCGCTAACTTCGTGGCCCTGCTGGAGACCGACCAGGAGAACCGGGGCCTCAAGGAGAAAGTGCGCGCCCTGGAGATGAAGCTGCAGGAATCCGCGGCCATGACCTCGGAGAACGAGCGGCTCGCCCGCGAGATGCGGCTGTCGCGCATGCTGCCCTGGGCGGGCTCCTGGGCCAGGATCGTCAACAAGACGCCGGCCGACTGGTACGGCTCTTTCTATATCGACAAAGGCTCCGAGCATGGCATCACCGTCAACGACACCGTGCTCGGCATGCAGGACGACCGGGCTGGCCTGGCCGGGCGCGTGTTCGAGGTGTATCCCAAATTTTCCAAGGTGCTGCTGCTGACCAACAGCGCGGCCTCGGCGGTCTGCTCCATAGCCCCGTCGGGCATGCAGGCGCTGGTGGAGGGTAAGGGCACCTGGCTGCTGAAGGTGAACTACGTGCCCGAGGACGCCGAGATGGCCGAGGGCGCGGAGATCACCACCGCTCCCGGCGGCCTGCTGTTCCCGCCGGGCGTCTACGTGGGCAAGGTCCGCAAGGTCTACCCCCGGGAATCGTTCATGAATTTCATCACCGCCGACGTGGCCCCGGCGGTGAACGTCAACACCCTCGAGGAGGTTTTCGTGTTGCGCCGCAACCTCCCCAGGGAACTGGCCGGGCCGCAGGAGCCCGCTAAATGAGCCTGATCCTGGAACCTCTTCTTTACCTGGCCTCCGGCGGTTTTTACTGGTGGTGGACGCAGAACCTCACGGTTTTCGGGCTCGCGCCCAACCTGCTCTTCGCGGCCGCCCTCAGCGCGGCCATCCTGGCCGGGCCCGTAAAAGGCATCGCCTGGTGCTTCATGCTGGGGCTTTACGCGGACATGCTGGGCTCCGGGGTTTTCGGCGGCTGGGCGCTGGTTTATTCCCTGATGGGCTACGTGGTCTACGTCATAAAGCGCCACTTCGACATGGCCAGCCCTTTCTCGCAGCTGGTGGCGGCGCTCGCGCTTTCGTGGGGCTGCCTTCTTTTTTACCAGGGCCTGAGCCTGGTCTTCGCCAGCATCAACCCCGCCGGCCTTAAGATTTTCCTGGTGGAACCTTTCCTGAACGCCCTGGCGGTGCCGGTGGTGTTCCAGGTCTTCTACTGGCTGAAGCGGCGGTCCGGGATACTATGATAGACCGCCAGATCCCGCAGGAGCGCCTGGAACTGCTGTGGATACTGGCCTACGGCGCAGCGCTGCTGTTCATCCTGCGGCTGGTGAACCTGCAGGTGCTTAACGCCGCGCACTACCGCGAGATCGCCGAAAAGAACCGCACCCAGGTCATAGCCCAGGCTTCCCCGCGCGGCCGCATCTTCTCCTCCGACGAAACGGCCATCGCCACCAGCAAGCCCTCCTTCAGCCTCATCTATTTTCCCGGCCAGGCCAGGACCAACGCGGAGCTGGACCGCATGGCCCGGGCCCTCTCCCGGCCGCTCAGCGCGGACTACGACGCGCTGCGCAAGAGCATCTACCGGGCCGCCTCCAGGGAGAAGCCGGTGCGCCTGGCCGAGAACCTGCCGCCGAAGATCATGCTCTCCCTTTCCGAGTTAAAGGCCGTGTACCCCGGCATCGACATCATCGTGGAGGCCCGGCGCTACTACCCTTTCGGCCCCTACCTGAGCCACCTCGTCGGCTACATCGGCAAGATGGACGCGAAGGACTGGTCGGCGCTCTCCAGGGACAAGAACTATTCCATGGACTCGCGCATCGGCAAAGCCGGTCTCGAGAAGATGTACGAGAAAGAACTGAAAGGCAAGGACGGGGGGATCTACCTGGAGGTGGACTCCCGCGGCAAACTCAACCGCGTGCTCGAGAGCCGTAAATGGGTGCCCGGCGCGGACATTTTCCTGACGATCGATTCAAAGGCGCAGGCCGCCGCCGAAGAAGGGCTCGCGAAGTCCGCCACCGGCAAGGGCGCGGTAGTGGCGCTGGACCCGCGCACCGGCGCGGTGCTGGCTTTTGCCTCGTCCCCGGACTACGACCCCAACATGTTCGTCCTCTCCGGTTCGGAGCGGGAGGGCCTGCCCCCCGGCAAGATCCTGCCGGAATTCAACGTGGCGCTGCAGGGCAGCTACCCGCCGGGGTCCATCTTCAAGATCATCACCGCCGCCGCCCTGCTGGAGTCCGGCCGCGTGCCCCCTTCGGAAAAATTCCACTGCCCCGGCTGGTACGACGCCGGCAGCCGGGTTTTTAAATGCTGGGAGAAGCGCGGGCACGGCGACATTTCATTTATCGACGGCCTGGCCAAGTCCTGCGACGTGTACTTTTATCACACGAGCCAGAGGGCGGGCGCGCTTACCATAGAGAAATACGCCAGGGCCTTCCGCCTGGGGCGGCCCTCCGGGATAGCCCTGCCCGACGAGAGGAGCGGCAACGTTTTCGGGCCCAGCGCGCGGGCCGCCAAGAAGAGTTACTGGTTCATCGGGGATACGCTGAACCTGGCCATAGGCCAGGGCGAGACGCTGATGACCCCGATGCAGGCCGCCGGGGAGATAGCCGCGGTGGCCAACGGCGGGACCTTTCACAAGCCGTACTACGTGAACCGCATCGTCAGGAGCGACGGGCAGTTCCTCTACAGGGGCCGTTCCCTGGCGATAAGCTCCGTGCAACTTAAAGATTCTACCTGGGCGCTGATCCGCGAGGGCCTGCGCAGCGTGGTGTCGGAAGGCACCGGCCAGGCCGCCAAGATACAGGGCGCCGAGATCTATGGCAAGACCGGCACCGCCCAGAACCCGCAGGGCAAGGACCACGCCTGGTTCGTGGCGTACGCCACGGTGGGCGACCAACCGGCCAAGATAGCCGTCGCGGTGCTGGTGGAGCACGGCGAGCACGGGGCTTCGGCCGCCGCCCCGATAGCCAAGGCCGTGATAGAGGCGGCGCTGCGCGCCGACCTGCCCGCCAGGAAAGCCGCGCCCGCGCCGCGCGTCCCGGCAATATCCACCGCCCCGGTCGCCGCCCGCGCCCCGGTCATATCGACCGTCCCGGTCGCCGCCCGCGGCCCGGCCGTCTCTACCTTTTCCTTCGTTTCACTCTCCCCGGCGGTCCCGGTCATCGCGTCAACCCAGCCTGCGCCCGGGGGAGCCATATGATATTCACCCCGCAGGCAGGGCTGAAGAAGAGCCGCATGGACTGGGTCCTGTTCCTGAGCGTGCTGCTGCTGCTCGCCATCGGCACCGTCGCGGTGCTGTCCTCGGTGGCCGTGCTGCCCGCCCAGGCCCGCATCGTGCGCGTGCAGTTCATGGCCATCCCGCTGGGCCTGCTGGCCTTCGCCGCGGCCTGGAGCCTCAACTACCAGATCTACCAGGACCAGTGGAAATACGTTTACGCCATCCTGCTGATCTTCCTCGCCGGGGTGCTGTTCTTCGGGGTGATGGACAAAGGCGCCCGCTCCTGGTACCGCCTGCCGTTCTTCTCCATCCAGCCTTCGGAGTTCGCCCGGGTGGGGCTGATCCTGGTGCTGGCCAATTTCCTCGACAAGCGCATCGGCAAGATCAAGGAGCTGGAGACCGTGCTCGGCGCCTTCGCGCTGTGCGTGCCGGTCTTCCTGCTGCTCATCAAGCAGCCGGATTTCTCCGCCATCCTGATCACGTTCCCCGTGGCGCTCATCATGCTCTTCGCCTCCGGAGCGAGCGTCTTCCACCTGTCCATCATCCTTGGCTACGCTTTCATCTCGGCCCTGTTCCCGGTGCTATGGAGCGTGATAACGCTGAACCCGGAGCTGCTCGACAACGGGCTGGTGAATTATTTCTTCCGCCTTTCCGATTCCGGCTGGAGCGCGGCCTCGTTCGTGGGCCTGACCGCCGCTGGCGCCTGGGCCCTGTGGCGGCTGTCCGTGAAGCTTTACGCCAACGTCACCGGCGTCTATTTCGCCGGCGCGGCGCTGGTGCTGATCCTGGGGTTCTTCTCCGGGGTCATGGTGAAGAACCAGATGAAGGATTACCAGCAGAAGCGGCTGGAGGTGTTCCTCTCGCCGGAAACCGACCCGCGCGGCGCGGGCTATAACCTGCTGCAGGCGCGCATCGCGATAGGCTCCGGCGGCATCCTGGGCCGCGGCGTCTTCTCCGGCACGCAGTCGCGGCTCGGCTTCGTGCCCGAGCGGCATACCGATTTCATCCTCGCGGTAGTCGGCGAGGAGATGGGCTTCTGGGGAATGCTGCTGGTCACCGGGCTGTACGTGATCTTGATGGGCCGGATCATGCAGGGGGCGCGCCTGGCGCGGGACCGGTTCGGCTACCTGGTCAACTGCGGCATCTTCGCGATGTTCCTGGTCTATTTCTGCATAAATTTCGGCATGCTGCTGGGGTTCGCGCCCGTGGCAGGCGTGCCGCTGCCGCTGGTCTCGTATGGCGGCTCCAACATGGTGGCCACCCTGATGGCCCTGGGCATAGCGGAGTCGGTCTACGCGCGCAGGTACGCGCTGGTTTAATTATGAACGAAGGACCCAAGTCACGCATCAGGCTCAAGTTCGCCCGGCTGGCCCCGGCGAAAGAGTTGAGCCATTTGGAGCAGATCAAGACGCTGCGCGCCCGCGCCGCTGCCTGCGGCCTGAAATTCTGGCCGGCCGCCGGCGGGAAGGGTATTCCCAAGATGGCTTTCGGGCCGGCGGTCTCGGTGGGGCACGAGAGCCTCTGCGAGTACGCCGACCTCTACCTGGAGGAGTTCGCCGGGGAGGGGGAGGCGGCCGACAGCCTGCACCGCCTCGACGACGCCAGTTTCCGCCTGATCTCGGCGCGCCGGATCCCGGTCTTTTTCCCGTCCATTGAGGCGGCGGTGAACGCGGCGGAATATTTCCTGGAGGGGGAGTTCCCGGCCTCCTTCGGGGTGCAGGCGGTAGACGCCTTTATGGCGCTCAAAAAGCTGGACTGGGAGAAGGTCAAGCCTTCCGGGGAACGCAAGACGCTGGACGCGCGCGCGCCGGTCCTGGCGGCCTCTTTCGACCCGGCGTCCATGCTGCTCAAAACGACGCTGCGGCTGATCCCGGGGAAGAACGTAAAACCCGAGACCGTGGCGGAGCTGATGTGCGGCTGCAAACCTGTTTTCAGGCGGATAGTGAGGAAAGAGCTTTATTGGTTCGACTCCGGCGGCAGGCTGGAAGTATTCTAGAAAGAAAGGTTTTAAGGAGAGTCATATGGCAAACGCAAAGTTTAAGAAGGAAATTTTCGCGAACACCTCGTTCGAGGAGACGCGCATAGCGATCCTGGAGGACGGCAAGCTCAGCGAGCTGTTCTGGGAACGCCGGAGCTCCGGCAACATCGTGGGCAACATCTACAAGGCCGTCGTCGAGAACGTGCTGCCCGGCATCTCGAGCGCGTTCATGAACATCGGCCTCGACAAGAACGCCTACATCTACATCTCCGACGTGCTCGGCAACCAGAAGGAGCCGATCGACAAGCTGCTCAGGAAGGACCAGGAAGTGATGGTGCAGGTCACCAAGGACGCCATCAGCACCAAGGGCATGAAAGTGACGATGGACGTCTCCCTGCCCGGCCGCTACCTGGTGCTGACCCCGTTCCAGGACTTCGTGGGCGTGTCCAAGAGCATAGAGGACGACACCGAGCGCAAGCGCCTCTCCGAGATCATGCGCAAGATCGCCGATTCCAAAATGCTGGGCACCAAGGGCTGCATCGTGCGCACCGAGGCCGAGGGGGCCAGCGAGGCCGAGCTCAAGCGCGAGGTGGAGTACCTGCTCAAGATGTGGGACACCATCCAGGCCCGCTACGACACCTCCCGCCCGCCGGCGCTGCTGCATAAGGACATGGACATGACCATGCAGGTCGCGCGCGACATCCTCTCCGAGGATACCACGATCTACATGCTCGACAACAAGGACGACTTCCATAACGTGCAGGAATTCGCCGCCAAGATCTCGCCGGACCTCAAGGACAAGATCAAGTTCTACGACAGCAAGACCCCGGTCTTCAAGGCCTTCAACATAGAGAAGGACATAGACGAGCTGCGCCGGGTGAAGGTGCCGCTCCCTAACGGGGGCTCGATCATCATCCAGGAGGCGGAGTCGCTCTGCGCGATAGACGTGAACACAGGCCGCTTCACGGGCAACAAGTCGCAGGAAGAGACCGTGACCGCCACCAACATCGAGGCCGCGGGCGAGGTGGCCCGCCAGCTGCGCCTGCGCAACATCGGCGGCATCATCGTCATCGACTTCATCGACATGAAGAAGGCCTCCAACCGGCACAAGGTGGTGCAGGCCCTCGAGGGAGCCGTCTCCCGCGACCGCGCCAAGATCCGCATCCTGCCGATCACCCGCCTGGGCCTGGTGGAGATGACCCGCGAGCGCAAGCGCGTCAGCACGGTGAGCCTGCTGACCGAGGAGTGCCCGGAATGCCACGGCTGCGGCCGCGTGCTCTCCAGCGAGAGCATCCGCATCAAGATCCAGCGCGAGATCCACAATATCACCATGGGCCGCCCCGGCGGCAACCTGCGCATCGTGACGCACCCTATCCTGGCCGAAGTGCTTAAGAAGAAGCTGTCCATGATAGAAAAGAACGTGCACCGCGCGGTGAAGGTTTCGGCCGACCCCCAGCTGACCTGGGAGGACTACCGGATCGTCCTGGAGTAGGCGCCAAGTTTGCTATAAATTAGAGAGGCCTCATATGTTCAAACGCTTATCGGTATTGCTGCTGCTGGCGGCGCTGGCCGCGCCGGCCCAGGCCAGGGTGGACCAGGTGACCTACCTGAAGAACGGCGTCTACGCCGGGAAAATAAACACCTACAGCCTGAGCGGGAAGACCTACCTTAACGCCTCCGAGTCCGCCAGGCTTATCGGCGGCAAGATCTACTGGTACCCCGTGTCGGGCAAGCTGCTGCTGCAGATCAAAGGCAACAAGGTCGTCTTCTTCATGAAGTCCGACTCGGTGATGATCAACGACGAGAAGGAGCAGTTCCCCAACCCGCTCATCGTGCGCGGCGGCAAGGCCTACCTGGCGCTGGACTTCTTTATCTCCAAGCACTTCTCCGACGCCTTCGGTTTCCGGCTGGATTACAACCAGAAGACCGGCGCGCTGGCGGCGCAGCGCGAGGTCAACATCACCTCGGTCAACTTCTTCTCCTACCAGGACAAGACCCGCATCGTGGTCTACATGGAGGAGCCGCTCGAGTGGCAGGCCTCGCAGAGAGAGAACAACCTTTACCGGATCACCATCATGGGCGGCGTGATCGGCGGCGAGGAGAAGATAAACATCGGCGACGGAGTGGTCCGCAACCTCGACATGATCCAGGAGAACAAGATGGCCCGCCTGGTCGTCAACCCGGACGACAATTTCGGCAGCGTCAACGTGTTCCGCCTGTCGGACCCCGACCGGCTGGTGCTCGACGTGACCAAGCTCAGGAGCAGCGTCCGGCAGGGCATAGGCGCGCCGGCCCCCGGCGCGGGCGCCGAAGACATCACTGTCATAGCTCCCTCCGGCGGCTTCGAGCTGGCCGCGGCCAGCGCCGCGGTGGCCGCTTCCACCATGGCCGCGCCCAACATCCCCGACAAGATGACGGTGGAGGCCTCCGGCCGCAAGAAGATAGTGATCGACGCGGGCCACGGCGGCAAGGACCCGGGCGGCAGAAAACTTTTCGGCTACAAGGAGAAGGAGCTCAACCTTCTGGTGGCCAAGGAGCTCTACGAGCAGCTCAAGGGCGAGGAAATGTTCGACGTGCTGCTGACGCGGAGCACCGACGAGTTCGTCCCGCTGGCGGACCGCTCCATCGCCGCCAATAATTTCAAGGCCGACATCTTCATCTCCATCCACGCCAACGCCTCCCGCGACCGCAGGGAGAAGGGCTTTGAGATCTATTTCATGTCGGAGAAGGCCTCCGATCCCTGGGCCGCCGAAGTGGCCGACTACGAAAACTCCGTGGTCGGGCTGGAGGACGGCTCCGTGCAGGCCGACCCGACCGCGATGCTGCTGCATTCGATGGCCCGCAACGAGTACCTCAACGAGGGCAGCCGCCTGGCCGGCCTGGTGAGCGCGGAGATGGAGCGGCGCACGCCGTTCGCCAACCGCGGCGTGAAGCAGGCCGCCTTCTATGTGCTGCGCGGGACCTACGCCCCCGGCATCCTGGTGGAGATGGGCTTCATGTCCAATTCCCACGACCAGAAGAACATGAACGACAAGAAGGTCCGCGCCAGGATAGCGGCCTCCATCTACAGGGGCGTCCTGAAGTACGCGGAGATGAAGAACTGGAAATAACTGGGGACACACATTCCTAACTTCTATGCGAAGAAAGACTGAACCGTTAAAAAAGGCTGAAGTTAGGAATGTATGTCCCCGGCCTGCTCAGCGGCCGATAGGCATCTTCGACTCCGGGCTGGGCGGGCTGACGGTCTTTAAGGAGCTCCGCCGGCTGCTGCCCGGGGAGAACCTGATCTACTTCGGCGACACGGCGCGGGTGCCGTACGGCACCAAATCCCCGGAGGCCGTGGTGGCGTTCTCCCGGGAGATAGCGCACTTCCTCTTTGAGAAAAAAATAAAGCTGCTGGTGGTGGCCTGCAATACCGCCTCGTCGCTGGCGCTGGCCGCGGTGCGCCGTGATTCGCCCGTGCCGGTGATGGGCGTGATCGCCCCCGGCGTGGAGGCCGCGCTGAAGGCGGCGCCGCGCGGCGGGCGCATCCTGGTCACCGGTACCGCCGCCACGGTTAAGAGCCGGGCCTACTCCAAGGCGCTGGCCGCGGCGCATTCCGGCGCCCGCGTGATAGAGAAGGCCTGCCCGCTTTTTGTGCCGCTGGTGGAGGAGGGGTGGTGCGCCAAGCCCCTGGCCGCGGCGGTGGCCCGTGAGTACCTGGCCCCTTTCCGCAAGCGGAAGATAGACGCGCTGATCCTGGGCTGCACCCATTACCCGCTGCTCAAGAAAGTAATAGCCGGGGTGATGGGGCCCCGCACCCGGATAGTGGACTCCGCCCGCGTGGCGGCGCTGGGCGCCAAGGCGGAGCTGGCGGCCCGCGGGCTGTTGAACCCGGCTCGGCGGGGCCGGTCCGAGTTCATCGTCAGCGACGCCCCTGAAAAGTTTTCTTCGCTCGCCGGCCGCCTGCTCGGCATAAAAACCGGCAAAGTCGCAGTTAAGAGATTTTAAGGAACTCCTCTTAGGAGGGGTTCAGCGAGGCCGTCGCCTAAAGGCGAAAGGCCGAGCGACGATGAAACGGGGAACCTTAGGTTCCCCTTGTGGGGTGGAGCGGGCGAAGCACGCGACACAATTCAGTGTTCAAGCACCGGGCCGGCACCTTTAAAGGCCCGGCGTTAATCGCCCCGAGCGGTAGCGAGGGGTGCGACAGTAGGAGGGGATATGAAAATTAGCTTAACCGTACTGCTGCTGGCCGTCTGCGGCGCTTTGGCCGTCGCCCAGACCCCGGCGCAGAAAAAGGCCGCTGCAGCTAAAACGGCGGCCGTGGAAACAGCGGCGGCCCCGAAGGCCGTCAAGCCCGCGCCCGCCAAACCCGCTCCCGCCAGGCCGGCCGAAGAGGCGGAGGAGTCGGTGGTGATGATAGATTCCAAGGCGGACGCCGAGCCCGAAGCGGGCGGGCGCTACTCCGCCGGCGCCTTCGGGGGCGAGCAGGAGGAGCCGGTAGTGCCCGGCGGCCTGCCGTCCTCCTACGGCCAGTGCAAGGGCGTGATCACCGAAGCCGGGCGGTCCGTCCTGGTCTTCGAGAACTCCGATGACGGGGCTATTTCCCTGGTGCAGCTGGTCCTGGGCAAGGGTAAGGCCTCCTGGAAACTGCTGGACCGCATCCCGCGCAGCGCGGACTGACGCCGCCCCGGGGCTTACCCCGGGCCCCCCTGAAGTGCTAAAATATATCCACGGGCCGTTGTTTTACCCGCGGCCCGCAAGAGGTATATATGAAACGCAAGGATCTGGTTAGACATCTCATCAGCAAAGGCTGCGTGCTCAACCGCGAGGGCGGCAAGTACTCGGTCTTCCTCAACCCGGTTTCCAACAAGGAAGTGCCGGTGACCCGCCATAACGAAATCGCCGATTTCACCGTACGCAAGATCTGCCGCGACCTGGGAGTAGACCAGCCTTGACCCGGCGGCTCCTCGTCGCCGCCCTGCTGCTGCTGGGGGCCTGCGCCTCCGCCAGGCTCGACGTCATACAGGTAGGCCCGTGGTTCTCGCCGCGCGACTGGCGCGAGGTGGAGGTGTTCACTTCCCGCGAGCAGACAAAACGTCCCTGGGGCGGGATAGGCATACTGCACAGTCCCCGCGTCAGCGCCGAGAGCGGCGCCGCGCAGCTGGAACGCCTTAAGCGGCAGGCCCGCCGCGACGCGGCCGACATGGGCGCCGACGCCGTCATAATGACTGTGGATTCGGTGCCTACCGGCCCGCAGATGGGCGTCTACCAGGAGGGAGAGCTCTTTCTCAGCGCTCTCGCTATAAAATATGTCACCGACGTCTCTACCCCTTCCGCAAAATAAAGTTTCCATCGCGCTCGACGCCGCCGAAGCCAGGACCTGGCGCGGCCGCGGCATCGTAATCGACCTGTTCCGGTTCTCCAACACCATCTGCGCGCTCGTAGAGAGCGGCCGCCGCGACGTCAGGGTGTACCCGACCCCCGCCATGGCGCTGGCCGCCCGGCGCCTGGTGAAGGACGCGGACCTGTTCTCCGAAATAAACCTGGGCGTGGAGCAGTACGACAACTCGCCCTACACCGCCCTTTACGGCTCGGACCCCGCCAGGCCGGCCCTGTCCGTTACCAATTCGGGCTCGCCCGCCGCGGCCTCGCTGCTGCTGGCCGAAGAGGTGCTGGTGGCCTGTTTCGCCAATTTCCCGGCGCTGGCCGCCTACTGCCGGGCCAACCCCAAGCCGACGCTGATAGTGCCCGCCTGCCTGTTCTACGACATGAAGCACGTCGAGGACATGATCTGCGCGCGCGCCCTGGTGGGTGAGCTGGAAGGGCGCGACGCCTTCCCCGACGCCCTGGGCGAGATCCACTCCAGCGGGCGCGTGCTGGATTTCATGGCTTTCAGGCCGGAGACCGGCAAGCGCGATATGGAGCTGGTGCTCAAGAAGGGCTGGATGAAGTCTGTCCCGCGCATCAAGTTCAAGGCCGGGGCCGGCCTGGTGGAGAACGCCGTATGAAGAAGCAGGCCGTGGTCCTTTTTTCCGGCGGGCTGGATTCCACCACCGCCCTCTCCTGGGCGCTGGCCAAAGGCTACAAGTGCCTGGCCGTCTCGTTCGACTACGGGCAGCGCCACTCGCGCGAGAACGCCGCCGCGCGGGCCATAGCCCGCCGCCTGGGCGTGAAGCTCTACGAGATAAAACTGGCTTTTCCCTGGTTCGCCTCCTGCTCGCTGGTGAACAAAAAACTGACTCTGCCCGACGTGAAGCTGGCCAGGATAGGCCGGAAGGGGGACATCCCGTCCACCTACGTGCCCGGCCGCAACCTGGTGTTCGCCTCCGTCGGCTTCTCGCTGGCCGACGCCGTGGGGGCCGACGCCATAGTGCTGGGCCCTAACGTGGTGGATTATTCCGGCTACCCGGACTGCCGCCCGGAGTTCTACCGGGCCCTGGAGAAGGCCGCGGCCTTCGGCACGCGCCGCGGCGCGGGCGGCAGGAAGATAAAGATCCTCACCCCGCTCATCGCGCTGAGCAAGGCCGGCATAGCGAAACTGGGCGCCAGGCTGAACGCCCCGCTGGAGCTCACCTGGTCCTGCTACAACGGCGGCAAAAAGCCCTGCGGCCATTGCGATTCCTGCAAGCTGCGCGCCAAAGGCTTCGCCGACGCCGGCCTGGCGGACCCCGCGCTTTAATTTTGCCCCATGAAACAACTCACCGCCCCCGTCGCCGAGATCTTCTGCTCGCTGCAGGGCGAGGGCCTGTATATGGGCCAGCGGCAGGTGTTCCTGCGCTTCGCCGGCTGCAACCTGCGCTGCGGCTACTGCGACGAGCCCGCCGCGCTGGACGCAGCGGGGGAAACGATGACGCCCGGAGAAGCAGCGGCCGCGGTGATCCGGCTGGCCCGCTGCGGGAAGGCGGGGAACGTTTCGCTGACGGGCGGAGAACCGCTGCTGCGGTGGGCCTTCATCCGGGCGCTGGCCCCGCTGCTGAGGAAGGCCGGCCTGCGGCTGCACCTGGAGACCAACGGCGTTCTCCACGCCGAGCTGGCCCGGGTGGCGCCCCTGGTGGACGTGATAGCGATGGATATAAAACTCCCTTCGGCCACCGGGCAGGCGGCGCGCTGGGCCGGGCACAGGAAGTTCCTGGCGGCGGCGCCGGAAAAGACTTTTATCAAGATGGTGGTGACGGCGAAGACCAGGCTGGCCGACGTAGAGAAGGCCGTCAGGCTGGCGGCCTCGGTGTGCGACGGGGTGCCGTTCTTCATACAACCGGCTACTCCCAGGCGCGGGGTTAAGCCGCCGGCGGCGGTTTTTCTGCGGGAGGCGTGCCGCCTGGCCGAGGCGCGGCTCAGGCACGTGGTCCTGCTGCCGCAGCAGCACCCGATCTGGGGCGTTAAATAGGAGGGCTTATGTCAGAGGGAACTTTTTTGGTGGATTGTCCTTGCTGCAAGGCGAGGATAGAGGTGGACCGGAAGACGGGCAAGGTGGTTAAGCACTGGGAGAAGCCGAAGGTCAAGGAGGGGGGAGACCTGATGGCCGAGTCCCTGAAAAAGATACAGGCCGATAAGAGCCGCCTTGACGATTACTTTAAAAACGCGGGCAAGTCTATGGAAGATAAGCAGAAAGAACTGGAAGCGCAGTTCGAGAAAGAAAAGAAACGCATTGAGGATTCCGGAGATACTTCTAAACCCATAAATCCGCTGGATTTAGATTAGGTCTTAATTATATTTATAATTATAATTAAGACGGGGGCGCGTTTAAACGCCCGGGCGCGCGCGGGTACATAGGCCCGGCGCACTATATTAAGCCCAAAGGGCCCAGATTTGTCTGGGCCTTTTTTTGGGCCTTTTGGGCCTTTACGGCCCTTACGAAAAAGCGGCCCGCGCCGTATACTATAGACATGACCAACAAAAAGCTCGCCCTTTCCATCCTCGTTTCCTGTGTCATGCTGCCCGGCTTCTCCGCCGCGCAGAACGCCCGCCAGGCGGACATCCTTGAAAGGTACAGCGGCTCCGCCGCGGCCTTCGGCGCCAACATAGACGCCGTAAAAGCTTCCCCGATCCCTAACCCCAAGGCCGAGCCGGTAGGCGTGCCCCAGGAATTCTCCGGCGCCGAGCCGGTGTCCTACTCCGGCACCGCGGTCACCCTCTGGTACGCGCTGGGCGCCCAGATCACGGACAACGCCCCGTGGACCAACACCCCCGCTTTCGAAGCCATCTCCGACCGCGTGATGGCCGCCTCCAAGTCCAAGGCCTTCCCCGCCCGCCCCGCCGGCCAGCCTTCGCTGTTCACCGAAGAGGGCTTCATCCGCGAGTTCGAGCAGGTCACCGGCGCCCGCTTTACCGCCAACAACTCGGCCCGTTTCCTGATCAACGGCCCGGCCTCCTTCGAGGTCAAGGACGCCCTGATCCGCAGCGCTAAGAAAAGCCTGCTGGTCTCCAGCTGGGCCTTCTACGACGACACCACCGGCTACCAGGCCGCGCGGATGCTCATCGCCAAGAAGACCGAGGGCCTGGACGTGAAAGTTATGGTGGACAAGAAGGTGAAGGTCGGCCACGGCAAGAAAGTAGTGGAGATGATGAAGAAGGCCGGCATAGAGGTGCTGGAGGTGCAGGAGTCCCGCGCCAACGACATCTGGCACGTGAAGGTGATGATAGCCGACGACCAGTACGCGGTGGCCGGCGGCCAGAATTTCGGCGACGTGTACTCCCATAAGGGCGGCACCATCCTGTGGCGCGACACCGACGTGGTCTTCTCCGGCCCGGCTGTGCTGGACGCCAAGCGCCTGCTGGCCTCCACCTGGAACGCCTACGCCGGCAAGAACGGCTTTAAGACCATAGACGCCCGCAATACCGCCGGCCTGCCCTACGAGGGCGGCAGCGCCCGGGTGGCCGTGGTGATGCAGAACCCGCCCCAGAGCTCCCCCATCCTGGTCAGCATCATAAAGGCCATGTACGCCGCCACCAAGCGCATCAATATAGAGAACGCCTACTTCGTGTCCCTGCCGGTGGTGACCCAGGCCGTGCTGGACGCCCGCGCCCGCGGCGTGGAAGTTAACATCCTGACCAATTCCAAGGAGAGCATCGATCCCGAGGGCGTGGTGATAGTGGAGGCGATGTACAAATGCCTCATCCCCCTGGCCGAAGCCGGCGCCAACATCTACCTCTATAACGGCTGGCGCTCCCCCGGCGACACGCTGCACAGCAAATTCATGACCGTGGACGGCGAGTTCGCCGACATCGGCTCCTACAACCTGCACCCCCGCGGCGAGCGCTACGACACTGAGGTAAACGTCAACATCCTCGACCGCGCCTCCGTGGCCCAGCTGGACGCGGCTTTCGCGAAGGACCTGCAGAACTCCCGCAGGGTGAAGACCGCCGCCGACCTGGACGGCAAGCCCACCTTCATGGGCACGGTGGCCAACAACTACTTCTACGCGCAGCTCGGCGCCCCCGCCGGCGTGCCCGCCGGCCTCAGCCTGCAGAAGTAAAAAGGCCGGTTCTGGCGGAAGCCGGGGTTAACAGCCCCGGCTTCCGCTTTTCCATATGGTAAAGCACCCCTTAAAATCATAAAATATACGTCTATGCACAAGGACATGCAGGAAGTGCTGCTTTCCGCGGAGGAGCTGAGCGCCGGCGTTAAAAAGCTGGGCGAGCGCATCTCCGCGGATTACGCGGGCCGGACCGTCACCCTGGTAGGGGTGCTGAAGGGCTGCGTGCTGTTCATGTCCGACCTGGCCAAGCACATCTCCCTGGACACGCGCATGGATTTCATGATGCTCTCGTCCTACTCCGGCCAGCACTCCACCGGCGTGGTGCGCATCCTGCTCGACCTCAAGGAGAGCATAGAGGACTGCGACGTCGTAGTGGTTGAAGATATTGTGGATTCGGGCCTGACGATGGAGTACATGCTGCAGAACCTCAAGACCCGCCGGCCCCGCTCGGTGGAGATCTGCACGCTGCTCGACAAGCCGAGCCGCCGCCGCGCCCAGGTGCCGATAAAATATACAGGTTTCCAGATCCCGGACAAGTTTGTGGTGGGCTACGGCCTGGACTACAACGGGATCTACCGCAACCTGCCGTACATAGGCGTGCTCAAAGAGTCCGCCATAGAAAGGAAATAAGACATGCCTCTGAAAAAGAATATCAGGCAGCTGCTTTTCTGGTTCCTCGCTTTCACCCTGTTCGTGGCGGTGTACCAGAGCATGAAGGGCGCCCAGCCCGAGCGCCAGATCCCCTACTCCGAATTCAAAGCCAAGCTGCGCGCCAAGGCGGTCACCGACGTCAGCGTGCGCCAGGACCTGATCCGCGGCAAGATGGACGAGGCCGGCAAGCCCGTCGCTTTCAAGACCGTCCCGATGACGGACTCCAAACTTATAGAGGACCTGGAAGCCGCCGGCGTTACGGACTTCAAGGCCGAGGCCGACCGCGGCTGGATCGCCACGCTGCTGCTCAACGTGGGCTGGATAGTGATCTTCGTCTTCCTGTGGTGGTTCCTCTTCCTGCGCCAGGCCCAGATGGGCGGCAAGCAGGCCATGAGCTTCGGCAAGTCCAAGGCCAAGCAGCAGGACATGAAGAAGCAGAAGGTCACCTTTAAGGACGTGGCCGGCTGCGACGAGACCAAGGAAGAGCTCAAAGATATCGTCGATTACCTCAAGAATCCCAAGAAGTACCAGGTGCTGGGCGGCGAGCTGCCCAAGGGCGTGCTGCTGTACGGCCCTCCCGGCACCGGCAAGACTTTGCTTGCCCGCGCGGTGGCCGGCGAGGCCGGCGTGCCGTTCTTCACCTCCTCGGGTTCCGAGTTCGTGGAGATGTTCGTGGGCGTGGGCGCCAGCCGCGTGCGCGACCTGTTCGAGCGGGCCAAGAAATCGGCCCCCGCCATAATTTTCCTCGACGAGCTGGACGCCGTCGGGCGCAGCCGCTTCGCCGGCATCGGCGGCGGCCACGACGAGCGCGAGCAGACCCTCAACCAGATGCTCGTGGAACTGGACGGCTTTGAAGCCAAGGAAGGCATCATCCTCATCGGCGCCACCAACCGGCCCGACGTGCTGGACACCGCCCTGCTGCGCCCCGGCCGCTTCGACCGGCGCATCAACGTGCCGGTGCCGGACATAAAGGGCCGCTTCGAGATCCTCAACGTGCACGCCAAGAAGATCAAGCTGACCGCCGACACCGACCTGAACGTGATAGCCCGCCACACGCCCGGCTTTACCGGCGCGGACCTGGCCAATATCGTCAACGAGGCGGCCATCATAGCCGCCAAGAAAGAGCAGAAGTCGGTGGATCTCAAGGACCTGGAAGAGGCCATAGAGAAGAACATCGCCGGGCCCCAGCGCAAGTCCCGCATTATTTCCGATAGCGAAAAGCGCGTGGTCGCCTACCACGAGGCCGGCCATACCCTGGTGGCCAAGACCCTGCCCGGCTGCGACCCGGTGCACAAGGTCACCATTATCCCGCGCGGCCCCGCGCTGGGCTACACCCTGCAGATGCCGCTCGAGGACAAATACCTGACCTCCAAGACCGAGATCCTCAACCGCCTCTGCGTGCTGCTGGGCGGCCGCGCCGCCGAGGAGATCGCCATCGGCGAGATAACCACCGGCGCCCACGACGACCTGGCCAAGGTGACCAATTACGCGCAGAAGATGGTGCTGGAGTTCGGCATGAGCGACAAGATCGGCCAGCTCTCCCTGAAGAAGGAAGAGTCCGAAGTGTTCCTGGGCCGCGACATCATGCGCCAGGCCGGCTACTCCAACGAGACCGCTAATATAGTGGACGGGGAAATAAAGCGCATCGTCAGCGAGGCCTACGTGAAGGCCAAGGACCTGCTGGTCGGCAACCGGCGTGCGCTCGACGCCATAGCGGCGCGGCTGATAGAGAACGAGGTCATAGACGCCGACGAGATCACTTCCATAATGGCCGCGAACGCGGCCTGAGAAACTTGAGCCTGGGGAGAAACTTTGTACCTGCATTACCTTAAAACCGTCGCCGACATCCTGGCCGTATACTACATAGTGTACCGGCTGATACTGCTGCTCAAAGGCACGCGGGCGATGCAGGTCATCTGGGGCGTGTTCATCCTCGCCGTGCTCACCTCGCTGGCCAAGTTCCTGCACCTCGGCGCCACCGTCTGGCTGATGCAGCAGTTCTGGCTGGCCGGTATCTTCCTCCTGATCGTCGTCTTCCAGCCCGAGATCCGCTTCGCCCTGGCCAACATCGGCTCCAACCCGCTGGGCCGCGTGATGGTGTCCCAGGAATACCGCTTTATCGGCGAGATGATGGAGGCCGTGCGCACCGCGGCCGCCGAAAAGATGGGCATGCTCATCGTGCTGGAGCAGGACATGGCCCTGCGCGACATCGTGGAGACCGGCGTGCGGATAAACGGCGAGGTCTCCAAGGAGATGCTGCTGACCGTGTTCCACGACAACACCATGCTGCACGACGGTGCGGCCGTGATCGCCAACAACAGGCTGGTGGCCGCCGGCTGCATCCTGCCGCTGACCGAACAGCAGGAGCTCTCCAAGATCCTCGGCATGCGCCACCGCGCCGCCCTTGGCCTGAGCGAGGTCGCCGACGCGATCATCATCATCGTTTCCGAAGAGACGGGCATGCTGTCCGTGGCCCGCAACGGCAAGCTGCAGCAGCACGCGGACCCCAAGGACCTGGAAGCCATGCTCTACCAGCTGTACCGCTCCAAAGCGGAGAAGACCCTGCTGCGCAAGTCGCCCCGCGCCGACGCGCCGCCTCCCGCCCAGCCGCCGCGGGCCCAGGATAAAGCATGAATATCCCCGAACTCTTTTCGCGCAACTGGCAGATAAAGGTGCTCTCCCTTATCATCGCCCTGCTGATCTGGTATTTCATCACCGGCGGCTGACCGCTCCCCCTGAAGCTTCCCACTTGGCCCCCCGCGGCATAGGTCTAAAAACTTGATTTTTAGGCCCATTCGGCTCTTATTTTTCTCCCGCAGAACGCGCATAATATAGTTACAGGAGAAAATAATGCACAAACCCTTCGCCTTCTTGGTCTCACTGCTCTCGATCGCCTCTTTCAATCCGGTTTCAGCCCAGGACCTGCAGCTCCCCAAAGAGCCCGCCTCCGTGGAAGTCCCCGCCGCCAATCCCCCGGCCGTGGACGTGATCGGCATGATAGCGGAACATGACGAGGTGAATTCCGCGCTGAAGCTCTATTCCGATATCGCTTTTGTCTCACCCCAGGGCAGCCCGCAGTTCCTGGAGGCCTCGGCCTCCGGCCAGTACCTGCGCGCCAGGCTGCAGTCCCTTAACCGCGCCATAGCGCGCGAGCTGGGCGAGCCGTACCGCGGCGACATGCGGGACCGCGGGCAGGTCTCTTTCCGGGTCTCCGAGGAGCTCAACGACGCCTTCGGCTTCTACGGCGGCACCGTGGCGCGCGAAGAGCGCGGCGTCCCGATAAAGGAAGGCTACTGCAAGATCAACTACGTCAAGAACAACGTGCCCTTCCTGGTGCAGTCCGACAGCTTTCTGAAAAAGGGCGAAGTGATACTGACTTTCGACGACGGCCCCGGCCCGCTGACCGAAGAGGTCTCCGCCGCCATGAAGGCCGCCAACGCCCCTTCCGTGTTCTTTGTGCTGGGCTCCAAGCTGGGAACCGCCGGCAAAGAGCGCGTAAAAAAAGCGGCCGCCGACGGCCACGAGATAGCCGTGCACGGCTACTGGCACGCCAACGAGGCCGGCAAGCCTTTCACCGTTTTTTCCACCGCCGAGATCGTCAAACAGCTGGGCGGCGTGAGCGCCTCCATCACCGGAGCCGCGGGCCGCAAACCAGGTTTCTTCCGCCCGCCGTACGGCATCATCACCCCGGAGGCCGTGAGGGCCCTGGATTCCGAGCTCGGCCTGGTGCCGGTGGGCTGGACCATAGACACGCTGGACTGGTCCACCAAGAACCCCGAAGAACTTTTTAACAAGACCGTAGCCCTCATCGCGCAGCGCGGCAAGGGCATAGTGCTGATGCACGACATCCACGACCAGAGCCGCATCGCCTCCAAACGCCTTGTGAAATGGCTGGCCGACAACGGCTACACGGTGGTTTCCCCCGAGAGGATGACCAAGGCCTACAGGGGCGAGTAAGCCCAAAAGCGGTACGGACTGAAAGCGGCGCCTTAACAGGGCGCCGCTTTTTTGTAAAATCAATCTATGGCGGGGATTTCCATATACGCGCACCGGGGCGGCATGCACAACGCGCCCGAGAATACCGTGGCGGCCTTTAAGCGGGCCCTCTCGGACGGCGCCTCCGCGGTGGAATGCGACATCCGCCGCACGGCCGACGGGCAGTTCGTGGCCTTTCACGACGCCGCCGCGGGGCGGGTGTGCGGGCGCAACTGGCGCATCGCGGCCACGGATTGGTCCCATCTCAAGACCCTGCGCGTGCTGGACAGGGAGCCGATAGCCCACCTCGACGACATCCTCAACCTGATGATCCTGCGGCCCGGCACGGATTTTTATTTCGAACTGGCCCTGGAGCGCGAGAGCGACGCCGCGGACCTGGCCCTGCAGATAAAGCGCGCCGGGATGCAGCACCGGGCCTACCTGCTGGCTTTTTCCCACCGGACTTCTTACCTGGAGGCGGCCAGGGAGGCGGTGCCGGGCATCGGCTCGGCCGTGATGCCGCTGTTCCCTTCCGATATGCTGGGGACGGCCTGGCGCGCCGGCGCTTCCAAGGTGTGCGCCGGCTGGCTGGACCTGCCGCTGGCCAAACAGATTTTTTTCTGGGGCGCGGGGGCTTTCGATTTTAAACGGCAGGCCGAAGATGCGGAGCTGGCCGGGGTGGAAATTTCCGCGGGCATAGCCAACCACCCCCGGGAGGTGCGCCGCCTGATGGAGCTTGGCGCGCGGGCGGTGTGGACCGACGACGTGCCGATGGCGGCGAAGCTGATCTGAAACCTATGGCATACAAGATACTTGCGATCAACGGCAGCTACCGGCGCGGGGGTGTGATCGATCAGGCGGTGGAAACCGCCTGCGCGGCGGCCCGGGCGGCCGGCGCCGAGACCACTTCCGTGATCCTTACTGAAAGGTATATAGAATTCTGCCTGAATTGCCGGGCCTGCATGCAGGCCCCGGGTGAGAAGCGCGGCGACTGTGTGCATAACGACGGGATGGGCGCCCTGCTGGACCAGGCCGACGCCGCCGACGCGCTGATACTGGCCGCGCCGGTTAATTTTTTCAACGTGACCGCGGTTACCAGGCGGTTCATGGAGCGGCTGGGCCCCTGCGCCTGCTGGCCCTGGGGGGCCAAGGCGCCCGCGCTGCGCCGCCGGCCGCATAAAAAAGCCGTTATCATAACTTCTTCGGCGATGCCGTCCCTGCTGGGCCGCCTGGCCACCGGCGCCATCCGCGCGCTCAAGCTGGCGGCGGAAAGCCTGGGGGCCAAACCGGCCGGCACGCTGTTCATCGGCCTCTCTTCGATGGAGAAAAAGCCCCGGCTGGCGGAGCGGGACGTGCGCCTGGCGGCAAAGCTCGGCCTCCGGCTGGCCAAGGGAGCGCGGCGCTGATGTTCAAGAAAATTCTTTTAGTGGACGACGACGCGCTGGTGCTTAACTCCACGCGCCGCTACCTGGAGGAGCGCGGCTTCGCCGTGGCCTGCGCGGAGAACGGCTCCGAGGCGGTGGCGGTGGCCCGGGAGTCGCGGCCCGACCTGGTGATCACGGACGCGGAGATGAAGGGGCTGGACGGCTTCGCGCTGTGCCGGGCGATAAAAGAGACGGAAGGGTTCGCCGGGGTGCCGGTGATAATTATTTCGGGGCACAAGATCAGCGAAGAGGATATCCTGGCGGGCTACAACCGGGGGGCGGACGATTATATTCTGAAACCTTTTTCTTTCCCGGTGCTGCTGGCCAAGCTGAAGGCCGTGATGAAGCGCTATGAGGCTTTCTCCGGGAAGACGGCCAAGATCTCGCGGTTCGGCATGGTGGTGGACCCGGAGAACCGGACGGTGGCCATTAAGGGTGAGGTTATCAAGCTTACCCGCAAGGAATTCGATCTGCTTACTGTTCTGCTTACCGAGGAGGGCCGGCTGCTCGGCATTCCTTATCTGCTGGAGACTGTCTGGGGCTATGACCCGGCCAGCTACAACGACCCGCACACTGTTGGCGTGCACGTTTCCTCCCTGCGCAAGAAGCTGGGCCCGGAGATAGGCGACCATATTACCAGTGTGACCGGGCACGGCTACAAATTCGAATAAAAAGCTATGGGACCGGCGCGACCGGACTCCCGCGAGCGATTTTAGGGCGCAGGGCCAAGGTCCGCAGCGGACAGCCTATCATTAAGG
>MGUA01000023.1:28149-46858 GCA_001799735.1 Elusimicrobia bacterium GWB2_63_22 | reverse complement strand
CCAGGCCCAGCAGCACCTTGGCCCAGCCGTTCTTGAAATAAATTTCCAGCGCCACCAGCGACATCCCCTTAATGGTCAGGGCCCCGGACAGCTTCCGTATCTCCTGGCGCCGCATCAGGAGCTTCCTGGTGCGCAGCGGGTCCGCCTCCGTGAGGGTGTTGTAGGCGTAGGGGGTGATGTGCAGGCCGTACAGGTACAGCCCGTCCTTTTCGGCCCTGACGAAAGCCGAGGTGAGGGTGGCCTGCTTTAGGCGCAGGGACTTGACCTCGGGGCCATCCAGGGCCAGGCCGGCCTCGTAAGTGTCGGTGATAAAGTAGTCGTGCCGGGCCTTGCGGTTGGTGGCCACGGTCTCTATCTTATCCTTCTTTTCTTCTTTCGCCATTGTGTTCATCTTATCAAATATCCTAAAATTATCAAACGACGTCCGAATGAGGGACGGGTAACTGGAGAGGTGGCCGAGCGGTTGAAGGCGCAGACCTGGAAAGTCTGTATACTCGTAAGGGTATCAAGGGTTCGAATCCCTTCCTCTCCGTAGCTTTGAAAAAAACCCGCAAAGGCGGGTTTTTTTCAAAGCGGAGGAGAGGAAGCGAGCCATAATGATGGCTCGCGCAGGGATTCGAATCTTTTCCTGCTATTGTTTAATCCCCTTAATTAAGGGGATTTTTTGTTGACAACGAAACGCGTATTATGTAGATTTTAGAGAACCCCTGAGGCATTATCTATATATCATCCATGGGGGGCAAACGTTAAGGAGGAAGTAAAACGCATGAAGAACATAAAGAAAGGCTTCACCCTGATCGAGCTGATGATCGTAGTCGCGATTATCGGTATTCTGGCTGCCATCGCCATACCGAAATTCGCTGACCTGATCAACAAGTCCAAGGAAGGCGCCACGAAGGGCGCTCTCTCCTCGGTCCGCAGCGCGCTCCAGGTGTATTACGGCGACAACGAAGGCTGGTTCCCGGCCGACAACCTCGCTATCCTGATCCAGAACGCCAAGTACATCAACGAGATCCCCGTGGCCAAGCTGCCGACCACCGGGCACTCCGACAACCGCGTAGTCACGACGGTGTCGTCCATGACCACTGCCGGCGCGTTCGACACGACCACCGCCGCGGGCGGTACCCCCGAGGCCCCGCTGGGCACCGGTGGCGGCGGCTGGGTGTACTTCAACTCCCCTGCCGTATCCTCCATATGGGGTTCCTTCATGGCCAACTGTATCCATGAAGACATAAAGAGCCAGGGCAGCGACGCTGTCTTCGGCCCTTGGACCAACTTCTAATAGAGAAGGTCTCATAAAAGAACCCCGCGCTTAACCGCGCGGGGTTTTTTTATTTGTAGAATATAGCGCATGCTGATCGTCTTTACCGCCTTCTGCCTTGGGCTTATACTCGGCAGCTTCCTCAACGTCTGCATCGCCCGGCTGCCCAAGGGCGAATCCGTCATGTGGCCCGCCTCGCGCTGTCCTAAATGCCTGGAGCCCATAAAAGCCTACGACAACGTGCCGCTGGTCAGCTTCCTGCTGCTCGGCGGCCGCTGCCGGGCCTGCGGCGAGCCTATCTCGGTCAAATACCCCGTAGTGGAGCTCGCCACGGGCCTGCTTACCGCCCTGTTCACCGCCCGGTGGTGGGGGGACCCGGTCTGGCTGGCGGTCTGCCTGCTGGCCGTCTACGCGCTTATCATAGTGAGCGTGGTGGATTTCGAGACCATGATGATCTCGGACTTCTTCTCGCTGCTGCTGTTCGTGCTGGGCGCGGCCGGGAGTTATTTTAATCCCAATTTCGAAGGGGGCTGGGGCGAGCGGCTGGCCCAGTCGGGCATGGGCGCGGCCGCCGGCGCGGGTTTCATCTGGGCCCTGGCCCTGCTGGGCAAGAAAATTTACAAGAAGGACGCGGTGGGGGAAGGGGATATCTTCCTGATGGGCGGCATCGGGGCGCTGTGCGGCTGGCAGGGCGTCTTCTCCGGCATAATCATGGCTTCTTTCTTCGGTTCGGTCTACGGCGTCAGCCTGGTGCTGCTCAAGAGGGCGGACCGCATGTCGCATATGCCGTTCGGCCCCTTCCTCGCGCTCGGCGCGGTGATCAACCTCTACTGGCTGGTAAAGCCGGAAACTTTCTTCTTCGCCCTGCCGTTCTGAGGCGGGCGAGGCCGGTTTTTAAAACGGGTATTTTAGACAACGCCTTCTTTTTGCTATACTATATTTCCTGAAGTTGCTTTGTTCTTTTTAAAATTATTTCGGTTGGGTGGCTGAGCGGTCAAAAGCAACGGTCTGTAAAACCGTCGGGCTACGCCCTACATAGGTTCGAATCCTATCCCAACCATATTTCACCCTTTAATGCGCGGGTGGCGGAACTGGCAGACGCGCACGGCTCAGGACCGTGTGACCGAAAGGTCTTATGGGTTCAACTCCCTTCCCGCGCATATATTTAGCCGCAGCTGAAAAGCTGCGGCTTTTTATTTGCGTGGGAAGCGGGCCATAATTATGGCCCGCGCAGGGAGTTGAAAGCCGGACCCGCGAGGACAGCAGTCCGCAGCGGGGAGGCGGGGTCGCGGCCTGCGAGCGGCGACGGCCGCGAGCAGAGCTGTGACCAACTCCTATCCCGTCTAAGCAAAATAGTATAATTTCTACAGCGGCTATTAACAAAACTAATACTTCCAGCTGGAGAACCTATGTGCCTCGCCGTCCCCGGAAAAATAATCTCGCTCAAGAACAGCAACGCTGAAGTGGACTTCAGCGGCGTCAGGCGCGCGGTCTCGCTGGACCTGGTGCCCGACGCCAAGAAGAACGACTACGTCCTCGTCCACGCCGGTTTCGCCATCCAGGTGCTCGATCCCAAAGAGGCGGAGGAGACCCTGAAGCTCTTCAAGGAGATCTACGCCACCACCGGCGGCGACGCCTACTCCGGCGAACTGGGGCATAACAACCCATGAAGACCGCCTCTCCCGCCGAACGCTTCTCCTCCCCGCTGTGGCGCGACAAGGCGCTGGCCGCCTCGGCCCTGGCCGAAATGACCGGCCTGGCCGCGCAGGCCGCCGCCCTGAAAGGCGGCTCCGTGAACTTCATGGAAGTCTGCGGCACGCATACCATGGCCATAGCCGCCAGCGGCATGCGCCGCCTGTTCCCCAAGGAGCTGCGCATGCTGTCCGGCCCCGGCTGCCCGGTCTGCGTGACCTCGCAGGGGGATATCGACCGCGTCCTCGCCCTGGCGGCGGTGCCCGGCGTGATCATAACCACTTTCGGCGATATGCTCAAGGTCAAAGGCTCCAAGGGCCTGGACCTGCACGCCATGCGCGAGCGCGGCTCGGACGTGCGCGTGGTCTATTCCCCGCTGGACGCCGTGGCGCTGGCCCAGGCCGAACCCGGCCGGCAGGTGGTGTTCATCGGCGTGGGGTTCGAGACCACCGCCCCGGTCATCGGCGGCGCGGTGGCCCGCGCCAAAAAGCTGGGCCTTAAGAACTTCTCCTCCACCGCTTTCTTCAAGCTGGTCCCGCCCGCGCTGGAGCTGCTGCTCTCCGACCCCGAGAACCGCATCCACGGCTTCATGCTGCCGGGGCACGTCAGCGCCATCATCGGCCTCGAGCCTTACAAATTCGTGGCTGAGAAGTACAAGGTGCCCTGCGTGGTCACCGGCTTCGAGCCGCTGGACATCCTCACCGGCATCAATATGCTGCTCCGGCAGGTCGTCTCCGGCAAGCCCTCCGTAGAGGACGAATATTTCCGGGTCGTGCACGCCGCCGGCAACCCCGTGGCGCAAAAGCTGCTCTCCGAGGTGTTCACCGTGACGGCGGCGTCCTGGCGCGCCATCGGCACGGTCAAGGCCACGGGCCTGGGGTTCTCCAGGGTTTACGCCGGCTTCGACGCGATAAAGCGCTTCAAGATCCCGTATGAGGACGCCCCTGAGCCGAAGGGCTGCCGCTGCGGCGCCATATTGCTGGGCAAAGCCCTGCCGCCGGACTGCCCGCTGTTCGGCAAGGCCTGCACGCCGTCCTCGGCGGTAGGGCCGTGCATGGTGTCTTCGGAAGGCGCCTGCGCCGCCTGGTTCAAATACGGCGGCTGAACTCCACAACTATGAACATAGAAACCCTCAAGGTTTTCCGGGACCTTTCCGACACCGGCAGCTTCTCCAAGACGGCCGAGCTTAACTACGTTTCCCAGTCGGCGGTCAGCCAGCAGATAAAGAAGCTGGAGCTCGTGCTCAAGTGCAAGCTCTATCACCGCCAGGCGGGCCGCATAGCGCTTACTCCCTGCGGCCAGAAGCTCTACGACGCCGCCCGCAAGATGACGGCCGTCTACGACGGGGCGCTCAAGGGCATCAGGGCGCTCGGCTCGGAGCGGCAGGGCGACGAGATAAAGATCTCCACCATCTACAGCGCCGGCATCTATATCATCCAGAACTATATCCGCCAGTTCCTGGCCAAGAACCCCGGCACCAAGATCAGCGTGGAGTACCGGCAGTTCTCCCAGATCTACTCCGATATCTCCTCGGGCCGCGCCGATTTCGGCTTTATGGCCTGCCCTTACCGCAAGGCGGCGGGGCTGGCCATGCTGCCGGTGGCCAAGGACGAGATGGTGCTGATAACCGGTTCCGCCTCGCCGCTGGCGGGCCGCAAAACCGTTAGCGTCAAGGAGCTTGAAGGGCTGGAGTTCATCTTCTTCGACCGGGTCTTCCCGTCCCGCCGCTACATCGACGCCTTCCTGCGCCGGCACGGCGTAAAGCCGCGCATCAAGATGGAGCTCGATAATATAGAAACCATAAAGACGGCCGTCGCCTCGGGCGCCGGGGTCTCCATCCTGCCCCGCTCGGCGGTGCGCGATGACGAGAACGGCATTACCCTGCACGCGCTCAAGTTCTCGGACGCCCCTTTCCTGCGGCCTATCTACCTGATCCACAGCCGCGGCCGCAAGCTGTCCCCGGCGGCCAGGGGGTTCATGAATATCTTCGACCGGCCGGCCCGGGTGCCGGCGGGGAGGGCATAATGGCTTTAGCTAAAGTAGTGCTCGGTCACGGCAGCGGCGGGCGCCTCAGCCGCGACCTGGTGGAGCAGGTCTTCCTGAAAAGTTTCTCCAACCCGTCGCTTAAGCCGCTGGAGGACTCCGCCGAAGTTAAGGTGGGGGGCGTCACGCTGGCTTTCACCACGGATTCCTACGTCGTGACGCCGGTGGAATTCCCCGGCGCGGATATCGGCCGCGTGGCCGTCTGCGGCACCGTCAACGACCTGGCCGTAAAAGGCGCCAGGCCCGCCGCCCTTTCGGCCGGGTTCATCCTCGAGGAAGGTTTCCCCGGCGACCTGCTGCTGCGCATCACCAGGTCCATGCGGCGCGCCGCCGACGAGGCGGGCGTCTCCATCGTCACCGGCGACACCAAGGTGGTGGAGCGCGGCAAAGCGGACGGTATCTTCATTAATACGGCGGGCGTGGGGCTTATCCCCAAGGGACGCTGCCTTACCTCCTCCGCCGTAAAGCCCGGGGACGTTATAATTGTCAGCGGCAACCTGGCCGACCACGGCGTGGCCGTGATGAATGCCCGCGACCGCCTGGGCCTGCAGGGCGGCATAAAGAGCGACGCCGCCCCGCTCAACGGCATGATAGAGGGCCTGCTGCGCGCGCCCGGCGTGAGGGCCATGCGCGACATTACGCGCGGCGGCCTGGCTACCGTGCTCAACGAAGTGTCCGGCGCCTGCGGCCTTACGGCCGAGCTGGAAGAAAATTCGGTCCCGGTTTCCCCGGCCTCCCGCAACGCCTGCGCCCTGCTGGGCCTGGACCCGCTCTACGTGGCCAACGAGGGCAAGATCGCCGTTTTCTGCGCCCCGTCGGCGGCGCCCCGGGCGCTGCAGGCCCTGCGCGCGCACCGCTACGGCCGCAATGCGGTGGTAGTGGGCCGCATGTTAAAGGAAAAGAAGCCGCAGGTGCGCCTGGTAACGGCTATCGGCGGCGCGCGGGTGCTGCTGATGCTCGAAGGCGAGCAGCTGCCGCGCATCTGCTGACATGAAAAAAACCTTATTCTGGATATTGAGCTTCCTTATTACGGCGTCGTTCGCCGTTTACCAGCGCAAGACCGGGCCCACCTATCCCATTAAGGGCGGAGAGGTGGACGGTACGGGGATAACTTCCTACCGGCTGCCGCGCAGCTGCACCACCGGCGCCGACGACTGCGTTGTCCGCATCCTTTACAAGGGCCCGCTGGAGGGACGCGTGGTGTGGCGGCGCTACAAGACCGAGGACCCGGTGCAGGTGCTGCCGATGGAGTTTAAAGAAGGTGAACTCAGCGCCCGGCTGCCGTCGCAGCCGCCGGCCGGCAAGCTGGCATACCGCGTCTATGCCAAACACCCGTCTGGCGAGTACGGACTATCGCGCGGGCCGGTGGTGACGCGCTTCAAGGGGCCGGTGCCGGCCTGGGCGCTTATCCCGCATATAATCTTCCTCTTCCTCTTCATGTTCTTCTCGGTCAGGATAGCCCTCACCGCGCTGGCGGAACAGACGCCGCTTAAACACGCCGTAGTTATAAATCTGGGCTTCCTGCTGCTGGGCGGCTTCGTCTTCGGCCCGATAGTGCAGCATTACGCCTTCGGCCAGGCCTGGACCGGCTTTCCTTTCGGCTACGACCTTACCGATAACAAGACCCTGCTGATGCTGCTGGCCTGGCTGCCGGCGCTGTGGGCCGTGCTCAAGGCGCGCCCCGCCCGGCGCTGGGTGCTGCTGGCCTTCGTCGTTACTATGGCCGTGTACCTGGTGCCGCACAGTATGTTCGGCAGCGAGCTGGATTACGCCAAAGGGCAAGTCGTCACCGGCAAATAACATGGCTGCTCTCGTCAGAAAAAAAATACTCGTCAAAGGCGTGGTGCAGGGCGTGGGTTTCCGCCCGCACATCTACAAGCTCGCCGCCGAATACGCGCTCTCCGGCTGGGTCAGGAACGACGCCGCCGGAGTTACCATAGAGGCCGAAGGCCCCGGGCCCGCGGTGGCCGCCTTTATAAATGATATCTCCCGCCGCCGCCCCGCCGCCGCCCGCGTGGATTCTGTTCTCTCAAGCGCCCTGCCGCCTTCGGGCGGGAAGGGCTTCGCCATCTCCAAGAGCGGGGGGGGTGCCGCGGCTGCCGCCATCATCCCGGCCGACCTCGCCCTCTGCCCCGACTGCCGGCGCGAACTGAGCACCCCGTCGGACAGGCGCCATCTCTACCCTTTCACCAACTGCACCAATTGCGGCCCGCGCTTCACCATAGTTAAAAGCGTGCCCTACGACCGCCCCGCCACCACCATGGCCGGCTTTAAGATGTGCCCGGACTGCCTGCGGGAATACCGCGACCCGCTGGACCGGCGCTTCCACGCGCAGCCCAACGCCTGCCCCGTCTGCGGCCCGGCGGTAACGCTGGCCGCCGGCGGCAAAAGTTATAAAGGCGCCGCCGCGCTGGAGCGCACTGCGGCCCTGTTGCTCTCCGGCCGGATAGGCGCCCTGCAGAGCCTTGGCGGTTTCCACCTGGCCTGCCGCGCCGACGGGGGCGCGGCCGTGGCGCGCCTGCGCCGGGCCAAAGGCAGGCCCCATAAACCTTTCGCGGTCATGCTGCCTTCCCTGGCCGCGGCGCGCTCCTTCTGCGCCGTTTCAAAACTCGAAGCCGCGGCCCTCGCCTCCCCGGCGGCGCCCGTGGTAATGCTGCGCCGGCTTAAGCCCCGAGCTTTTCCCGGCGTCGCCCCCGGCCTCTCCCGGCTGGGCGTAATGCTGCCCTATACCCCGCTGCACGCGGCTCTCTTCGCCGTACTGGCGAAGAAAGGTTTCTCCGGCCCGCTGGTAATGACCTCCGGCAATTTCCGCGACGAGCCTATCTGCAAGAGCTCGGACGAGACGGCGGCGCGGCTTTCGGGCGTGGCGGCGTTCACCCTGCACCACGACAGGCCCATCCATAACAGGATAGACGACAGCGTGGCTTTCGAGGCCGCAGGCTCCCTGCGCCTGGCCCGCCGCGCGCGCGGTTATGTGCCTTCCGCAGTAAAACTGCCGTCGGGCGGCAAGGCCGTCCTGGCCTGCGGGGGAGACCTGAAGAACACTTTCTGCCTGACGCGCGGGAGCGAGGCTTTCCTTTCCCAGCATATAGGAGATCTCTCGGAACCGAAGAACCAGGACTTTTTCAGGGAGACGCTCTCCAAGCTGCGCGGGCTCCTTAAAGTCTCGCCCGGCACGGTAGTCCACGACCTGCACCCCGATTACGCCTCCACCGCGCTGGCGCGCGGCCTGCCCGGCAGAAAACTGGCGGTGCAGCACCACGCGGCCCACGCCCTGGGCGTGGCCGCCGAGCACGGCGTGGGGGGCGCTTTTCTCGGAGTCGCGCTGGACGGCACCGGCTACGGCACCGACGGGAAGATCTGGGGCTCGGAATTCCTGGTTTTCCAGGGCAAGACCTGGCGCCGCGCCGGGCACCTTAAATACTTCCCCCTGCCCGGCGGCGATATAGGGGCGCTGGAGATCTGGCGCCCGGCGCTCGCGCTGGTAAAGGCCGCGCTCGGCCCCGGCTGGAAAAAAGAGGCCGGCAAAATTTTCGCAAACGTCCCGGCCGCCCGGCTGGCTACGGTGGAACGCATGATAGAGGCTGGCCTCAACTGCCCGCTCACTTCCAGCATGGGCCGCCTGTTCGACGCTTTCAGTTTTATAGCGGGAGTAAGGACGGAGGCCACCTACGAGGCGCAGGGGCCGATGGAACTGGAGAGCCTGCTGCCGGCCCGCGCTGCCGGCGCTTACGCTTTCGGCCTGGCCGAGACCGGCGGCCTGCTGCAGCTCGACCCCGCCCCCGCGGTGCGGGCCGCGGTGGCTGACCGCCTGGCCGGCCGCAAACCCGCCGTGATCTCCGCCCGGCTGCACGCCGGGCTGGCCGCGGCGACGGTTTCCGCCGCCGCCGCCATAGCCAAGGACCGCGGGCTTAAGATCGTCTGCCTTTCCGGCGGCGTTTTCCAGAACAGGACGCTGCTGGAGCTGGTGACTGCCGGGCTGGCGGGCTCCGGGTTAAAGGTCCTCTCTAATCAACAGACCCCCGCCAACGACGGTGGCCTGGCCCTCGGCCAGGCCTGGTACGCCCTGAACGGGTACCGGGAGGGGACGTTCATTCCTAATTCCTAATTACAATTAGGAATTAGGAATGAACGTCCCCTAAAGAAAAGGCCCCTCTTGGGAGGGGCCTTCGCTTTTACTTCGGGCGGCTATCAGCGGAGAGTGGCTTCCATCGCGTGGGTGTTGGGGGCGGCGGGCGCCGCGTCCTTGGCGGTCAGCCACTGCTGGAACTCGTCCCAGCGGCCGTCCCTGGCCCAGGCCAGTTCGCTGTAGTCCGTGTCGAAGCTGTAGCCGGGCAGGTACACGCCCAGACCGTAGGCTTTCTCGAACTTGGCCCCGGTGGTGGCGTTGTCTACCAGCACATGGTCGTAGAAGTAATTCATTACCTTCACGGTCTGGGTCTTCAGGGTCTGGGACTTGGCCTTGGCGTGCACCAGTTCCATAAAGTGGACCATGTCCTTGGAGCCGGCCCCGCCGAAGCCGACGGCAGCTATGCGGGCGTCGGTCACCATCTTCTTGTCTTCCTGCATCACCAGGTCCACCCAGCGGTCCAGCACGGCGCGGAAGCCGACCAGGTTGGCGGTGCGGATGGCGCTCTGCGTGGTGGCGGTGCCCTTGGGCGCGTAGAAGGCCTTGTAGCCCTGCACGGCCGCGGCGGCCATCACGTCGGGGGTCAGATTGTCCTTATTGGAATGCACGCGGGAGAGGAACTCGTGGTAGCCCCAGCCGTCGCCGGGCTCGTTCTCTTCGGATCCGACGGTGAGCTTGGCGGTGTCCTTGAGCTCATAGGCCACTTCGGCCATCTGCATCAGGCAGGCGTCGGAGGCGTAGATGTCCACGCCGCCCATCTCGCGGATGGCCTGCGCCAGCTGCGGGGTGGAGATGTGGTTGCCGCTTTCGTCGTCATAGGAGATGCCCTTGACGGTGGGGAACAGGTCCAGGCTTTTCTCCCAGCCGGAGCCGTGGTTCCAGCCCACGAGCATATAGCGCTTGGCGGGGTAGTTGGCCTTCACCCATTTGCCGAATTCGGCGAGCTGCTTGTAGTCGCCCATGTCGACGGTGCCCATGTCCGCGAGCAGCGTGGAGGAGAGGGAGCCGTTCTCGCCGTCCTTGGTGACCAGGTAGCGGCGCACGCCCACCCAGTCGGTGGAGGCGTCTTTCGTGTCGGCGGCTTTTGTCCCCAGCATCATGGGGGGCATGCCGCCCCAGTAGGGGTTGGGCCAGCCGGGATGCGGCACGGGGGAACCGTAGCCGTTGCCCCAGTCGTCGTAGTAGCCGCCGCCCGGGTAGGAGGGCGCGGACTCTTTCATGCGGGCGGCCTGGGTGATGATGTTGATGTTGTCGGTCGGGCCGAACACTTCCATCTCGTTCATGTCGGAGATGACGTAGGAGGAGAGGTTGTTCTTGCCGTTCATGAACACCATGATGGTCCAGTCCTTAACGGTCCTGGCGTCCTGCGCGGCGGAGGGGGCGGGCACCGCGACCTGCGCGGCCCGGGCCTGGCTGACGAGTTCTTTAACGGAAGGCAGGCTGTCGAAGTCCTGCGCGGCGGCGGGCACGGCCATAAAAACGGCGGCCAGCAGCAGCTTGCTGATCTCTATTTTTTTCATTCAGTAACTCTCCTTGAACCGATATGGCACGACACATACAATAATATTTATTTCTAATTCCCTTTATATGGGCTGATGGGCCTACCCCGCCGGCGTCATTCGGCCCAGTCCGCCGGGGGACTTTAGACCTACGACTAAAGTCAACCGCCGGCCGACGAGTTTTTGTATAATTAAGGCGTACAGGCGGAGGAATCCTGCGAGAATCAGGAGCTGCCCCGCAACGGTGATGCCCCGCCCTGGGGATAAGCCCGGTCTACCGCCTGCACGTCGCACCCGGCGCCGGACGGCCTCCTTCTACGAGGGGTCTCCTGCGCTACGGCGCGGCGATCTTCGCGGGAGGAAAAATGAAACGCTGCATCCTGTTCGCCCTGGCATTCCTGTCTTCATCCTGTCTCTATGCTTCGGGGGATAATTCCCCGGAGCTGTTTTTTTCAGTGGCGCGTACGGCGGCCTGGCGCGGCCTGCCGCCGGCCGACGCCCGTTGCGCCGACCTGCCTTCAGCCGGCGCTGGCGGCCTGAACGCGGCCGGAGCGCTGGACGGGCTGCTGCCGCTGGCCGTGCGCCGCCTCAACGGGCCTGCCGGGCTGGCCACCGTGTCCATGCGCGGCTTCCAGGCCAAGCAGACCGCCGTCTACCTAGACGACGTGCGCCTCCCGGCGGATATCACCGGCACCGTGGACCTCTCCGTGCTGCCCGCCGACGGGCTGGGCCGGGTGGAGGTGTTCCCCGGCGCCGCAGCCTCCCTCTACGGCGCCAACGCCGAGGGCGGCGTGGTGCAGCTGTTCTCGCGGCGGCTGGCGCCCGGGGCCCGGCTGGCCCAGGCGGGGGCCGGGTTCGCCTCCTACGGCACAAAAGATTATTTCCTTAAAACCGGCGCCGCCGGGGAGCGGGGCGAGGTGTTCCTCGCGGGCGCCTCGGGCGCTTCCGGCGGTTTCCAGCGCAACTCGGCCGCGGACAAAGATTCCATCTCCGGCCGGGCCTCGCTGGACCTGGGGCGGGCGGGCCGCCTGGGCTTCAGCGGCCTGTTCTCTCGCCTCAGGACCGGGCTGCCGTCCGGCACGCCGGTGCCCGTGGCGGACTGGGACGGTTCACGGGAAAAAGAACCCAATTCGCTCACTGACTGGCAGCGGTCCCGGCGTGAATTCGCCTCCTCCTCCTGGAGCGGCGGGGGCGAAAACCTGCAGCTGAAGGCCGACGTCTCCCTGTCGTCCAACGAGATAGAGGCTTTTCAGTTCGGCTCCCTGAGCGCCGCGAAGGTTACGGATAAGGGGGCCTCGCTCCGGGCCTCCCTGGGCGGGAAGACCGTGCTCGGCGCGGAGGCCTCCGGTTCTTCGCTGGCTTCGGAGACCTACGGGGACCACCGGATCGGTTCCCTCGGCCTGTTCGCGCAGAAGACCTTCAGCCTGGGCCGCCTGGAAATCACCCCGGGGGCGCGGCTGGACCGCAGCGGCGCCTACGAGGAGCGCCTCAGCCCCAGGCTGGGCGCCGTCTACGCCCCGGACGAACGCTGGAAATTCTCCGCCTCCGTCGGGCGCGCCTTCCAGGCGCCCACCTTCGCGGACCTCTATAATCCCTGGGCCGCGCCCGCGCCGGGCCTTAAGCCGGAGACCAGCCTTAATTCGCAGGCCGCCGCCGCCTACGGTTCCCCGGCCGGCTGGTACGCCTCCCTGGCCGGTTACTATTCGGATATAAAGGACCGCATCGCGCTCGACCCGGTGACCTGGGGGGCGGACAACTTGGACCGGGCCTTCTCCTACGGCCTGGAGGCCGAAGCCGGCTTCAAGCCGGGCCCGTTCAGTTTCTCCGCAGGGTATGTGCGCAACGTCACCCGGGCCAGGACCGCGGGCGGTTATGAGCTTCTTAATTTCAGCCCCGCCCACCGCTACTCCTGCGCGGCCGGCCTTAAAACCGGCGGGTTCGAGCTGAAACTCGACGGGCGCGGCGTCTCCGAACAGTATACGGGGCGGGGGGAGTCCGGCCTGCGCCTGCCGGAGTACTGGGTGTTCGGCGTAAAAGCCTCGCGCGGGTTCGGCGGGCTGGAACTGTGGGCCGGCGTCTCCAACCTCCTCGACCGCCATTACGCCGAGACCGCCGACGTGTTCAACGGCTGGTTCCCGCAGCCGGGGCGCACCTTCTCCGCCGGGCTCGCCTGGCGCCTGCTGTAGCCGTGCCGGGTTGACGGGCTTGCCGGAAGTGTGTTACTATTTAGTTAAAGGTAACACATGAAAAACAAGCTCGTCAGGTTCGGCGTCTCGCTGGAGGGGGAACTACTCCGGAGGTTCGACGCTTTTATCGGGGCGGAAGGCTACAGCAACCGCTCCAAGGCCATAGCCGACCTGATACGCAAAGAGTTCGTCACCGATGTCTTCGCTAAAGGCGGCCAGGTTGCCGGCGCCGTCACCATCGTCTACGACCACCACAGCCGGGAAGTGGTCAACACGCTCCTGGATATACAGCATGACCACGGCGGCATCATCATTTCAGCCCAGCACGTGCACCTGGACCATGACAACTGCCTGGAGATCATCGCCGTTAAGGGGCCCGGAGCCAAAGTAAAGGCCCTCGCGGACGCCCTGAAATCCGTAAAAGGCGTAAAGCACTCTACTCTCAGCGTCACCAGCGCGGGCCGGTAGGCCCGGCGGCGGGCACAATGGAGGAATTTATGAGAAAAACATTAGGCGCGGTTATCTTCTTGGCCGCATTCTGCGGGCGGGCGGCGGCCATGCATCCCCTTATCTCCGAGGACACCGCCTTCCTCGGCACCGACGTGCGCCAGGCCGAGATCGGCTTCGAGCATACCGAAGACAAGGGCGGGGCGGACGTTTACTCCAACGCGCTCTCGGCCGAGTTCTCCTACGGTTTCATGGATGACATCGACCTGCTCATCAGCGCGCCATGGCAGGGCTGGAGCTCGCAGGGCCTGTCCGAAAGCGGCCTTGGGGACGTTCGGCTGGAGGTTAAGTTCGCGGCGGGCCGGGCGGGGGACTGGACCATCGCCATGAAGCCCGGCATGTCGCTGCCCGCGGGAGACGAGGCTAAAAGCCTGGGCGCCGGCAAGGGCGGCTTCTGGTTTTACAGCATAGCCGGCCGGCGGGCCGGGCCCTGGCAGTTCTACCTCAACGGCGGCTACATGTACAACAGGAACTCGCTCGACGAGGAAAGGGATATCCTGAAGGCTTCCGGCGCGGTGCTGCTGGAGGTTTTTCCGAAAGCCATGCTCTCGGCCGACCTGGCCATAGAGACCAATACTGATAAAGCCGCGGTCTCGCACCCGGTCTCCTCGGTGTTCGGGGCCATCTGGTCCCCGCACGACTACCTGGACCTGGACATCGGCGTGAGGCTGGGGCTTAACAAGCCGGCCGACGACATCGCCCTGCTGGCCGGCTTTACGCTGAGGATCTGAAAATTTAAGGAGAACTAGTATGGAAAATAGCGCGATATTGCTGACCGCCGCCTCGCTGGGCTTTATTCACACCGTGCTCGGGCCCGACCATTATATCCCTTTCGTGGCCCTGGCCAAGGCGCGCGCCTGGTCCAAGGCCAGGACGGCCGTTATCACCTTCCTGTGCGGCCTCGGCCACGTGCTGAGCTCCGTGCTGATAGGCCTGGCCGGCATCTGGCTGGGCGCGGCGGTGGGGAAACTGGAGTGGATAGAGGGCATACGCGGCGACGTGGCCGGCTGGCTGCTGGTGGCCTTCGGCCTGGTCTATATGGTCTGGGGCGTCAAGAAGGCGCTCAGGGGGGAGAAACATTCCCACGCGCATTCCCACGGCGGCCCCGAGCACGCGCATGCGCACGGACACGAGCCGGAGCACGCGCACCCGCACGGCCCGGCCGCGGCCGTAACGCCCTGGGCTCTCTTTATCGTTTTCGTGTTCGGGCCCTGCGAGCCGCTCATCCCGGTGCTTATGTACCCGGCCCTCAAGACCGGCATGGGCCTGGCGGCGGCCGCGGCGGCCGTCTTCTCCGTAGTGACCATCGCCACCATGCTGGCCTCCGTCTTCCTGCTCCTCTGGGGCATAAAGTTGTTCCCCGTAGAGCGCATGGAGCGCTATGCTCACGCCCTGGCGGGCTTCGCAGTCTTCGCCTGCGGCGTAGCCGTTAAGGCCGGCCTGTAAAAATAGTTCTCCGGATATATATAATTTGATAAAATATTCAACTCGATGCGAAGGTTGATATTTATCATGCTCCCGCTGCTGGCCCTGGCTTTCCGCCCGGCCGCCCACGCGCAGCTGCTTACCACCCTGGCTTCCGCCAATATAAATTACAGCTCCACCACCCTGCTGGACCAGCTGGCCGACATGCCGGAGTTCGTAGTGCCGCTCTCCAGCGCGGCGCAGCCGGCGGTTACCGAGGACGAAGTCGCCGACCTGGAGGAAGGCGACGATACCGAGGCCGACATTTTTATCAGCAGCGCCATGGCCAACGCCCCCGAGCCGGTAAACCTGGGCGGCAATGGCAGCCTGACCCTGACCCGCCAGGACACGGGGGAAAAGATCACCGCCCGCTACCGCGGCAAGGACGGCTCCTACGACGCCGGAGAGCTCAAGCGGATAGACCATATCATGCGCTGCAGCCTCACCGGCGTCGAAGTTCCCATAGCTGTAAAGCTGGTGGAGCTCCTGGACGCGGTGGAGGATAAGCTGGGCCGGCGCGGGCTTACCCTGCTCTCCGGCTACCGCACGCTCAAGCTGAACAGGCGCCTGCCCGGCGCGGCCGAGCACAGCCTGCACATGATGGGCTGGGCGGCCGACATAAAGGTCCCCGGCTACAGCTCCACGAAGGTTAAGAATTTAGGCCGCCGGCTGGGCGCCGGAGGCGTAGGCTACTACCCTAACAAAGGCTTCACCCACCTGGACGTGGGCAAAAGCCGCTATTGGGTGGTCAAGCGCGCCCCGCGCCGCTACCGCAGGCCCCGCAGGGTGAAAGCCCCTCCGGCCCGCAGCGCCGCGCGCAAGGCGGAGCCTAAAAAGACCGTGCGCAAAAAGGCCGCCCCGCCGCGGACGGCCTCTAAAACTTCCACCAAGAAGAAATCATAAAAACAAAAAACCCCGCGAGGGGTTTTTTGCTGTCCCGCCGTGAACGCGGGGGCTATTTTGCGGCCTGCGCCGCCTCAGCCATGCCTTTAAGTTTCTCCACTTCGGTCTTCACCTGCTCCGGCAGGATCTTGGTGAACAGCAGCGAGGCGTCCTCGCCCAGCGCCAGGCCGTCGAGGCTCCCTTCCCAGGGCTTGAACGCCGGGGCCTTGTCTCCGGGCGGCAGGCCGGCCTTGGCCAGGATCTTCAGCGCCGTGTCCGGGATCACCGGGTAAAGCAGGATGGCCGCGTTTATGATGGCCCTAGACGCCACGTTGAGCACGGTGGCGCAGCGGACGATGTCGGTCTTGCGCAGCGCCCAGGGGGCGGTGTCGTTGACGTACTTGTTGGCGGCCATGGCCAGCGCCATGGCGCGGGCCACGGCCTGCCGCACTTTGTACGTGCGGTAGAAGGCGCCGGTCTCGGCGAAGGCGGGGGCCATGCCGTCGAGCAGGGCCTTATCCTCGGGCTTCAGCTCGCCGGCGGCGGGGATCTTGCCGTCGAAGTTCTTCTTCATGAAAGAGAAGCAGCGGTTGACCAGGTTGCCCAGGGTGTCGGCCAGCTCGTTATTGCGGGCGGCGAAGTCCTCCCACAGGAACTGCGAGTCCGCGGTCTCCGGCCCGTTGGAGGCGATGGCGTAGCGCAGCGCGTCCACGGCGTACTTGGAGAAGAAGTCGTCGGTGTCTATGTACCAGCCCTCGGACTTGGAGAACTTGCGGTTCTCCAGGTTGTAGAACTCGTTGCCCGGCACGTTGTCGGGCAGGATCCACGGCTTGTCCTGGCCCATCAGCATGGCCGGCCAGATGATGGTATGGAAGATGATGTTGTCCTTGCCGATGAAGTGGATAAGTTTGCTGTCCTTGTTCTGCCACCAGTCCTTCCACGCTTCGGGCTCGCCTTTGAGCTTGGCCCATTCCATCGTCGCGGAAATGTAGCCGATGGGCGCGTCGAACCAGACGTAGAGCACCTTGCCGGCCGCTTCGGGCAGCGGTACCGGCACGCCCCAGGTGAGCTCGCGGGTGATGGAGCGCTGCACCAGGCCCTCCTCTATCATCGAGAGCGCCTTGTTGCGGACGTTCGGCTTCCAGTCTGTCTTCGCGCCCAGCCATTCCTTCAGGCGCGGCGCGAAAGCGGTAAGGTCGAGGAAATACTGGGTGACCTCGCGGATCTCCGGCTTGCCGCCGCAGACCTTGCAGGAGGGGGAGATGATCTTGGACGGTTCCAGCCACTCGCCGCACTTGGTGCACTCGTCGCCGCGCACCTCGCCCGCGCCGCACTTGGGGCAGGCGCCGGTGACGTAGCGGTCCGCCAGGAAGCGGTTGCACTTGACGCAGAAGAACTGCGGTTCCACGGCGGGCTTGATAAAGCCCTTCTTGTGCAGGTCCAGGAAAAATTCCTGGCACAGCGGGAAATGCTCGGGCAGCGTGGTGCGGGAGAAATGGTCGAAGCGGATGTTGAGCTTGTCGAAGAAGGCCTTGATGGTCTTGTGATGCCCGTCGACGTACTGCTGGTAAGGCACGCCGGCCTTCTCGGCGCCGATGGTGATGGCCACGCCGTGCTCGTCGGTGCCGCAGATATAGAGGGCGTCCTCGCCGTTCTGCCGCAGGAAGCGGGTAAAGATGTCCGCCGGCAGGTAGGCCCCGGCGATGTGGCCGAAGTGGATGGGGCCGTTGGCGTAGGGCAGGGCGCTGGTTATAAGGTATTTGGGCATGTGGTTGGTCTCCGTAGTAATGAAATTATATCAATATCCGCGGGTTGTAAAACTTAAGCATATGGTATAAAATACAACCAAGGGTCCGGAGCAGCCGCTCCGGAGGTTGGGATGGTCGGGCCGCCATCCCGGTATAGAGTACCGGATGTCGGCTATTTATTTTATTGCCGTTATCCGCGAGCGACGCGGCGGGGATCGGGACTGGCCCGGGACCTTGCGCGGATCCCCGTTATTAAGGAGTTAGCATGCGCATAACTGTAAGACTCATCGGTTCCTTGCTGGCGGTGGTGGTTTCGGTGGCCCTGGTATCCGCCTGGTTCAACGTGCGCCAGGAAAAGGCCAGGCTCTACGACGAGGTCCGTTCCCATTCCGCCCTGCTGGCCGAGAGTTTCAAGGAGAGCGCCAGGCATAACCTGGAATCCGCCAACAGGCCGGGCCTGCAGAAGCTGGCCGACAAATTCCAGAACCAGAAGTACCTGCAGGGCGTGGCGGTCTACGGGCAGGACGGCGAACTGCTCTCCGGTTCCTCGGCCCTCGCCCCGGAGCTGCTGGCGCGGGCGCAGGCCATAAACGAACTGATGGACCGGGGTGAAAACGACGCGGTCTACGCCGTCGGAGGGAAGAAATTCTTCCTTTACCAGATCCCCTTCACTTTCAATCCGGCGCAAAAGGCGCGCATCGTGCTTTTTACCGAGATCACTTCCATAGACTACGACCTGTTCCACATCTGGAAGCGCACCCTTATAAGGCTGCTGGCCCAGATGGTCCTCATCTCCCTGGTGACGCTGCTGGTGATACGCTGGAACTTCGTCAATCCTATCGCCGAGCTGGCGGACTGGATGAGGCAGCTGCGCATAGGCGGGGAGCAGGGCAGCCTGCCGCCGCTCAGGGGGGATATCTTCGCGCCGATAGCCCGTGAGGCCACTAGCCTGGCCAAGAATCTCCAGGCCGCCAGGAAATCGGCCCAGAACGAGGCGCGCCTGCGCCAGGAGGGCGAATCCCTGTGGACCCCGGAGCGCCTGAAAGAGCTTATCAAGATAAAGATGGAGGGGCGCCCACTGTTCGTGGTGTCCAACCGCGAGCCGTACATGCACATAAAAGAGGGCAAGGATATCCGCGCCATAGTCCCCGCCGGCGGCCTGGTGACGGCCCTGGACCCGATCCTGAAAGCGGCGGGCGGCACCTGGGTGGCGCACGGCAGCGGCGAGGCCGACTTCGAGGTCACGGACAAGGAGAACCGCATAAAGGTGCCTCCGGAAGAGCCCGCCTACACGCTGC
>MGUA01000023.1:0-28027 GCA_001799735.1 Elusimicrobia bacterium GWB2_63_22 | reverse complement strand
TATTATTACGACGTGAACCAGAAATTCGCCCAGACCGTGATCGCGGAAATAGCCGACGTCAAGGAACCCTGCGTCCTGATCCAGGACTACCATTTCACCCTGCTGCCGGGCATGATAAAGGCGGCGCGTCCCGACGCCAGGGTGGCCGTGTTCTGGCATATCCCCTGGCCCAACCCGGAGACCTTCGGCATCTGTCCCTGGCAGAAGGAACTGGTGACGGGGCTGCTCGGCGCGGACCTGATTGGCTTCCAGACGCAGTTCTACTGCAACAACTTCCTCGACACCGTGGACCGCACCATGGAATCCCGCATAGACTGGGAGCATTTCTCCGTGCAGAAGGAAGGCCATACCACCATGGTAAAGCCTTTCCCGATCAGCGTGGATTTTCAGCAGCCGGACAGGGACGCCAGGGCGCTGGCCCAGAAACCCGACGCGGCCGCCGTGCTGAAGGAGCTCGGCATAAAGGCGGAGAAGATAGCCGTGGGCGTGGACCGCATCGACTATACCAAGGGCATGCTGGAAAGGGTGAAGGCCGTGGAGCGCTTCCTGGAGAAATACCCCGAGTACGTGAGAAAATTCTCTTTCATCCAGCTCGGCGCGCCCAGCCGCACGCATATCCCCCAGTATCACAGGTTCCTGGCCGAGCTGCACGCCGAGGTGGACAGGATCAATTGGCGGTTCAAGGCCAAGGACTGGAAGGCCATAGTCTTCCTGGAGAAGCATCACGACCACAAGGAGATCACCAAGTACTACAAGATCGCCGACGCCTGCCTGGTGACCTCCCTGCACGACGGCATGAATCTGGTGGCCAAGGAATTCGTGGCCGCCAGCGACGACCACCGCGGGGTGCTCATCCTCAGCCGCTTCGCCGGGGCCTCGCGCGAGCTTAAGGACGCGCTGATAGTAAATCCCTACGACATAGAGCAGATGGCCGACGCCATCTACTATTCGCTCACCATGCCCAAGGCCGAGGTGGAGGAGCGCATGACGCGCATGCGCCGGGACCTGCACGAGAATAATATCTACAAGTGGGCGGCAAACCTGACCGAGGAACTGATGCGGCTGCGGATGGATAGTTTTAAGCTGACCGGAGGCGGATGAAGTCTTTCTGGAAAAATACCCGCGTGGTTTCAGCGCGCCTCGCGGCCGCGCCGGGGCTGCTTCTGACGCTGGATTTCGACGGCACCCTGGCCGCCCTGGCCGAGACTCCGGGCCAGGCGCGCCTGACGCCGGAGTTCAGGACCGCCCTTAAAGAACTGGCGGCCGCGCCGGGGGTGGCCGTATTCATACTCAGCGGGCGCACGCTCGATGGTGTGCGCCGGCTGGTGGGGCTCAGGGGCGTTTATTACGGCGGTAACCACGGCATAGAGATAAAAGGCCCGGGCTTCGCCTGGCGCGACGCCGGGGCGGTTAAAGCCAGGGAGCTGGTGGCCGCCGCCGCCGCCGGCCTGCGCGAGCGTTTTCCCCCGGGCACGGGCGTGCTGGTGGAGAACAAGGCCTTTTCGGCCAGCGTGCATTACCGGGGCCTCAAGGCGGCCTACCGGCGCGGTTTCTTCGGCCGGATGAAAGCGCTGACGTCCGCGCGCGGCGGGACCCTGCGCTGGCGCAGCGGCCACAAAGTTTTCGAGCTGCTGCCCCGGGGCGCGGCCCACAAAGGCAACGCGGTGGACCGCGTGGCCGCGCGGCTGGGCCGCCCGCTGGGCATGGCCGTGGGGGACGACCTGACCGACGAGGATATGTTCAGCTCCCTCGCCGGCAGCGGCATAACCGTCAGGGTGGGCCGCAAGGCCGGCTCGAGGGCGGGGTATTTCCTTGCCGGCCAGTCGGAAGTGCTGCGCCTGCTGCGGTTTATCCTCAAAGCCAGGCGACAGGGGGGACAATGACTGCAAAAGCCGGGGAACCGTTTAAATTCTGTACGCGCCTGACGCTCACCGAGGTGACGGGGAGGAAGGCGTATAACATCGGCGAGCTGCTGGAAGGGATAAAGGCCGCCGACGACGCGGTCATCTATCACCATACCCACCGCTTCATAAAGCAGTCCCACCACCTGGTGCCGGAAGGCGCCAACGACTTCGCCTACTGGGTAGCCAATACCGTGCAGGCCGACCGCCTGGGCGAAGAGCTGACCGCCATAGACATCGTGCGCTACGATTCCCTGGCGGCCCTCCGCGACGCCTTTGTCGGGCTGCTGGAGCGCCACCTCGCCGAGAACCCCGGCCCCATGCGCACCGTGGCCCCCGGCCGCGAGTTCCACTTCATGCGGGCCATCCGGTTCTCCCTGCCTACCAGCTGCGCCGCTGTGGACTACCCGGGCTTCATAGAGTGCCTGCGCAACGTCAGCGTCTCCAGCCTCTACCTGCACGTTTTTGAGGCCCGCCTGCGGCCCCCTTACGGCGTGGACGACTTCTCCCACTGGTTCCGTACCAACTTTAACGACGAGGTCGTGGGCAGGGAGATATCCCGCCTGGACCCTTACTCCTACACGCTCGAAGGCCTGCGCCAGCGCATTATCCGCATCATAGAGCAGCGCCTCCCGGAGGTGCCCCGTGGCTAAGATAGAAGAATACGCGCCCGCGGCCGGCCGCAGCGCCATAGAAGAGCTGAAGCTCATAGCCTCCCGGCTTAAGGACAAGACCATCCTCAACGTCAATTCCACCGCCGTCGGCGGCGGCGTGGCCGAGATCCTCAACCGCATGCTGCCGCTGATGACCGAGCTGGGCATAAAGCCCCGCTGGGAGCTTATCAAGGGCGGCGAGGATTTTTACGCGGTCACCAAGAAGTTCCACAACGCCCTGCACGGCACGCGCCAGGAGCTGACCCCCGCCGATTTCCAGCTTTACCGGGACACGCTGAGCGCAAACATGCAGACCCTCAACCTCGACGCCGACATCGCCCTCATCCACGATCCCCAGCCCGCCGGCCTGATAGACAGGAAGCCGGCCGGCGCCAAATGGATCTGGCGCTGCCATATCGACCTCTCCAACCGCCAGTCCGACGTGTGGGACTTCCTGCACGGTTACGTTTCCCGCTACGACGCGGCGGTCATCTCCGCCCCGTCCTTCTCCCAGCGGCTCCCGGTAAAGCAGTTCCAGGTGCCGCCCTCCATAGACCCGCTGGCCGACAAGAACAAGGAGCTCGCCTCCGAGGAGGTGGCGGCCATCATGGAGCGGCTCAAGATCCCGCTCGACAAACCGCTGATCACCCAGGTATCGCGCTTCGACCGCCTGAAGGACCCGCTGGGCGTTATAGAGGCCTTTAAGAAGATACAGCCCTACGTGACGGCGCGCCTGCTGCTGGTGGGCGGCAGCGCCGACGACGACCCGGAGGGCGCGGAGGTGCTGGCCGAAGCCCGCGCCGCGGCGGAGGGCAACCCCGACATCCTGGTGCTCTGCCTGCCCCCGACCAGCAATATAGAGATAAACGCCATCCAGCGCGCTTCGGCGATAATCCTGCAGAAATCCCTCAAGGAAGGGTTCGGTCTGACGGTCTCGGAAGCCCTGTGGAAGGGCAAGCCCGTCATCGCCGGGGCGGTGGGGGGCATCCCGCTGCAGATAACGCATAAATATTCGGGCATCCTGACGCGCACCATAGACGGCACGGCCTACTGGATGAAGCGCCTGCTGCACGAGCCCGCCTACGCTAAAAAGCTCGGCGAGAACGGCCGCGAGCACGTGAGGGAGAACTTCCTGCTGACCCGCCACCTGCGCGACTACCTGCTGCTGGCGCTCTACCTGGAAAAAGGCGGCCAGGATTTCATCCACATCTAGGCGGCGCGGCCGGGGAGGTTTGTTTCTTTTCGGGGATTTTTGTAGGATTAGGGCGGGGGGAGTTTCAACGCATACTGCAGTGCGGAATTCTAATTGTAAATCTTTCATTGGAAGGATTAAGGAGATCTCATGCTTAAAGACTTCAAGGAATTCATCATGCGCGGCAACGTGGTGGACATGGCCGTCGGCGTCATCATCGGCGGCGCTTTCGGCAAGATCGTCACCTCGCTGGTGACCGACGTCATCATGCCGCCCATAGGCCGGCTGACCGGGGGCGTGGACTTCTCCAGCCTCTACATCAACCTGTCCGGCGTCGCCTACGCCAGCCTTGCCGAGGCGCAGAAGGCCGGCGCTCCCACCATCAACTACGGCGTGTTCCTCAACACGGTCATCAACTTCCTGATCGTGGCCGGAGCCATCTTCCTGATGATCAGCCAGATGAACCGGCTTAAGTCCAGGTTCGACAAGCCGGCCCCCGCGGCCGCGCCCAGCACCAAGGAGTGCCCGCTCTGCCTGTCGGTAATACCGCTCAAGGCCGTAAAATGCGCCCACTGCGCTTCTGATCTTAAATAAGAAAGAGAATAACATGAATACGATAAAAATTGCTGCGCTGCTTCTGGCGGCCTTAGTCCCGGCCATGCCGGCCTCGGCGGAACTTGAGGGTAAGAACGAGTTCTCGGTGCAGGCCGGGGCCATGGTTTTCGAGGGCGACTCCGATATAGACACGGGCCTCATCTACGGGGCCCGCGCGGGGCATTTCTTTACCGAGCGGCTCTCCGCCGAAGTCTCGGTGTTCACGGGCTCGACCGAAATAGACGGCGGGGCCGATATCAGCGCGCTGCACCCGGCGCTGGCCGCCTCGTATCACTTCCGTTTCGGCAAGTTCCTGCCCTTCGTGCAGGCCGGCGCGGGCCTGCTCAGGATAAAGCCCGACGGCGCCTCCGCTTCGAGCGGCCTGGCCCTGCACTGGGGCGGCGGTCTTAAGTACTTCTACAAGCCCGACTTCCTGCTGCGCGCGGACCTGGACCACGTGATAGACACGGAGATCGGCAAAGGCACGCACGACCTGCAGGCCGTGCTGGGCGTCTCCTGGCTGTTCGGTATGCCCGGCCAACCCACGGAGGCCGCCAACAGGGCCTCCGACGAAGCCAGGCGCGCCTCTGACGCCGCCAGGAGTGCCGCCGACGCCGCCAGGCGCAAGGCCGAGGAAGAAACGCGCCGCCTCCGTTAAGGCCTATCTGGTGGCCAAAGGCGCAGCCGCCTACCGGTTGGAAGCGATAGAGTTCAAGGTTTTAAGCAGAATAGGGATAGGGGGATAAGGAGAAATCATGAAAAACAAGCACATGCAGCTGGTATTCGCGGGACTCTTCATGTTCGCGGCGGCCGTGCCGGCCTTCGCGCAGGAAGCGTCCGTAGACGAGAAGAAACTGGACAAGGTTGAAGCCGACCTTAACAAGAACGCCGCCGAGCCGGAAGGCCAGGCGGTGGTCACGGAGAAGATAAAGGGCGACTTCAAGGTGGACGACGTCCGCATCAGCGGCCTGCAGGCGCAGGGGCTCAGCTACGGCGGCATCACCGCCGCCCTTTCGCTGGCCCAGGGCCTGCCCGGCGGCATCACCGACGAGAACGTGCAGAAGGTCGTGGCCCTGCGGCAGGGACCGCCCGTAATGGGCTGGGGCAAAGTAGCCAGGGACCTGGGCCTGAAGCTCGGGCCCGCCATCAGCAAGGCCAAGAAGACCGGCGACGCGGCCGGCAAAAAAGTTAAGGCCGAGAAGATGAAGAAAGAGAAGAAGGAAAAGGCCGAGAAGATGAGGAACGAGAAGAAAGAAAGGGCCGGCAAGGCCGACAGGCCCGCCAAAGGCGGGAAGGGCGGCGGCGGCAAAAAGTAAGCGCTAAACCTGCGATTGGGCGGGGGGCTGGCCACACTGGCCAGCTCCCCGTTTTTTTCCGCCGGGTCTGTGGTAGAATAGAGAGGCAGCGATCCGCCAACCAGCCACGCCGGAGGACAGCCGATGTTTTCGCAGTTAGTTAAACGCGGCCTCCCGGCCCTGAAAAAAAACCTCGCCCGCCTCCTGCCGGCGGCTGAAATCGCCGACGAGCAGCCCCTGCGGGCCGAACTTTTCAATATCGACCAGTTAAAAGCGCATGCCGTGGCCATGGCCGGCAGGCACAGCGTCAGCTTTAAGCGCGGCAGGGAGAAGCTGCTGGCGCGCCTGAAGGACAACGAGGAGATAATCCTCAGGGCCTACGAACTGCTAAACCAGCCCAGCGGCGGCAAAAGGCGCATCTCGCCCGCCGGCGACTGGCTGCTGGACAACTACTACCTCGTCGAGGAGCAGATCCGCCTCGCCCAGAAATTCCTGCCGAAGGGCTACAGCGAGGAACTGCCCAACCTTACCCGGGGCCCGCTGGCCGGCTGCCCCAGGGTCTACGATATCGCCATGGAGATCGTCGCCCACGGCGACGGCCGCCTGGACACCAGGGGCCTGGCCGGCTTCGTGGCCGCCTACCAGTCCGTGCAGCACCTGAAGCTGGGTGAACTGTGGGCCGTCCCGATAATGATACGCCTGGCCCTCATAGAGAACCTCCGGCGCATCGCCTCCCGCATGATCCTCTCCCAGCTCGACCGGGATGTGGCCGAGCACCGCGCCAGCCGCATCCTCGAGGTGCTGGCCAAGGACACCAGCGGCGTCATCCTGGAGATCGCGGCGATGGCCAAGGTAGACCTGCCGATGTCCGACGCTTTCGTCGCGGAATTCGTGCGGCGGCTGCACGGGCAAAGCCCCGCCTTCAACCTCCCTATCGTCTGGCTGGAAAAGAAGCTCGCCGAGAAGGGCAAGACCATAGAGCGGCTTATCCAGTCGGCCAACCACAAGCAGGCCGCCGACCAGGTCTCCATCTCCAACACCATCGAGAGCCTGCGCTTCCTGGAGGTCACAGACTGGCACGAATTTGTGGAAAGCCTGAGCGTGGTGGAGAGGGAACTGCGGCGGGACCCTGCCGGCGCCTATCCCGGCATGGCCTTCGCCACGCGCGACAGTTACCGGCACGCCATAGAGGACCTGGCGTACCGCAGCCGCCTGACCGAAGAGGAAGTGGCGGCGCGGGCGGTGGCGGCTGCCGGGGCGGGGAAGAATTTGGCCGGGTCCGGGAGCGCGTCGGCGCATGTCGGCTACTACCTCGCCGACCGCGGGCTCGGCAATTTCTGCCGTTCCCTCGGCATAAGGCTGCGCTTCGGGGATTTTCTGCGGGCCAGGCGGACGGCGTTGCCGCTGGCCTTCTATACCGGCTCCATAGGCCTGCTCACCCTCGCCGCTTCCGCCGGAGCGCTGCTGCTGGCCTGGGAACAGGGCCTGGCGGGCTGGCCCTGGCTGGCCGGCTTCGGGCTGCCGCTGCTGCTGGTCTCCAGCCAGGCGGCCGCCACGGTGGTGAACTGGGTCTTCACCAGGACCGTCGCGCCCAGGAAACTGCCCAGGATGGATTTTTCGGAAGGCATCCCCGCGCACGCCCATACGCTGACGGTGATCCCCACCATGCTCACCGGGGCCAGGGGCGTGGAGTCCCTGCTGGAGGGCATAGAGGTCTGCTACCTGGCCAATATCGACGCCAACGTGGAGTTCGCGCTGCTGACCGACTTCTGCGACGCGCCGTCCGAGACCCTGCCCGGCGACGCCGCGCTGCTGGCGCAGGCCAGGGAGGGCGTGGAGCGCCTCAACCTGAAATACCGCCCGCATAAGGATAATATTTTCTATCTCTTCCACCGCCCCCGCCGCTGGAACGCGCGGGAAAAGGTGTGGATGGGCTACGAGCGCAAGCGCGGCAAGCTGGCGGACCTTAACGCGCTGCTGCGGGGCGGGGGGCTGGACCGCTTCAGCCTTATCTCCGGAGACGTGCAGCGCCTGCAGGACGTAAAGTACGTGATAACGCTCGACACCGATACCCGCATGCCCAGGGACGCGGCGCGGGAGCTGGCGGGGATAATGGCCCACCCGCTCAACCAACCGGTCTACGACGAAAAAAAGGGCCGCGTGGTCTCCGGCTACGGCATCCTGCAGCCCAGGGTGGACCTCGGCTATCCCGGCGACGACCCCACTCTTTTCGTCAAGATCTTCGGCGGCGAGCCCGGCATAGACCCGTACACCAAGGCCGTGTCCGATATCTACCAGGACCTGTTCGACGAAGGCTCCTTCATCGGCAAGGGCCTCTACGACGTGGACGCTTTTGAAAAGTCGCTGGGCGGCCGCCTGCCGGAGAACCTCATCCTCAGCCACGACCTGCTGGAGGGCTGCTACGCGCGCTCCGCCCTGGTCACCGATGTACAGCTCTACGAGAAATATCCCTCCGGCTACCTGGCGGACATGAACCGCCGGCACCGCTGGACCCGCGGCGACTGGCAGATCTCCGGCTGGCTGCTGCCCTTCGTGCCGGGGGCCGGGCGGGCCTTGCGCAACCCGCTCTCGCTGCTCTCCCGGTGGAAGATCCTGGACAACCTCAGGCGCAGCGTAGTGCCCGCGGCGACCGTCTGGCTGCTGGCCGCCGGCTGGCTCCTTTTCCCGGCGCCCTGGTTCTGGCCCGCGGTGGTGCTCGCCCTCTACGGCCTTCCCGTCCTGTTCATCGCCTGCGTGGAGGCGGCCGGCAAGAGCCGGGACATCTCCCTGACGGTACACCTGCGCACCGTCGCGGAGTCGGCGGCCCTGCGCGCCGTGCAGTTCCTGCTCGCCCTGGCTTTCCTGGCGCACGAGGCCTTCTACGGCCTGCACGCCATAGTGGTCACGTACTGGCGCATGTTCTTCTCGCGCCGGCGCCTGCTGGAATGGCGCACCTCCGGGGACGCCGAGCTGCGGCCGGCCAGGACCGTGCCCGAGTACGCCCGGGCCATGCCTGCCGGCCCGCTGGCGGTCCTCGCCCTCGCGGCGGCCTCGCTGGCCGCGGGGCGCGCGGACCTGCTGTCGCTCGGGTTCTGGTCCCTGTGGCTGGCCTCCCCGGCCATAGCCTGGCTGGTCAGCCGGCCGCCCAACGTGCGCCGGTCCGCTCTGTCCCGGGAACGTCGGGTCTTCCTGGGCGCCCTCTCGCGCAGGATCTGGGCTTTCTTCGAGACTTACGTGACGGCGCGGGACAACTGGCTGCCGCCGGACAATTTCCAGGAAGACTTTATCGGCGCCGTGGCCCACAGGACCTCGCCCACCAATATCGGCCTGTCGCTGCTGTCCGGCCTGGCCGCGTATGATTTCGGCTATCTCTCCATGGGCGGCCTGTTCAACAGGACGGAGCGAACGCTTAAAACCATGAGCGGCATGGAAAAGCACCGCGGGCATTTCTACAACTGGTACGACACCGAAACGCTCAAGCCCCTTAAGCCGCTCTATGTTTCGTCGGTGGACAGCGGCAACATGACCGGCCACCTGCTGGTGCTGCGCTCGGGCCTGGTGGAAATGAAAGCCAATAAGATAGTCTCGGCGAAGATCTTCGACGGCCTGGCCGATACCCTGGCCGTCCTGCGCAGCTGCGCCGACGGGCTGGCCGAAAGCCGCAGCCCCGGCGCGGCCGGAGCCGCGGAGAAGATCTCGTCTCAGGCGGCTCGGCTGGAGGCCAAGGTGCGGCCCGCCCCGGCTTCGCTCCCGGAGATGCATGCCCTGCTGCGGCGCCTTTCGTCGGACTGCGCCGGGCTGCTGGCCGGGCTGGACGGCAAACATTTCGACGGGGTCCGGCGCTGGGGCCGGGCTTTTGAGAAACAGTGCTACGACTACCTTGAGGATATGGCCTACATAGCGCCATGGGTGCTGCTCGCCCCCGAGATCCCCGGCATGTGGGAGAAGGGCGACGACCGGCAGCGGGAGCGCCTGGCCCTGCTGCGGGCCGCGCTGCGCTCCCTCGACGCCGTGCCCGCCCTCGCCGAGGCCGCCAGGCTGGAGCTGAAACTTTTCCCGCTGCTCGACGCCATCCTCGCCGGGCTGGACCCGTCCGACTACGACGCCGCGCGTGAGCGGGACTGGTTCTCGCGGCTGCGCGCCGCCCTGAAAGAGACCGGCGACAGGGCCTGCGCGCGGATGGTGGCCATAGACGCCATGGCGCTGCTCTGCACCGAGCTTTCCGGCGTTGAATTTGAATTCCTCTACAACAAGCCCGCGCAGCTCCTCTCCATCGGCTACAACGTCTCCGAGCACAGGCTGGACCCGGGCTGCTACGACCTGCTGGCCTCCGAGTCCCGGCTGGCCAGCTTTGTGGCCATAGCGCAGGGCAAGCTGCCGCAGAAACACTGGTTCATGCTCGGCCGCCTGCTGTCCAAATACGGCGGCGACCCCGTGCTGGTGTCCTGGGGCGGCTCGGTATTCGAATACCTCATGCCGCTGCTGGTGATGCCGGTCTACGAGGGCACCCTGCTGGAGCGCACCTATAAGGCCATGGTCGCCTGCCAGATAGAGTACGCCGACGCCAACGGCATCCCGTGGGGCATGTCCGAGTCCGGCTACAACAAGCTCGACGCCGCGATGACCTACCAGTACCGCTCCTTCGGCGTCCCGGACCTCGGTTTCAAGCGCGGCCTGGTGGAAGACCTCGTCGTGGCGCCCTACGCGGCCGTCCTGGCCCTCATGGTGGAGCCGGAAAAAGCCTGCGCCAACCTGGAGCGCCTGACCGCCGACGGCTTCGGGGGGGAATACGGCTTCTACGAAGCCATAGACTATACCCCGGCGCGCGCCGCCCACGACGGCTCCCGCGCGGTGGTAAAGTCCTACATGGCCCATCACCAGGGCATGGCCCTGCTGTCCCTGGCCTACACGCTGCTGGAGCGGCCCATGCAGCGGCGCTTCCTGGCCGACCCGATGTTCAAGGCCACCGAGCTGCTGCTGCAGGAACGGGTGCCCAAGGCCGCGCCTTTCCTCTACGACTCCGAGGTCTCCGGCGTGCTGCGCAAGACCGAGGAGAGCGACGCCCTGTCGCGCGTGTTCAACACGCCGCACACCCCCGCGCCGGAGATCCACCTGCTGTCCAACGGCGCCTACAACCTGATGGTCACCAACTCAGGGGCCGGCTACACCCGCTGGAAGAACCTGGCCGTGACGCGCTGGCACGAGGACGCCGCGCTGGAGAACGAAGGCACGTTCATCTACCTGCGGGATATGGCGAGCGGGGAATTCTGGTCTTCCGCCTACCAGCCCACGCTCAAGACCCCCGGCAGGTACGAGGCCATCTTCTCCCGCTCCCGCGCCGAGTTCAGGCGCCGGGACCACAACATAGACGTGCATACCGAGATAGTGGTCTCGCCCGAGGACAATATAGACCTGCGCCGGGTGCGCGTAAAGAACATCTCCCGCTACCCCCGCACCATAGAGCTTACCAGCTACGCCGAGGTGGTGCTCAACCACGCGGCCGCGGACCTGGCCCACCGCGCTTTCAGCAACCTGTTCGTGGAGACGGAAATAATCCGGTCCCACCAGGCCATCCTCTGCAGCCGCAGGCCCCGCTCCGACAAGGAAAAGTTCCCCGTCCTGGCGCATTTCATGGCGGTACACGGCAACTCCGTGGTCGGCGCCTCCTACGAGACCGACCGCGACAAGTTTATCGGCCGCGGCAATACGGCCGCCAGCCCCGCCGCCATGCACGACAAGGGTCAGCTGACCGACAGCGAAGGCGCGGTGCTGGACCCCGTGGCCGCCATCCGCTGCCGCGTCGTGCTGGAGCCCGGCGAAGAGGCCGTCATAGATTACGTCACCGGCATCTGCGACAGCCGCGAGGCCGCCCGGGCGGTGATAGAAAAATACCGGGACCGCAACCTGGCCGACCGGGTGTTCGACCTGGCCTGGACGCACGCCCATGTGACCCTGCAGCAGATCAACGCTTCCGAATCCGACGCCCAGGTGTACGGCCGCCTGGCCAGCGCCATCGTCTACGCCAACCCCGAGTGGCGGGCGCACGCCAGCGTCCTCAGGCAGAACCAGAGGGGCCAGACCGACCTGTGGGGCTACGGCATCTCCGGCGACCTGCCTATAGTGATAGTGCGCATCGAGGACCAGGAGAACATAGGACTGATAGCCCGGATGGTGCAGGCGCATTCGTACTGGCGCATGAAGGGCCTGCCGGTGGACCTGGTCATCTGGAACGAGAACAGCTCCGTCTACCGCGACGTTCTCAGCGAAAAGATAAGCGACCTGACCTCCGCCGACGCCAAGCTGCCGCCGAACCGGCTGGGCCGGATCTTCGCCCGCCGCGCCGACCAGATGTCCGAAGAGGACAAGATCCTGATGCAGACCGTGGCCCGGATAGTGATCTCGGACCGCGGGGGGACTTTAAGCGAACATCTCGACCGCATAGCCAGGTCGGCGGCGCCCCGGCCGCTGCAGGCGGCGGCCCGGCGGCCGGTCCCGTCGGAGCCGGGCGGCCCCGCGCGGCGGCCCGACCTGGCGTATTTCAACGGCCTGGGCGGCTTCACCCGCGACGGGCGCGAATACGTGATCTCCACCAGCCGGTCCAAGGTGACGCCCGCCCCCTGGGTGAACGTGCTGGCCAACCGGCATTTCGGCACGGTGATCTCCGAGAGCGGCAGCGCCTATACCTGGAGCGAGAACGCCCAGCAGTTCCGCCTGACGCCCTGGAAGAACGACCCCGTCACCGACGCCTCCGGCGAGGCGCTGTACCTGCGCGACGAGGAGACCGGCCACTTCTGGTCCCCGACCCCGCTGCCGGCCGGCAGTTCGGGCTACGTGTCCCGGCACGGCTTCGGCTACACCATCTTCGAGCATTCGGAGGACGGCATCTCCTCCGAATTGACCGTGTTCGTGGCGCTGGACCAGCCGGTTAAATTCGCCGTGCTGAAGCTGCGCAACGCCTCCGGGCGCAGGAGAAGCCTTTCGGCCACCTCGTACAGCGAGCTGGTGATGGGCGCGCTGAGGGGAAATTCCCAGATGCATATCCTCACCGAGGTGGACCCTAAAAGCGGCGCCCTGACCGCCTACAACCACTATAATAAGGAATTCCCCGGCAGGGTAGTTTTCCTCGACGTCAGCGAGACGGCCCGCTTTGTAAGCGGCGACCGGCGCGAGTTCATTGGCCGCAACGGCACGCTGGCCGCCCCCGCCGCCATGCGCAGCGAGGCGCTCTCCGGCCGGGTCGGGGCCGGCCTGGATCCCTGCGCCGCCATGCAGGTAAAATTCGACCTGGACGACAACGAAGAAAAGGAAATAGCTTTTACTTTCGGTGCGGCCAAAAGCGCGGACGAGGCGCGCGCCATCCTGCAGCGCTTCAGCGGCACCGCCTCCGTGCGGGGCGAGCTGGAGGCCGTCTGGGAGCACTGGAAGCGCACCCTCGGCGTGGTGTACGTGGAAACGCCCGACGATTCCATAAATTTCCTGGTCAACGGCTGGCTGCAGTACCAGGTGCTCAGCTGCCGCCTCTGGGGCCGCAGCGGCTTCTACCAGAGCGGCGGGGCCTACGGCTTCCGGGACCAGCTGCAGGACGTGATGTCCCTGACCTATTCCCACCCCGCCCTGGTGCGCGAGCAGCTGCTGGCCTTCGCCTCCCGCCAGTTCGCCGAGGGGGACGTGCAGCACTGGTGGCACCCGCCGTCCGGCCGCGGGGTGCGCAGCCACTGCTCCGACGATTACCTGTGGCTGCCGCTGGTGACCTGCCTGTATGTGGGTGAGATCGGGGACACCGGCGTGCTCGACGAGCCCGCTGGCTTCCTGGAGGGCCCGCCCGTAAAGGCCGAGGAGGAATCCTATTACGACCTGCCCGGCACCTCGGGCCGGACGGGCAGCCTTTACGAGCATTGCGTGCTCGCCGTCAGGAACAGCCTTAAATTCGGCGCCCACGGCCTGCCCCTGATGGGCAGCGGCGACTGGAACGACGGCATGAACCTGGTGGGCCGCGAAGGCAAGGGCGAAAGCGTCTGGCTGGCTTTCTTCCTGTGCAGCGTCCTCAAGTCCATGGCCGCGCTGGCCGCCGGCCGCGGCGACGCGGAGTTCTCCGCCCTGTGTCTCGAGGAGGAGGGGAAACTGGCGCGCAACATAGAGGCCAACGCCTGGGACGGCGCCTGGTACAAGCGGGCCTACTTCGACAGCGGGGAGCCGCTCGGCTCCGCCTCCAATGCCGAATGCCGCATAGATTCGCTGCCCCAGTCCTGGGCGGTCATCTCCGGCGCGGCCGCCCCGGAGCGGGCGGCGGCGGCCATGGACCAGGTGGACAAGCACCTTGTAGACAGGCAGGCCGCCCTGATAAAGCTTTTCGAGCCCCCGTTCGACAAATGCGCCTGCGACCCCGGCTATATAAAAGGCTATCTCCCCGGAGTGCGGGAGAACGGCGGGCAGTATACCCACGCGGCAGTCTGGTCGGTTATGGCCTTCGCCCTCCTAAAGGACAGCGCGCGCGCCTGGGAGCTGCTGGGCCTTATAAACCCGGTGCGCCACGGCGACACGCCCCGCGGCTGCGCCGTCTACAAAGTGGAGCCTTTCGTCATGCCCGGCGACGTCTACTCCGGCGGGATCAACGCCGGGCGCGGCGGCTGGACCTGGTACACCGGTTCGGCTTCCTGGATGTACCAGCTCATCGTCAAGCACCTGCTCGGGCTGCGGCTGAAGGTGGACCAGCTGCACTTCGAACCCTGCCTGCCCGCGGACTGGCGGTCCTTCAAGATCCATTACCGGTACCGGGAAACTTTCTTCCACATAAACATAGAGCGCTCCGGGCCGGGGGATAAAGTGGTTTCGGTGGGGGTGGACGGGCTGGACCGGGAGGATAAATGTATCCCGCTTTTCGACGACAGGGCCGAACACCAGGCCGAGGTCAGGATAGGCTGAAATTCCCCGAACAGATATAATATCTGTTAATGACCTCTCCAAATACAACCCCGCTGCGCGTACTGCTGCTGGGCGGCTCAGGGCTGCTGAGCGGCGCTGCGCGCGAGGCCTTCCTGGCCGCCGGCCACGCCGTTACCGTAGTCTCCCGCGGCAGCCGGCCGCTGCCCCCGCACAAAAACCTTAGCGCCCTGCGCGCCGACAGGCACGACGCTGCCTCCCTCGCCGCCGCCCTGAACGGGCGGTCTTTCGACTTTACCGCTGACTTCCTGGCCTATGACGCCGGGGACGTGGAGCGCCTGTTCGCCGTGCCCGGCTTCGCCCCCGGCCGGCTTGTCCTTATCTCTACAGGCCAGGTCTACCTGGTGGGGGAGCAGCAGCGCCCGCCGTTCTCCGAGGCGGATTCCGACACGCCCGCTATTCCCGAACCCGCGCCCGGCACGCGCGACTGGCACAACTGGGTGTACGGCATGGGCAAGCGGGCCGCCGAGGGAGCGCTGGCGCGCGAGAGCGCGGCCCATGGCGTGCCTTCGCTGGCGCTGCGCCTGCCCGTGGTGCAGGGCGAGCAGGACGGACAGAATTCAAGACGCTTGTGGGCCTGGCTGCAGCGCCTGCGCGACGGCGGCCCGGTGCTGCTGCCCGACGGCGGAACGCAGCCTGTGCGCTTTGTCTACGCCGGCGACGTAGGGGCGGCCCTGCTCCGCCTGGCCGGGCCCGCTCCCTGGCCGGCCCTGCCGGCGCTGAACCTGGCGCAGCCTGTTGAGTGCTCCCTGCGCGAATTTCTTGAGCAGGCGGCCGCCTGCGCGGGGCTAAGCCCCTGCTTTGTGCCTGTTAGCGCCGGAGAGCTGGAGGCGGCGGGCCTGGACGGCGCCTGCGCGCCCTACTGGGGCCGCTGGTGTTCCCGGCTTGACCCTTCGGCCGCGCTGGCGCTGGGCTTGCGCACCCGGGGCCCCGCCGAATATTTGCCGGGCGTGGTGCGCGCCCACCTGGAGGGTCCGCCCGCTCCTCCGCACGAGGGCTACGCCCGCCGGGCCGAGGAAATAGCGCTGGCCGCAAAACTCGGCCGCTAGCGGGACAACGTGTCTTGTAAGGGAGGGGAGAACCGCCGGGGAAACCCGGCGGTTTTGCGTGGTCAGTGCCCGGGAGGGTGCGGCAACTTCAAGGCCCCGGATTTAAAGGCCCGCGAGGCGGTCTGGTAATAAGCCACGGCCTCCTCGACGAGAGCGGGCTCCGGCTCTATCGGGGTCTGCTCCAGGGTCACCGGGTTTACGTGGTAGCTCTCTACCCGTTTGCGGGGCAGCAGCACGGTTAAAACGTCGCGGCGCAAGTAGCCCAGGGCCTGGTAATTGCTGATAAAGGCCCGCTCCGGGTTGGCGCCCGTCTCAAAAAAAGGGCGGCCGAAAAAGTAATCGTCCCCTTTCCTGCCCAGCAGCTCTATGAGCGACGGGGGGATATCTATCTGGCTGACCACGTGCTTGAAAGCGCCCGGCTTAAGCAGCGCCGGCGCGTAAAGAATGACCGGGATGCGGTATTTTTCCACCGGCAGCTTGGTCTTCCCCGCCACGGAGGCGCAGTGGTCCGCCGTGATAACGAACAGGGTGTCCTTGAACCACGGCCTGGCCGCCGCGCCCTTAATAAAGGCGCCGATGGCGTAATCGGTGTACTTCACGGCCCCGCGCCTGCCGCCCGGCGAGGGAATGTCTATGCGCCCCGGGGGGTAGGTGTAGGGGCGGTGGTTGGACGTGGTCATGATATGGGCGAAGAACGGCTTGCTCTTTACCGTTTCGCGGTCTATCGCGGCGATCGCGTTGGAGAACAGTACCTCGTCGGCCACGCCCCAGATATTCTCAAAGATCACGGACGCCTCCGGGAAGACCCGGCGGTCCACGATCCGGTATTCGTTGGCGTTGAAGTAGGCGTTCATGTTGTCGAAATAGCCGTACCCGCCGTAGATGAAAAGCGTGGAGAACCCCTGCTGCTGCAGCACCTCGCCCAGCGTGGAAAGATGCCCGTTCTGCGGGCGCCGCACCACGGACTGGCCCGGTATCGGGGGGATGCCCAGCGACAGCGCCTCCAGCCCGCGCACCGTGCGCGACCCGGTGGCGAAGGCCCGCTCGAATTTAAGCCCTTCCCGCGCCAGCCTGTCCAGGTTGGGCGTCAGCCCTTCGCCCGACCCGTACGCGCCCAGGAACGACGCGGACAGGCTTTCCACCGTGATGATAACGACGTTGCGCGGCCGCCGCTTCAGCGGCAGCGGGTCCGTCGACTTGTCGAACATATCCGCCTGCACGGAGGCGGACAGGGGAGAGCGCTCCACGCCGAGGCGCTTGAGCACGGCGTCCGCCCGCTCCTGGGGGATGGTCCGGTACAGTTTATCGTAGTCCAGCTCGTTGCGCCGCAGCGCCGCCGCAAAAGACAGTACCCCGTTGCCGGACAGCTCGTCGGCGTAGGCGTTGCCGAGCCCTGCCATCTTGTCTATGTCCGACAGGGCGTAGGCGAGGGCTGGCAGCGCTCCGGCGAGGGCGAGCACAAAAACGCGGCCTTTTTTTGTGAAGTTGTCGGGCCCCGCGTGCACCACCACGCGGCGCAGGCCCCAGGTCGCCAGGCCCGCTAAGGCCGCTATGGCTGCCAGTATCCAGCCCACGGGATAGGACTGGACTATGTTGCCGATGACTTCGTTGGTGTAGAGCAGGTAGTCTACCGCTATGAAGTTGAACCGCGTAGAGAATTCCGTCCAGAAAACCGCTTCCGCCGCAGCTATGAACAGGAGCAGCGAGAGCAGCGCCCAGAACGCGCCCAGCTTAAGCGCCCGGTGGCGGGAGTGCGCGCGCCAGGAGGCCGGCAGCAGCGCCTCATAGAACAGTACCGGGGCGACGGCGGTCATTATCACCGGGAGGTCGAACCCCAGGCCCTTGAGAAAGATCCAGGGCCAGAGGGAAAACGGCACGGCGGAGGGGCCCGCGTAAACGGCCAGGCCGGCCCTGGTAAGGGTAAAAACCGCCAGCAAGGAGGCCGCTATCAGCAGCGGCCAGGGAAGGAGGTAACGTGATTTGCCCATGAGATATTATATCACGGCTGTTTTGCCGGGCCGGCGTGTCCCATCTGGCCCTTTTGGCGTAGGTCCTTTGGCACTTTTAAAACGGGGCGCTCCCATCTATAATATTTATGGAATGAACATAACCCTACCCGCAAGAACCCGCAACCTGCCTGGCCTCGCCGCCTTCCTGGCGCTGCTGCTGGTCCCGGCCAGTCTCTGGGCGCAGCTGAAAGTCTCGTTCATAGACGTCGGCCAGGGCGACGCCATCTATATCGAATTTCCCAACGGCAAAAAAGCGCTCATCGACGGCGGCAACTCCGGAGTGCTGGTGGACAATTTCCTGAAGTCCAAGGGCGTGACCCGGCTGGACTACGTGGCCCTCACCCATCCCCACAGCGACCATTACCGCGGCCTCAAGAAAGTTTTCACCAACTACCAGGTCGACAATTACTACGACACCAAGGCCGAGAACAGGGACGCAGCGGGGGACAACAACCTGCGCGAGCTGGCGGCGGTAGAGCCCGGCTGCAAGACACACTACCCCAAGCCCGGCGAGATCCTGAACTGGGACAATAACGTGACGGTTAAGGTCTTTAACGCCTGCTGGCAGCCGGTGGTGATGCACGAGAACGACGAGACCAACAACTGCTCCCTGGTGATACGGCTTTACTATAACGGCAACGGCGTCCTGCTCACCGGCGACGCCAATTCGGAGATCGAAGGCGACCTGCTGAGCCACTTTAAATCCGGGCTGCAGTCCAATATCCTCAAGGTCGGCCATCACGGCTCGCGCACCTCCACCAACGACGCCTTCCTGGCCCGCGTGCGGCCTGACTACGCTTTTATCTCCGTCGGCCTCAACAACAAGTACGGCCATCCCCACAAGGAGGCCATGGACCGCCTGCGCAACGCCGGCGCCAAGATCTACCTGACCACCGCCGGCACCCAGTCGTTCACCATACCCGCCCCGGACAAGAACGCCCCCTGGCCGCCCAAGCCTATAATCTCCGGCGACAACGAGGTGAATTCCTCCGAAGCGCGCTCCGTGGCCGCGGACCTGACCTGGGACCCGGCAGAACTGGACGCTCTTAGCGCCCCCGCCCTGGACCAGTTAAAGACCCAGGCCGTTTCAGAATAGCTCAAACTGTAATCAATACCGGACCCCTGCACGGATAATGCGGGGGTCCTTGCAACTGTGCCGCCGCGGAAACTATGCTGACAACCGATTTTTCTTCATTACTTGAAGCCGCGCTGAAGCGCCGCAAGCCGCTGCTGCAGGCGCTCGCCGGCGAGGGCACGGACTGCTACCGGCTCTTCAACGGCGTCGCCGAGGGCCTGCCCGGGCTGACGCTGGACCGCTACGGCGCGCTTACGCTGATGCAGACCTTCCGCGAGCCGGCCCTGCCGCAGGAAGTTCTGGCGGTGGAGGCCTGCCTGCGCAGCGCGCTGCCCGGCCCCCTGGTCTTCGCCTACAATCACCGCGGCAAGAAGGCCGTGGAAGATTTTGAAAAATGGCACAGGCCAGCACCCGAGGCGCTGGCGGAGTTTACCTGCCTGGAAGGCGGGCTGAAATATCTTATCCGGGCCAGGCACCGCGGCATAGATCCCTGGCTTTTCCTGGACCTGCGGGCGGCCCGGCGCCTGGTGCGGAGCAGCGCCAAGGGCCTGAGCGTGCTGAACCTTTTCTCCTACACCTGCGGCGTCGGCGTCTGCGCCGGAGCGGGGGGAGCTAAAGAAGTGTGGAACGTGGACTTCGCCCAGTCCAGCCTGGACGTGGGCCGGCAGAACGCCGGGCTTAACGGCATCCCCGAGGACCGGTTCTCGCTGGTGACGGAGGATTGCCTGACGGTGGTCCGGCAGCTGGCCGGCCTGCCCGTGGCCGGGCGCTATGGCCAGAAGCGGCGCTACCAAAGATTTCAGCCCCGGGCCTTCGACCTGGTCTTCCTGGACCCGCCGGCCTGGGCCAAGGGCCCCATGAGCGCGGTCGACGTGGTAGGCGACTACCAGAGCATGTTCAAGCCGGCCGTCCTGGCCGCAAAGCCGGGTGGCCGCGTGATAGCCACCAACCACGTGGCCGCCGTGGACTACGCCGCCTGGGCCGAGACCCTGCGGCGCTGCGCCATCAAGGCCGGGCGGCCGATCAAAAACATAGAGCCGCTCCCCGTGGACGCCGATTTTCCGTCTTTCGACGGCAACCCGCCGCTCAAGGTAGCTGTCTGCGAAGTGTGACCCGCGGCGTTTTTAATTCCGGGGACACAATACTTAATTCAGGAATTAAGTATTGTGTCCCCGGAATACCCGCGGCGTTAGCCAAGCGCGGGGGAGAAGCGCTAGAATATAGCGATGGGACCGAAAACTCAGAAAGCCTGCAGCCAGGCCGCCGCTTCGATAAACCATGAAAAGAACTGATTCCTTCGCCGTGATACTGGGCCTGCTGGCGGCTTTCTTCTTCGGCGTGTCCACGCCGCTGAGCAAAATGCTGCTGCAGGACCTCAACCCTTTCCTGCTGGCGGGCCTGCTCTACCTCGGCGCGGGCCTGGGGCTCTCCGTCTACACCCTGCTGCGCGGCGGCCGCATAACCCCGCCGCTCAAGACCCTCAAGTACAAATATATCGTCGGGATGATAATCTTCGGCGGCCTGCTGGGCCCGGTGTTGCTGCTGGCCGCGGTGCGCATAGCCCCGGCCGCCTCGGTCTCCATCTGGCTTAACATGGAGCTGGTGGCCACGGCGATACTCGGCCATTTCCTCTTCAAGGACCATTTAGACAAGCGCGGCTGGCTCAGCGTGGGGCTTAGCCTCGCGGCCGGCGTGCTGCTCTCCTACAGCGGGGGCGTAGCCGGGTTTACCGCCGGCCTCCTGGTGGCGCTGGCCTGCTTCAGCTGGGGCTTCGACAACCATTTCACTGCCCTTATCGACGATCTCTCGCCGGTCCAGAGCACCATAATAAAGGGCCTTGCCGCCGGCACCACCAATACCCTCATCGGCCTGGCGCTGGCCGGCGGCATGCCGGATCTGCCGGCGCTGGGCAAGGCGCTGCTGGTGGGCTTCCACTGCTACGGTCTCAGCATCACCTTCTATATCTCGGCCGCGCAGAAGTTGGGCGCGGTGCGCAGCCAGCTCATCTTCTCGCTGGCGCCGCTCTTCGGCGTGCTGCTCTCTGTGCTGGCGCTGCATGAAGGCCTTTCCGCCGTGCAGCTGGTATCGGGCGCCATGCTGCTGGCCTCGGTCTGGCTGATGCTGGCGGAAAAACACGCGCACGCCCACGAGCACCACGAGATGGAGCACACTCACCAGCACGCCCACGCCGACCTGCACCACGACCATCACGACGGCCCGCAGCAAGAGCCTCACGCCCACCTGCACAGGCACGCCGCGGCTACCCACGTGCATCCTCACTGGCCGGACCTGCACCACCGGCACAGCCACTAATCAGGTCAACTTATAGGTCAGCTCCCGTCCCGCCCAGATCACTTTTGCCGTTATCGGCGTTGACGTGGCGCCCCTGAGCAGGCCCCAGGTCATGGCCAGCCTCTCCAGCTGAACTTCTGCCCCCGTAGAACCGGAGACCCCCATAACTATTTCTGTCGCCCCTATGGCTTGCGCCGTATGCACTATGGAGTGGAACGGGTCATTGGAGATCACCATCAGCGGCTTTATGGTCTTGCCGTACTTTTCCGCCAGCAGTATTATGGGCGTGAATAATTCCCTGTCCTCCTCGGTTATGGCGGCGGCGTCGCCCGCCGACTGCAGTCCCCTGGCTATCTTGGCCGACAGCACTATTATCTCCGTGGTCGAGTCATCCACGGTCTCCAGCACGCGCGCGAGGTGCGCGAGGTTGTTGGGGTTGCGCACCGGCACCAGTATCCTGCCGGGCTTTACCAGCTCCGGCAGCAGCGCGCTCACGTCGCTTTCCCGGCGCAGGTTCATCTTCTCGTCGGAATCCTGCGCCTGCGCGTAAAACTGCGGCTTCTTCCGGGTCAGGTTTTCCGAAACCTGGAACACGGCGTAGAGGGCCGCGGTGGAGATGAGCCCGGCAATGGTCGCCACCCGCTTGGTCAGCAGGTTGGCCAGGCTGGCCGCCAGCAGCACGGCGAAGACCAGCGCCATGCCCGCGGGGGCATAGGCCCGCCCCAGCCGGAAGTTCAGGGGGAACATCCATTCCCGCGGCATATGGTCCTTGAAGCGCAGGATGATCAGCGACAGCGTTATGAAGACCAGGCTCCACAGCACGCCGAAGGCGTAGGCCTCGCCTATCAGGTAGATATCGCCGCGCGAGAGTATGATAACTCCGATCTGCGCCAGCGCGATGACGTTTATCATCCGGTAGGTGGTGCCGTATTTCTTGTGCAGCTGCCGGAACCAGTCGTGCAGGATGCCGTCCTCGGCCACCCGGTTGAGCACGCCGTTGGCCCCCACCAGCGAAGTGTTGAGCGCGCCTACCAGCATCAGGCTGCCCGAGACCACCACCAGCGATTGCAGGACGAGCCGGGCCCAGTAAGGCCCTGAAAGTTCCAGTGCCAGGCCGCTGAGCAGGTTGTCGGCGTACTTGCCGGCTATCAGGTCGCCGGGGATGATGAGCGAGGACAGGAACGTCAGCCCGCCGGTGAACACGAAGCTGAACAGGAACACCGCCAAGGCGGCGCGCTTTAGGTTCTTTATCTTCGGGTCCTCTATCTCCCTGTACACCTGCGCCAGCGTCTCCAGGCCGCTCATGGCCAGTATGGAATGGCCGAAGGCCATCACTATGCCCAGCAGCCCTATCGTCCGCCAGGCCGGGAAATGCTTCATCCAGCCCAGGGCCTCGTCGGTGAATTTCAGCTCGAAGGGGGGGAGGGTAAAGCCCCTCAGCCCGACGGTGACCAGCGACCACGCGAAAAGCAGCGCCCCGACCACGGTGACGAAACCCATGATCTTGAAGTTCTTGTCGGTGGATTCTTCCACGCCTTTGATGTTCTCTTTCCAGAAGTAGCCCGTGACCAGGACGGCGAAAACCACCGCGAAGACCCTGGGGGGCACATGCCAGTTGATATGCGCCAGCGGCAGCAGGTTGGTCAGCAGGCCCGAGACATACAGCCCGGCGCTGATGGAACTGATGGGGCCCGTTATCATGTAGTCGAAGATCAGCGCCGAGACGGAGAGCTTGGCCATGGAATGCCCCAGGGCCTCTTTGACCACCTTGTACACGCCGCCGCGCACGAACATGGCGCAGGACTCCACGTACACCGCCAGCATCAGCCCGCCGAACACCATGACCGCCAGCACGTACCAGGGCGCCGCCGGGCCGAAGGCGTTCATAGCTATGCTGCCGGCGTAATAGGCGCTCGAGCCCATGTCGCACAGTACTACCGCCGCCGCCCGCCAGAATGAAATGAAAGTGAGCATGGCGGTGCTCAAGACCAACACTTCCCTGCCTTTTGACTGAGAGTTCATACGTTCGCAGTTTTCTCCTTTATATGCGGAGGGACGAGGGCACGCAAAAAGCGAGTTCGCTCTTTGTGCTCTGTGTCTCTCCAGGGAGACCCGCGATAGCGTATTAAGCTTCGGTGGATCACCCTTCCAAATGCCTACGAGGTTAGCTGTCGGGCTGGGCCGTGGAAGTGGCCTGACAACGGGTTTGCCGCTGTCTGCGCCCCGTCCCTGCGTACTGCCAGGGATTTGGGTCCCCCGCGCCGGCGCGTGTAGCGCCAGCTTAGGCTGTGTTAGGATTATTATATGACTTCAGAGCGGGCGGGTTCCATCTGGCTTAATTCCGGGGACACAATACTTAATTCAATCTGCCCGCAACTTCCTCTTTCTCCTAAATGGCAAATTTCTAACCCGACAAGCCTTTGTCGGGGTCATCAGCTATGCTATTCAGACAGGGAAAAGGGGGAATTATGGCAAGGATCGCCAGGGTTGTGGTTCCGGGATATCCGCATCATATTACACAGCGCGGCAACAGGCGCCAGCGCACATTCTTCTGTGACGAAGACTACGCGGTCTACCTTGACCTTATGCGTGAATGGTGCGCCAAGTGCGCCGTGGAAATCTGGGGCTATTGCCTTATGCCAAACCATGTGCACCTTATAGCTGTTCCCCGGGAGGCGGAGGATCTATGCCGCGCTATGGGGGAGGCTCACCGGCGCTATACGCGGTATATAAACTTCAGGGAAGGCTGGCGTGGATATTTGTGGCAAGGCAGGTTCTCTTCCTTTGTAATGGACGAACCGCATCTTGTCGCTGCTGTAAGATACGTGGAACTGAATCCAGTGAGGGCAGGGCTTGCCGGGAAGGCCTGGGGTTACCCCTGGAGCAGCGCCGCGGCACATTTGCGCGCTGAGGATGATGGGCTGGTGAGGATTGCGCCGCTAAAGGGGATAATAGGTGACTGGAAAAGCTACCTGGAGGAGCCGATAAACGAGGGGGAGGTGGAAAAATTACGGAAGGCAAGTTCTACGGGCAGGCCGCTCGGCGATGAATTGTTCGTGGCAGGACTGGAGCGGCAGTTGATGAGACCCTTGCACAGGAGAAAACCAGGCCGGAAGGCTTGCGCGAATTAAGTATTGTGTCCCCGGAATTCCGGAATTCATCGGAATTCATGGCGAGCGTGACGGCGTCTTGTGCGAAAGCGCAGACCAGCTGCGTGGCCAGGATAAAGACAAACCTGCGGCAGCCCATGCTCCCGGGCTTGAGTCTCCACCGGCCAAATTATGCTATTGTTGCATTGGGTGGTATGGGTGGAAAACTTTCTTAAAAATCAAGGAAATCTATGTTCCCGGAAAGATCCGTAACCGGCTCTCAGGAATACGCCGAGAGCATCATAAATACGGTGCGCGAGCCTTTGATCATCCTGGACCAGGACCTGAAGGTGATCTCCGCCAGCCGGTCCTTCTATAATTTCTTCAAGGTGGAACCCGAGGCGACCGTCGGCCAGCTTATCTACGACCTGGGCAATAAACAGTGGGATATTCCCAAACTCCGGGAGCTGCTGGAAACCATCCTCCCTGAAAAAGCGACCTTCGACAACTACGAGGTCGAACATGTCTTTGCCGGCATCGGCAGGCGCATCATGCTGCTCAACGCCCGGCAGATCCAGCGGACGCAGGGAAAAGAACGCATCATCCTGCTGGCCATAGAGGACATCACCGAGCGCAAGAAGGGCGAAGCGGAGCTGCACCAGATCTCGCTGGAGCTGCAGGAGCGCAACGCCGAACTGGAACGCTTCCTCTATACCGCTTCGCACGACCTGAAGAGCCCGGTGGTCACGGTCAGGACTTTCCTTACTTACCTGGAACAGGACACGGCGGCCGGCAAAACCGAGCGGGTAGCAAAGGACCTGCTCTTCATCCGCGCCGCCGCCGACAAGATGGCGCACCTGCTCGACGACCTGCTGGCGCTTTCGCGCATCGGGCGCGTGGTCACCCCGCCGGTGTGCGTCACACTGAAAAATATGGCGGACGAAACCCTGGCCGCGGTGGCGGGGCAGCTGGCCGAGCGCGGTGTGCGGACGCAGGTAACTGAGGGGAACGTGCCGCTGTGCGGCGACCGCCTCCGGCTGGCCGAGATCTGGCAGAACCTGGTGGAGAACGCCTGCAAATATATGGGCGAGCAGAAAGAGCCGCGCATTGAGATCGGCGTTGAGACGCGCGGGGGAGAGCAGGTGTTCTTCGTGCGCGACAACGGCCTCGGCATCGATCCGCGGTTCCAGCAGAAAATATTCGGGCTGTTCGAGAAGCTGGACCCCAAGACCGAAGGCACAGGCATAGGTCTGGCCGTCGTCCAGCGTATAGTGGGGCTATACGGCGGGCGCATCTGGGTGGAGTCCGCCGGCCCGGGGCAGGGCGCGTGTTTTTATTTCACCCTGCCCGGAGCGGCCGGCAAGGAACAAACAGAAGGAGAAAAAATATGAATGGCGAACCGATTGTTATTCTGCTGGTGGAGGACGATAACGGGCATGCCGAATTAGTGCGGCGAAATTTTGAAGATTGCCTGCTGGCTAACACCTTAATACGCGTGGCTGACGGGCAGGAGGCTTTAGATTACCTGTACCGGCGCAACGCCTTCAGCGACCCGGCCAAGTCGCCGCGGCCTGGCATTATCCTGCTCGACCTGCGCATGCCCAGGGTTAACGGGCTGGAGGTGCTTAAAATCATTAAGGAGGACGCCGCCCTGAGCAGCATCCCGGTGGTGATCCTGACAACCTCGGAGGCCGAGCTGGATATCGCCAAAGCCTATGAAAGTCACGCCAACAGTTACCTGGTCAAGCCCGTGGATTTCACCAAGTTCACTGAATTGCTGAAAACCTTCGGCTATTACTGGCTGGCGTGGAACCAGGGCCCGCACTAACGCCTGAGTTGAAGAGGCGGGCCTTAATCAGGGGGGAATACAAAAACCGCCGGGGGACCGGCGGTTTTTAGCTGTTAAAATTGTGGCGCGGTCAGGAGGGGGCTAAAACTAACTTTTCAAAGCGCACTCTCATAGGGGAAACCCACTTCCTGCCACCGATAAATCTCGTCCTGGACCTCTTCCGTATAACCGGCTACGACGGCGAGAAGTTCCTGTCGGCAGTCCCTCAACACCGCTAAACACCTAAAAGTTCGAATCTCTTTGACACCTGGACAACCGGATTCGCGTTTTTTACCCCTTGCCAAAGCGTGTTTTGTAATACATAATATACCTAGTAACTCGGTATATCATGTATGTCAAAGAATCGCACTGCTTCAGAAAAACTGTTTGAGATAGCCGAAAGTCAGCAGGGCTATTTCACTTATAAACAAGCGCTATCCGCCGGCTATTACCGGGATGCCGCCCATTTCCATACCAAGTCCGGAGAATGGCTGCGTGAACAGCGAGGGATTTATCGCCTCTCCAAATTCCCTGTATCAGAGCGCCCGGACCTGGTGCTGTGGTCGCTTTGGTCTGCGGACCGGGGGGGGAAGGTGCAGGGGGTTTACTCCTACCAGACAGCTCTTGCCTTTTACGAAGTTACTGACGCTAATCCGGCCAAACTTCACATGACGGTTCCCCTAAAGTTTCGCAAGTTCCATTCTCCCCCTAAGGGTATCGTCCTTCATCGCGCTGAACTTAAAGAGTCGGAAATAAGAAAACAGCAGGGCTATTATCTGACGACACCGCTAAAAACGCTGCAGGATATGTTTTCCGCCCAACTTATGGACGCCAATGAGATTAAGCTGGCGGCTAAGCAGGCTGTCCGGCTAGGGATTATGACTCCCACTGAGGCGGATACGGTTTCACCTGAAAAATGACTAAAGCCAAGTCTTATAAATCGGCGAAGGATTTCCGCGTGGCACTAGAGCACCGGCTGCAGAAGCATGCCGCTGATTCGGGCCACAACCTGCAGCGCTTGCGCCGGACTGTCGCGTTTAACCGCTTCCTGGCCCGCATCTTTGCGGACAGGCTTTCACCGTGGGTGCTGAAAGGCGGCTATGCTATGGAGCTGCGCCTGCATAGCGCGCGCGCCACGCTGGACGTGGACCTTGGTTTCCGTGGGTCGCCAAAGTCCGGCGCCGAAGCTCAGAACGATTACTTGCAGCGGCTTTTGGCCGACGCCGCTAAAGCTGATCTGGGAGATTTCTTTGACTTCGAGATCGGCGGAGTCCAAATGGAATTGGATGGCCCTCTTTATGGCGGCGCCAGATATCCGGTGCGTGCAATAATAGACGGGAGGCTGTTCGTTTCTTTTCACGTTGATGTTGCTGTGGGCGATTTTATCCCGGTGAAGCTTGAAACCGCTCATGAACAGGGCCTGCTGTCATTTGCCGGCATCAAACCTTCGACTTTTCTGATGATCCCGAAGGGGATTCAGTTCGCGGAAAAACTGCACTCCTATACCATGCCGCGCCCGGTGCCTAATTCCCGTGTCAGGGACCTGGTTGACATGGTCCTGCTTATCCAAGAAGCAAAAATATCCCCGGTTAAAACCAAGGAAGCTTTGCAATCAGTATTCAGCCGGAGGAAAAGCCATGCCGTCCCGGTTACGCTTAAACCGGCACCGGCCTCATGGGAGAAACGCTTCGTAGAAATGGCTGCGGAGTGCGGCTTGGAAATAGATTTGAGCGCAGGTTTTGAAATACTGAATCGATTTTATTTAAAGTTGCGGTCCTGAGAAAACTGAGCTTGTCGGTAATTGCCGAGAAATTAAAAACCGCGCCTTTGACGGCGCGGTTTTTTTCTTCCGAAGAAGCCTTCTTCATCGGGACACTAGCGGGCAAATTGGCGCCGTTTTTTGGACATCGTTCGAAACTACTTTGCGCAACATCCCGAGGTAACTTTATAGGTTCCGCTTTTCCCTTGGAAAAGGTAGGCCGATCTTATCCGCGAGATGCCGCACGGTCGGCCACGCAGCGCGGCCGCCCATGCTTGCCGCTAAGAAGGGCGTTCGCAGGGCCTGATCACTGAATTGTGTCGCGTGCTACGCACGCTCCACCCCGGCACT
>MGUA01000022.1:31184-144862 GCA_001799735.1 Elusimicrobia bacterium GWB2_63_22 | reverse complement strand
ATATGTGTCCCGGCAACACCGATTTTAAGGTCGCGCGCGAAGGGAAATGCGCTTTTGAGGAGACCGGGCCGGTGGAAGTGGCAGGATTTGTATCCTGCGGCGGCTGCCCTGGGAAGAAAGCCGTAGCGAGGGCTAAAATGATGGTGGAACGCGGCGCGCAGATAATAACATTCGCTTCCTGTATTAAAAATGGAAACCCTATAGGCTTTCCGTGCCCGCACTTTGAAAAGATGAAAGAGGCCGTAGTTAAGAAGGTGGGGCCGGAAGTGAAAGTTATTGAGTGGACACATTAACGGCAGGGTTAGCCGTTATTATTTGAGGGTGGGTCATTACGCCGTATCATGAATGGGCGGGGACAGCATAAGACGGGCCAGGCCGGGGGCGGCGGCGCCTCCCGAGCGCAAGACGCTACCGGCCTGGCCCTCTGCTACCATATTTCCCCGCAGCTTCTTCCCGGTGGCGGCAAAACAGTAACAGAAAATACCAGCGCGGCGGCCGCAGCAGCGGACGCCGGGCTGGTGTTTTATAAATACGGCTGCCACCGGTTCAGCCTAAGATAGAAATCAAAAACAAGCCCGCGCCGCGAGCGGTGCGCGGCGTACCGCTGGCTAGCGCGGGCAGATACTTTATAGAATTAAACCAGTTCAATTTGTTCTTTGCAGTGGGCGCGGGAAATAATTTTCTGCGTTGTACGGACGCCGAAGGCGGACGGGAGCGGCCGGGTAAGGCCCTGTTGGGGGCCGGCCGGCCGCGCATAGGGGGTGTTGATAAGATGCAGAACACCTTTGGAGCAGGTGCGACGGCGCATAGTGCCGGAGCCCTGCGAACCGCCTTCTCGCGGCAAGGAGCAGTGCGGGGCCGCGCTTCGTGGCCACGCCTGCGACGACATCTCGCGGATAAGATCCCCAATACCGCAGCTTTAACGGCTTGCTGGCGGTATTTATAAAGTTACCTCGGGATGTTGCGCAAAGTAGTCGCGAACTTCATCCTGAAAGGCCCGCCAGATTTTTCTGGCAAACAAAAAAGCTCCTCACCCGAGGAGCTTTCTGTTTACACAGGCACCAAGCGCACGAACTCCGCGTTTTTTCAATATTCATTACAGAGCAGATTCCGGCTAATGCGAAGTACCCTTAACTGATATACTGTTATCCCGGTGTTGTTGCAGCTGTCTCCTGCCCACCGGCCTTGTCGGTCTGTTTTGTGCGCGGATGTTTCCGGCTTCGTGAATTAGTGACCAAAATTTTCTAACATTCGATATATCTCCGTACCGCAGCAGCAAATGTCTAAAGGACAATATCCCTATTTTGTCTTTCAGGATATTTTGTCGTTCCCGCATTATGCTTATAATGTCTCTAGGACGAAAAAATGAACCAAATGAACATCACCGTTGGAACACGAATAAGGTTCGTACGCAAACAGGCCGGCCTGACCATAAGCCAATTGGCGGAAATGGCGGGGATTGACGGCGGTTTTATAACCTGTATCGAGAACGGAAAGAAAACGCCCAGCCTGCGCACACTTACCAAGATCACAAAGGCGCTGAACGTTTCCGTCGCCGATATTTTCGCGGACCAGGAATTACAAGTCGCGAATATTTTCGACCATCAGGTCTTCAGCCAGATACGGGCGATCCTGAAAGGGAAACCGCAGGAGGATCGGGAAAAATTCCTGGCGGTATTAAAAACCCTTAAGAACAAAGAAACCCTGTCCGCCGTTTTCAAAATTCTTCATACGGGAAACCGCGCACGCCGCCTGATACAGACAGACTAGCTTTCCCACGCATACAGGGCAGGCCAGATAAAAACAGCAACCGCTCAGAAGAGGGGCAATTTTCCATCGACACCAGCGGATTATAGCTTCATAAATCTTTCGCGTTTGATAGGGGGAAGCGGTATGACCACCCATAGATACAAGTTCCTGGCCATAGACGACGGAGAAGAAACACTGGAACAATTACAGGCCGGGATAGCCCACACCTTCCCCGGCGCGGACTTCTTTCCCGCCCGGAGCGGGGCTCAAGGCATAGAGCTGGCCCTGGCAAAGATCCCCGACATAATCCTGCTCGACGTCGTAATGCCTGAGATGGACGGCTTTGAGACTTGCAGGCGCATCAAAGAGGACATCCGCCTCAAGAATACCCCCGTGATATTCCTTACCGCCGTTAAGCCCGATGCCGAGATCTGCGAAAAGGCCCTTGCGGCCGGGGCCGAGGCGTTCATTTCAAAGCCTTTCGAGCTCTGGGAACTGCTGGTCCAGATACGGGCCATGCTGAAGATCAAGGCGGCAAACATCTCACAACAGACGGAGCGCGCCCAACTGCGGCAGATGGTAGCGCTGCGCACGCATGAATTAGCGGAACAACTTGCGCTCAGGGAAAAAGCCCTGGAATCCCTGAAAGAGAGCGAAGCGCTGTTCAAAGCCGTGTTCACAGAATCTCCCATGGGAATATGCCTGCTCGACGCCAGGACAGACCGCTTCCTGCGCGTGAACCCGATGCTGGCCAGGATAATCGGCCGGTCCCAGGAAGACCTGGCCGGCGCCGACTGGATGAGCGTCACTCATCCCGAAGATATAAAGACGCAGTCTGACAGCCTGGCCCGGCTTAACTCCGGGGAAACAAAAGTGCTCCAGGTGGAAAAGCGATATCTCAGGCCCGACGGGAGCATAGCCTGGGTAAAGCTCACCGCCACCCCGCTGCCGGCGTTCGACAAGACCAATCCACGCTATCTGGGAATGGTGGAAGACATAAGCGCGGCCAGGGCGGCAGAACAGGAAAGGGCCCAGTTGGAAGAGCAATTACGCCAGTCGCAGAAAATGGAGACCGCCGGCAACCTGGCCGGCGGCATAGCGCACGATTTCAATAATATGCTCTCCGCCATTCTGACCTATAGCGACTTACTGCTCAAAGCCATGGGGGAGGATGACCCCAAACGTTCCGACGTAGAAGAGATAAAAAATACAGGCCAGCGCGCCGCCGCGCTGACCCGCCAGCTCCTGGCCTTCAGCCGCAAACAGGTGCTCCAGCCGAAAGTACTGGACATTAACATGATCCTCGCGGGGATGAAGACCATGCTCCACCGCCTGATAGGCGAAAACATAAAACTGACCACTGTTGCGCGCAAAGAGCCGGTGCTGATAAAAGCGGACCCGGGTTACCTGGAGCAAGTGCTTTTAAACCTCTGTGTTAACGCCCGCGACTCCATGCCTAAAGGCGGGAAACTGACCCTTGAAGTCTCCGTCGCGCGTATTGACGCCGAATACATCCACCGCAACGGCACCCTGAAGCCGGGCGAGTATGCCCTGCTTTCGGTCAGCGACAACGGCTGCGGTATGAACGCTGAAACAAAAGCGCATATCTTCGAGCCGTTCTTTACCACAAAACCGCGCGATAAAGGCACCGGCCTCGGGCTCTCCACCGTGCATGGGATAGTCAAGCAAAGCGGCGGGACCATAGTGATAGACAGCGAGGAAGGCCGCGGCACGGTCTTTAAACTGTACTTCCCCCTGGCTTCAGGTGAAGCGGCCGAGGCAGGGCAGCCAGCCGCCGTTAAAAAGTTTTCCGCCGTAAGCGGCACGGTCCTGGTGGTGGACGACGATACCCAGATAAAGACCCTCGCCAGGCGCGCACTCTCCGAAGACGGACTCTCAGTGCTGGAAGCCGGCAGTGCCGAGGAGGCGCTTACCCTCTGCAAACATCATCAAAAGCGTATAGACCTGCTGCTGACGGATATGGTCCTGCCTGAAATGACCGGCATAGAACTGGCGGAACGATTGAAGGCAGAGTACCAGGAGATGGAAGTCATCTACATGTCCGGCTATACGGACCATTCCGTCCTTACCGACGGCATGTTGCCCCCGGACAAAAATTTTATTCAAAAGCCGTTCACGCTAGACCTGCTCACGCAAAAAGTGCGCGAAGCCTTGTCCCCGCCGGCCACACGCGCCCCGGCACACGCCGAACACCCCTTGAAGAACGCCAAAAGTTGACCACCGTCATAGGTTTGGCGTCCTATGCCCCGGTGGACCGTATGCCCCTTACCGAGACAAGATGCCGAGAAATATACTTATGGCCGACGACGACAAGGCTGCGACCTGCTTATAACAGGCTTGATGCTGCAAGACGGCCTGGGCACCGAGCTGACAAGAATATTCGAGGAGAACCAGAAGGGGGCAAAAAGCCTCCTTGTCACAGGCTCCGCCTCAGAACTCGCCCCCGGGCAGGCTCCAAATTTTATTTCGAGAAGCCGTTCAACCTGGAAGTTTTTATGGCCGCAGTATCAAAGGCCTTGGCCGACTCACCGGCCACCCAGGCCAAAACATAAAAACAGCAAAACGTCCCCTCAGGCCCTCACAGGGCGGATAGGGACATCCGCTATTCCTCCGCTATTTCACGCTCTCGTCTTCGCCTATCTCAAATTCACCGTGAATTTGACCGGCTCGGACGCGGTCACACGTTCGCCTTTCACCATCGCCCTGACCGCAGCCTGGTAACGCCCATTACCATAGCCCTTCCAATCATACCACCAATATCCCACCGACCACCGGCAAGGCTGCCAAGGCCCCTGGTTTATCGAGACCTCCACCCGTTCTACCGCGCCCGATACGCCCACGCGGAACGTGTATTGCGGCGAGGTAATCTTTTCGCCCCGCTCCGGATAGTCCAGTGTGGCCCGGCTCCCGGCTCCGATCTTGTCCGTCGCTGTCTTCTTTTTGCCTATCGCCCGCATCAGTTTGGTTATTCCCATAGTTTTACATTCTCCCTTTAGTCCCCGGTAGTATCACCTGCCCGGTTTTTATGCTTTTTAAGATGCCCCACATTGTTCTTTTGCGCCTGGACGCGATAGCGCGGCAGTTCTTGCAGTCCTGGCTGGCGCTGTCGTAATCGGCGCAGGCTATAAGCGAATCAGCCTCTTCCCCCAGCCTGGCCGCCAGCCTGGCTTTCTCGCCGTCGGACCTGCCCCGCCCCAGCCTGGCGGCGATCTTCTTCATCACCGCCGCCTTATTCCGGTATATCAAGCACTTCATGAGAGAGCGGCGGACTCTGAGTCCGGTTGCCTGTTCTTGTCGGCAATTACACCTGAGGAGGGCATACATTTCTCCTTAGGCCGCTTCGCACAAAAGGCGCATTGAAGTCTTAAGGAGCTGTTCCGCCTTAAGGTAATAGAATGCGCTACGCAGGAATTGCCCCGTCTTGCCGCTCGCGGAACGGCTTTTCTTTGCCTTTATGTGATGACACCCCTCAACGGCGCGTCGCCGTTTGTGAATGATACCCATATTTCTCCCTGTAAAGATGCGACGACTTCGCCGGCCTTGTGATAAAGACACAAAAGCCGGAAGGCTGCTTATTCAGAATCTCGGCAGTGAACTGAGATTACGGTTGCGGTAAAGAGCCCCTACCCCTAGGAGTCCAATCTACGGTTAGTCTATTTAAAACGTTCCGCTGCTGTCAAGCCGCCGCGGCAGGCAGGCGGAATACTCAGCGTCCTGACATCTATAAACTCAAGGCTGCAAGCCGGGCGCTGACGGAGAAAGCCCGGCCCTGTTTTTTTGTATCATTACAGGGCAGGGAAATTTCAGGGAGGGCACATGGAAACAAAATCTAAAAAAATGATCGGGGCGGGCATAGCGGTGGCGGCCATAGCCGCGGCTGCGACTTATTTTCTCACCGGCAAGCGCGGCGTTGAGAACCGCGAGAAGATCGCGGCCTGGACGCTTAAGATGAAGGGCGAAGTCCTTGAGAAGATGAAGAAGATGAAGGACATCAACAAGGAAAACTACTACGCCCTGGTGGACGAAGTGGCCAAGCGCTACGAGCGCGTGGGCCGCGTCAGCGCCGAAGAGATGAAGCACCTGACCGCGGAAGTGAAGAACGCCTGGACGCACATCAGCAAGCAGCTGAAATAAGCGGCCCCGGCAAAAAAGAGAACGCGCCTTTACCGGCGCGTTTTCTTTTTTGGTAGAATTTGCCCGGGGGATTAAATGAAAAAGCTTCAGCTCACCGACACCGAGACCGTCCTGTTCACCAAGATAGTGCACAAGATCAATTTTTTCGCGTCCATGAACATGGGCCTGCTGGAGGAGATCCTCAAGCGCATCACCTACTACCAGTTCGCCAAGGGCGAGAAGGTATGCCGACAGGGCGACCCCGGCGACTCCTTCTACGTGGTGGCCGAAGGCCGCCTGAGCGTAAACGTTAAGAACGGCATGCTGTCTTTTTCCAGGAAGGTGGCGGAGCTGATAGCCGGGGATTGCTTCGGCGAGATGGCCCTGCTGACCCGCGCCAACAGGACGGCCACCGTGGCCTGCGAGGAAGATTCAAAGCTCTTCGTGCTGATGGCCGACCACTTCTCCGAAGCCATCAAGCAGAACCCTTCCTTCGCGCAGGAAATTAAAAAGCTGGCCACGGACCGCGGTTTCGAGCTGGACCACAAGTAGTTAATCCCTTATATAATGGCAGGTATAGCCGCCGGGATGCTTCTTTAAGTAATCCTGGTGATAAGCCTCCGCCGGCCAGAACTTGCCGGCGGGCACTATTTCCGTGGTAATGGGCTTGCGCCAGCGGCCGGAAGCCCTGGCCCTCGCCACAGCCGCCTCGGCCTCCTTCTTCTGCACCTCGCCGTGGTAGAAGATGACCGACCTGTACTGCGTGCCCACGTCGTTGCCCTGGCGCCCGGGCGTGGTGGGGTCGTGCATCTTGAAGAACATGTCGAGGATGGCCCCGTAGGAAATTTTTGCCGGGTCGAATTTAAGCTGGATGCTCTCGGCGTGGCCGGTGGCGCCGGTCTTCACTTCCTCGTACTTCGGGTTTTCCGTCTTGCCGCCGGTATAGCCCACAACGGGGTCCGCCACCCCGGGCAGGCCGCGCAGTATCTCTTCCATCCCCCAGAAGCAGCCGCCGGCCAGGGTAGCAGTCTCGAGTACAGGTTTATTTTCCATTTTTTTGGTCCTCTTGCCGGGCGCGGCGCAGCACAAGGGCGCCGCAGCCGCGAATATCAGCAGGAAAGCTAAAAACTTCTTCACGCCTTGGCTCCCAGCCGCGGCTGCACCAGCCGGAACCAGGCGGCGTTGACGGCGGTGAAAGCCAGCAGGGCGTACCAAACAAGGGCGAAGCCAGGGTTGCCCCCGGAAAGGTCCCCGCCGAACTCCAGCTGGTGGCCGATAGAGAGCGCCAGCCCGGCGTAGACGGCGAGATGGGTTTTCTGCCAGAGCCCGTACGGCAGGCGGGACCGCAACAGGGGCAGAGACAGGAGCACGGCCGCTATTATCAAACCTTCTCCGCCGGCCGCGGCCGGGATATCGTCCCAGTTCAACATGTTTAAATACTGCTCCATGAAGGGGGTCCCGGACTGCACGGAATTAAACCAGACTATCAATGGCGGGTGGACCAGCAGGGCCAGAGGTATGACCAAGCCTGCGCGGTGATGCCATTTTACCGGCAGGGCCCCGCCGGTGAGCGGCTCCAGCCAGGACGCGCGGGACATTACCAGCAGCTGCCCCATAACGCCCAGGGCGGCTATAATGCCGGCCAGGCGGCCCAGCACCAGCGCCGCGTAGGCGCTGTCAGAGGCGAACGGGCAGCCGGCGTTGCGGTACCAGAGCGCCAGCGCGGCAACTCCCAGCACGGGGAAGACCGACAGCAGCACCTTCTTGAGGGGAGCGGAATTCATACGGCCGTCAGCTCCAGCGCCACGTCCGGGTGCAGGCTGCGGCTGACCGGGCAGGCCTTCACGCAGGCCATCAGCTTCTCGCGCTGCAGCGGGGTAATGCCGGGCGGCAGCTTTACCACGCCGGCCAGGCGGGCTATGCGGCGCGGCCCCTCCTGCATGTGCTTCTCTATCTCTATGGAGGCGCCCTCGAACTTTATCCCCTCGCGCGCGGCCAGCTTGGCCATGATGCTCAGCACGCAGGAGGCCACGGAAGCGGCCGCCAGGTCGGTGGGAGAAAAGGTCCTGCCCCGGCCGCCATTGTCCACCGGCAGGTCGGTCAGCAGCCTGCTGCCGCTGGGGCCGTGAGTAAGTTCAACCTGGTCGTCGCCGGCGTAAACGGCGTTTATCTTTAACGGCATATATCCTCCTAAACCTTATCCGTATTTATTATAATACTTATCTCTTCTATCCCTGCAGGAGGTTCCTTTAAAATGAACATCCGTCATCTGTCGTTTGCTGTAGCGGCGTTTTTTGCTGTCTCCTGTTCCCACAAGGCGCAGGAAACCAACCAGACCGGTTCCGCCCCGTCGGCCACCACCGCCGCGGCCCCGGCTGAGATCAAGGAGGCGAAAGTCAACATGGATATATTAAAAGACCCGTCCAAGGCCACGGAAAAGGCCCCCGAGACCTTCAAGGTCAAGTTCGACACCACCAAGGGCGCCTTCACGCTCGAGGTCACCCGCGCCTGGTCCCCCCTCGGCGCCGACCGGTTCTACAACCTGGTCAAGAACGGCTACTTCGCCGACATCGCCTTCTTCCGCGTCATCAGCGGCTTCATGGTGCAGTTCGGCATCCATGGCGACCCCGCCGTGGCCTCCGCCTGGCGCGGCGCCCGCATCCAGGACGACCCCGTGAAGCAGTCCAACACCAAGGGCTACATCTCATTCGCCATGGCCGGCCCCAACACCCGCACCACCCAGATGTTCATCAACTTCGGCGACAACGAGCGCCTGGACGGCATGGGCTTCTCCCCCTTCGGCAAAGTGACCGAGGGGATGGACGTGGTGGAGAGCATCTACTCCGGCTACGGCGAAGGCGCTCCCAGCGGCATGGGCCCGGACCAGGGCCGCGTGCAGATGCAGGGCAACGCCTACCTGAAGGCCGAGTTCCCCAGGATGGACTACATCAAGAGCGCGCAGCTGCTTAACTAAGGAATAAAAAGGACCGTGCCCGGTCCCGGAAGCAAAGCCGGGGCCGGGTTTTTAATCCCGTCTTACCCCCCATGGCAAAAATACTCATCATAGACGACGACGAGACCATACACCTGATCTGCAGGGCCTACTTTACCAAGGCCGGGCACACGGTGGAGACGGCTTTCGACGGGCCGGAAGGCCTGGAGAAGGCGGCCGCCTTTAACCCGGATATCCTGCTGCTCGACATCAATATGCCCAAGATGTCGGGGTTCGATGTTGCTAAACAGCTCAAAGAGACCGAAAAGACAAAACATATACCGATCTTCATGATGACCTCGCTGAAGCAGGCCTCCAACATACAGCGCGGCTACGGTCTGGGCATAGAGGAATACATCACCAAGCCGGCCAACGTAGAACACCTGAAGCTCAGGATAGAGAAGTTCCTGGAAAAGAAGAAATAGCCCGCCGGCAGGCTGCCGGGCCCGGCCGTTTAACGGTGACGCCTTGTTCGATTTCATTACAGAATCCCGCAATTTCTACGATTACATCACCCTGGCCGTGCTGCTGCTGGTGTTTTTCAACACCTTCGAGATCCTGTTCCTGCTCTACAACAAAGCCCGAGTGGAGAGGTCGGAGCGGAAGCGCCAGAATCTCAAGCGCCTGGCTTCCACGGCGCTGATAACCGCCACCAACGCGGCCGAGCTGCTCCCCAAGCCCGCCACCGAAGACGAATACGCCGCCTACAGCGAGGCCGTGGCCAGCGTGCTGGACAGCTTTGAGGGCGAGATAGCGGACCGCGCCGCAGCGCTCATCACACAGCTGGGCATAGACGCGCATTACCGCCGCCTGGCCCGGCACCGGACCTGGTACAAGCGCGGCAACGCCGTGGACATCCTGGCCTCGTTCCGCCTGAAAGCCAATAAAGAATTTTTCCTCGCGATCTTCCGCAGCGAGACCTCCAGCGAGGTGAAGTACCGCATCATCTACGGCCTGAGCCGGCTGGTACGGGACCACGGCGACATCCTGGTCCTGGCGCGGCTGCTCTCCTCTCTGCCGTACCTGACGGCCAAGTACACCGAGGACATCTTCTACAACGTCATCACGGCGTTGAAAGCCGCGGGCAGGGAAGAGGAGTTCGGCCTGTTCATGCGCGACACTATGCACGACGAGAGCGTGCTGAAAATGGTAAAGCGCGACTGCCTGGCCGCCTGTTCCGCGGCCGTATGCGAAAAGGGCCGCGCGACGCTGCTCGGGTATTACGCGGCCTTCCCCGGCGAGCCGGAAATACTGATCGCCTCGCTGCGGGCGCTGGCCGGCATAGGCGATTTCTCGCAGCTGCCGGCCGCCCTGAAGCACCCCGACTGGCGGGTGCGCCTGGCCGCGCTCAAATTCTCGCACCTGTGCTGCACCGACATGCTGCCGGAGGTCCGGGCCATGCTCCACGACCCCAACTACCACGTGCGGCTGAACGCGGCCCTGGCTTTTGCGCGGTCGGGCGACGCAGGTCGCGCCGTGCTCAGGGCCGAGGAATCTTCCGACGACAGGTTCGCCGCGGCCGCGGCCGCCTACGCCCTCAGCCAGGAGGCCCTGTGAGCTTCCTGCTCTGGTTCGCCCTGCAATTCTCCCAGTTCACGGTTTTTCTATATTTCCTCGCCATCAACACGGTGTACACCGTGCTTATCGTCCTCGCCATGCGCGACATTATCCGCCACGCCTATCTTACCACCTCCCGCGTGGCGCGGCGGCAGCTGGCCGGCGAGTTCTATTACAAGCCGGTCTCGGTCATAGTGCCGGCCTACAACGAGGCCGCCGTCATCGCCCAGAGCGTCAAGGCGCTGACCAACCTGCACTACCCGGAATTCGAGATCATCGTCATCAACGACGGCTCCACCGACGACACGCTGGCCAGGCTCAAAGAGGACTTCTCCCTGGTCTCATCCAAAAAGCCCGTACGCCTGCAGGTGCCGCACGAGGCCATAAGGGCCATCTTCAAGTCCGCTGATTACCCGAACCTCATTGTGATCGACAAGGAGAACGGCGGCAAGGCGGACGCCATTAACGCCGGCATCAACGTCTCCTCCTACCCCATCTTCTGCTCCATCGACGCGGACTCCATCCTGGAGCCGGACGCCATACTTAAATCGTCCAAACTTTTTCTGGAGGACGACGAGCTTATCGCCACCGGCGGCATCATCCGTATCCTCAACGGCTGCCGCATACAGGACGGCTCCGTGGTGGAGATCGGCCTGCCCGGGAGCTTCATCGAGGCGATGCAGGTGCTGGAATACACCCGCGCCTTCCTCTCCGGGCGCACCGGCTGGAACGCTCTCAAGAGCCTGCTGATCATCTCCGGCGCCTTCGGGGTTTTCCGCAAGGACATGGTGGTGGCGGTCAACGGCTACCGCAAGACCATCGGCGAGGACATGGACCTGGTGATGCGCCTGCACCGCCACTGCAAGGATAACGCCATCCCCTACAAGATACTGTTCGTGCCGGACCCGGTCTGCTGGACGCAGGCCCCCTTCTCCATGAAGATGCTGCTCAAGCAGCGCAACCGCTGGCACCGCGGCATGATAGACGCCCTGCTGTCCAACCGCGGCATGATACTCAACCGCAAATACGGGGCCACCAGCCTGGTCGGCATCTCCTACTTCGTCTTCGTGGAATTCCTCGGCCCGCTCATAGAGCTGTTCGGCTACGTCTCTATCCCTATCCTGTACTTCCTGGGCATGCTTAACACCCAGTTCATGGTAATGCTTATTCTTATGGCCGTGTTCTGGGGCATCTCCATCAACGTCGCGGCCGTCTTCCTGGATACCTATAATTTCCGGCGCTATAAGAAAACCTCTGACATCCTGCGCCTCTGCCTGCTCTCGGCCGCAGAATTTTTCGGCTACAGGCAGATCATGCTGCTCGAGCGCCTGCGCGCTACGCTCTCCTTCCGCGAAACCGCCTGGGGCACCCAGGACCGGCAGGTTTTCAAGCAGTAGCCAGACCCCGCTTCACAGAACGGCTTATGAAAAAAGAACGGAACTCTTTAAAGTACGCGGCGCTATTCGCCTGGCACTGGCTCTGCTCTGGGTTCTTCCTCGGCACGCTTACCCTGATGGGGCCGGTACGCCGTATCACGGACCACGCCCGGGCCGCCGGCTGGAGCGAAACTGGAGAGAAGGCGGCGGTCTTCGCCCTGATAGGCGTTCTTTTCTTCGTCTCGCTGCTGTGCGCCAGGCTGCTGGCGGATAAGACCGCCGCCGCCGGGAAGGCCGGCCGCTACGGCCTGCCTGCCGGCGCCCTGGCGCTGGCCCTGCTGGCCCTGTGGTTCTGGCTGACCCCTTCCCTGATGATAGACCGGGGGATGAAGAGCGATGCCGTCATTGTTTCCGGGACGGAATTCGTCTTCGGCCCCTACCCGGGGGAGGAGCGGCTCTCCGGGCTGAAGGAGGAAGGCTACACTGCGGTCATCTCGCTGCTCAGCCCGGCCGTGGTCCCCTTCGAACCGGTCCTGCTGGCCAGCGAGATAGAGGAAGCCCAAGAAGCCGGGCTGCCGCTCATACACCTGCCGATGCTGCCCTGGATCTCCTCCAACGACCACGTGGAGAAGGCGCTTTCGGAGCTGCTGGCGAAGGGCTCCGGAAAATACTACGTGCACTGCTACCTGGGCAAGGACCGGGTGAACGTCTTCAGGCGGATGCTCGCCGGGCTCTCCGGGGACGGGGCCCAGGCTGCCCCGCCGCCCGGTTCGGCCAGGACGCTCTACGACATAAAAAGTTTTGAACGCGGCGCGATAACGGTGCTGGCCAAGGACGTCTTCCTGATGCCCTACCCTACGGACGAGGAATTTTTCGGCTACGTGCTCAACGGCAGCGTGGCCTCGCTGGTCTCCCTGCTGGACCCGGCCAACCCGGAAAACCTGTCCTGGATAAAAAAGGAAAAAGAGATCGCGGCCAAATACCGCCTCCCCCTCGCAAGCTATCCCTGGAGGTCAATGGACACTGCCGCCAGGAAAAAAGCCGTTGAGGAGATAAAGCGCCTTAAAAAGCCGACGGCCATACACGCTTTCCTCTCCGCCTCGCCCGACTACGCGGAGTTCAAGAATGCCTACAGAGACTAACAACAAGCCGACCGCCGGCCGGGCTGGCGCGCGCCGCCGGGAGTGGGCGGCCCTGCTGGTTTTTTTTGCCCTGCTGGCTGTTTATTTCTGGAACCACGCCTCTTTCCTGCAGGGCATGAGGGAGTTCTTCTGATGGCCTGGCCGCTAGCCGCCCTGCTTTACGCTTCCGCCTGGCTGCTGGCGCGCAACCGCCTTAAAAGGACGGACGAAGCGCTGCTCGCGGCAGGGCTGCTCGCCTGCACCGAGGTTTTAACCGCCATAACACTGCTGGGCTGGCTGGGCCTGCTGAGGCCGGCCCCGGCGATAATCTTCACACTGCTGCTGGCCGCCGGCAACCTGGCCGCAGCCCTACACCGGCGCCGCCCGCTGCGGCCGCGGCTGTCCTTCCGGCGGCTGGCGCTGCTGGTCCCGTGGCCGCTGTGGCCGGCGCTGGGGCTCGCCGCCGCCGTGCTTTACTTCCGGTTAAAACTGGCCGCAGCCCTGCCTTTCGACTCCTGGGACGGCTTAAGCTACCATGTACCGATACTCTGGCGCTGGCTGCAGCAGGGCAATTTCGACCTGGCCGGCTGGGTGGGACCGGCCCGCTATTTCCCCTGGAACGGGGAGCTGCTGCCGGCCTGGCTGGCGCTGCTGGGCGGCGCGCTGGACTCGGCCAAGCTGGCCCAGGCCCTGGCCCTGCCCGTGCTGGGCGCCGCCGGGGCCGTGCTGGGCAGGCGGCTGGCCGGCCTCCGCTGGGCCGTCCCGTCGGCGCTGGCCCTGGTCTGCCTGCCGATAGCCGTAATACACGCCGGCATTCCCTACGTGGACCTGATCTACTCGGCTTTCTGGCTGGCCGCCGCGGCCGCCGCCTTATGCCTGGAGCGCACCCGCAGGCCGGTTTATCTTTTCCTCTACGCCGCGGCTTTTGGCCTGGCGGCCGGGACAAAATCCACGCTGTACTTCCAGCTGCCCCTGCTGCTGCCGCTGCTGCGGACTTTGTACTCCGACGAAGCGCTGGCCCGGCGGGCTTTGCGCCTGGCCCCCGGCCTGCTGGCCCTGGCCGCGCTGTGCGGGGCCTCCAGCTACCTGCACAACTGGTGGACCACCGGCAACCCTATTTTCCCCTACGCCTTCCGGATCGGGGTCAAAACTATTTTCAAAGGCGTGGTCTCCCCGGGAGAGCTGCTGGTGACGGTGGAGAGCTGGTTCGTCTCCTCGCCATGGGGCTGGCTCTGGTACCCTTTCCACGAAACCATGAAGGGCGCCACCGTGTACGGCACCGAGAACGGTTTTGGCCCGCTGTTCGCGGCCGGCTGGGCGTTCTGGCCCTACGCGCTGTGGCGGGCGCGGCGCGCCCGGGACCGCGGGGCTTTCTGGTTTCTGCTGCTGCTGCCGGCCACGGCCTTCTTCTTTTTCGCCCTGCACCCCACCCGCGAGCAGCGCTACGTCATCTTCATCGCGGCCGTGCCTATCCTTTCCCTCGTCTATGTCTTCAGAAAAGCCGCGGGCGGCCTGAGGGCCCTCGCGGCGGCCGGCTGGACTTTAGGCATCGCCTGGGGTTTGTTCGGGGTGCTTAACTACGCGGGCCGGGACCGGCATACGGTCAACGCCTGGGACGCCCTGCGGGGCGCCGGGCAGGTGCGGCCTTTTAAATATTATCGCGAGAAATACGGCGCGCTCGGCGAGGCCTGGGCGGCGCTGGACGCGCGCCTGGCGCCAGGCGACGTGGTGGCGACCAACTACGGCGAGCTGATGCTGCCCTGGGCCGGCGTCCCCGCGCGCGGCAGGGTGATCGTGGTCACCGCCGACAAAACGCCTTATCCAGACACCTTTACCGCTACCGACACGGCCGCGTGGCTGGCGCTGCTCGAGCGCCTGAACGTGCGCTACTTCGCCCTCTGGGTACCGGCCTGGTACCCTGAGGAAGGAAAAGAAGAGCGGGAAAATATGGAGAAGCTGGCCGGGCGTTTCATCCCGGCCGGGAACTGGTCGTCGGCGGATTTTGGAAAGATTGAGCTCTACGAACTGGCGCGCACCGCGCCGGGCTCCGGGGTCAGCCCAGCCGCGCCGCCAGCCCCGGCAAAAAAATAATACAGCCGATAACGGCCGCCAGCGCCGCCGAGATCAGCACCGCGCCGGCGGCCATGTCCTTTACCTCCCCGGCCTGCGCGTGGTACTGCGGGGAGACATGGTCCACCAGTTTCTCTATCGCGCTGTTGAAGGCCTCGGCCGACATGACGAGCGCGAAACAGAGCAGCACAACCGTCCATTCGGCCCTGGAGATGCGCAGGTAAAAGCCGAGGAAGACGGCAGCCGCGGCGGCGGCCAGGTGGATGCGGAAATTGACCTGCGAGGCGGCTACGCGGTGTACGCCCTTGCAGGCGTATTTGAAGCTGGCGATCCGTTTTTTCATAATCAGAAACTGTAGCGGGCCTGCAGGCCGAGCGAATAGGAACGGCCGCGGCCGGTGGTGGTCTTGCGGCGGCCCTGCACGCGCACCGAGCCGCGCTGCCCGGCGTACCACTCGGCTTCGGCCAGGTAGACATCGCCCTTGTAGCTGGCCAGGCTGTCCTCCAGGAAACCGTGCTCGTAGCCGGCCAGGGCCGACCAGTTGTAGCCGCCGCAGCGGCGCCAGTAGGCGCCCAGCCAGTGGGCGCGCTCGTCTATAGAGGAGTAGCCGTCGCGCACCCCGCGGAAATCCTGAACGGAGAAGCGGTAGCTGGCGTAAAATTCTTTCTGCCAGGGCAGCCAGCCGGTCAGCTCCGTCTCCAGCTCCTCGAGCCGGTTGGTGTCGGAGTAGAAGGTTTTGGCGGCCGAGACGCCGGCGCGGTAGACCCCGGCGGAAGCGCGGCGCAGGCCCAGGCTGAGGCGGTCCAGGCTGACATAGCGCAGATGCCCTTCGGCGGAGGTGCTGTAAAATTCCTGCTGGCCGTGCGAATAGGCGGACTGGAAAACGTAGGGGCCGGTCTCTTTCAGGCCGCGCAGGCCGTAGGCGCCCAGCGTGGTGCCGTCGGAGGTATCGTAGATGCCGGCCCTGGCCAGCCAGTCCCAGCCCCAAAGGCCGGCTTCAGCCTCGGCGCGGACGGAATTCTCGCGCAGCAGTTTGAAGAATTGCGTGCCGCCGGGGCCGCGCAGGAATTTGGGGGCGCTGTTCAGCGCCAGGCGCAGGTCGGCGCTCCGGTAATGCCAGCTGCCGGCGAGGCGCGCGCGGCTGACCTGCTTGTGGCCTATGCCGGCGCCCTCTATGTCGGAAAGCAGCGAAAGGCCGTACTCCGCCTCCCAGCCGAGATCGCGGGAGGGGCGGCCGTTGAGGCCGGCGGAATAGGTCTGTTCCTGTATATCGTAATACGTGAAGCCCTGGCCGTCGTTGCGCTGGGCTTCCTCACGGATCTCTGCGCCGCCTATCAGGTCCAGGCCGGCCTTAAGCGGCACGCGGAAGCGGGAACCGGCGGACGTGCCCTCGTAGAGGATGCGCTGGGGAGAGGCGGTATCCAGCCCTTCCTCGGAGTAGGACTTGTAGGACTTGCCGTAAGGGAAAAGGCCGCGCTCCAGGCGCTCCAGGTCGGCGTCCAGCCTGGACCGGACGGCGCAGTCGCGCGGGTCCGCGGCGGCCAGCGCCTTCAGCGTGGCCAACGCGCCGGCCTCGTTTCGCAGGCCCTTTTGCGCGCGCAGCAGCAGGCCGAGGATATAAGGGTTGCCGGGCGACTGCGCGTTCCATTTCTCCAGGGCGGGGAGGGCCTCGGCGTACTGCCCCAGAGAGAGGCAGGCCAGCGCCAGGCCTTCCAGGCCGCCGCCGTTAGCCGGGTTCTGCGCCAGGAGCTGCAGGAAAGTTTCTTTCGCCCCGGCGTAGTCGCCGCCCCGGCGCTGCTCCATGCCGTAGTCGTAGGTGCCGGGCTGCGCGGCCAGGGCCGCGGGGGGTGTGAGGGCGAGAAAGGGGAGCAGGAGGAGTATTTTCATGCGATAGGCTATTTTACAAAATAACGCCCCCGGGCTTTACTGAACGAGCGTTCACCCGCGGGCCCCTGTTTTGGTATAATATGAGCAGCGGACTTGATCCGGTTACGGACAGGTACCCACGTTATGAAAAGATCTTACGGCATAGCCGGCAATGGCCGCGCTTCGGCTCATCTGCAAGCCTACTTCAGGCTGCTAAATATCCCCTTCAGGCTCTGGCACAGGCGCTCCGGGTTAAACCCCGGCGTCGTTCTCGCGCCCTGCACTACGGTCTTCCTCCTCCTTAAAGATTCGGTCATCGCCCCGTTCATAGCGGCGCAGCCTTTCCTTAAAGAAAAACGGCTCATACATTTTTCCGGCTCCCTCAGCGTGGAGGGCGCGGCGGCCATGCACCCTTTCATGCCGCTGGCCACCCGGCCCCTCACCCTGGCGGACTACCGCGCCATCCCTTTCGCCCTGGAGCCGGGCGTCTCCCTGAAACGGCTGATCCCGGAGTTCTCCAACCCGGTGTTCCGCGTGCCGCGCGGGCAAAAGGCGCGCTACCACGCGCTCTGCGCCCTGGGCGCCAACCTGCCGGTCCTCCTGTGGACCAAGGTCCTGCGCGACCTGGCCGCGGATTTCGGCGTCCCCCCCGCCGCGGCGCAGGCCTACTTCGCCGCCTCCCTCGCCAACTTCATCAGCGACCCGGCCGGCGCCCTCACCGGCCCCATCGCCCGCCGCGACGCCGCCACCGTCCGCGCCGACATCACCGCCCTCGGCCGCGACCCGTACGCCAAAGTATATTCAGCTTTTGCAAGGGCTCACCTGAGGGGGAAGGAACGCAAAAACGTGGTCACTGCAATGGCCTGCGGCCACCCGCACACCGTGCTCGCCACTCCCCGTCTCGCCCCTCGCGCTTACGCAAGCTCGGGGCTCCGACAGGGTTTTGCTAACCCTTCCCCCTCAGGTAAGCCCGGCGTTAGAAAGCTAGAGGTATAACCATGAAAATAACCGACTTCTATAATTATCGGAAACCCGGGCCGAAGATCTCCATGATCACGGCCTACGACTACACGCTGGCGTCCATCGCCGCCGGCTCCGGCGTGGACTGCGTCCTGGTGGGCGACAGCCTGGCCATGGTGATGCACGGCCACCCCTCCACCCTAGCCGCCACCCCCGAACTGATGGCGCTGCATACCGCCGCCGTGGCGCGCGCGGTAAAAGGCAAGCTCATCGTCGGCGACATGCCCTTCCTCTCCGTGCGCAAAGGCCTCGGGCCGGCCATGGAGACCGTGGAGGCGCTGGCCCGCGCCGGCGCGCAGGCCGTTAAGATAGAAGGCCTGGACGGCCACGGCGACATAATAGCCCACATCGTGCAGTCCGACATGCCGGTGATGGGCCACCTCGGCCTGACGCCGCAGTCGCTCAACCGCCTGGGCGGTTACAAAACGCAGGGCCGGGACCAGGCCTCCGCCGAGAAACTGGTGGAACAGGCCCTCGAACTGGAACGCCTCGGCTGCTTTGCGCTGGTGCTGGAATGCGTGCCCGAGGCGCTGGCCGCGCGCATAACGCAGCTGCTCAAGATCCCGGTGATCGGCATAGGCGCCGGGCGGCATACCGACGGGCAGGTGCTGGTCATGCAGGACATGCTGGGCCTTTATGGCGAGCCGCCGTCCTTCGTAAAGCAGTATCTCGAAGGCAGGCGCCTGGTGACCGAGGCCCTCAACGCCTTCGACCTGGAAGTAAAGGAAGGCGCCTTCCCGGCAAAGCCAAAAAAGGCCGCGGCCGAAAGCCCTTACGCGCTGGCGGAGAAATAAATGGAAATACTAAAAGGAACGGCTGCCTGGCTTAAGCTGCGCGCCGGCCGGCGCTTTGCAGGACGGACAGTAGGCTTTGTGCCCACCATGGGCGCCCTGCACCAGGGCCACCTGTCCCTGCTGCGGCGGGCAAAGGCCGAGAACGCTATAGCGGTGGCCAGCGTCTTCGTGAACCCCACGCAGTTCAACGACCCCAAAGACCTGCAGCGCTACCCCCGCACCCTGGGCGCGGACGCGAAAATGCTGCGGGAGGCCGGCACGGATTTCCTGCTGCTGCCTTCCGCCAAAGATATGTACCCCGACGGCTACCGCTACCGCCTCGGCGAGACTACGGAAAGCCGGCTGCTCTGCGGCGCCTGCCGGCCGGGCCATTTTGAGGGCGTGCTGACCGTGGTGCTGAAGCTCTTGAACCTGGTGCGGGCCGACCGGGCCTATTTCGGCGAGAAGGATTACCAGCAGTACCGGCTCATAAGCGGCATGGCGGAGGCTTTCTTCCTGCGCACGGAGATAGTGCCCTGCCCCACCCTGCGGGAACCCGACGGGCTGGCCATGAGCTCGCGCAACCGGCTGCTTGAACCGCGCGAAAGGGCGCTGGCCCCGGCCTTGAACCGGGTACTCTCCTCCAAAGCCGGGCCAGCCAGGATAAAGAAGGAGCTCGCGGCGCTGGGCTTTAAACCGGATTACGTGGAGGAGCGCTGGGGCCGCAGGTTCGCGGCCGCTAAACTGGGAAAAGTGAGGCTGATCGATAATGTTGAAATCTAAAAAAGTACTGTTCCTGCTGACCGGGTCTATCGCCTGCTACAAGGCCTGCAATGTCATTTCCAAACTGGTGCAGGCCGGCTGCGAAGTTAAGACGGTCTGCACGCCCAACGCCCTGAAGTTCATAGGCAAGTCCACGCTGGAGGGCCTCACCCATAACCCGGTCTACACGGACACCTTCGAGGACCGCTCCGCGCTGGAGCATATAGAACTCACCAAGTGGATGGACCTGGCCATAGTCTGCCCGGCCACCGCCAACGTCATGAACAAACTGGCGGCCGGCGTAGCCGACGACTTCCTCACCACGCTGTTCCTGGCCTGGGACCAGAAGAAGCCCTGGCTGGTGGCCCCGGCGATGAACCGCAACATGTGGGACCACCCGGCCACCCGCCGCTCGGCGAAAACGCTGGCGGAGTGGGGCGTGCGGCTGCTGGGCCCCGCCAAAGGCCGCCAGGCCTGCGGCGACATAGGCGAAGGCCGCCTGCTGGAGCCCGGCGAGATCTACCTGGAGATCAGGAAATATTTATGAAAATACTCCTCACCTCCGGCGGGACGCGCGAACCCATAGACGCGGCCCGCTTTGTGACCAACATGAGCAGCGGCCGTACCGGGCGCGTGATAGCCGAAACCCTGGCCGGGCGGGGCTGCGAACTGCTCTGCCTTTGCGCCGCCGGGGCAGAGCGCCCGGCAGGAGACAATATACGCGTAAAGAGTTTCTCCACTTTCAGCGAGCTGGACGCGGCCCTGCGGGTCTCGCTGGGAGCGGAAACTTTCGACGCAGTGATCCACCTGGCCGCGGTCAGCGACTATTCCCCATCTCTCATAGAGGCGGACGGCAAAACTTTCCTTCCGGGCAGCGACGCCAAGCTGGATTCCTCCCCCGCCGAAATGCGGGTAACCCTGAAGCGCAACTTCAAGATCCTGGACCGGATAAAAGGCTACGCCGCCGCGGCAGGCAGGCCCGAGCCGCTGCTGATAGGCTTTAAACTCACCGCCGGCGCGGGACCGGAGCAGGCGCTGCAAAAAGTGCGCGCGCTGGCCGGAGCGGACCTGGTGGTGCATAACGACCTCGAGGAAATGCGGCGAGCCCGCATCTTCCGCCTCTACAGCAACGGCGCCAGGACGGGAGCCTGCACGGGGGCCGGAGAGCTGGCCGGAAAACTTTTCAACTTCATAGAGAACAGAACGGAGGCCTTATGCTATTAGCGCTCGATGTAGGCAACACGCAGATCTTCGCCGGGGTGTTCAGGGACGACGACGTGGTGGCCAAGTTCAGGGGCACCTCCTGCAACGCCACCGCCGACGAGTTCGGCACCTTCTTCAAGAACGCCATCCGGGAGAACGGCATAGACCCTAAAGAGATAACGGAAGTGGCCATCTGCTCCGTAGTGCCGGACCTGCTCTACACGCTGCGCCACATGGCCATAAAGTATTTCGGCATCGAGCCTTTCCTGCTGCAGGGCGGCGTAAAGACCGGCCTCAACATCAAGTACAAGAACCCCCTGGAGGTAGGCGCCGACCGCATCGCCAACTCCATAGCCGCCACGGCCATGTTCCCGGACCGCAACCTCATCATCGTGGACCTCGGCACCGCCACCACCTTCTGCGCGGTGAGCCGCAACAAGGAATACCTGGGCGGGCTGATACTGCCGGGCCTGCGCATCTCCATGGAGGCCCTGGCCACGCGCACCGCCAAGCTACCCCGGGTGGAGATCATGAAGCCGCCGGAACTGGTGGGCAAGAGCACGGTAGACTCTATCCAGTCCGGCCTGTACTATTCCAACCTGCTGGCCATAAAAGGCATAGCGGCTAAAATAAAAGAAGAATATTTCGGCGGGGACGCCCTGGTGCTGGGCACCGGCGGCTTCTCCAAGCTGTTCGAAGGGGCGGAACTCTTCGACAAGGTGCTCGCCGACCTGGTGCTGACCGGCACGGCGATGGCGGCCAGGATGAACAAAGAGAGGGCGAAGAAATGATACGCACGCTGATGAAATCCAAGATCCACAGGGTGGCGGCCACCCAGACCGACGTCAATTACAACGGCTCCATCACCATAGACCGCGACCTGGCCCGCCAGGCCGACCTGCTGGAGAACGAGAAGGTGGACATCTACAACGTCAACTCCGGCGCCAGGTTCTCCACCTACGTCATCCACGGCGACCGGGGCGTGATCGGCGTCAACGGCGCGGCCGCGCGCCTGGTGCAGAAGGGCGACCTGCTCATCATAGTCTCCTACGCGCAATATTCGGAAGAGGAATGCAGGGAGCACCGGCCCACCGTGGTCTGCATGCAGAAGAGCCTGCCTGGAGAGACCGGGCACGCGGAACAGATCTTCGCGGGTTTGAATTAGCCGAGCAGCAGCGGCAGGAGCTCGCAGGCGTCGCCGTCGAGCTTGATATCGGCGGCCTTGTCGTGGGCCGTGGGGCCCTGGTTGACGATGATATAGGGTTTACCTATGGCCTTGGCCGCCAATGGCACCGAGGCCGCGGGTTCCACTGAAAGCGAAGAACCTACCGCTATGGCCAGGTCGCAGCTCTCGGCCGCCTTAAAAGCCTTCATCAGGCTCTCCTTCTCCATCGGCTCCCCGAACATCACCACGGCCGGCTTCAGCCAGCCGCCGCAGGCGCATTGCGGCGGAGCGCCGTCGGTGTTAAAAGATTTTATCGCCGTCTCCATAGAGACCCAGTTCAGGCACTCCAGGCATTCCGCGTAAAGGCCGGAGCCGTGCAGCTCCACCAGCCGGTCCGGCCCGGTGCCGGCGGCCCGGTGCAGGTTGTCGATGTTCTGCGTCACCACCTTCAGCAGCCGGCCCGTCTTTTCCAGCGCGGCTATGGCCCGGTGGGCCGCGTTAGGCGCGGCGGCGAGGAAGGCCGGGAAGGTGTCTGCCTTGTAGCGCCAATACTCAACTTTAGCGCGCGTGGAATTGACGAAATCCTGGTAGAGCACCGGCTCCCTATGGGTCCAGGCGCCGTCCGGCCCGCGGAAATCCGGGATGCCGCTGCCGGTGGAGACGCCCGCGCCGGTAAACACCAGTATCCTGCCCGCGTTCCCTACCAGTTCGCGGGCTTTTTGGATGTCATCGGGCATGGGCGTGGAGCGTTTATTTATCCAGCGGTTTCAGGCAGTCGGGCGAGTCGTTCTTCGGGTCGTTGACGATGTCGGAGACGCGGTAGACGTGCATCTTGGCGGAATCGTACGCGCGCAAGAGCGGCAGCAGCGTCTCGCTGTCGCGGAATTTGGGGTCCAGCCACATCGCCTCGTGGCGCGGCTCCAGGATGACCGGCATGCGGTGGTGCACCGTGCGCACCAGCGCGCTGGCGGCCGTGGTGATGATGGCGAAGGTGGCGCTCTTCTCCTCGTAGATCCCGGCCATGCCGAAAAGCCCCTTATCGCGCATCTCGAACCGGTACGGGGATTTTACACCGGCGGAGCTCTGCCACTCGTAAAAACCGTCGGCGGGGATTATGCAGCGCGTCCTGTAGAAGGCCGAGCGGAAGGCCGGCCTGGAGGCGATGCCCTCGGCGCGGGCGTTTATAAAGCCCTCCCGCTCCTGGGGGGCGGCGGTGTCCGGGGTGGTCTCTTCGGAAAATTTCTTCTCGAGGGTATTGCCGGCGGAGAACAGGGGCAGGGACGCCCCGCCGCCGAAACCGCCGGAGGACCAGGCCGGGACGAAGCCCCATTTCATGAGCTTCAGCCCGCCCGCGCAGACCACGGGGGCCTGGGCCCCGGGCGGAATGTTATAGGAGGGCTTGCAGGCGAAAGGCGACTGCTTGAGGCCGAAGCGTTTTACCACTTCGGCCAGGTCCAGGGTTTGCGAGTATCTGCCGCACATATAGGTTCCAAGCTTACACTTTGATTATACAACTACTCCGCGGCCGCGGCACGCCGGCCGTTTAAAAATTAGCGGCCTCGGTTTCGGCCAAGTCCCGTTTTAGCTTGCGCTGCCAGGCCAGCAGCAGCAGCACGGCGCTGGCCAGCGCGCCCGCGAGGCCCAGCCATTTGAGCCAGAGCCACAGGCGCGGCCCGGCCTTCAGAACCTCCACGTCGGCGGCGGAGCGCACGTAGAGCACCTCGCAGGCGCCCTCCCCCTTGTCCCGCCGGGAGACGCTGCTCGGCAGCCGCATTATTTTAGACTTGTCCGTCTCGCCGGGTTTCTCGGCTATCTCGGCGTTGACCAGCCAGCCGCGCAGGCGGACCTGGTCCCCGGTCTTTATGGCTTTGACGGCCTTGAAGGCGGCGGGGTCGCAGGACAGCACGTGGGTATTGCCGAACTCGTGCAGGTTGAAGTTTACCCCGTCCTTCCAGTACACCTCGGAATAGTTAAGCATCACGCGGAAGCGCACCTTGCGGTAGTGCTCGAGCGCTGCGTTCTCGCCCCAGACCATGCCCACGTCGGCGGCCATCACGTCGGCCAGACGGCTGGAGAATTTATGGGAAACCCCGAAGACCACCCCGCTGAGGTCGTAGGAGAACAAGGGGTCGAATTTCCAACAGTAGGGCCCGCGGCAGCAGGGCTCGATGCTTACCGGGGCCTCAGGCAGCGCCTGCAGCGGCTGCTGTTGCGTGGACGGCAGGGGGCCGGCTACCAGTTTATAGCTGTAGTTGTCCTGGTGGCAGGCGCCGAAGTAGAGCAGGCACGAGAATACAAAAGCGTATTTTAACCCTGAGTTCCCCATACCGACATTATCCCAAATAAAACCGCAAAAAAAAACCGCCGGGAGGGCCCGGCGGCTTTTCTTTACGCTCTGGAGCGGTCAAACCTGGGCTTTAAGCCTGGCTATGCGGTCCTCGAGCGGCGGGTGGGTGGAGAACAGGGAGAACTTGGGGCGGCCCGAGATCTTGAGCGTGGCCAGCGACTCTTTGTGGGTCAGGTCCACGTAGCGCATGCTGTCCTGCAGGGCCTCCAGGGCCCCCACCATCTTCTCGCGGCCGGCCAGCGCGGCCCCGCCGGCGTCGGCGCGGTACTCGCGGTAGCGGGAGAAGGCGGCCACGGCTATCATGCCGAGCACGCTGAGCACCATCTCCAGCAGGAAGATCACCAGGTAGCTCGGCGCGGAGGAACTGTCGCTGTCGCGGCCGCGGTTGGCCAGGAAGAAAGCTATCACGCGGGCCAGGAACATCACCAGCGCGTTTATGACGCCCTGCACCAGGGTCATCGTCACCATGTCGCCGTTGGCCACATGGGCGATCTCATGGGCCAGCACGCCTTCCACCTGCGCGCGGTCCATGCGCTCCAGCAGGCCGGCCGAAACGGCCACCAGGGCCCGGCTCTTTGTGGGGCCGGTGGCAAAAGCGTTGATCTCGGGGCTGGGGTACAGGCCGACCTCGGGCATCTCCGGCAGGTTGGCGGCGCGGGCCAGGCGGTGCACGGTGGCTACCAGCTCGTGCAGCGCGGGCTCGGTGGTATTGGGGTCGATAACCTGCACGCCCATCATCCACTTGGCCATTATGCGCGACAGCGCCAGCGATATGAATGCGCCGCCCATGCCCCAGACCAGGCAGAAGATCAGCAGCGAGCGGAAATCTATGCCGCGCGCGGTGAAATAATGCCCCACGCCCAGCAGGTTCAGCGTGATGGACAGGGTCAGCAGGATCAGCGCGTTTACACCGAGGAAAATAAGGGTTCTTTTTGCGAAAGCGAACATGTAGCCTCCTAAAAACTCTGCCAATATTTTAGCAAAATCGCGGCCGCGCTTTTTGGTATCATAGGAACTGGAAAAAGGGAGGCTTCAAATGAAACTAAGCGTCAAACTGCTCTCGGCGGCGCTGCTGTTGTCCCTCACGGCCAGCGGCTGGTGCGGCGGCAAGAAGATAGTCTGCGTAATGGACCTGGAAGACAAGTCCAATCACCACAGCGGCTGGCATAACATCGGCACCGGCGTGGCCGAAATGCTGGTGACGGCCCTGTCCGAAACCAAAAAATACACTTTAATAGAGCGCAGCAAGCTGGAGGCCGTAATGGACGAGCAGAAGCTCGGCGCCTCCGGGGCCGTGACGGCCCAGACCGCGGCCAAGATAGGCCGCCTGCTCGGCGCGCAGTACATCATCACCGGCGCGGTCACCGAGTTCGGCATAAAGGACTCGAAGATAGGCGTGGGCGGCCTGGAGAAGGTGCTGCCCTTCGGCGGCGGCGCCAAGGTCTCCAAGACCAAGGCCCGCGCCGTCATTGATGTGCGCGCCATAGACACCACCTCCGCCCAGATAGTGGCCGCGGCCAAGGGCGAGGGTTCCAAGTCCAGCGCCGAGTTCTCCGGCAACCTCAGCATAGCCCCCAGCTTCGACTTCGGCAAAGATGGCTTTGACGAAACCATCCTCGGCAAGGCGGCCCGGGAGGCCGTGGACACCGTGGCGGCGGAGCTGTCCAAGAAATTCGACGAGGGCGGTGGCGGGGCTATAAAGATCATTAAAGTGACCGGCAACCAGATCTACATCAACTCCGGCGGCGCTGACGGCGAAAAGGTGGGCCGGGTCTACGGCATCTACCGCACGGGAGAGGAAATGCTGGACCCCGATACCGGCGAATCGCTGGGCTCGGAAGAAGAAAAGATCGGCACCGCCAAAGTGGTGAAGGTGAACCCCAAGTTCTCCATAGCCGAGACCAAGGCCGCGGTAAAGCGGACCGACATTCTTAAAGAGAATTGACAGGACCGTTAAGGCGCCAAAACCCGGGGGACAGCCCCCGGGTTTTTTGCCGCCAGGGGGCGGCCCCGGAGGCCCTTGACAGGTATTGACATGTCAATTACACTATTTGAGACTTATGAAGACCGTACTCGCCATCCTTTCCGGACTCCTGCTGGCCGCGCCCTGCGCGGCCCGGGCCGGCGCTTTTGACGAGCTGTCCGGAGACGGCGGCGCAGATATCCCTTCCGTTTCCGCCCCGGAGCCGGTCTCCGCGGCCGCAGAAGAAGCTGAGGTCACAGACCAGACGCTGCGCGCCGATTTTGATTTCCTCGTCCGCCCGGACGCCGTACACGAACCCGGGGCGGAGCTCTTCGACCCGGCAGAGCTGGTCATGGAAGGGCGCGGCTCCGAAAAAGCGGCCGGCGGCGGCATTCCCTACCTGGCGCTGGCCCGGGCGGAGGCCAAAGCGCAGGGCATAGACCTGGCGCTGGTACTGGCCGTCATACAGAAGGAATCCTCTTTCAACCCCAACGCCAAGAGCCCGGTAGGCGCCAGGGGCCTGATGCAGCTGATGCCCTCCACCGCCAAATGGATGGGCCTGAAGGACGCAAAGAAGATCATCGACCCCGCCGTGAACATTAAGTACGGCGTCAAATACCTCAAATACCTCTGGGACGAGTTCGCCACCATCCCGGCCGGCGACTTGTCCGCCGAAGACATCAAACAGAAGACCTCGCAGATGGCCATAGCCGCCTATAACGCCGGCCAGGGCAACGTGCATAAGTACAACGACGTCCCCCCTTTTAAAGAAACGCGCAGTTACGTTAAAAAAGTGACGGAGTATTTCTCCAATTACAAAACCCTGCTGCAGGGCCCTGCCGCACCCTGATGTCGATCTTCACCGCCATAGATTTCGAGACCGCCGACAACGGGCGCGATTCGGCCTGCGCCGTTGGCCTGGCCCGCGTCGAGCACGGGGAAATCGTCAAGACGGGCTACCGGCTTATCCGGCCGCCCCGGCCCGACATCCTGTTCACCTATATTCACGATATAACCTGGGAGGACGTGGCGGGCGAGCCGCCCTTCGGCGAGGTCTGGCCGTGCCTGGAGGAGTTCTTTAAAGGCGCGGATTTTATAACGGCGCACAACGCGCCTTTCGACAGGGGCGTGCTCAACGCCTGCTGCGCCGCGGCCGGGCTGGCTGCGCCGCCGCAGCCTTTTGTCTGCACGGTGCAGCTCTCAAGGAAGGAACTGGGGCTCAAGCCCGCCACGCTCTCGCATGTCTGCCATCACCTCAGTATACCGCTCAAGCATCACAACGCCCTTTCGGACGCCGAGGCTTGCGCGAAGATAATGTTAACGGTGGAACAGGTGCGGGCCGAAAAAAGACTGTAGAAAAGATAAGAGCAGCTAGCATCAGCCCCCCCGCCTTTTCCCCTTCTCCGGGCGCGTTTTCATAAAAATTCCGCGTGAGCGCCGCCTGTTTTGTTTGTAATATCAAAAACCGGGTGGTTTTTCGTGAATTCGGACAGGTTCTTTCTGACCGGCGGGGCGCGTTTCCATGACCAAGAAGGGCGTGCTGATGGGCCTGGGCACCGACGCGATGACGGTGAACATGCTCTAAGAGCTGCGCTGCGGCCTGTGGCCGCAGCACCTCAAGCGCGACCCATCGCAGGGGTTCATGGAAGTCGCCAACGCGCTGCTGGTCAACAACGCTAAAACAGCTAACCGCTACTTTAAGAACGTAGGCGAGCTGGCAAAGAAACTCTGGAGCAGGTTCTAACCCGCTTCCGATAAGAAGAAAAGGGCCCGGACTACGCCGGGCCCTTTTCTTTTGGGCCTTGACAGACGCGCATGCGCCTGCTAGACTATTAGTGTACTAGCATGGTAGTACACATATGATCACCTTAAACCAGAACTCGCAGACGCCCATCTACGACCAGATCAAGCTTGGACTGAAGGGCCTCGTCAAAAAAGGCCTGCTGAAGCCCGGCGACGCCGCGCCTTCCATAAGGAAGATGGCCCTGGACCTGAAGGTAAACCCCAACACGGTGGCCCGCGCCTACCGGGAACTGACCGCGGAGGGCTTCTTCGAGAGCCTCCGCGGCCAGGAAAATATTATTTCCCCCCGCGCCGGCTCGCTGGCAGAGCACGCGGCCAGGCGGGTGTCGGAAAGTCTTGAGACGGCGCTCAAGGGCGCCATGGAGAGCGGCTTTTCGTGGGCAGAGGTGGAGAAGATGATAGCCGCCCTTAAGAGGAAACTATTATGAACGACCGCATCCTTGAAACGAAAGGCCTGAAGAAAGCTTTTGGTCCCAAAGAAGTCCTTAAAGGGCTGAACCTGAGCGCCGAGCGCGGTGAAGTGGTCGGAATACTGGGCCGCAACGGCTCCGGCAAGACCACCCTTTTCTCCATCCTGCTCGACCTGATGTCCGCCGACGGCGGCAGCGCGGAAATACTCGGCCTCAGGCCGGACGGCAGCGGCAGGCTGCGCGGCTTAATAGGGTATGTCCCCGAGAAACCGGCCTTCCACGGCTTCATGACGGCGCGGGAAGTACTGGAGTTCCGCGCCCGTTTCTTCCGGCACTGGGACATGGCCAAGGCCCTGGACCTGTGCCGAAAACTGGAACTGGACCCGGCCTCCAGGGTTTCGGCCATGAGCAAGGGCAACCTGGCCAAGCTGGCCTGGATAGCGGCTACGGCCCACAACCCGGAGCTGCTGCTGCTCGACGAGCCCACCTCCGGCCTCGACTACCTGGTGCGGGACCATATTCTCAACGGCCTCATTCACGAACTCACCGAAGGGGGCAGGACGATCATAGTGGCCAACCACCGCATGGGCGAGATGGGCGGCATCCTGGACCGGGTCTGCGTGCTCAAGGACGGCGCTATAGCCGCAAACCACAACGCGGCCTTCCTGACCGAAGAGGTGTTCCGCGCGGCCGCGCGGCTGGAGTCGCCGGTTTCCCTGCCGGCCGGCGTCGTAGCGCTCGGCGGCGGCGGCGCGCTGCGGGAATTCGCGGTGTTCGGCCGCGAAAACCTGGAGCGGCTCAAGCTGGACCCCGCTTTCGCCGGGGCGGAGATCTCGCCCCTGTCCCTGGAAGACTCTTTCAAAGTGCTGCTCGGAGAATAAGAGGAAAACATTATGAAGAACCTCATCATCCTTCAATTCAGGAAAAGCCGCCTCCCCTTCCTGGTGCTGGCGGGGGCCGTCCTTCTCTCGGTGCCGGCGGCGCTGCTGTTCCGGCCGGATAGCTTCACAGGCGCCGAGGCCGTCAACATCGCCATGCTCTTCTGGGCCCTGGCCGGCCTGCCGCTGGCCATAATGACCCTGGCCGGCACGGCCGGCTCAGACGCGGCTTCGGACGCGTCGCGCGCGGCCGAGCAGCCGCTGCCTGCGAGCCAGTACAGGCAGGTCCTCTCCGGCCTGGCCGCCGCAGCGGCGCAGACGGCCTTGCTGCTACTGGCCATCTACGCCATAATGGGCTTTTCAGTACCGCTAGACAAGCTAAACTTCGTGAACGCCCACGTGGCGCGGCACTACGCGTTCTACGCGGCGTTCCTGGTCCTGTACAGTTTCACCCTCTCCTACGCCTTCCGCAACGCGGTGGCGGGAGGCCTGGCCGCGGCGGCGCTGCTGGTGCTCACGGCGCTCCCCCTGCTCTCGGCGGCCCTCTTCGGCGAGCTGCTGCTGGACCTGATACCGCTGGCCTTCATCAATACACTGACCGCGGTACTGGCCCTGGCCGGCGCGCTGGGCGCGCTCCACCTGTTGTGCCGCGCTTACGCCCGCAGGGAGGCCGGCAGAACGGCCAAGGCGCTTCTTTCCGCGCTTCTGCTTGCGGCCCCCGTGCTTCCGCCTTTCTTCGGTCTGGCCGCCCTGCGCGCCAAAGCCGCGGATGTCACCTGGCCGGTCTACCCGCTGGTCATTAATTCCGACACTCCGCAGGCCGCGCCCGGCGTCATGCTGGCGCAGAAGCCTTTCACCGGCGAGGTCTTTCTGATAGACGAGGCGGGCAGGCGCGCCGTAGTCTTCCCCGAAGACTCGGACCGGGGCATACCGAATTATTTTTTCCCGGTTCCGTCTTTCGTACGCGGGCAGACACTGTCAGCCTCCGACGGCAGCGTCTGGATCTACTGCAACCGCTATGACAAGCCCGCCGTGCTGATGAACGGCAGCGCCGCCGCGGGGCTGAAATTGCGCTCCACCCTGCCGGACTCCCGGCGGGCGTACCTCGTGCGGGGAAAAGTCCCGGCTATAGTCGAGCGCCGCAAGAACGGCGCCTATTACGCGCCGCTCCGGACCGGCACTGGGCCGCTGAAGTGGGAAAAAACCGGCATGCCCGAGGCGGCCGCAAAACGCTGGCTGGCCGGTACCGGCGAGGAAGCCCTGCTGGACGCCTTCCTGCGCGCCAGGCTGGCCGGAGCCCCTGGCGTAGCCGTGGTCTCTACCGACGGGAGGACCGTGACTTCCGGCGGCGAGAAGTGGACGGTGCCGGGAGCCCTGGGGTCCAAATCCCCTATCGTCGGGGCAAGGCTCAACGACGGGGTAAACTACATAGTGCCGGCCGGTGAAGGCAAAGACTATGCCGCTTACCTCTGCCCCCCCGGGAAGAAGGCCCGCAAGCTCTGGCAGGGCTACTTCCGCTTTGGCTCTAACCTCTGGTCGGCCACCGACGGGACCCTCTGGGGCTACAACAGGAAATTACGCGTGGAGGTTACGGTCAAAACTATTTTCGGAAAGACAAAGAAAGACCTCGAGTCCCCGCAATTCAATATCCTGACCCGGGACGGGAGATCCATAGAGTCTTTCAGCCTCGACCAGATATTGAGAGACCTCCCCGGTGCAAAAGGAGAAATAGCGCTGGTCAGGGAGGAAAATGGCGAGTTCTGGTTCACGATAGGCAACGCCTACCTGGTAAAGACCGGCGCGGACCCTCACGGCCCCTACTCCTACTGGAAACTTCCACAAAGCATACAGGAGAAGTACTGGCGCAGCAACCTGCTGGCCACACGCAACAGGCTGCTTATCGCGGCACTGGACGGGGTTCACTTCATAGACTGGGAGGGCAGCTCGGGGAAACTGTAACGCGAAGTGATTAGTAATCTTGGGAAGCAATCCAACACAATCCGGATATTTCTCGAGGGTCTGGATCCATAGCGGCGCACAACGCCCTTTCGGACGCCGAGGCTTGCGCGAAGATAATGTTAACGGTGGAACAGGTGCGGGCCGAGAAAGCCGCTACCGGCCTCAGCCGGCCGGCGGGGTCCAGTCGGTAAAATCTTTTATCAGCGGCTGCGGTATCCGGCTGGGGCGGCCGGTCTTGTAGTTTACCCACACCCACATCGTGCGGCCCTGGCAGACCAGTTTACCGTCTGATTTCCTGAAAATTTCGTAATGCCGTTCGGAGGAGGCGCGCTCGGCGGTCTCCACCCAGGTGCGCATCTGCACCGTCTCGCCCGGCAGCACCGGCAGCAGGTAGTCTATCTCGTGCCGGCGCACCACCCACCCCTCGCCCATGGCGATGAGGCGCATGATATCCCAGCCCACCAGGGCGGAATGCTTGGTAGCGGCCTCCATAAGCCAGTCCAGGTAGACCTGGTTGTTCACATGGCCCAGCCCGTCTATCTCTTCGGGCGTCACCTGATGTTCGTATTCCAGAATTTTAGAAATAGCCATACGGATATCCTATAAAATAAAACGGCCGGGCAAAAACCCGGCCGGCGGCATGGAGCGAGCGGCCCGCTACGCGGCGCGTGACCTTTTGGCTTTTTTCCCGTCTACCCTCACCCCGGCTACTCCCTCCACCTTGCGTATGGCCTCCACCGACCCGGGGCTGGCCCTCCCCAGCAGGCGGGTGACCTTGCTCCCCCCAGCGTAAGAAGTCCTCTCCCCGGAGAACGAGAAGCCGGCGGCCGACAGGCGCTCCAGCAGGCCCGCCACATCCCCCTTGACCGGGGTAATGATCAGGAACACGCTGGCCTGAGCCGGGGAAGCCACGGCGTCGCGGTAGACCGGGGCGGGCAGGAACCTGTTGGCCGGGTTAAGGTAGCCGTAAGCCGTCTCTATGTAATCCTGGAAGACCGGGTCGGAATAGAGCGGGGAGCCGGCCAGGGCGTCCGGGGAGGACTGCCCGCCGTAGGAGAAGGAACCGCAGACCGCCGCCAGTACCGCCGCCAGGAATATTTTTTTCATCGTTCAGGTCCTTTGCCGCGCTAAAACCGTGTAACACATTGTATTTCAAACGTAACGCTTTGTCATGGGTCCGGGGACCCGGGCGGAGGTGGGCCCTTGGGGAGGGGACGCTGATTCCTAAATTCCTAATTTCGCGCTGCTTCACCCGCATAGCCGCTCGGAAAACCAAATTAGGAATTTAGGAATCAGCGTCCCCTAGACACGCCGGGGGGAGTAAGGTAGAATTTCAGCATGAAAACGAGGCCGGAAACAAAGAAGGGCGGCAGCACCAGGCAGAAGATCCTGCTGGCCGCCATTAAGCTGGCGGCGCGGCACGGCTTCGCCGAAACGAGTTTCCAGATGGTAGCCGACGAGATAGGCCTCAGCCAGTCGGCCGTGATGTACCATTTCCCCGACAAGAATTCCCTGTTCGCCGAACTGGTGGAGACCATAGTGCGCCACAACCACGAGGTGGTGAGCGGCCTGATGGATATCCGCGACGACGCGGGCCGGCGCCTGCTCAAGCATTGTCTCGGCAACGCGCTGTGGGCCCTGCGCTACCGCGCCAGCGACGCCCAGGTGCTGCTGCTGCTCTATTACCTGGCCGGCCGCGGCGGAGAATTTTCCGGGCTTTTCACCCGCATGATAACCGTGGGCAGGGAAAGGCTGCTGGAGCATCTGCTGGCCGGGGTCAGGGAAGGGCTGTTCACGCTGAAGGCGGACCCGGCCTCCGTGGCGGAGACCCTGCAGGACGCGCTGTTCGGCGCCATGCTTTACGCCGCCTCGGCGCCCGGCGGCAAGCCGGGCCGGGCGGAACTGGAAGCCAAATGGTCCGGGTTCATAACCGCGCTCACCGGCTGGAAGAACAAAGGCCCGGTGCTCCCCGGCGGCGCCGTCTGACCCCGGGCGTCAGATATCTTTTTTCCCGCCAGCCCTGTAGATAGAACCCCTGCCGAATTTTTCCCTTATAACTTCTATGGCCTTATGGGCCTTCTCGCGCCTGGCGTCGCCGGCGTCCTCGAAAAGGCTTTCGGCCTCCCCCGCCGGCATCAGCCCCGACACCTTCACCCCCAGCAGCCGCACCTTTTTGCGGCCCCTGTCGAAGGCGGCGTACAGGGCCAGCGCTTCGCGGCTTAGTACGTCCGCGTAGTTGGTGGACAGCGGCAGGGTTTTAGCGCGCGTATAGGTTTCAAAACCTTCAAGGCGTATCTTCAGGGTGACGGTGCGGCCTTTCAAGCCGGCTTCCCGCAGGCGGGAGGAGACCTTGTCGGCCAGGGCTACCAGGGATTCTTTTATCTCGCGGGCGTCAGCGGTGTCGGTCTCGAAAGTGGTCTCGTTGCTCACGGACTTGGTCTCGCCGTCCTCGCGCACCTCGCGCGGGTCCTCCCCCAGCGCCAGTTCTTTTAAGCCGGCGCCGTGGCTGCCCAGCCCGCGCAGGGCTTCGGGCCCGGCGGCGGCCAGCTCCCCCACCGTATTTATACCGTGCGAGCGCAGTACGTCAGCGGTCTTGGGCCCCAGCCCCCAGAGCCTTGAAATATCCAGCGGCGCGAGAAAAGCCTTCAGCCCGTCGGGGCGCACCTCCACCAGGCCATCCGGCTTCTTAAGATCGGAGGCTATCTTGGCGGCCATCATGGTGGGAGCCAGGCCTACGGAACAGGAGAGGCCGGTGAGCTCCCTCACGCGGGCCTTGATGCGGCGGCAGGTCTCCAGCGGCCCGCCGAACAGGTGGGCGCTGCGGGTAATGTCCAGGAAAGCTTCGTCTATGCTCACCTGCTCTATGTCCGGGGTAAACTCGTAGAAGGCCTGGCGTATTTTAGCGGAGGCTTCCTCATATTTGTGAAAATCCGGCGGCAGAAAAACGCCTTTAGGGCAGCGGCGCCAGGCTTCGGAAATAGGCATGGCCGAGCGCACGCCGAACTTGCGGGCCTCGTAGGAGCAGGTGGAGACCACGCCGCGGCCCCGCCCGCCTTTGGGGTCGGCCCCTATAATGACAGGCCGGCCCTTGAGGGACGGGTTATCCCTCTGCTCTATGGCCGCGAAGAACGCGTCCATGTCCACATGCACTATACGGCGCTCCATAAGGAAAATCCTATTAAAGATAGGCCGCACAAGCAACCGGGCCGATGTGCCTAATTCCCGGTAGGCCTAAAAACATGGCTCCCCTGGGGCCTTGGCCTGTAGGCGGGGCGAGCGGAGATTTATAGCATTACTAATATAAGCAGTTAAAGTTTCCGGGGGAGGTAACATGAAAAAATTAGCCTTAATAATGGCCGCCGCCTTTGCCGCGGTAGGCGCCGCCAGAGCGGCCACGGTTGAGACCATGTCGGCGGAGCTTGAGAAGGCCGGCATCTCGGTGACGGTGGGCACACATCAGCAGCCGCCCAAGCCCGGAGTGCCTCACCCCGTGAACGTGCACCCCACGCACCCCACGCATCCGACGCATCCCGTGACGCCTTCGCATCCCGTGACGCCTTCGCATCCCGTGACGCCTTCGCATCCCGTGACCCCCGGCTACCCCGGATACAATCCGCAGCCCACGCACCCGGCCTACCCGCCGCAGCCCTGGAACCCCGGCTACCCACCGGTGTATCCCCCCCAGTACCCGCCGCAGTATCCGCCGGTGTACCCGCCTCAGTATCCGCCGCAATACCCGCCGGTATACCCGCCCCAGGCGCAGATGCAGCAGTTCCGCTTCGAGAGTTCCAACTTCGTCTTTGTCAGCGACGCCAAGCGCTCCATGGAGAACGCGGCCGAGGCCATCAGCCGGGCCGGCTACACGGTACTGGAGAAGCGCAGCAACTTCAATTCCTACACGCTGGTCTTTATAGCTCCCTCCTTCCTGAAGGTGGAGAAATATAACAGCGGCACTTTCGTCTTCGCCAGCGAGGCCAAAAGAGCGGCCGAGGAATGCGTGGCGGCCATGCAGGGCCAGGGCAAAGTGGTGCTCGAGGCCAATGTTACGGGAACGTCTTTCGTAGTGAGCTACCTTTCCGCCGGCCATACCGGCTACATGCAGACCCAGACCTACGAGAGCGGCTCTTTCGTCTTCGCCAGCGACGCCAGGCGCTCCATGGACGAAGCGGCGGCCGCCCTGCAGGGCGCCGGCGCCATTATGCTGGAGAAACGCCTCGCCGGAACCTCCTACACCCTGGTGTATCAGACCCCTTACCTCATGGAGACCCAGAATTACGCCAGCGGCAGTTTCGTCTTTTCCAGCGACGCCAAGCGCTCCCTGGACGAGGCGGCGGCCGCCCTGCAGCGGGTGCGCGGCCTGGTGATCCTGGAGAAGCGCCTCACCGGCACCACCTACAATATCGTGTTCCTCTCCCAGTCCAGGCTGGAGCTGCAGAAGTACGCCAGCGGCAACTACACCTTCGCCAGCGAAGCCCAGCGCGCGGCCGCCGAGACCGCGGCGGCTTTCGCCTCGCAGGGCCTGGTCATCCTGGAGAAGAACGTTTCCGGAACGCAGTTCACCATAACCTACTTCCACCCGGGTTATTACTACTGAACCCTGCGCCAATAAAAAAAGCGCGGCCCTTAAAAGCCGCGCTTTTTTATTTCTGCGGCGCCATATGCTAGGATAGGCGCATGCTGACAAAGAAACGTTTTCTCTCCCTGCTGGTCTTTACGGCGGCGGCCTACCTGGTCCTCAAACTAACAACCGTCGGCTGGAATTTCCTGGCGCCGTCCTACCCGGCCGGGCACGCTACGGCCACCTCTCCGGAAGACCTGCGCAGGACCGTCACGCACCTGGCCGTTGAAATAGGCGCCAGGGACGTATTCAGGAACAACCGGCCTCGCCTGCGCCGGACGGAGGACTATATCTCCGGCCGCCTGCGTGCCGCCGGCTACAAGGTAGAAGTCCAGGAGTATCCCTCGGCGGGAACCTTTGCCAGAAACATTATCGCGTCAAAGCCGGGGAGCGCCAGGCCTGGCGAGAGCGTGCTGGTGGGGGCGCATTACGACACTTACGACAACCCCGGCGCCGACGACAACGCCAGCGGCGTGGCCTGCCTGCTGGAACTGGCCGAGTACGCGTCGAAGAAAAGTTTCGGCAGGACCGTAACTTTCGCCGCTTTCGCCAACGAAGAACCGCCTTTCTTTAAAACGGCCGGCATGGGCAGCGCCGTCTACGCGCGCGCGGCCCTGGAACGGCGCGACGACATAAAGGCCGTATTGATACTGGAGATGACCGGCTATTTCACCGAGGAGCGGCTCTCCCAGCGCTACCCGCCGCTGATAGGCCCGTTCATGCCCGGCAGGGGCAACTTTATAGCCCAGGTCTCCAACTTCGCCTCGCGGGGTCTGGCGGGTGAGGCGGACAAAGCTTTCAGGGCCGCCACGCCGCTGCCGCTGCGCACGGTGTCGCTGCCGGAATTTGTGCCGGGCGTGGATTATTCGGACCACAGGGATTTCTGGAAGGCCGGCTACAAGGCCGTGATGTTCACCGATACGTCTTTCTACCGTAACCGGCATTACCACAAGGATTCGGACCTGCCCGACACGCTGAACTACGCGTACATGGCGGCTTTCGCCGACGGGATGAAGGGCGTGCTTGGAGCGTTGGCCGGCCCGGGGGAGCCGGTTCAGCCGCGGACGAAGAAGTAGAGGTAGGCGGCGGCGAGGATGACTATCAGCAGCGCACCGAGGCGGGCGAGGACGGCAAAATCCATCACAAGTTTAAACTTGAGTTCTTTCTCCAGCTTTATCTCGCGCGTCTGTTTCACCCCAGCCCCGGTGACGGCGCCGCAGGCCGGGTTGGAGCAGTAGGCCTTGCCCTCTTCTATCGCAGTACCGCATTTAGGACAGTTCATTATTTTTTCACCGGCAGGATCTCCAGCCAGTAGCCGTCGGGGTCCTCTATGAAGTAGATGCCCATGGCCGGGTTCTCGTAGCAGACGCAGCCCATCGCCTTGTGTTTGGCGTAGGCGGCGGCGTAATCGTCGGTGTCGAAAGCCAGGTGCAGCTCGTTATCCCCCAGGTTGTACTTCTCCTTCCTGTCGCGCAGCCAGGTAAGCTCCAGGCGGTGGGAGGTGACCCCGTCCCCGAGGAAGACCAGGGTAAAGCTGTTGTCCGGCGGGCTCTTGCGGCGTGTTTCCGTCAGGCCGAGCGCCTCCTGGTAGAACTTAAGGCTCTTCTCCAGGTCCAGGACGTTGAGATTATTGTGGGAAAAGGTGAATTTCATAAGACCATATTACCAAATCTCCCCCCGGCCGGTTAAACCCTGTTAAAAGCCGGTCAAATTTTATATCGTTTTAGAGACAGCGAGGTGACCCATGAAAAGACTCTTGTTAGCCGCTTTATTTTTCGTCCCCGGGGTATTGTCCGCCGAGCCGCCGGCCCCGCCCCCCAACGACCCGCCCGAAGTGGTGGCGCGCCTCAAACAGGAAGCCGCCGCGTTGGAACAGCAGGCCAGGACCACGCCCAAGGACACGGAAGTTTTTGTGAAGCTCGGCTTCACCTACGCCCGGCTGAAGCAGGCCGACGACGCGCAGCGGGCTTTCGAGACCGCGGTGTCGCTGGACCCCAAAAAAGCCGTAGCCCACTACATGCTGGGCCTGATCTACGAGAAGAAAGGCATGACTAGCCAGGCCATAGCCGCCTGGAAGGCCTGCCTCGAGAACGCCGGCGACCCGCAGATGCGCAATACCGCCGAGCGCCACCTGCACCACCTCACCGTTAAAAGATGAAAAACATACGCCTTATTCTTATAGCCGCGCCGCTGCTGCTGGCGGCCTGCGCCACCCCCAAGGTGGCCATAAATCCCCGCGCCGATTTTACCGCCATTAAACGCGTCGCGGTGCTTTCTTTCAACGGCTCCCAGGGCGACCTGGCCGCCGACCTGATGACCCAGAGCCTGCTGGAGCACGGCGCCGACGTTATAGAACGCCAGCACCTGGACTCCGTGATGAAGGAGCAGTCGCTGACCTCCTCCTCTGCCTTCGACCCGGCCACGGCCAGGGAGCTAGGCAAACTGCTCGGGGTCGACGCCCTGTTCGTGGGCACGGTGGCCCAGAGCACGCCGCAGTCCAGCTATATAGTGACCAACTCCAAGGTAAATCTCGGTTCCGGCGTCACGCAGCTCAACAACGGCACGGTCTATTCCGAAGGTTCCGTGATGGGCATGCCCGATTCGCAGATCCTCAGCACCACCGCCAACGTGTCGCTGGTCTCGCGGATGGTGGACGTTAAGACCGGGTCCATACTCTGGTCGGCGTCCATGGGTTACGAGGGCTTCGACACCACCTCGGCCATGTCCGGCATCACCGACGCCTTTATCGCCTCGCTGGAGGCCATCTGGCCGGGGCTGTACAAAGTTAAATAATATTTGCCGGGCCACAAAAAAAGCCGGACCCTTGTCCGGCTTTTTTATTTGAGAGACAGGCTTTAATCCATCAGGCGTTTCTGGCCCTGCAGTTCCCTTATGGCCTGCACGTCCTGAGTGAACTCCATGCAGCCAATATATTTGCCCCTGTCGTCGCGCAGCGCGTAGAACTCTATAAAGATCTTGTGCTTGGGCTCGCCAGGCGTTACTTCCATGTCTATCCAGAAGGTGGCCTTGTCGCGGGTGCCGGCCTTCATTTCGCCTATCAGCCGCTCCACCATGGCCAGGCTCTTCTCGGGGTGGCATTGCCGGAAGTTCATGCCCATGGCCGTCATCGGCCGCCTGAACAGGCGCGTCTCGTGCTTGTTCCAGCCGGCCACCTCATCGTTGGCGTCTATCACCGTCAGCTCGGCCGGCATGGTCTCTATCAGCGCCTTCACCATCTCCGGGCTCAGTTTGTCGAAAAGCATTGTTCCCTCCTGTAGAGTCCTGAAATTATATAAAAAACCCCGCGCGGGGGCGGGGTTCTTTATCGGGGCGGCCCGGCTTAATTGGCGGTCTGTATCTTAAGCGCCAGGCCGGTGTCGCTGAACGAGAAGCCGGTCAGGTGCAGGTCGCCCATGATGCCGGCGGGCACGAACTGGTTGATGATCTTGGAGGAGACCTGGGCGTTCAGGGTCCAGGCGGCCTTATCGTAGTTCAGCTTTACCACGTCCTGGGCTTTCAGGGGGATGTTCTTGGCCTTCAGTTTGGCGTCCAGGGCGGAGTAGACGCCCTTTATCAGCACGTCCATCACCTGCACCATCACCTGTTCTTCGGTCACGGCGGCGGGGACGGACTTCACGGAAGGCTCCATGGAGGCGTGCATCTGTACGCGCTGGATGCGGATGGCGAACTTGTCGCGGCTCACGAAGTAGGGCTTCAGGGTCAGGGTGGGCACCACTACGATGCCGCCCTGGTCCACGGTTATGTTGGAGATCCTCAGGAACTCGCCGGACTTGAAGATCACCGGGGCGTTCTTGTCTATTATGGTCAGGCGATTCTCAGTGACGGTCATCGCCACCACGGCGTTCTTGATCATCTTGAAAGGCACGCGGATATTCATGTCCACGCCTATCACGTCGTCCTCTATCTGCGCCTGCGGGGCCGGGGCCCTGAGGTCGGCCATGCCCGTGCGGATATCGGAGGCGCTAAAGCCGGAGAGGTCGAAGTCGGAAGCCGAGGCGGCGCTCGCGAGGAGGGCCAGGGCTATCAGGTTCAGGATAAGTTTTTTCATAAATTTTCTCCTTGTGTCCGCGATCACAGCTCGAAGCCCAGGTACAGCAGGCCGTTGGTTATTTTCAGGTTATTGATCACGGCGCCCTTGGCGAAGGAGGGCATGAAAGCGCTGTTCTTAAGGACGATCCTGACGGTCTTGTCGTCGAGCTTGGTGGCGGTCATCACCTTGGTCAGCGCGGGGTTGGTGGTCAGGGTGTCTATGACCGAGCCGACTACCTTGCCCTGTATCCAGTTGTTGATGAAGCCGGGGATGCCGATGCCGTAGGCCTTGTCCACGTCCACGCGCTCAACCCTGACCCGCAGCGTGTTGGGGCCGACATATTCGGCCAGGATGGTGGCCTTGAAGAAGACGTTGGGCTTGCCGAACACGTCCCGGGCGTAGATCTTGCCGGCGATTTCCAGGCGGCCGTCGGCGCGGAACTTAAGCCCGCCCTCTTTGCCCTGGGGGTGGAACTCGAAATCGGTGCCCTTGGTGAACTGGCCGATGAAGTTGTCCAGCAGGCCGTCCGACATGGTGAGGTTATAGCCGGCCAGCTGGGCCGCGTTGGCGGAACCGGATTTCACGCTAAGGGCGAAACCGGCCTCGTCGAAAGAGAAGTTGGAGAGCGAAACGTTGCTGATCAGGCCGGGCAGCAGCGGAGCGATGAAATTAGGGTTCACCGTGGAGCGCAGGGTCCAGCTTTTGCGGTCGTAGGCGAAGGTCAGCACGTCCTTGGCCCGGAGCGCCACCTTGTTCTTGGCGAAGGCCTCGTCCATGCTCTGCAGCATGCCGGTGGTGAGATTGGTCATCACCATTTCCATCAGGCCGTCCTTGTCCAGCTGGGTGGGCAGGGCCTTGTTGGGGCCGAAGGCTATGTCGGCCTCGACCCTCATTACCTTTATAGAGAGCTTGTTCTGGCCCTCGAAGGCGGGCTTTATAAGGATGGTAGGTTCTATCTCTATGCCGTTATAGTCCACCGCCACGTTGCTAAAAGCTATGTGGTCGCCCTGCTTGAAGAGGATGGGGGCACCGGGGTTGATGGCCTTCATCTTTATGCCGGGCAGCTCGGAGATGCGGGAGCTGAGGGATTTAAAAGGCAGCTTGATGGTCATGTCCAGCAGCGGGGAGGGCAGGTTGGGCGACTTATCCATGCCGAGCAGCTCGGGCTGTACCGGTATGGGCGCGGCCTGCAGGCTGCTCTGTGAAGCCTTCAGGTCCGACACGCTCAGGGTTTCGAGGCCGAACTCACCGGCAAAAACCGCCGCCGAGAGATTGGCCGCCGCTATGACCGCGAGGATAAGTTTTCTCATGACTATAGTCTATCAGCCGCCCCCAAAAACCGTAAGTGTCTTAGGGCCCAGGCCCATGGGCCCAATGGACCCCCCCGCAAAAGGGGCCAACAGCCTGTAAAGATAAAGAACCCCGCGGGGGCGGGGTTCTTTACTTTTACTGGATTCCGGCTTGCGCCGGAATGACGGGGACCGTTCAGCCGCGGCGCTTGTCCATGAAGGCTTTAAGGGCCTCGGCCATGGAGCCGGCCGGGGCTTCATCGCGGCGGGGCCTGTTGTCAGGCCGGCGGTCCCGGTTGAAACCGGGGCGCGGGCCGGCCGCGGCCTGGGCCGGCTCCTGCCTGGGCCCGCGGCTCTCGCGGGGGCCTACCAGCGGGTTGGACTTCAGGGAAAGGGCTATGCGGTTGCGCGGCAGGTCCACGTCTATCACGGTAACGTTAACGCGCTGGCCTACTTTCACCACCGAGGCGGCGTCCTGCACGTAGCGGTCAGCCAGCTCGCTGACATGCACCAGGCCGTCCTGGTGCACGCCGATGTCTACGAAGGCGCCGAAGGCGGCCACGTTGGTCACAATGCCGGGCAGTTTCTGGCCGGGCTTGAGGTCGCCTATCTTCTGCGCCTCGCCGAAGACGAAGGCCTCGAACTGTTTGCGCGGGTCGCGGCCGGGCTTGGCCAGCTCGGCCAGGATGTCCTTGAGGGTGGGCTCGCCCACGCCTTCGGACACGTACTTGGAAATATCTATTTTGGAGCGCAGGGCCGCGTCGGTCATCAGGTCAGCCACCTTGCAGCCCAGGTCCGCGGCCATCTTCTCCACTATTTCATAGCGCTCCGGGTGCACGGCGCTGGCGTCCAGCGGGTTCTTGCCGGCCGACAGGCGCAGGAAACCGGCGGCCTGCTCGAAGGCTTTGGGCCCGAGGCGCGGCACTTTCTTAAGAGCCGCGCGGCTGGGGAAGGCCCCGTTCTCGTTGCGGAACTCCACTATATTCTTGGCGAGGGCCGCGTTCAGGCCGGACACGTAGGAGAGCAGTTCGCGGCTGGCGGTGTTCACCTCCACGCCCACGCTGTTGACGCAGCTCTCCACGGTGGCGTCCAGGCTCTTCTTCAGGCCGCCCTGGTCCACGTCGTGCTGGTACTGCCCCACGCCGATGGATTTGGGATCGATCTTGACCAGCTCGGCCAGCGGGTCCATCAGCCGGCGGCCGATGGACACGGCGCCGCGCACGGTGACGTCCTTGTCCGGAAATTCGTTGCGGGCCACTTCCGAGGCGGAATAAACAGACGCGCCGCTCTCGTTGACCATCACTATGATCACGCCTTCAAGCTTCAGGCCGCGGGCGAACTCTTCAGTCTCGCGGCCGGCGGTGCCGTTGCCGATGGCGATGACCTCGGTCTTGTACTGCGCGGCCAGCTTTTTAACTTTCTCTGCGGCCGAGGCGGAGGCGCCGTCGCCGCTGTGCGGGTAGATCACGTCGTCGTGGATAAGCTTGCCGTTATTGTCCAGGCAGACCAGCTTGCAGCCGGTGCGGAAGCCCGGGTCCAGCGCTAGGATGTTCTTGTGGCCCAGCGGCGAGCTCATCAGGATCTCGCGCAGGTTGCGGGCGAACACGCCTATAGCCTCGGCGTCGGCGCGCTTCTTGGTCTCAAAGCGGGCCTCTCCCTCCATGGAGAGGGCCAGCAACCGGTTGTAAGAATCGGTCACGGCCTCCTTCACCTGGAGGCCGGTTGCGCCGGCGTTCTTTACGAACAGCGGCTCCAGCAGGGCTATGGCCTCGGCGGCCTCCACTTCTATGCGCATGGTCAGGAACCCTTCCGTCTCGCCGCGGCGCATGGCCAGTATCCGGTGGGACGGGGCCTTGAGGGCCGGCTCTTTCCAGTCGAAATAGTCTTTAAACTTGGCGCCCTCCGCCTCCTTGCCTTCGAGCACCTTGGAGTGGAACACGCCCTTATTGGCGAAGAGCCCGCGCAGGCGGGCGCGGGCGGTCTCGTCTTCGCTTATGCGCTCGGCTATAATGTCGCGCGCGCCGGCGAGGGCTTCCTCGGCGGTCTTCACGCCTTTCTCTTCGCTTATGAAAGGCGCGGCCAGCGCGGCGGGGGCTTCGGGCCCCTGCGCGTAAATTTGATCGGCCAGCGGTTCCAGGCCTTTCTCTTTGGCGATGGTGGCGCGGGTGCGGCGCTTGGGGCGGAAAGGCAGGTAGATGTCTTCCAGTTTGGAAAGGACCCCGGCGGCCTCTATCTTAGCTTTAAGCTCTTCGGTGAGCAGGTTCCGTTCGGTGAGGGATTTCAGGATGGCCGCGCGGCGGTCGTCCAGCTCTTTCAGCTGGGCCAGGCGGTCCTGTATCTTACCCAGGGCTACCTCGTCCAGGTTGCCGGTGGCTTCCTTGCGGTAGCGGGAGATAAAAGGGATGGTGGCGTCTTCCTTGAACAGCGCTATGGCCGCGGCCACGCCTGCGGGGTTAAGCCCCAGTTCGCCCGCTATTTTAGGTACGTATACGTCGCTCATGTACAGCCTCCGGACTAAAATTCTCCGTATAGGATATAAAAAAGACCTCCCGCCGGGCCAATCGCCCGACGGGAGGCTGAGGAGCGAAGCCGGGAAGGCTGCTGTAAACCACTCCCTTATTCCGCTATAATAACTCGCGACATATGCTGGCAAAAATAGCCGTGATAGCTGGTTTGATCCTGACGGGCGGCGGTTTTTTACTGCTGCAGACTTCGCGCAACACCGGGGATTCCCTGGGCGTTTCTCTGGCGCTCATGGGCGCCGGAGTACTGCTTATGCTGCTGCCGGGCTACAGTTTAGCCTCGGCGGGCCTGCACCTGCTGCGAGGCGGGCCGGCGGACAAGAAGCTTTCCAACGAGCTAAAACTAATACGGCTGCGCTACCTGTGCATAATCGCGGGCGTTGCGGGCCTGGTCTGTTTCCAGTTCGCCCCGAACGGCGTGAACGGGTGGACCCTGGGCTTCCTGGGGGTAATACTGGCCTCGGGGCTGGTCTACGCGGCCGGGCATGCCAGGCTTGGGGGTTCGGGCGCGGCCGGCAATGTGTTCCGCCTGATTATCGGCGGGGCGGCCTTCGCGGGCTTCATTGTCAGCGTAGTTACGCTTATCACCCACCTTTCCGGCGCCTCCGACATGCCCACCAGGTGGAACGTCTATTCCTACCTCGGCGCAGCGGGGCTGGCCGCCAGCATTTACGCCTTCTATTACAGCCTGATGTACCAGACCAACACGGACCTGCTGGACATGCTTGAACCGCTCGGGTTTACGCTGGCCGACAGCGGCCCGCTCGGCCGGGACGGCAAGTACGACGCGCGCGGAACGTGGGAGGGAGTGGAGACCCTGGTGAACGTGAACCAGAGCGAACGCCACAAGAACTCGCCCGCCGCTTTCTACCTGGAGGTCAGCTGCACCGTGGCCAACTGGAGCGGGCGCCGGCTGCTGGTGCACCCGGGCGGCTTTCTCAACAGGCCTCTAGGCATGCCGCTGGCGCTGCCTAAAGCCCCCGCCCTCCCGGGCTGGGAAGGGCACGGCATTTACTGCGAGCCGCCCGAAGCGGCCCAGCCGCTGCTGACGGCTCTGGGCGGGCAGGACGGCCCGGTGCAGGCGGCCGGGAGCCGGTTCTCCTACCTGCTGCTGGACGCCGGGCGCCTGGCGCTGGGCGTTTCCATGGAGGGGCATCCTAAGCGCGAGTACATCAAGCGCATTATGACGCTGACGGCCCTCGCGGCAAAAAGAGTGAGTTAGATTTTAACGCCCGCGCCTCCGACAAAAAGAAAGCCCCCGTTTTCACGGGGGCTTCTTTTTTTATGGCAGGCTTTGCTGCGTTAGCGGCACTGGCCTTCGTAGGTGTAGACGTCCCGGTGCTCTACCGAGAGGCCCGAGTAGGAGCCGAGGGTGCGGCCGGCCTGGACGAAGTCGGACTTGATGTCCCTGGTGGTGGTCTCGACGTAGTAGCGCACGTACTTGTAGCCGTTCATCGTGATCCACTGGGTGTGGCAGGTCGGGGCGTACGGCACCGGCCCGTTGAACTGCGGGCCCTTGGTGTCCACCAGCGCGGGGTTGGAAGCCTCGGGCACAGAGCCCTGAGCGACCACGGAGGAGTCCAGTTTGGCGGCCTCGCCGGTCACGGCCTCTTCGGAGGCGGTCTGCGCGGCGCTCTTGGCAGCGGAGCGGCAGACGGTCTGCGGCATCTGGTAGGTGCAGAACTCGCTGCGGGAATACTCGGGGGATTTCTCCACCTTGGTATCCATGGTGCCGTTCATGTCGAAGTTCTGGCCGATCTGGGCGGCGGTCAGGGTGAAGGCAGCCCCGATATTGATGTTCTTGTCGAAGCTCAGTTCCACTTTGGTGGGCTGGGCGCCGTTGGCGATCTCCAGTTTAATGACCTTCTTGCTGCCGGACTTGCCGATGGAAGCCTTGGTATTGAACTGGCCGGGGTTTACCACCACGTTGACCCGGTCCTGGCCGGCGAAGGTGATGGGTTCTGTAACGTTGAGCAGGCCGCTGAAGTTGATCTCATTGCAGCCTACGAGGAAGAGGGCTACGGCCGCCAGGCCAAGGCCCTTAATTGTTTTCTGGTTCATTATCTATTCTCTCCTAACCGACAGTGTACGTTGAGTGACAAGTTCTCTATTATGGTTATTAAACGAAATATCCGCCCCCCGCCATAAGAGCCATAAGGCCTATCCCCGGAATAGGCCCTTAGGCCGCGCGGTCCGGCTACAACAGCCCTTTCTGTTTGAAGCTCATAAAGCCCTCCTTGGTCACGATCACGTGGTCCAGCAATTCTATGCCCAGCAGTTTGCCGGCCTGGGACAGGCGCTTGGTGAGGCTCAGGTCCTCGTCGGAAGGTTCCAGGCAGCCGGACGGGTGGTTGTGGGCCACTATCACGCTGGCCGCCAGGTTCTTCACGGCGGGCTCGAACACCTCCCGCGGGTGCACCAGGTTGTAGTTCAGCGTGCCGATGGAGACGATGTCACGCTTGATCTCCTGGTTGCGCGTGTCCAGGTAGAACACCACAAAATGCTCCTTCTTCTCGCCGCGCACGTCGCGCAGCTCCTCCCAGATGTCGCGCGGCTTGAGGTAGATGCCGGCCTTCTTGCCGTTGAGGTAGCGCCGGCCCAACTCGAAGGCGGCCAGGATCTCGCAGCTGCGTACCGGGCCCAAGCCGGGCGCGGCGCGCAGCTCCGCGAAGCCGGCTTTGGCCAGTTCCCCCCGGCCGAAGCGCCGCAGCAGGTCCCCGGCCAGGTCCAGCACGTTCCTGCCCCTGGTGCCGGTGCGCAGCAGGATGGCCAGCAGTTCCTCCTCGCCCAGCTTCTCCGGGCCGTAGCGCATCATCTTCTCGCGCGGGCGCTCCACCCGCGGCATGTCCTGTATGGTTCCGGCTCCTTTCATAACCCCTCCTCACCGTCAAGTTATCCCCAAGATAGCATAGCAGGCCAACCCGTCAAAGGTCTGTCGGGTTGGTTTTTGAATTTTGTATCATTGTTCCACAGGGGAGCGGTAAAAATGGAAATAAAGACTTTTGAAATTTACGCGCCGGTGCGCAACACCATCAACAAGGCTCTCGGCGTGGTGGTGAAGGTGGCCGGCGAGAACATAACCGTGCAGCCGGTCTCCGGAGACAGGCTGACCTTCCGGGCCCAGTACCTGGCCCCCGCCACCGAGGCCGAGGCCGCCTCGCTGCAGGACCTGGTAACCCGCCTTAAGCTGGAGGAGGAGAACCGCCTTAAAGCCAAGACCATGAAGGCCGACCCGGCCCTCATCCGCGAAGAATTTGAAAAATTCGTGAAGCACATCGCCGCGCGCTACCCCAAATCCGCAGAAGCCTTCCGCGAATTCTGGGGCGAACTCATGGCGGCGGCCGGCGACCTGCCGGGCCAGACCTGGGAAATGCGGCCCAACACGGCCAAGAACCCCGGCCCGGTGCTCAAGATGTTCAACCAGGAGACCCAGAAATGGGTTTATTGCCTGTCCCTGCTGGCCGGCTGGGGCCTGCGCATGGAGATAAAGAAAGAATTCCTGCCGCCCGGCACGGAGGCTCTTTTCCCCATAGACCACGCCATGTTCGGCGCGGGCCGCGCCGTGGAACTGGTCTACCGCGACTTCACCCCCGAGCGCCGCAAGCCCTACGCGGACTGCGTCAGGGTCATCTACGCCGCGGTGCAGGACAAGCCCAATGTTCCGCCCGCACCTTGACAACCGCGTATAGGGATGTAGACTATATACGCTACTTATGAAAGAGCTGCGCCTTATATTCTTTTCATTAACCCTGGCCCTGGCCGGGAGTTACGCTTTTGCCGCGGGACCGGTAGCCTGGGGTCTGGAAGACTACGCTTCCGAATTCAAGCTGTTCAGCGAAACCAGGACCTTCGACAGGGACTCCTGGGCGGCACTGCCGGCGCAGGAGCAGGAGCGGGAACTTACTCTGGCGAGGGACCCTGCCGCCGCGCGGCTGGCCGCCGTGCGGACCTGGCACGCCGCCGCCATGCGCAAATGGAGCACCCGCGAGCTGCAGGGCTATACCGCCGGCATAAAAGAAAAGGACCTGCAGTCGGCTGAGCTCTGGCTCGGCCGGGCGGCCGCATCCGAACTAAAAAAGAAACTGAAACTGGTCCGCGCCGCGCTCAAGAGGGCTCCCGTGGAAGGGCTCAACAACAACGACGTGCTGGCGCTGGCCCCGCACCTGACGCCAGAAGCCATTAACGACCTGCGGGCCATGCGGGCCGCCGCGGCCTCCGCCACCCTTACCCCCGGCAAAAAGGGCAGCTCCCCCGGCAGCGCCTCCACCGCCGCCCTTGAAAAATTTTCCGCCTCGCTGCCCTCCGGTGACTCCGCGGCGGTAGCCAGGTTCTTCGACGGTTCCAACGCCAGCGGCGACGCGGCGGTAAATTTCTCAGGCGCGGCTCAGGCTTCCCGCGCGCAGGCCGGCGGCGCCGCAGCCGCGCTGAAGGCCGCCCCCGCCCCGCAGGTAAGAGCCAGGGTCCCGGCCCCGCTGCCTCAGCAGAAGTCCGCCGACACGGCTAAATCTTCGGCCTGGACCTCAGACGCCTACGGCTACACCATAACCGCCGGCGGCAGGACCACCACCTACCGCGACCAGGCCGCGGCCGAGGCGGCCATACGCGCCCTGCCTAACGGCTCGGTCTCTAAAATAATCCTTTACGGGCACGGCTCGCCGGGCATGCAGACCGTGGGCCCGGCCACCTACGATTCTGAATCCACGGCGGAGCTCCTCAAGGGCAAGATGGCCCGCGGCGGCGTCATCCAGTTCTCCGGCTGCAACACGGCCTCCATAGGCAGCGCCACCCTTAATCCCGCGGTAGGCATTTCAATGGTGGCCCGCCGCCTGCTCTATTTCAGCCTGCCCTACTTCCAGGACAGGGCCGACGGCGTACCCGCCGCGCAGGCCAAGGAACAGTGGGAGAAGGGCTGGGACGCCGACCTGGCCCGCGACACCAGCCTGGGCGTACGCGGCGCCGTAGTGTGCGGCTACCGCACCTTCGGCCTGGTGCCCGGCCGCCTGCCGGGCCTTACGCGCGTGATGGGCAACCAGGAAGCCACCACCCCCGGCTACGTGGCCGGCAAGAAGGCGTGCTACCGCGACGGGCAGGAGGTTGCCGCGCAATGACCGATCTGAATTATATTTTAGAAACCGTGCTGCTGCTGGCGGCGCCTTTTATCCCGGTGATAGCCGGGCTGCTGCTGCGCAAAAAATTCGCCTCAGCGGAGGGCGCGCCCCGCACAGGACTGCAAAAGGCCGGGCGCCTGACAGGCAATATCCTGCTCTGGGGCGGCGTGCTGGGCATACTCTTCATGATACTGCTGCTGTTCCACTTCAACGGCAAGATCTGATCCCCTACAATTCCCCCGTAGTCTCCTCTTCCGCCACAGCCTTCATTTCCAATATGCGGTCCACCCGGAAGGTGCGGCGCTCGCCGCGTTTAAGGCACTCCGCCACCAGCCCCTTGAAAGCAGACTCCTTGAAACGGCAGTCCCCCACCGTTACCGGCCGCACCACGCGGCGGCTCTTCTCGTCGCCGGCCTTCAGGTAAAGTATCTCAAGGCAGCAGCCGTCCGCTATGGCCTTCTCTATCAGTTTTATCTTTTCGGCCAGCGGCAGCAGCGCCTCGCTGACGCCGTACTGCCGCCCGGTGACATAGCGCACTATGCGCCAGTCGGTCATCACGTCCGAGGGGCGCACGGCCCGCGCCAGGCTGAGGCCCTCCAGCGAGACGCAGCGGCTGAGCGCCACGTAGGTCTGGCCGGCGGCGAAGGCGCGGCGGCCGAGGTCTATGATGGCCCGGTCGAAGGTCTTGCCCTGGCTCTTGTGGATGGTTATGCCCCAGGCCAGTTTCAGCGGGTACTGCGTAAAGGTGCCGGCGGTCTCGGTCTTTATTTTCCCGGCCTCTTTGTCGAGCGTAAAATGGAACAGCTCCCAGGCGTGAGGCTCCACCGCCTCCACCGAGCCGTCGGGCAGGCGCACGTGCACCACGTCGCACTCGCCCGGCAGGCCCTTCATGATATCCTGCACCGCGGCCATGGTGCCGTTGACCCAGCGGCCATGCGGGTCGTTATTGAGCAGCATCACCTGGGCGCCGGCTTTCAGGTGCAGGTCGTCGTCGGCCGGGTAGGACTCCCGAGTAAAGGCCCCGGTTATCTCCGCCTTGTAGACATGGCCGCGCCCGTCCAGCGAGCGCAGGCGCTCGTTATTTATGCCGGCGGCGTCGGCGTTGGTGGTGAGCAGGCGCACGGTTACGCCCCGGCCCTCCTGCTCCACGTCCGCGCCCACCCTTTTGTTCAGCGCCTCCAGCTGCGGGGCCTTGATAGAGTTGTTCCGGATGGCGTTGAGGATGTCTATGAAGCCCTGGTCCTTCTGGCGGTAAATCTTCTCCAGCTCCAGGTATTCCAGGGCGGCTTTTTTAAAAACGTTGGCGTTGAAGAAATACGGGCCCGCGTAAAAGGAGGAGAAGATCTCCCGCTCGGGCCCGGTCACCACCGGCGGCAGCTGGTACAGGTCCCCGAACAGCGCCACCTGCACCCCGCCGAAAGGCCGCAGCGGGTCCGGCCCGTTAAGCCGCATGAAGGCGTCCACGCAATCCATCAGGTCCGCCCGCACCATGGAGGCCTCGTCTATGACTATGATCTCCAGGGCCTTGTACAGCTCGGCGTCCTTCTTGCGGGCGCGCCGCACTTTGTCGGGGGTCAGGCCCGGCTTGAAGCGGAAGAAGGAATGTATGGTCTCCCCCTGCACGTTGAGCGCCGCCACCCCGGTAGGCGCCAGCACCACCAGCTTTTTTACGGTATGGGCGCGGAAATAGCGCAGCAGGGTGCTCTTGCCGGTGCCGGCCTTGCCGGTGACGAACAGGTTGCCGCTGCCGTGCTGCAGCAGGTGCAGGGCTTTGGAGAACTGTTCGTTGAATTCTATCAGGGTTTCTTCAGGCATGGGCCGGTTTTAATTTTACCATTTAGCGCCTGGCCGCCGGCCGCCGGCACATAAAACAACCGGCCCCTTTTACGGGGCCGGAAGAGCTGGCTGCGCGCCTGTTTTAATTGAAGCTTACGTCCATTACGCGGGCGTCGGCCATCTCGAGCCTGGCCTTATTCTTAAGCTCCTGCGCGTTCTTAAAGGGCGTCCCGATCTCCTGCAGCAGGCCGTCCCCCTGCACGTAGTAGATGGCCTTGGAGCTGATGTCTTTCACCGCGGTGTGGACGGTCCACTTAAGCTGCACCTGCATGGCGGCCACGGGGTCCTCATGGGTGCCCACATTGGCGATGGTAGAGTCCGGCACTTCCGAGATCAGGCTTACCTTGTAGCCCCAGGCGGTGGTCACGCTGAGCGGCTCCACGGTCACCCCGGTGAGGAACTTGCCCTTGCCCTGGAAGTTGCCGGCGTAGGTATAGTGCACCTGGTAGACCACCTTAACGACTTCGGAACCGAAACCGTTCTTCATAGAGAAACTATATTTCTTCCTGCCGGGCCGGCTCCAGCCCTGCAGCTGGGACCAGTGGCTGGTGCCGAAAGGGACCGCGTTGGCGTAGTTGGTGGTGATATTCACCACCGGCTGGTTCTTCTCTATGATGTTCCAGATCTTTTCGAATAGGTTGACGATCTTGTCGAGGGCGTCGATAACCCCCACTATCCTGCCGTCAGAAACTGTCACGGGGCCGGGCAGGGCGGGCTGGAGGGGCCCGGCGTCCTTTATTTCCTCTATAACTATGGAACTTTCGTCCGCGGCGAAGTAACGGGGATCGGTGACGTCCTCGGCGGAGACACGGGCGGAGAAGAGGGCCGTTGCGGCTACGGTTAACGCGAGAAGTTTTTTCATTGTCTTTTTCCTCATCCTTGCTTTCTGTTCCAAATAGAGTATACCCCCCATGCAAAATACCGTCAGGCCCATAGTACCTATGCCTGCCGCACACTTGTACCTATACGCATATAGGTCTTTGGGCCTACGCGCGCATAGGCCTTTCGGCCCTTGAGCAAAGTCAATGCAGAGCGTACCCTATATCAGGCTTCTGTGTAATTCCCGGGATTGGCCGGGAAGCATCCACCTCCGGACCTTAATCCGGATTCACCACTAGGCCGGAGCGCAGGGCGCGTCAGTATTCAACAGAGCGCCGGCGCAGGCAAGTGGGAGGTGGATATGCACCGCGTGAACCAGAACTCTCCAGCACCCGCAGTCCTCAAAGCCGTATTCTCAGCAGTCTTCCTGCTGCTAACCGTATTCCATTTTGCCCCCGCCGCCAACGCGCAGGCCTATAGCCAGCTGCGCGACGCCGTAGCGGACACGGCCCTGCCCCAGACCCCGGCCGCCAGCGCCTATACCGTGTTCAGCGCCGGCCCCGGCCTTAATGTATATTTCCTTAATGTAGGCCAGGGCGACGCGATCTACATAGAACTGCCCGGCGGCAAGAACGCCCTTATAGACGGCGGCCCCTCCCGCGCCGCCACCGGCGGCCTGGCCGGCTTCCTGGCCGAGAAAAAAGTTTCCCACATAGACAACGTGGTGCTCACCCACCCCCATTCCGACCACTACAACGGGCTGCAGTACGTTTTCTCCAACCTGACGGTAGGCTCTTTCTACGACACCCGCCTGGACAACTCCGGGGCCAAGGGCGACGAGACCATCCGGGCGCAGGTAGCGGCCCTCGGCATCAACACCTTTTACCCGGCCGCCGGCGACAACCTTAACTGGAGCGCCCCCGGCGTGGACATAAAGGTCTTCAACGCCTGCGACAAGCCGCTGGCCAGCAAGAAGAGCGAAACCATCAACAACTGCTCCATCATGATGAGGCTCTCCTACAACGGCTCCTCGGTTCTGTTCACCGGGGACGTAGAAGGCGAGCGGGAGACCGAGCTGGCCGCGCACTACGGCAGCGCCCTCAAGTCCGACGTGCTCAAGGTGGGCCACCACGGCAGCAAGTACTCCTCCACCTCGGCCTTCCTGGCCGCCGTAAAGCCCGCCCGGGCCTATATAGAGGTAGGCAAGAACAATTACGGCCACCCCACGCAGGACGCGCTGGGCCGCCTGCTGGCCGCCGGCGCCAAGATCTTCCGCACCGACCTCGACGGCACCCTGGAAGTTTCCCTTCAGGCTTTCATAGCGCCGCTCAAGCCGGCCGCGGTCAACTGAGCGTTCCCTTACCTTAGCCATACCGATAGCATAGCAGGCCATCCCGACAGCGTAGTGTCGGGATAAAAAAAGCAAGGACCGCCGGTTTTAAGCCGGCGGCCCTTTTTTTGCCCGTACGCGCGGCGGCAGTATGCTATATTGTTATTTCACCATGACCGAACCCAGAAAAAAAGTGCTGGTGGTGGACGACGACGTGATCCTCAGGGAGCTTGCGTCCGACGTGCTTTCCGAAGATTTCGAAGTGCAGACCGCCCAGGACGGCCAGGAGGGCTGGGAGAAGGCGCGGGCCTGGCTGCCCGACCTGGTGATCACCGACCTCATGATGCCCCGCATGCACGGCTACGAGCTGTGCAGCCTCATAAAGGGGCCAAACGGCCTGCCCGGGATTAAGGTGCTGGTGAGCTCCTCCAAGACTTTCACCACCGATGTCTCGCAGGCCATGGACGCCGGCGCCGACGACTACCTGGTTAAGCCGTACCGGCCCGCCGAAATGCTGGAACGGGCGCACAAACTGCTGAGCGGCGCGCTCCCCGCCGCGGCCGCCCAGGCCCCGGCGCCCGCCGCGGCCACAACCCCCTCTCCTGCCCCGGCGGCCGCCCCGGGAGCAGGGTCCCGGCAGCTGTATGTGCGCTTCTGGGGAACGCGCGGCTCCTGCCCCACCTGCAACTCCAAAGTGGCCGGCTACGGCGGCAATACCGCCTGCACAGAACTCAGAATAGGGGATACACTTTTTATTTTCGACTGCGGCACCGGCCTGCGGGAGCTGGGAGACTCGCTGGCCGCAGAATTTAAAGGCCGGCCGCTGGCCGGGCACATCTTTGTGGGGCATACGCACTGGGACCATATCCAGGGCTTCCCGTTCTTTGTGCCTTTCTATAATCCCGCCAACACCTTCCAGTTGTACAGCGTGCACGGCGCGCACGGCGGCCTGGGCAGCATCTTCAGCAAGTCCATGTCGCTGGACTATTTCCCCATACCGCTCTCCAGCCTGGGCGGCCGGCTGGACTTTGTGGAGCTTAAGGGGCCGGTGGACATCGGCGGAGCCAGGGTCACCTTTCAGCACATGAACCACCCAGGCGTCTGCATCGGCTTCCGCGTTGAGACGCAGGGCCGCATAATAACCTATCTGAGCGACCACGAGCCGTTCTCGCGCCTGGGCGGCGCCTCCGAGCTGTCGCTGCGCCAGGACGGAGAGATAGCCGCGTTCGCGCGGGGCAGCGACCTGGTGATAATGGAGGCGCAGTACACCGAGCAGGAATACGCGGCCCGCAAAGGCTGGGGCCACGGCACCTACGAGGACGCGGCCAAGCTGGCGCTGGCCAGCGGGGCCCGACGCCTGGCCATCACCCACCACGACCCTTACCACAGCGACGCCATGCTGGACGAATACATAGAGCACTGCCGGAGCCTTATCCGAAAAGGCGGCGGCGCCACGGAGTGCTTCGGCGCCCGCGAAGGCATGCGCATGGACCTTTAGCGGCAGGGGACGCTGATGACTATATGACTATTTATCCACACATGAGACTAAATTGTCAGCAATTAGGAATATAGTCATCAGCGTCCCCTAGTCAAAAACGAAACCGCCGGGCTGCCCCGGCGGTTTTGCTTTACTTCAGCGGGTCGCGCTTAATTGCAGTTGTAGGCCGCCGCGCTGCAGGCGCTCGGGAAAGAGCCGGACAGGATGCCGAAGTTGAAGCCGGTGCCCACTCCGGGGAAACCGAACCCGGGCAGGTCCGCGCCTACCGCGGGGAACTTGAGCCCGTCCAGGTCCGCCATCAGCTTAACCTCTATGTCGCCGAAGGCGTCAAGCGGGGACATGTCGGGCAGGTCCAGCGCCGCGTCGAAGCCCACCATAGACATCAGCGCGTTGACGGCGTTGTTGGCCTGGTCTATCAGGTAGTTCACGTAGCCGCCCACGCCGAGCCCCTTCAGGATGCCCCAGAGAAAGCTGCTCAGGACTTCCTGTATCCTGTCCTGTATGGTGTTGGCGCCCTGTATGATGGTCCTGAAGCCTATGGAGACGTCGTAGGTGGACATCCGGGCGGGATTTGTCCAGGTAGGGTTGGGGTAAGGGAAGCCGAAGGAGAAGTTCCGGTCCAGCACGGCGTTAAGCCCGGCGAGTTCGCCGGAAAGCTTTTCCACGCGCGCATAAAGGGCTTCTATGTCTTCGCGCAGTTTTTCTATCGCCCGCATATCCGCGCTGAACGGGTCGAAGAAATTCATGGAAGGCAGCCAGCCGTCGGGGGTGTAGATCAGCACTTTTACCACCCGGTCGTACTCCCTTACGGCAGAGTCCACTTTAATGGCCGTATCCTCAACGTTGCCCTTGGCGCAGGCCTGCTTGTCTTCGGGGAGCCGCTTAAGGCACGCTTCTATATTGACCGTGGCGGACGGGATGAGGTCTACCACGGAGTTCAGGCCGGTCAACCCCAGCTCCAGCTGCCTGGCCCGTTCGGCCGCGGCGGCCATCTTTACGCGCACGGGCTCGGTCTTGGCCACTATGGCGTCCATGCGCTGGCGCGCCGCGGTGATATTTTTAAGGGTGGCGCCCAGCGTGGTCTTTACCTTCTGCGCTTTCTCCCTGGCCTGCGGTATGGCAGAAGCAGCTTCGGCGGTGCCGTAAAGCGCCTTGGCGGAAACTTCCAGCTTTTGCAGGTCGGTGTCCACGGTGGTAAGCACGCCCAGGGCGTTGGCGGACACGCTTAGGAAAGTCTGAATGTCCTTTACGCGGTGGATAAGGGCGTTCTGGTCGGAGTAAAGGGCCCTGGAATCGTCGGCGAGGGAACCAAGGGGAGTGAAGGACTCCATTAATTTGTCATGCTCCTTTTTATTCACATCACCGCCGATGGTGGGCTTGGCCGGCTCGGGTTTTATGCGGGAGAACGGACTTTTCGCGTCACAGACGCCCGCGCTGAATATTATTGCGAGCGCCGCTAATAAAAAACGTTTTTTCATTTTGTTCTCCTGTAGTTGGGTGCCTGACCTGCTAAAATAGTACCACATTAGGCTCCGCGGTATTTTTCCCCCACCTTGCGGTAGGCGTCGCGGAAGGGCAGGCCGCCCTTCACCAGTTTGTAGGCTTCCTCGGTGGCGAACAGCTCCGGGGCTAGCACGCAGCGTTCCTTGTTGAACTTCAGGCCGGCCGTGACCGTGGCCATGATGTTCAGCGAAGCCAGCGCCGTGTCCAGGCAGGAGAAGAGCGGGCCCTTGGCCAGCTGCGCGTCGCGGTTGTAGCCGGAGATCAGGTTGCCCGCCAGGCTCAGCGCCTTGAATTCCTCGCCCAGCACCACATGGTATTTCCCCCGCACCAGCTCCAGCACGTCGGGGTTCTTCTTCTGCGGCATGATGGAACTACCGGTGCAGAAGGCTTCGGGCAAGTCCACAAAACCGAACTCCGGCGTGCTGAACAGCACCAGGTCCGTGGCCAGTTTATTGAGCGTCAGCATGATCTGCGAGCACAGGTGCATAACGGCCGGCTCGAACTTGCTGCGCGTGAACTGGGCGTAGATGGGGTTTTCTATGGCTCTGTCAAAACCCATCAGCTTGGCGCTATAATTCTTGTCTATATTCAGCACCGGCACGCCGAAGCCGGCGGCCGAGCCGAGCGGCGACTGGTCCATTATCTTGATAAGCGCGTCGGCCAGGCGGGAGTCGTCGGCAGCCGCGGCGGCGAAGCAGCCTATCCAGGTCCCCACCGTGGTGGGCATGGCCCGGCGCGTGTGGGTGTAGCCGGGCATGGGGAGGCGGCCCTGTTTCTTCGCCAGCGCCCCCGCGGCACCGGCAAAGGCGGCCAGCCGGGTTTTAATTTCCGTCAGCGCTTCCCTTTCGTAAAGCCGCAGCGCCGTGAGCACCTGGTCGTTGCGCGAGCGGCCCGTGTGCACCTTCTTGCCGGCTTCACCGTAATGCGCCGTCAGCCAACCCTCTATGGCCGTGTGACAGTCCTCGTCCTCACGCTTTATCTTGAACTTACCCTTGGCGTCCAACGCCGCTATAGCCTTGAGCCCGGCGGTAATGTTAGCCAGTTCTTTCGCGGTCAGCAGGCCGGCCTTGCGCAGCGCCTTCGCGTGAGCGATCGACGCCATGCAGTCGTGCTTGACCAGCCTGCGGTCGAGGACATAATCGTCCCCGACGGTAAATGACTCTATGTCCTTGTTAAGGCCGCCGCCTTTGTCCCAGAGCTTCATTTCGCGCTCCGCCGTTTCATGATGGCGCTGTGGGCCATCAGGCGGGTGGCGTGGATCTTTATGAAGCCCTCAGAGTCCTTCTGATTGAAGCCACCCTCTATGTCCATACTGGAGAGGTTCTTGTCGTAGAGCGAGCTGGGGCTGGCGCGCCCGGTGATAATAATGTTGCCCTTGTAGAGCTTCAGCGTCACGGTGCCGTCTATGGCCTCCTGGCTCTTGTCCAGCGCCGCGCGCAGAAAATCCATTTCCGGGCTGAACCAGAAGCCGTTGTAGATAAGCTCGGCGAACTTGGGAGAGAGCATGTCGCGCAGGCGCATCACCTCGCGGTCCATGGCTATGCCCTCTATGTCCTTGTGCGCGGCCAGCAGGATGGCGCCGCCGGGGGTTTCGTACACGCCGCGGGACTTTATGCCCACAAAGCGGTTCTCCACCATGTCCAGCCGGCCTATGCCGTTGCGGCTGCCCAGGTCGTTGAGGAACATGAAGAGCTTCAGCGGGTCTTTCTCGGAGCGGCCGGTGTCGAGGTTCTTTACGTTAACCGGGATGCCGTCCTTGAACTGGATGCTGATGCGCGTGGGCTTGTTGGGGGCCTTCTCGGGCGAGACGGTCCGGGAGTAGATGTCCTCGGTGCATTCGTGCGCGGGATCTTCCAGGATGCCCGCCTCATGGCTGATATGCAGCAAGTTGTCGTCCTCGCTGTAGGGCTTCTTTATCGTAGAGCTGATCTCTATGCCTTTCTCTTTGGCGTAGTTAATGAGGTCCGTGCGGCCCTTGAACTGGTTCAGGAAGGACTGCATCTTCCACGGGGCCAGCACTTTGATGGCGGGGTTCAGGGCGTAGTAGCCCAGCTCAAAGCGCACCTGGTCGTTGCCCTTGCCGGTGGCGCCGTGCGAGACGAAAGCGGCGCCCTCTTTGGCGGCTATCTCTATGTGGCGCTTGGCTATCAGCGGCCGCGCGGCGGCGGTGCCCAGCAGGTAGCGGCCCTCGTAGACGGCGTTGGCCTTGAAGATGGGGAAGATATAATCGGTAACGAGCTCCTTCTTGAGGTCCTCGATGTAAACTTTCTTGGCGCCCACTTTAAGCGCCTTGCGCTTGGCCGCCTGGAAATCCCCGGCCTGGCCGACATCTGCGATGTAGCAGATAACCTCATAACCCTGTTCGATGAGCCATTTAAGTATCACCGAAGTATCCAGCCCGCCGCTGTAAGCCAGCACCACTTTCTTGTTCTCTTTCATGTCCTTTCTCTCCTTATATATAGGCGGGGCGGCCCGCAAATCTTGTATAACTATACAAAATAGTGTATAATTATGCAATAGCGGACAGGGGAAGCCACGAACATGAACAAGACCGAACGCATCTACGCGGTACGCAAGATCATAGCCTCCGGCGCGGTTGGCAGCCAGGAAGAGCTGAAGCGGGAACTGGCCAAGGAAGGCTGCCGGGTAACCCAGGCTACGCTGTCGCGCGACCTTAAAGACCTGGGCGCCTCCTGGGTGCCGGGGCCGGGCGGCGGCCGCTACGCCCTTACGGAACCGGGCACCGTCCCCCCGCTGCGCACCCTGCTGGGCGCCAGCGTTACCGACATAGCCGCCAACGAAACGCTGGTCCTCATCCGCACCCTGCCGGGCGCGGCCGGCACCGTGGCCGAATTCATAGACTCCCAGCGCTTCCCGGAGGTGCTGGGCACCGTGGCCGGCGACAACACCGTGCTGGTCATCCCCTCCAGCGTGCGCCGGCTGGCCCAGCTCCTGAAAGTCTTAAAGAACAAATTGCTGGCCCGTTAAGCCCGCCAGCAAAAATAAAAACCGCCGGTCCCAGCCGGCGGTTTTCGTTTCCCTGCTATGCTACTAGTCCATTCCCCTGGCGTTAAAAAGCTCCATGGCCTTATCCGTGTCGCGGGCATAGCCCTCGTATTTGCCGCTCTTGCGGTCCAGGGCTTCCTGCCGGCCCTCGAGGGCCGCGGGGTAACCGGGGGTCAGCTCCAGCGCCCTGTCGAAGGCACGCACCGCCTCGTCGTAGCGCTTCAGCCCCGTCAGGGCGGAGCCGCGCCAGTAATGCGCCTCGGTGAACGCCGGGTCCAGGCCCAGCGCCCCGTCGCTGGCCTTGACCGACTCGGCGTAGCGCTTCAGCAGGAACAGGCAGCGCGCGCGGTTAGAGCGGGCCACCGGCTCCGACGGTTCGTATTTTATGGCCAGGTCGTAGTCGGCCAGGGCTTTGGCGTACTGGCCGGTCTCGGTGTAGGCCCCGGCGCGGCCGTTATAGGCCCTGCCGTACTTCGGGTTAAGGCGGATAGCGGCGGAGAAGTCGGCGGCGGCGTTGTCAAAAAGCCGCTGCATCGACCTCACGTAGCCGCGGGCGTGGTAATACTCGGCCTTGTCCGGCGCCAATTTTATAGCCATGTCCAGGTCGCGGCGCGCCTCGCGGTAGCGGCGCTCCCCGGCCAGCAGCCGCCCGCGCTCAAAGTAGGCGGCGGCGTTGTCCGGCATGGCTTTTATAAGCGCGCCGTACCTGGCCAGCTTCCCGGCGTTCTCGGCGGACGCGCCGCTGATGCGGGCCTGCTCCTTGAGCGTGAAGCCGACCGGCGGGCCGGTCTCCTCCGGCGGATCGTCCTGCGGGCCGGCCCGGCCCTGGCGGGCCATGGACCGCGCCATGAGGGCCATGCCGGGTATCCCCATGCCGCAGGCGGCGTCCTGCTCGGCGGCGATCGCCTTGGTGAAAAGTTCCGCGGCCTCGGCGAAGCGCCGCGCGTCCAGGGCGTAGATGCCCTTACTGCACAGCGCGTAGGCTTTGGCCCCGGCGGCGTCGGCCGGCGCTTCTGGGAACTTCTCCAGCCAGTCCTCCCGCACCGCCGCCTTTACCGCGGCCTTCACCTCGCCGGTGGCCGGGACTATGGCCCGCGCGTTGAGCTCCAGCCTACCGCCGGCTTTCTTGAACAAGGTGCCGGTCACGGCGTAATCAGCGCCCAGCAGCGCGCCGGCCTGCTTGGCCCGCTCTTCCCCGCCGCCTCCGCCATCCAGCCCGGCTAGTACTTGCGCCACGCGGGACCGCGCCAGCACCTTCAGCCGGCCGTCTTTTATAAGTTCCGTGTCCAGGCGCTCCGCTACCACCACGCCGCCCCTGCCCCCCGCGGCGCCGATATAGTCGAAAGGCAGCACGCAGACTTTGGCGCCTTCGGGCAGCCGGCCGGCCAGTTCCTCCGCCGCGGCCTGGTACGGGTCGCCGGCAAGGAGCGCCGGCGCGGCGGCGGCCAGCAGCCCGGCCGCCATTAAAAATCGTCTCATTGCCTGCCTCCCGCGCCGGCCGGGGAGGGCTTAACTTTTTTCTTCACCAGTTCCTTGATCTTCGCCAGGTCCGCCATGGCTTTGGCGCTCTGGCCGAGGCGCTCGTGCGAATAGCCGCGCGCCTCGTAGGCGGCCGGATTGTCGGGCACCTGCGCTATGTAGCGGTCCAGGTCTTCGATGGCCTGCTTGAATTTTCCCATCCGGCCCCAGGCCAGCGCCCGGTCGTAGTAGCGCTCCGGGCGTGGAGGATTCTCCTGTTCTATGATCTTCCCCAGGTCGGCCGCGGCCTCCTTGTTCCGGCCCAGGTCGAAATAGACGGAGGCCCGCGCGCCCAGCGCCCGGACATAGCCCGGCTTAAGCGCCAGCGCCTTGTCGAAGTCCGCCAGGGCCTCGTCGTTGCGCAGGCGGGTGCGCAGCAGCGCGCCGCGGTAGCAGTAGGCCTCGGCGTAGTCGGCGTTCAGTTCCAGCGCCTTGTTATAATCGGCCAGCGCCCTGTCGAAGCGGTGCATGGCGGCCAGGCAGGTCCCCCTCTCGAAGTAGCCCTGCGGCCGCCAGGGTTCCAGCTCCACCATGATCTCGAAAGCCTGGAGGGCTTCCTTCATTCTGCCCTGCCGTCCGTACAGCAGGCCCCTGGTAAAATAAGTCTCCGGCAGGTCGGGGTCCAGCGAGGCGGCTTTATCCAGGTCCCGGCCGGCCTCGGCTAGTTTCCCCTGGAACATCAGCATGGCGCCGCGCACGGCGTAGGCCATGGGCTCTATGGCTCCCAACTCCAGAGCGCGGGTCAGGTCCTTCACCGCCGCCTCCTTGTCGCCGAACATGGCCTGCGCCATGCCGCGCCGCAGCCAAGGCTCGGAGTCGCGGGGCCGGGCCTTCACGATAGCGTCGAAATCCTTCATGGCCTCGGCGGTCCTGCCGAGGGTTATGTAAGCCTCGGCCCGGGCGGAGAGCAGCTCCACGCTGCCGGGGGCGGCCTTCAACCCGGCCGCGAAATCCTCCATAGCGCCGGCGGAGTCGCCCAGGTTCAGGCGCGCCTGGCCGCGGGCCCGCCAGCCCAGCCCCGGGGAATACAGGCCGCAGGCCCCGGTCGCGTCCTCTTTGAGCGCCCGGGAAAATTTTTCGGCCGCGGCGGCGTGGTCACTGCGCTCCAGAGCCCGCAGGCCGGCCCAGCAAAGCTTGAACACCGCGTTCTCCGGCATTTTCCCGCCCGGGAAAGCCGGCAACCCCTCCAGCCAGTCGGCCGTCACTCCGCCGGCCACAGCGCTTGCTATCTTCCCCGTGGCGGTCTCCACGGCGCGCGCGTTAAATTCCAACCGGCCGCCATTGCCGCGGTACAGGCTGCCTATCACCACAAAGTCGGCGGCCAGCAATTTGCCGGCCTTGCGGGCTCCGTCTTCTCCGGCCAGGCCGGCGGCGTCCAACCTGGGCCCGCCGAGCACCTTGTCCAGCAGCGCGCGCTCCAGCACCCGCAGTTTCTTATCCCCGGCCAGCTCGGTGGTCAGCCGCTCGGCCACCACCTGGCCGCCGCGGGACTTCTCGTCTTCGCCTATATAAAGGAAAGGCAGCACCGCCACCTTGGACGCCGCCGGCAGGCCGGCGGCCAGCCTGTCCGCGGCCGCTTTGTAAGGCCCGGCGCATACGGCCTGGGCCAGGCACAATAGTAATAAGGAAAGTAAAGTCTCACGCCTGAAGTTCATCATGTTCCCCGCTAACCCGTTCATCAGGGATATTGTAAGAAATTGCGGGCGGCAAGGCACGCATTTGCCGCCGGCCGGGCAGAGAGTTATAATAGAACTACGGGTTAAGAGCAAAGGGGCACATCATGAACGTAAAACTCGCGGCGGCCGTACTGGCCTTCTTCCTCGCGGCGCCCTGCACGGCGGCCGGCTACACCAACGCGGAGCTCAAGGGCATGTTCCAGCGCTCCGTAGACACGGAGGACCTGCAGGAGCGGGGCCGCCTGCGCGCCGCCATTGCCAAGGCCGCGCCGGATTCCGCCTACGGTCTTGCGAGCCGCGCCTACCTGCTTTACGGCACCATCACACCGCAGGCCACCATCTCGATATACACGAAAGCCCTGGAACTCGACCCGACGATAGCGGTGGCCTACTACAACCGCGCCAACGCCTACGGGAACCTGAAACAACACGCCTTGGCCGAGGAGGGCTATAAAAAGGCCATCAGCCTCGGGTTCGACGGGGGAATGGCTTACGCCGGGCTGGCCAACGCGCAGTACGCCATGGCGCGTAACGCCGAGGCCGAGAAGAACTTTACGAAAGCCCTCAAGCTGGACCCCAAACAGCATTTCGCCTACAACAACCGCGGCGCCATCTACCTGCGGCGTGGGGAATACGACAAAGCCATAGCCGATTTCAACGCCGCGCTGAAGCTGGCGCAGTTCGCCATGGCCTATATGAACCGCGGCGACGCCTGGGCCGGCAAGAAGGACTTCCAGAAAGCCCTGGCCGACTACAGCACCGCCGAAGAGATGATAGGGCCCGAGCCGGACCTGCTGACCCGCAGGGGCAAGATGTACCTCAAGATCCCCGACTACTTCAAGGCGAAGCTGGAGTTCAACCGGGCCCTCTCCGCGGAGCCGCGCAACGCGACAGCCCTGTACGGCCTGGGCAACGCCTGCTACTACCAGAAAGACTACGACTGCGCCGAGGACGCCTACAAGCGCACCCTAGAGGCCTCCCCCGACTCGGGCGACGCCTACTCGGCGCTGGCGGTCACCTACCAGAACAAAAAGCGGCTGGACCTGTCCGAGGAAATCCTTAAAAAGGCCGTAGCCCGGCTGCCGGGGCGCAAGGACCTCAGGGACAAACTGCTGGCGGTGCAGGTCTGGAACGGCAACGCCAAGGGCGCCGAGGCCTCGCAGACGGAAGTGATAGCTTCCGGCAAGGCTACGGCCCAGGATTATTTCGCCAGGGGCGAAACGCGGCTGGAGACCGGTAATTACAAAGGCGCCGAAGCCGACCTGAAGCAGGCGCTGAAGGGCAACCCGGGCTCCGTCGACGCTACCGTCCTCCTGTCACTGGCTTTCCTCGGCTCGGGGCGCCGCTCCGAGGCACTGGAACTTTTCTCCTCGGTGGCCGACAACGACCCCGCCGCCCTGGCGGAAATCCGCAGGAACGCCGCCGTGGGCCATGAAAAACCCGGCGGCAACCTGCGCGCCTTGATGAGGAAGATGCTGAAGGCTTACGACGAGGCTTCCGAAGGCGGACAGCCGGCGGCCCCGGCCGTCAGCTCCGGACGGAGCTCCTCCGCGCGCCCCTCGGCCGCGCCCTCGCAGGACAGCTGCTACTGCGTGCACTACACAGGCGGGATGCCGCCCTATTTCCTCGCCAAGGCGCCGGGCGCGCCAGCGGGCTGCAAGGGTGTGCAGTTCAAGCCGGACCCGGCCAAACCCGGCGTCAGCGGCCTCAGGAACTGCAAGGAATTCCAGGAAACCGAATAGCCGGACTACGGGATAGAGAGGTACTCCGGGAAGAAGTCCCTAAAGTACCGCTGAGGCAGCCGGCTTAAAACCCGCTCCCCGGCTTCAGCGGAGCGTCGAACCAGCCGGTTTCCCGCCAGGGCCGCAGGGCCTTGGCCAGGAAGGTCGGTCCTTCTGACTGCCGGATGATCACTACCGCCCAGATAAAGAAGAAGAGTTCGAACAGCCCCGAAGCCGGGGTGGTGAAATAGACATACCAGTCATGCCAGACGGTAGTGTCCGACCAGGGCCAGATCCCGACCGAGAACCTTTCTGCGGTGAACGGCCAGAAGAGCATGACCCCCAACTGGTCGAAGACATCCGTCAGGACGTGCAGCCAGCTGCCCACAAGAAAGCCCAGGGCCGGCCGGCGACCGAAGTAATAAAACACCAGCGCCGCCACTACCAGCGGCACCGGCAGGCTGTGGAACCAGCCGAAAAAATAGTCCCGGTGCATCCGCATGTCGATGGTATACATGAACAGCCGGTCGAAGACGAAGGCGTCGGGGAAAGCGGACCCGACTACAAGCCAGCGGAAGTTCAGCATGGAAGAGAAGTGCCTGCCAAGCACGTAACATTCCGTGTAGTGGGCGGTGACGCTCATCGCGTATGCGCCCCATTGTCTCTGTAACTTGTCATAAAATCTCCCCCGGCCCCTCTTTTTGTATTATAGATAAAACATGCAATTCGGGGGACACAATACTTAATTAAGGATAATTAAGTATTGTGTCCCCGGAATTACCGGAAGGATGCCAGATATGATAAAAAGAACGGTCCTATTCTCCCTGTTGCTCTGCGCCGCGGCCGCCGCCAGGGCCCTGCCCGCGGACAAGCCCGCCGCGGTCGAGGCCGCGCCCGCGGCGGAAGCGGAAGTGCTGCTCGACGGCAAGCCCGTGCTGCGGCTGCGCGCCAGCCTGCTTAAAATGTCCGCGCAGGAGCGCGCCCGGCAGGTGGGAGAGCGCCTGGCCGAACTTTCCAAAGCCGCCCCCGGCAAACTCCGCCCGGTAGAGATAAAAGAAGAGCCAGCCTCCTCGGACATAGTTTCCGGCGCCCTGGTAATAATGTCGGTCACCGACGGCGACGCCGCCGCGGCCGGCCTTGGCCGGCAGGAACTGGCCCGGCAGCGGGCGGAGCTCATCAGGGGCGCCCTGGCCGCCTGCCGCGAGGACTACACCACCAGGAGCCTGCTGCTGGGCGGACTGCTGGCGCTGCTGTCGCTAGCTGTCTTCGCGGTGGCCCTGAAGTTTATCTCCTCAGCGTACACAGCCTCCCTGACGCGCCTGGACGCCTGGGCCAAGGCCAACATCAGGAGCATACGCATACAGAAGCTGGAGCTGCTCAACGCCGCCCGCATCACCGCCGCCATCACCCTGTTCCTTAAAACCGTCCGCGTCGCAGTAACGCTGCTGCTGGTCTACTTCTACATCCCGCTGCTGTTCAGCTTCTTCCCCTGGACGCGCGGCTACTCGCCGGTGCTTTTTGGCTACATTCTGCACCCGCTGGCTTCTCTGCTGAAGTCCTTCCTGGGCTATATTCCCGACCTCATCTTCGTCACGGTCACGGTGACGGTGGTACATTACCTGCTGAACCTGCTGAAAGTCGTCGCCGAGGAGCTGCACGCCGGGAACATAAGACTCAGCGGTTTTTATCCAGACTGGTCCAGGCCCACCTTCCAGATAGTGCGCTTTATCATCTGGGCCTTCACGCTGGTGATAGTTTTTCCTTACCTGCCGGGGTCCAGCTCGCCGGCCTTCAAGGGCATCTCGGTGTTCCTCGGCGTGCTGTTCTCGCTGGGCTCCACCTCGGCCATAGCTAACGCCGTGGCTGGCGTGATGCTGACCTACATGCGCCCCTTCAAGACCGGGGACCGGGTAAAGATAGGCGAGACCGTAGGTGACGTCATGGAGAAAACCCTGCTGGTCACCCGCATCCGCACTATCAAGAACATCAGCGTCACCATGCCTAACGCCCTGATCCTCGGCAGTCATATCGTCAACTACAGCTCGCTCTGCGAGGAGGGCGGGATCATCCTCAACACCACCGTCACCATCGGCTACGACGCGCCTTGGCCCAAAATTCATCAGCTGCTGATCTCCGCCGCGCAAGCCACGCCGAACATCCTCAAGGAGCCGGCGCCTTTCGTGCTGCAGAAGGCCCTCAACGATTACCATGTCTCCTATGAACTTAACGCCTACACCAACACCCCCAAGGGTATGGCCGCCACCTACTCGGCCATGCACGCCAACATCCAGGACCAGTTCAACGCGGCGGGCGTGGAGATAATGTCGCCCGCCTTTACCGGCATTCGCGACGCCAACGCCCCCGCCATGCCCTCTCCCGCCGCGCCCGGCAGGCCCACGGGCTTCAGGGTGAACCTGTTCAAGGACGGCGCCTGAGGAACAACCGGGCCGGATAAACCGAAGGGACTTCGCCGCCATTATAGCCGCGTCTGACGCGGCTATAATTATTGGCAGGTGGAACTCCGCGCTGAATTATCGAAAGTTGTGGTGACCCGCCGGGTCATCAAAATCCGGCCTGCCCCACAATTCCCAACCTGAGCCGACAGGGCAATCGGGATAAGCACAAATAGGGCGGACCCCTGGGCATTAGTCCTCATGCCCGCGGGCCCCGCAACCTGTAGACTATGTACAACGGCTGCAGAAGCCGGAGACAGCAAAGACTACGGAGAATAAAATGAAAACCTTAACAGCACTTACCTTAACCCTGGCGCTCTGCGCCGGCGCGGCCAACGCCCTGGAACTGGAGAGAGTGAGCCTCGGCGAAATGGCCGCCCTGTCCGTAGAACTGCCAGAACCGTCCGAGGCCGGTTTCGCCGCGGAAAGCTACGCAACGGCCCGCATTTTTGTCGCGGCCCCTGGCGGCGTCAGCGCCGCCGTCACCGCGGCCTACGCGGCCAGGAAGGATTCCCATTTCTGCACCGAGCTCTCCTGGAACGAAGGCTCCCTGGTCCGGGTCCCCAAACGGATCTACCCGGAGTTCAAGGCGCAGAGCGGCCTGATAACCGTTCCCGGCCAGGTAGACGGCGGCTGCGACTACGCCAAGGCCAGCGAGGGCAGCCTGAGTTTCTCCCTCCCCGGCCGCGCGGAGTCTTACAATTCCGTAGCCCTCCTCAGGGGCGGCTCCTCCGCTGTGGAACAGAGCGTGGTCTGTGAAGTAATACAGGCCGGCGGGCCCGCCGGCCACTCCGGCGAAATGCTGAACTGCCTCGGCGATGTGCGGCTGGACGCCTCCGGTCAGGCCCGGGTGCGGGTGACGTTCAAAGACTCCTCCCGGACCAAGGCCGCCGGGGCCATGGTAAACCAGCAGGACCCGAAGGACATCTCCGGGGACAAGCTGGTGCAGTTCGGCTCGGTCTGCGAACTGGGCAAGAACCAGGCCGACGCGGTAAACCGCGCGGCCCAGCTGCTTAACGAGCCTTTCGTCAGGCAGCAGACCGATGTGAATGTGTGGACCAACGCTGGCACCTACACCGGCACCTATGTCCGCGCGCCCTACCGCGTGCTGGGCGAGGCGACGGTCTCAAAGATCTCGTCGGTATCCCGTTATAACTGGCTGGCCTGCATCCCGGTGCAGGGCGGCACGCGGTAAGAGCGGAGACACAAAACATGAAAATAATATTAATGGTAGTACTGGCGATAACGGCTGGCAGCGCCCAGGCGGCGGAGTTCTCCGGCCTGCAGGCCTTTAAGGCCGCCGACATTGCCGCGGCGGCGGAGCGCTACATCGCTGCGGCGCCCGCGCCCGCCAAGGCGGTAACCGGCGCTGAGCCCCTGAAGGGTTTAAGCGAAGCGAAGGCGGTGGAGCAGATCCCCACCTCCATGTATATAGAGGGGGCATATGGCGGCGTAAAAGCGAATCTGCGCCTGGACATGCGGCCCGGCGCGGCGCCCAGCAAACCGGCGGTGGCCGAGGTTACCGTATCCGGTCACGGAGTCCAGATCGGCGAGCCGCCCCAGATAGCGGTAGCCAGCATCAAGGTCTACGAAAGGGGCACCGGCCGCCTGGCCGCCGCCTTCAGCAGTCCCAGGCCCGAAAACAATTTCTTCTCCTGTGAGAAAAGGTTCCATGTCTTCCGCCTGGAGATCCCCAGGGAAAACCTGGACCCCGCCGGGCAGTATACCTTCGTTGCCGCTTTAAGCGTCAACGGCTCCCCTGCCTGGGACGTGCGCTCCGAATTCGGGAAAATGGAAATAAGGAAATAAAATGAAACTGATAACGATGTTTTTAGCGGCAGCACTGTGCCCGGCTTTCGTCCAGGCAATGGAACTGGAAGGCTTGAACGCGGCGGGGATCACCGAGATAGCCCGGGCGGCGGAGATCTTCATCCCGGAACCCACGGCGGCCGCCGGAACAGATGACCGGGCAAAAGGCGGGGAGCTGGTCCCGGGAAAAACCATACAGCTCATAGTAGAGCAGGGCTCGCTCGATCTCGCCGATTATTCCGCGGAAATGACGGTACGCTGCTCTTACAAGGCCGGCCTCTTCTGGCCGCAGGCGAAGAGCTGCGGCAGGCGCGAACTGCCGGCAGCGCTGGGCACCGGAGGCCGCCTGCTGATCCCTCCGGTGGAGGCGTTCGAGGGGCACCAGGGGCGGGACCTGGATAATTTCTCCGTGAGCGTGGTAGTGCGCGAAAAAGGGGATGCCGCCGGTTATCTTTTCTCCATGGACATACGCGGCAGGAAGGCCTTGGCCGCCTATACCAGCGCCACGCCCGTTTTCAGCATCCTAAAGATGGACGCGGGGCTGGCTGAGGTGCTGGTGGAGGGCAGCCCGCTGGCGGGTTCGGAACTCTCAAGGGACCCGGCCGCGAGCCTGCTCAGCTTCGTTCTCGTCGAGCCCAGGACCGAGGAATCCGACGGTATCATGCTGGTGAGCCCCCTGGGTGACAATAAGAGTTTTGACAACCTTGAATATACTTCGGCTGGGTCTTTGGCCGGTCTTAAAAGCCTGCCCCTGGCCCCCGGGGTCCTGGCAGAGAGGGCAGACGACAGAAGGAAACTGGAGCTTTTAACCAGCCTGAAAGTGGAAGGCCCCGACGGGAACGTCACCTTCCGAAGCTCGCGGATAGAGATCCGCAAGACCACGGACGGTTTGAAGGCTATCCGGCAGGTAGACCTGAGATAATAGCGGGCGTCCCTCTGCCCGATGGCCCGCCAAACCTGCGGTAAATTGTTAGAATAGCGGGAGAAGCCGATATTAAGGAGCAGACTGACCATGGGCACAGTTTTTTCTGAGACGCTGACCCGCTTGCGCGCGGAAAACGGCTTTCCCACCGCCTACCGCTTCTACCACGACAACGGCGGAGCGCCGGTGCTGAAGATCTCTTACCGCAAGTACCTGCTGATAGAGCAGGGCAAAAACCTGCCGGAGGCGCAGCGGCTGCCGACACTGCTGGTAGCCCTGCGCCTGCCGCAGAACACCCCCGCCGCCGCGGAACTGGTGGCCACCTGGCTCCGGACCCTGGCCGGGGAAGAAGTTTACACGGACCTCCTGAAGCCCCTGCTGGCGCAGGCCCCGGTGCCAGCGGTCGCGCCGCTGGGGCAGGCCCTGCGGCGGTCTATCGCCGAAAAAAAATACCACATGACGGAGGCCCAGGTGCTGGCTACCCTCTCGAGCTTCGAGGCCTACAAGTGCGGCATTGTCCTGGAGAACGACGGCGGCGCCTGGACCGCGGAAGAGCTGGCAAAAACCCTGCGGATAAAGAAAGCCGGGGCGCAGAAGGCGCTGAAGGATTTCGCCGCCGCCGGGCTGGCGAAAGAAATAAAGAAAGGGACCTACAAGTCCAGGATAGCCGGGCAGATGGTGGAATACCCCTCCGTTCTGTCTATGCGGCAGGAAGTGCGCGAGAAAGTGCGGGGCTACATAAGGCGCCTCGAGCAGGAAAGCCCCGCCGAGTATTCCTCCATGGGCCTGTTCCGCGCGGATGCCCTGGCCCTCAAGGGGTATTACCCGCTCCTCAAGTCCACGGTAGAGGCGTCGCACGCCTACTCCACCATAAAAAAGACCGACAGCTCCGCGGCCTTCTTTGTGATAGGGCGCGTGCTTAAGATGTGGGACTTCTGATGTCAGGTCAAATTAAAAAGACCGCCGGGACAACCCGGCGGTCTTTTTTTGGGCAGGCCGGCGGCCGGCTCAATCTTTAGAATAGAAGATACCGTCGAGCAGGCTGCCCGGATCGTATTCCGGGTCGCAGCCGGGCTGTATGCCCTGCGGCATGGGGAGGTAAAGGTCCTTGCGGCCAAGTAACCCCTGCCAGGCGGGCCTGGCCGGCGTCATGTCCGTGTCCCTGGCCGCTATGACGACCAGGCGGAAATCTTTCTTCTGCAGGCCGCGGTAGAGCAGCTCCCCGGGAATACGGGTATTGCTCACCGGCTTATTGTAGTTGTAGAGCGGGTTGACGTGCGCCAGGCCGGCCAGCACCATCATCCTCGCGCCCGGCTCACTGCCCATTATGCGCATGATCTGTTCCGCCAGGTAGGAATCCATGGCGTTCATGCTTTCGCGCGCGGAGGCTATGGCGTTGCGGGTATCCTCCGGGCCGTTCACGTTTATACCCCTGATCTTCAGGCCCGCGGCTTTGGCTTCGGCCACAAGGCGCTCGAAGGGGCGCATGTCCCAATTGCCGCTGCGGATAAGCCGGCGGTTTATCTCTTCGGCCGTCATCTTGTCGGTGCGCAGGGCGGAGGGCAGGAATTCAAGCGCCAGGTGGGTTATGCCGGCGGCCTTCAAGGCCGGGAGGTTGCGGATGAGGGATTCCTTTACCCCCGCGCTGTCGTGCACGTCGCTGAACAGGACCAGGCGGGACCTGCCGATCATCTTTTGGAAGTCGGGAGGCGCGGCGCTCCTGGCGTATTGTTTGGAGGGCTCCATGATATTGTTGCAGTCGGCCGTGCGCAGAGCGGGCGCCGGGGCCGCCGCAACTTTCAGCGCGCGCGCGTCCGCAGCGGAGGAGGCGTCCGCGGGGCCGCCTAAACCTTCCAGGTCGGAAAGAGCCGCGCCGTCGCTGGGCGCGTCGCGCAGGTCGCGGGGGATGGATTCATTGGCCGGGGGCGTAAAGAAAGAAAAAACGAAAACCGCCGCGCAAAAAGCGACGGTCCCGCCCGCCCACGCTCTGATCGTCCGGCTCATACCATATTGTAAGGGCGGATCCCCCCTTAGTCAAGGGCACTTTGCGGCGCCGGCGCCTAAGCTTTGGCCCGGTCGGCGGGGCCTTCCAGGATCTCCCGCAGTTTCAGGGCAAGGGCGTCGGCCGTGAAAGGTTTGTAGATGAACGCCAGGCCCGGTTCAAGCACGCCGTGTTTGGCAATAGCCTCGTCGGTATAGCCGGACATGTACAGCGTCCTCGCGGCAAGCCCCCTGCGCGCCACTTCCAGCCCCAGTTCCCTGCCGTTCATGCCCGGCATCACCACGTCGGTTATCAGCAGGTCTACCGGCCGGCCGTAACCCTCGAGCGCCTGCAGCGCGTCCGCCCCGTCGGCGGCGGAGAGGACGGTGTACCCGCTCTCCCGCAGCAGCCGCTCCCCGAGGCGGCGCAGCATCCGGTCGTCTTCCACCAGCAGCACCGTTTCGGTGCCGGACAGCGAGACCGGTTTCTCCACGGGCGTCTCCGCTTGCTGCGTCACCGGCGCGGCGAGCGGCAGATACACAAAAAAGGCCGCGCCCTTGCCGGGCGCGCTTTCCACCTCTATCTCCCCCCCGCTCTGCTTTACTATCCCGAGTATGGTCGAAAGGCCCAGCCCTGTGCCGCGGCCGGCGGGCTTGGTGGTGAAAAAAGGCTCGAAGATATGGTTGCGGACTTCGGGAGTCATCCCGTGGCCGGTATCCCGCGCCGTCAGCTTTACCAGCCGGCCACGCCTCAGCTCCGGGTGAGCGGCGGCAAAGCCGGCGTCAGGAGACAGGAGCTCGCTCGTCATGGTTATCGTCCCGCCCCCGGGCATGGCGTCCCGAGCGTTGACGGCCAGGTTCATCACCAGCTGTTCCAGCTGGCCGGCATCCGCCATTACCAGGCAGGGCTCCCCGGACAGCCTGGTTTCCAGGAACACATCATCGCCGATAAGGCCTTTGAGCATCTTGACCATGTCGGCTATGGTCTTATTCAGGTCCAGGACCTTCGGCACTACCACCTGGCGCCGGCTGAAGGTCAGGAGCTGGCGGGTAAGCGTCTCCGCGCGCTTAGACGCGGCCAGGATTTCCTGCGCGTCCGCCGCCCCGGGATCTCCGGGCGGATAGCTTTTGACGATGACCCCGCCGTAATAATTGATGGCGGTCAGGATATTATTGAAGTCGTGCGCCACCCCTCCGGCCAGGCGCCCGATGGCCTCCATCTTCTGCGACTGGAGCAGCTGCGCCTGGAGCGCGCTCTTTTCCCGTTCGGCCGCTTTTCTTCCCGTTATATCGCGGGCGATGGTAAGCGCGTACCGCTTGCCGCCGTACTCAAAAAGCCTGCCGGAGATCTCCACCGATATCCTCCGCCCGTCTTTCGCGGCGTGCTCCGTGTCGAAAACCATTTGCCCGGTGCTGACCATCCTTTCAAGGACGGCCGCCCTGGCCTCGAACATCCCCCCTGTGTCTATGTCCATCGGGGTCAGCCCCAGCAGTTCATCCCGGCTGTAGCCCAGGCTCTCGCAAGCCCCCCTGTTCACCTCGGTGAATTTCCCGGGCCGGCCGTCCGCCCCCATACCGTTAAGGAAGATGGCATCGTTGGAATTTTCGAACAGCGCCCTGAACCGCGCCTCGCTCTCCATCAAACCTTCTTCCGTATCCCTGCTTTTGCGCTGATGGATCAGCAGGACGCTCAACAGCACCGTGCCTAACGGAAATATGATTATCAGCGGCAGGGCGGCCTTGAGCAGCAGCTCCAGTGCCAACGGCCAGGGCAGGATCAGGATGCAGGCCAGCTGCACCAGGTGCACCGTGACGCCGAAAAGATACAACTCCAAAAACCCGCCGTCAATGGCCAGCCGGGGCCGCAGCCGCCGCCAGGCCAGCCCGCAGCCCGCGCAGCCGAGTATAACCGCCAGCCCGGACAGGGCCCCCGGGCCGTCGACAATCAGCCTGTAGGCGCCGGTTACAACCACCGCCAGTGCCGTCGGGACAAATCCGAAGAACAAGCCGGCAACACCCAGGAGTACGGAGCGCGCATCAAAAAATATACCGGGGCGAAGCATCCATGGATTCAGCATTAACGCTATGCCCATGAGACCGACCAGTACTCCGGTGAGCACATCCCGCCCCCTGGAGGGCAGGGCGGACCCGAACGGGACCTTGAACCTGATACCGGAATATATAGCGACCATGACCAGCAGCAGGCTGGCGCTGTAAACCAGGTCGATCAACAGATGATTCCCCATATTATTGTCCCCTTAACATGTCCGCAAGCCAGGCGCCGGCCGTAGCGCCAACCTACAGGTATTCGCGGATCTTCTCCAGCAGCGTTTCTTTCTTTACCGGCTTCACAAGGTAGTCGCTGAAGCCGGCGGCCAGGCATTCCTTTATCCGCGCCGGGTCGTTCTCGGCGCTGAAGCCCAGCACCGGGATCTCTTTTCCGCCCGCCGTAGCCCTGAGGGCCTTTACCGCCGTCAGCCCGTCCATGACCGGCATCTCCATATCCATCAGCACGAGGGAGAAGACGTTGCGGGCCAGCAGGTCCAGCGCTTCCTTGCCGTTCGCGGCCCGGTAAAGGCGAAGCCCCGTCTCTTCCTTCAGGTGCAGCGCCAGCAGCTCCATATTGTCGGGGTTGTCGTCGGCGACCAGCACCTTGAGGCGGGTATCCAGCCACTTCTCCAGGGCGTCAAAGAGGACTTTTTTCTTCAGCGGTTTGGTGATGTGGGCGTTCATGCCCAGCGACAGAGATTTCATGATGTCGCTGTCCAGGCCGTGGGCGGTAAGCGCTATAATAGGCGTCTTCCTGTAAGCCGCTGTCTTGCGCAGCTGGAAAGCCGCCTCATGGCCGTCCATCTCGGGCATCTGTATGTCCATGAAGACCAGGTCGTAGCTGAAGGCGGCGCATTTCTCCAGCGCCTCCCTGCCGTTGACCGCGATATCCACTTTATAGCCCCCGCGCTCCAGCAGCAGCCGGGCCAGATTCTGGTTGTCGATGTTGTCATCTACCACCAGCAGGCGCAGATGCGCGCGGCCGTGCGCGGACTCCGGCGCGGCCGCCGGGGCTTCCGTAACCGCGGCCGGCCTGAAAACCTTAAGGATGGCGTTAAAAAGGCCGGAGCGGGTTATGGGCTTGGTCAGGAAGGCGGCTACCGCCGGCCTTACGCTTTCCGGAATGACCTCCACCCTGGAGGAGAGCATTATTATCTTCGCACCGCAGGCCGCGCCGCCGGAGATCCGGGCTATCAGCTGTTCGCCGTCTCCCCCCGGCATTTCGTGGTCCACTATCAGCAGGTCGAATTTATCTCCGCGTTTAAGGACTTCCAGGGCTTCGGCGGCGTTGCCGGCCGAAGACGTCTTGAACCCCCAGACGGTCATATTCTGGCCCAGTATTTCCAGGCTGTCGGGATTGTCGTCCACCAGCAGCGCGCGCATGCCGGAGAACGAGATGTTCGCCTCCTCCCTGGGCCTGGAGGCGGTGCAGGCCTCGCAGGGCAGCCGGAAGCTGAAGACAGAGCCTTTGCCCTCGGCGCTATCGAGAGAGATCGAGCCGCCCATCATTTCCACCAGGGCTTTCGAGATGCTCAGGCCGAGCCCGGTGCCGCCGTACTTGCGCGTGCTGGAATCGTCCACCTGCGAGAACTTGTGAAAAAGTTTTTTCTGGTTTTCGGGAGAGATCCCTATACCGGTATCGGCCACCGAGAACAGCAGCCAGCCCGCGGCCCTCCCTTTAAGGTACTCGGCGCTTATCTTTATTTGGCCTTTGAGGGTGAACTTGAAGGCGTTCCCCACCAGGTTTATGAAGATCTGGCGCAGGCGGTTGCCGTCGCCCAGCACTGAGGTCGGCATATCCGTGGAAACCTTAAGTATCAGCTCCAGCTTCTTGGCGGCGGCGCGCTGCGCGAACATCTCGCCCACGCTTTCCGCCACCTCCCGCGGGTCGTACAGGGCCTTCTCGATCTTGAGCAGGCCAGCCTCTATCTTGGAGAGGTCGAGGATATCGCTGATGATATAAAGCAGGGCGTCGGCCGACTGCTGTATGGTCTTCATGTGCCGCCGCTGCCCGGAGTCCAGGGCGCTGTCGAGCAGCAGTTCCGCCATGCCGATTATGGAATTCATGGGCGTGCGGATCTCGTGGCTCATGTTGGCCAGGAAATCGCTTTTGGCGCGGTTGGCCGCCTCCGCCGCCTCCCTGGCCCTCACCTGGGCGGCCTCCATGCCCTTGCGGGCCGTAATGTTAACCAGCACCGCCAGCACGGCCGGCGCGCCCTCGTAAGAGATGGGGACGCTCTTCACCATAATGTTGAGGAGTTTGCCGGGCTTGGTAGCGAACTCTATCTCGTAATCCCCTACCGGGGTCTTCAACCCCCGCTTATACATGGCCGCGAGAATGGCCGTCTTGGATGTTTCAGTTATGAACTTGAAAATGGGCTGGCCTACCAGTTCCTCCCGCGGATAGCCGGAGACTACCGTGCCGATATCGTTAACGTAGATAATGCGGCCGTCCCTGTGTATCAGCACGGTCTCGGGAGCGTTATTGGCTATGGCGGCGTACCGGCTTTCGCTTTCCTTTAAAGCCGCCGCGGCTTTCTTGCTCTCCGTGATATCGCGCAGTATGCCGACCGCGTGCCAGGCCCCTTCGATCTTCACCCCGGACACGGACAGCTCCACGTCTATCTCCGTGGCGTCTTTTTTAACCGCCACAAGTTCATAGGTCTTTCCCGGGGCGCCGCTGCCCCCGCCCTGCATGAAGGACGCGCAGGTTTTTTCGTAGGTCTCCCGGAAGCGCTCCGGCGCTATAAGGTCCTTGAGCTTTTTCCCCAGGGCCTTCGCCGCCGTCCAGCCCAGTATCCGTTCCGCGGCCGGATTCCAGAAGGAAATATTCCCGGAGCTGTCCATCATCAGTATGGCGTTATGCGCGCCCGCGGTCAGGGCCCGGAAAGTGGCGTCCTTCTCGGCCAGCCTTTCCTCCGCCTGCTTGCGTTTGGTGATGTCGCGGAAGACCCCTTCGACCCCGGCGACTGCCCCGGCTTCATCCCGGTAAAAACCGCTGGTCGTGGAGATATTCAGCGGCGCGCCGTCACGGGTCTTGAGGATCAATTCATAGTCGTTAACGTGGCCGCCGTTCCTGCTCATGGCGTCCAGCATCTTCTCCCGGTCTTTCGGGTCAAAGTAGAATTTATCCACCACATTCTGCCCGTATACTTCCTGCAGTGAAGCGTAGCCGAACACCTTCAGGAAAGACGGGCTGGCGAGGATGAGCTCGCCTTTAGCGTTGGTGCGGTAATAGACGTCCTGGATGTTCTCTATCACGGTCCTGTAGAGGTGCTCGCTCTCCTTGAGCGCCGCCTCCGTCTTTTTGCGCAGCCGGATGTCGCGGTAACTGACGGAGAACCCGGATACGGCCCCCGCCGTGTCCTTTATAGGCGCGATACTTACGGATACCTCTATGGCTTCACCGTCTTTTCCGAGGCGGCGGGTTTCATAGGCGCGGGCGCCCCCGAGCGCGTTCTTTATCCTCTGCTTTATCTCACCCCCGGAATCGGGCGGCTCGAGCAGGCCGATATTCCTGCCGATGATCTCTTCCGCAGCGTAGCCGTAAAGGCGCTGCGCGGCGGAGTTCCAGTCGGTAACCGTGCCCTCGCGGTCGATCCCGACTATGGCTTCCACCGAATACTCCACAATGGCGGCCAGCTGGAGCGCTTTTCTCTCGAGCTTCCTGCGCTCCGTTATATCCTCTTTTACTCCCAGCAGCTTGATGATCGTCCCTTCTCCGTTCTTTATGGGGGCTATCGCGGCCGCTTCCCAGAAACACTCTCCGTTCTTTTTTTTGTTGTGTAATTCCCCGCGCCAGGTGCCGCCCGCCAGTACCGTAGCCCAGAGTTCCCGGTAAGTTCCCGGAGGCGTTTGGCCGGATTTCAGTATCCTGGGATTTTTGCCCAACACCTCTTCGGCGGCGTAGCCCGTGATTTCGCAGAATTTGGGGTTCACATATTCTATGCGTCCCTGCGTGTCGGTAATCACCAAGCTCGCCGGGCTCTGCTCCGCGGCTATCAAGAACAATTTAAGTTTCTCTTCGGCCTGCCTGCGCGCGGTGATGTCGCGCTCCACGGAGACAGCCATGTGTTTTCCGTCCAGCGTCAGGTCGTGCCCGGCGGCCTCTACGGTAAAGACAGAGCCGTCCTTGCGCCTGTGGCGGACCTCGAAAGTAAGGCCGTCACCGGCCCGCGCCCCGCGGACCTTTTTCATCAGCGGACCCGAGGACTCGGGGCTCTCGTTGAGCAGCGACACAGGCCTGCCGACTATCTCTTCGCGCGTGTAGCCGAACATGCGCAGGGCGCTGGCGTTGGCGTCCCGGATGATCGGCTCTCCCTCGGCCGGCACTTCAAGCATCAGGATGGAATCCCTGGCCTGCTGGAAAAACAGGTCCCTGGCCTCCGTGGCCGTTTTCAGCGCGTCCTCCGCAAGGCGGCGCGTGGTAGTGTCCCTGAAGGCCACCACCAGCCCCATGACCCTAGCGCCCTCTTTTATCGGGGCGGTGGAGCAGTCCACACGGATGCGCCTGCCGTCCTTTGAACAAAATACTTCTTCGGTAAATTCTTTAGTCTCGCCAGTGCGCAGCGTTTCCAGCAGGGGACAGGTTGCAGCGGGATTGGGCGAGCCGTCAGGCTTTGCGTAATGAAAGACCTCATGGGAATTCTTCCCGACGACATCTTCCGCCGTATAGCCCAGGATCTCTCTGGCCGTTTTGTTCATGTACACCACGGTCCCGTTGGCGTCGGACAGGTAGACGCCCTCAGGTACCGCGTCAAGCAGCGCCTCTTTGTCCTTCCCGCCGTTGCCATTGAACCAGTCGAGCATAGTTCCCCACCCCCTCACTTGTCCGGGACGAACTGTACTTCCACGTTATCAAGGAACTCCTTGAGTTCCGCGGCCTGGGCCGCCAGCGCGGATTTATCCTTCGTCTTGGCGGAATTTTCCATCCGCTCGCCTATCTCCGTCAGCAGGTCCAGGCCATAGCCGCCGCCGGAGCCGCGCATTTTATGGCCTATAACGCGCAGCGCGTCGAAGTCCCCCGCGGCCAGCAGCGCCGGCAGCTGCGCCAGCTCCTCGCGCCTGTGGGCCAGGTAGGCGGGAATGATGTCCGCCAGCTCTCCGTCCACTCGTATTATTCGTTTCATTAACTTTATCCTCCCGGGGCCTCCCGTTACGGATAATATACGCTTTAGCCGCAATTGCCGCCATTCGGATTTGTACCGGAGCCAGTAGGTAGTATCCCCGCCCGCGGGGGCCGGTACGAACTACTACCTAGCCGGCCGGGCAGAAGTACCAATAGCGCCCGGCCAGGCCCAAGGGTTATACTTGAACAGGTTATGAATAAAATACTTTGCGTGGACGACGACAAGGATATCCTCCAGCTCCTGGCGCTGGGCCTTTCCAAGCAGGGCTTCGAGGTGCTGACCCTGTCCGAGCCGCTCAAAGCCCTGGCGTACGCGCTGCAGGCGCAGCCGGACCTGGTGCTGCTGGACATCATGATGCCGGGCCTGAACGGTTACGAGGTCTGCGCGGGCCTGCGCGCCCAGGCGGCAACCGCCGAAATACCGGTGATCTTCCTGACCGCGCTGAACCAGGAAGCCGATAAGCTCAGGGCCCTGGCCTTGGGCGCTTCGGATTTTATCCCCAAGCCGTTTAAGCTCTCCGCCGTGGCGGAGGCGCTGACGCGGCACCTCGCCAAGAAGACGGCCTGGGCCGCCGCGGAGCGGCCGGCGGCCCCCCGGGGCGGCCCGTCCGGCATAGCCGCCTTCCGCGACTCCCTGCTGGCGCCCGGCGGGCCCGGCCGTAAAAGCCCGGAGCTAGTAAGGACGATGAACAACCCCGACGTATACCGGGTGCTGGGCGAGCTGGGCCTGGAGCCGCCGGACGCCGCCAGGTATATCGCGGAGTTCATGAAGCTCCCGTACCTGGCGATGATAAATCCCGACGACATAAAGCTGGGCGTGCTGCCCCTGAAATTCGCCCAGGGCCGCCAGCTGGTCACGCTGCGCGACGACCTCGGCACGCTGCTGGTAGCGCTGCCCAGCCCGTTTGATTTCGAACTGCTGGACACGCTGCACCAGATGATCTCCGAGCCGTTCCGCCTGGCGATAGCCGAACCCGCCGCCATAGCCAGCCTTTACCGCATAGCGCCGCGCCGGCCCGGAGAAAACGCCACCGCGGAGAACGACGTGCCCGGCGGGCTGGTCATCGAGAGCTCGGCGGCCGCGCAATGGGAAAGGCCCAAAGGCCAGGGGCCGGAAGGCGAAGAAAAGGGCAACCCCATAAAGTACATCACCTCCAGGATCATAGAGGCGGCCATCAACGAGCGTGCCAGCGACATCCACCTGGAGCCCAAGGACCTGTTCACCACCGTCAGGTTCAGGGTGGACGGGGACCTGCGCGAGTTCACCAAGATGAAAAGGGACGCCGCCGTAATGGCGCTGGCGCGCCTGAAGGCGATGGCGGGCATGGACATAGCCGAGCACCGGCGCCCGCAGGACGGGGCCTTCGTGGCCACGCTGCGCGACCGCAAGTTCACGCTGCGGCTGGCCACCACTTCCACCAATTACGGCGAAAGCCTGGTGATGCGGCTGGTCGAGCCGCAGGTAAAACCCAAAACACTGACAGAGCTGGGGATGAACGCGGAGCAGGAGACCATAATGCTGCAGCTCTCCGCCAAGACCCAGGGCATGATAATCATAGCCGGCCCCACCGGCTCGGGCAAGACGACCACCATCTACAGCTTTCTTTCCAATATAGACTGCCAGCGCCGCAGCCTGATCTCGGTCGAAGACCCCATAGAGTTCCGCATCGCGCAGGCCAACCAGCAGCAGGTCAACGAGAAAGCGGGGGTCACCTTCGAGGCCCTGCTGAAGTCCTCGGTGCGCCAGGACCCCGACATCCTTTTCCTCGGCGAAGTCCGCGACAAGCCCTCCGCCCAGATAGCGCTGGATTTTTCCAGCACCGGCCACCTGACCGTCACCTCCATCCACACCTCCAACGCCACCACCGCGGTCTTCCGCCTGGAGCGCCTGGGCATCATCAGGGCCCAGATAGCCGACACGGTGCTGGCGGTCATCTCGCAGCGGCTGATCAAGCGGCTTTGCCCGGCGTGCAGGGTAATGCGCCCGGCCGGGCCGGAGATCGCCGAAACCTTCGCGCGGTTCGGCCGGCCGGCCCCAGAGCGGACCGGCCACAGCCCCGGCTGCCCGGCCTGCCGGAACACCGGTGTAACCGGCCGGGAGGCCGTTTACGAGATAATAACCATGACCCCCGAAGTGTCGGAGATGATACGCTCCGGGGCTTCCGTGTCGGCCATACGCGAAACGCTCCGGGCGGCGAAAGTCACGCTGATAACCACCTCCGCCCTGGAGAAGGTGGAGAAGGGCCTGGTCTCCTACGAGGAGGCCTACAGGACGGTCCTGGCCGAAGAGCTGGCCCCGGCCCCCCTCGACTCAACCGGCGAGACCGCAAGCGGCGCTGTCCCGGCGTCCGCTCCGATTGCCGCTTCCACCCCGGCCGTCGCTTCCCCGCCGGCGGACACGGAATATGTCGGTTCAAAGCTGGACGTCGCGGCGCTGAAAACGGCGGCGGCCAGGCCGGGGCCGGCCCACATACTGATAGTGGACGACGACCCCGATATACTTGTGCTGGCCAAGAGGGTGCTGGAGGCGGCGGGCTACGCCGTTACCGCCGTCAAAGACGGGATAGAGGCCCTGCTGCGCCTGAGCTCGGAAAGGTTCGACCTGGTGATCTCGGACGTGGATATGCCCGACCTGGACGGGCTGCGCCTGCTGGAGATAATGAACCAGAAGGGGCTCAAGGCGGATGTGGTGTTCTTTACCGCCCGCGCTAACGACGAGTCGGAAAAGCGCGGGCTGGCGCTGGGCGCCCTGGACTATATAAGGAAGCCGATAAAGAAAGACATTCTGCTGCTGCGAATTAAAAATATCCTGGCCAGAAAGGCCTGAGCCCGCAGGTCGGCTTAAAAACAAAAACCGCCGGAACTTCCCGGCGGCTTTGTTTTTTTGCGGTAATTTTTACTTGCTGTCGATCAGCTGGTCCACCGCGGTGGAGTTGCCGTTGTTGGTCAGCGGGGTCACGGGGGCGGTCACCGTCATGTCGGTGAACACGGGGATGTCCGTCAGGCTCACCTTCGTGCCGGGCGCGCCGGGGATGGTCTGCGTGACGCAGTGGATGGAACCGCCGGCGACGATGCTGTCGTCGGAGGGCACAGGCACCACGGTGTAGCCGGCCGATTCGTAGGCGGCCTTGGCGTTGCCTTCCTCGGTGGAAACCGAGTAGGACGGGATGATGGCCACTTTATTGACCACCAGCGAGTTGGTGTAGGTATACCAGGCGTCGGTGGCCCAGGCCTTCACGGTGATGATCTTGTAGGGCTGGCCGTTGGGGGCCTTGTTGGCCTTGAACCAGGCCCGGGCCTTGTCGCAGGCGGTCTTGAAGGGCTCGTCCTCGGTCACCGCCAGCAGCACGGTGTTGTCGTTGAGCAGCTTCACGTACATGTCGATGTGGCCGGTGCCGTCGGCCGGCTCGCCGGGGTAGCCGGCGTAGTCGAAGGTGACTATCTTCTTTACCTTCAGGTAATTCTTAAGGTGCGTGTTGACAGCCTCCTCGCTCATGTTGGAGTTCCAGAGGTAGGTGCGCTTGGTCATGAACAGGGTGCCCTGGCTGTCCACCATCAGGTTGCCGCCGTCCATGATGATAGGCATTCCGTACACGCCGATGTTCTTGGCGCGGCCGAGCACGCCGGGGACGGCGTCGTCGCTGCGGCGGTACTGGTAGTGGCGGTAGATGGAGTCCACGATACCGGGCTTGCCGCCGGCTACGCCGAAGGGGCCGTAGTCGCGCATCCACACGGTGTCGAGCGGGGCGGAAATGCGGGAGTAGCTGGTGGCCGGCACGCCGGAGATGGAGGCGGGGCCGCCCACGGCCCAGAGCTGCGCGTTGGCGGGGCCGGTGACGGCTTTGGCTATGCTGGTCAGCATGGGCGTGTAGGCGGCCCAGCCGATGGCGACGGCGCTGACGGGCTCGTATTCGGCCGGCATGCGGAAATCGGAAGGCGTGACGCCGCGGCGGCTGGGGGCCATGACCGGCGGTTTGCCGTCTGCTCTTTCCCGGGATTCGTCTATCCAGTTAGGCAGCGGCTTATTGAGGTCCAGGGCAAAAGCCCCGGAGGTGAAAGCGGTTAAAATGGACAGCGCGAGGAAACTTTTAATTTTATTCATTCGGTCCTGCCTTATTAGATTAACACCGGTTCCCATCTGTACTTCTTTATAGATTATATACATATCGTAAATATCCGGCATGAGCCATAAGGACCCGGCCCGTCTGGGCCTTTAGACCCATAAAAGAAGGAGCCTCCCCTGCGGGAGGCTCCTTGGCCGCTGCGGGCCGGCTTACTCCACCGGCTGCTGCGGGGGCTGCTGCGCCGCGGGGGCGGCGGCAGGAACGGCGGCCGGCAGTTCCGGCGCGGGAACGAAAGGCCGGGTTCCCATCCTGGTCATCCAGGCGGCGCCCAGGCCGACCATGACCCCGAAGGCCAGCAATATCATGCCTATGAGCGACATCAGGCCGCCCACCAGCGGGATCAGCTTGCCGAAGAACAGCAGGCCGGCGATGAGCGCGTAGCCCGCGGCCACCTTGCCGACCAGGCCGGCGGGACCGGCCTTCTTAAGGCCCTCGAAGAACCTGGCCTGCAGTATCACGCTGAAGGCGCTCAGGCCCAGCACGGCGGCCGCGGCGAACAGCATGAGGGCGAAAGGCACCAGGGGGATGCCGAGTATGGAGACCACCATCATCAGCAGGCCGGGGAAGAACCCTACCAGCGCTACGGCGCCTATGGCGCAGGCCCGCCAGATGTCGCCGTGCATGGCGTCGCGGGTATTCTCCACGTTCTTAGGAAAGAAGAGCACCGGCAGCAGCACCAGCAACAGGCCGGTGGCCAGCATGGAGAACACTATGGCCAGGCCTACGCCGATTATGCCGGCTATTTTCCAGGCGTCGTCGCCATTGCCGCTGAAGCGGTAATTCCAGCTCCGGCTTTCATGGCGGCCCTGGCCCCAGTTATAGCGGCCGGCGTTGCGGGCTATGCCGAGCGCGTTGCCGACAGTGCCTTTCAGCGCGTCGGCGCTGAAGCTGTTGACCGAGCCCTTATGCACGGACTTGGCCCCCTTGTCCACGCCGCCGCCTAGGGCGGAGATGTCGCCATCCACGCGGCCGTCCCCGGAAAGCGTAACCTTGCCGCCCACGGCCGAGATGCCGCCGGAGACCCGCCCGCTCACGGCCACCGGGCCGCCGATGCTGGACACGTCGCCGCCCACCAGGCCGCTGATGGTGACGGGCCCGCCCATGGACACCAGGTCGCCGGTCAGCTCGCCGCTGATGGTGACGGTGCCGCCGCCTATGGCGGTGGCGTCGCCGTCCAGCCGCCCCTCCACCAGCAGAGCCTTGTCCGTGGCCACGTCCCCGTTGAGGGTCTGGCCTTTGAGCACGATTATATCTTCGTGGCTCACTTCCGGCTTGCGGGCCTCTGCGGCAGTCCCCAGGGCGAACAGCGCCAGCAGTGCCGGCAGAGCGTATTTGGTTATATTTTTAGTCATATTCTCCTCTCTCTCTTTCAGATCTTCTGCGCTGACGGCCCGTGGGCGGTCAGGGCACGTATTACCGCGGCGCTGATGACGGCCGCTCCGGCCACTTCATAAACCGGCGGCAGCTGCGCCAGGGCCAGGCCGGCCAGGTCCGCCGCCACTGAGCCCGCGGCCGCCAGCTTGGCCAGCAGCAGCGCACCCCGCGCCGCGATCAGCCGAAGCGCCTGCGCGGCGCCGCTCTCTACAGCTATGGAAGCGTAATCGGCCAGGAAGCGCCAGGCGGGACCGGCGGAAACCGTTACCAGCGCGCCGGCCCAGGCAGCGGTGACCGCGCCTATGCCCTTGAGCACCCAGCCCAGGCGCGCGTCCGCGGCGGCCTGCGCCTCTATGGCGGCCAGCACCCGCGCCCGAAAGCCTGCGGAAGGCCGGCGGTAAGGCAGGCCGGCTATCGCCGCCGCTATCAGTTTGTCAGTCTTGCCGGTTCCCATGTCCATAATACGGCCTCCACCCTTAAACGGTTGCATCCGGCGCCCGGAGCTTAATCTTTATCATTTCCCTGCCCCGGAACAGCCGGGCCTTTACCGTGCCTTCCGGCACCCCGGTAATGCGGGCGATGTCGGCCGGCCCCATGTCCTCGCGGTACTGCAGCAGCAGTGCCTCGCTATAGATAGGAGGAAGCGAGCCCAACAGCGCCTCTATCTTCGCGGAATCTATGGAGTCGCCTACCGCGTCGTCCACCCCTGGGGCGCCGTCGGGGAGGTCCGGAAAGTCTTCGTGGTCCATGGAGACGGTCCGGCCGCAGCCCCGCAGGGCGTCCATGCAGGCGTTGTGGGCTATGCGGAAGAGCCAGGGGGAGAAAGGTTGGCCGGGTTTATAGGAATTAATGGCGCGGAAGGCTTTTACAAAGGCCTCCTGCGCCGCTTCCTCGGCGGCCACGGGGTCCTTTAAAAGCCGCAGGGCGAAGCTGTAGATCCTGTCCTGGTAGGCGTCCACGACGCTCCCGAAAGCGGAGTTGTCGCCCGCCAGGCAGCGGGCCAGAAGGTCTTTTTCAGTTTCGTCCATCAAAGGTAATACGCGGCAGGGGCCGCAACGGTTTCAAGCCGCCGGCAGCCGGCGGCGGCGCAACTCCCAGAGGTAAGTTATATAATATATAAAAGGGCAGGTGGAATCGCCCGCAAAATGCAGCAAGGAGATATCATGATAAAAATAGCCGCAATAGCCGCTCTGCTGATACTTCCCTCCCTGACCATAGCCCAGGAAGCGCCCAAGAAATGGAAGGACGCCGCCGAGCTCTCCTACGTAAAGACCACCGGCAACTCCAAAACCTCCACCCTGTCGGCCAAGAACCTCTTTAACTACGACTGGGGCAAGACCGCGCTGGAAGTGGTCGCCGGCGGCCTCGGCACCAGGAGCGGCAACACCGTTACCGCCGAGCAGTACAACGCCTCGGAAAAGGTCAGCTTCAAGCTTACCGGCAAGAACTACGCCTTCCAAAAAACGGCGTGGGACAAGAACCGCTTCGCCGGCATAAAGGACCGCTACGACTTCGGCGTCGGCGTCGGCCGCCACCTGCTCAACACCGGCAACGATAACCTCTTCGCCGAAATCGGCGGCGGCTATATAGTCGAAGACCGGCTCGGTTCCTCCAACGAGACCTTCGGCACCTACCGCGGCTACGGCAAGTACATCAGGACGCTGTCGGCCACGGCCAACGCCAGCCAGGATTTCGAATACCTCGGCAACATGCAGGACTCCACGGGCTACCGCATGAATGCGGAAACCGCCCTGGTGGCGTCCATCTCCACGCATTTCACGCTTAAGACCTCCTACACCTGGAAATACTCCAATAACCCGGGCGCGGGCTTCAGGAAAGCCGACACCATGACGGCCATGTCCATCATCGTCAACTATTAAGCCGGGCCGGCCCCGGCCGCGCCAAAAAGAGAGCCCCCTATGAAGGGGGCTCTTTCTTTTCGGCACGAGGCCGTTACTCTAGTTTGTACCGCAACCGCGTGAGGGCCGAACCGGAACCCTGGAGGCCGAAGGGCGCAGGGAGGGTATCGCCACCGGGATCGGGTTGCCGCCGCGAAGGGCGGGACCGACTGACCGGGAACCAGGGCCGCGCCGCCAAAGAGGCGGGAGACGGACCAGGAGACTCCCCGAAAGCGGACGACCGAGACTGCCACGACTCCGGAGCCGCAAGACGCCGGACGAACACGGGCCGCAAACCGGGGGAACCGAAGCGCCGGACCGGGGCCGAACCCCGCACCGAACTGCCGAACACGCCGCCGACGCAACTAGAAAGATCAGGACTACATCTCGAGTATAACAGACGTTCCTTGACTTGTCAAGCCCCCCCCAAAAAAATATTTTTCAGGGCTTCACGGTGAAGTCTTCCAGCCGGCCGAAGGTGAAGCCGCGGCGGCGCAGCTCGGGCACGGCCAGCTGCAGCGCCTCGAGGACAGGCCACTCGGGATGGTTAAAATGCATTATCACCACGGCGCCGTGGCGCGCCCCGGCCAGAACATTTTTATTCATCCTGCTGGCGGACTGGCGCATGGCATCGCCGGAGAGCACGTCGTAGCTGACCACTTCCATGCCGATGCGCCGCGCCACCTTGAGCGAAAGCTCGTCGGAGTAGGCGGTGGCGGAGCGGAAGAACAGCGGCCGCCGGCCGGTCAGCTGCGTTATTTTCCGCGCACCCAGCTCCATCTCGTCTATCACGTCGCCGAGGTCGCGGGTGGGATAGACCCCGTACTTGCTGCGGCCCTCGGTGGAGCAGAGGCGGTGCAGCAGGCCGTGGTTCTCTATCTCGAAGAGCGGATCGCGGGCCAGCCCGTCGAAGATCTCGCGGTTCTTGTCGATCCAGATGCCGGTCACGAACAGCGTGGCCGGGATCTGCTCGCGGCGGAGATATTCGATAAGCTTCTCGTTGTAGCCGCTGTGGCGGCCGCCGCAGGCGTCGAAAGTAAGCGCCAGCACCTTGTGCTCGGAGCTCGTTTCCTTCCCCTTCCCGACGTGCTTGAGGAACTCGCTGAACCTGCCGGCCTTGTCCCGGGTAAACTCGGCCATGATGCGCTTCTTGAACGCCAGGTATTCCGGGGTATAGTAGGCGGCCAGGGAACTCCCCCCGTCGCCGCGCTGGCGCCGCGCGTGTGCGGCCGCCGCCGCCGCGAAGAACGCGGCCAGAGCCAGCAGCAGGATCTTCCTTGAAAGGGGCATAGCCATATTTTAGGAAATTAGGACCACCTTAACCCGACAATACGCTGTCGGGGTGGCGTGCTAGACTATGGGCGAGGGTGATCCGCGGGAATACGGGGGGAGTTATGAAATGGAGAGTAGACCAGTGGCTTGCCGAGAGTTACCGCGCGCGCAAGACCGGCGCGCTGACCGCCTATATCTACCGTTCGCTGCGCTGGCCCGAGTACTACCGGGACCCGGCGCCGGCCTTTGAGGTGAAATACGCCGGCGTCCCCATAGCCCGGATACGCTTCGAGGGCAAGGGGGCCACCGTGAGCCAGCTGGCCGCGGCCGCGCGCTTCCCGGAGATAACGGAGCTGGACCTGGTGGAGATGGCGCTATGGGTGAGCAAGCTGCGCTCGGCCCCGTCAGTCAACTGAGGGAGCGGCGGGCCGGTCTTCAAAAAGCGCCGACGGGAGCAGCATGCCCAGCGCCGCGCCAGCGGCCAGGCCGCCCAGGTGGCCCCAGTTGTCCACTATGGGGCTGAGCAGCCCGAGCGACAGCTGGAAGATCCCCCAGCCCAGCAGCCCCGCGCCTATGCGGCGGTCGCGCGCGTGGAGCGAGCCGCTGTAGCGGAAAAAGAAGACCACGATGGCGCCCAGCAGGCCGAAGATGGCCCCGGAAGCGCCCACGGCCGGCCGCGGCTGCATGAAGGCGCTGAGCATGGAGCAGCCGAGGCCGCTGACGAAATAAATAAGCAGCGCGCGCCCGCTGCCCCAGGCCCGCGCGGAGGCCATGCCGAGCAGGTAAAGGACCAGGCAGTTGCTGATCAGGTGGCCGAAGCCGGCGTGCAGGAACATGCCGGTGGCCAGCCGCCAGCTCTCCCCGGCGAACACTTTTTCCCCGTACACGGCCCCGGCGGCTATAATGGCCTCGCGGCTTTTCAGCGCCCCCACGCTCAGCTCCCAGCCGAAGGCCAGCGCGTTGGCGGCTATCAGCGCGATGGCGAAGAACGGCGCCGCCGGCATCCCCTTCTCGAAATCTATCCTCGTCGGGTGGAACGGGTCCTCCGCCAGCATGTCGGCCGTTATTTTCTTCGCCTCCGCCATCAGCGCTTCTCCCCCGAGTCCAGCATCACGCCCAGCGCCAGGGCCAGCCGGCGGTCCAGCGAGCGCAGCGAATCTTCCGACACATCCAGCACGTAGCGGTCGAAGACGGTCATTTTGCGGTTGAACTCGCCCAGCAGCGCGCCGTCCAGGCCGAGGATGATGAAGTTGGTGCGCAGCAGGCCGAAGAAGCTCCCGAGGAAACGGCGCAGGATGGAGAGGATGATGGAATCCTCCTTGGCGATAAAAAGGCCAGCCCCGTCGGGGCTATGGCCGTACCAGCGCTTGCGCAGGATGTTGTGCAGGTACTTCTTCACCAGGCGGCCTACGGGTTTGCCTTCCGGGTCGGTCACCGTGTAATAGGCCGACAGGATCTGTATTTTATTTTCCTGGATCACCTGCAGCAGCACTTCGCCCTTGTTCTCGTCGCGGTACACGGTGACGTGCCGCTTTTTAGAAAGCGCCATGGAGACCAGCAGTATCACAAAAAGGCTGCCGAGCCCGGTCCAGAGCGACAGCGGGATCGTCAGGACCATCGGGGCGCTGTCCTTGAGCGCCACGAACAGGGAACCGGAAACGAAATAGTTCATTATCCCGGCGAAGATGCCCCCGAAGATGGCCAGGGTGTTGAGGAGCAGGTAGCGGGGCCGCTCCACGTACATCACCGCGCTGCCGTCCTCGGCGGCCACGGCGTATTTTTCATTTATGGCCAGGTGTTTCTGGTTCAGGAAGAACTTGTCGCGAGCGAAGGCGGGGTCCCCCTCCTGCTGACGCACCGGCGGGGCCGGGGGCAGGGCCGGCACGGCTATAGCCGCGCCGCATTTGGGGCAGGCCAGCTGGGAGCCGGCGTATTCGTCTTTAAGGGTGTAGGCGGAGCCGCAAGCGCAGGTCACGTTTATAGGCATGCGGCAATTCTACAATAATCCGCGGGGCCTGGGCGGCGGCGGGCTTGGGCAGGGAGAGGTAGAAAGCGCTGCCTTCGCCTTCGCGCGATTCGGCCCAGACCCGGCCTTTGTGGCGCAGGGCCACCTCGCGGGCGATGGAAAGGCCCAGCCCGGTACCGGTACGTTCCGCCGCTTTGGCGTTGCGCGCGCGGTAAAATTCTTCAAAGATGTGAGGCAGCTCGTCGGCCGGGACGCCCATGCCGGTGTCGGTGACGCGGATCAGCACCGAGGCGCCGGCGTCGCCGGCGCGCAGGTCCACGCTGCCTCCCTCCGGGGTGTACTTCACGGAGTTGGCCAGGAAGCCGGCTATCGTCTCCTCGATATAGATCTGCGAGCCGTGCAGCTGGTCCGCCTCAGGCGAGACGTGCCAGGTGAGCTTTATGTTCTTGGCCCTGGCCCGGGCCTCCACCAGCCCCACCGCGTTTTCGGCGGTCCTGCTCAGCGAGAAGGGGCCGGTCTCCATCTTCCGGCTGAGCTTTATGCGGGTGATCTCCAGCAGCGCCTTCACAAAAGTCATCAGCTTGCCGGTGCGCTCGTAGGACCGGCGGATCAGGCCCTCCTGCGCCGGCGGCACCGGCCCGGTAACCCCGTGCAGGACGGGGTCGAGGCAGGCCTGGATGGCGGCCAGGTGCTCCTTTACGTCGTGGGTGACGCGCAGCACGTAGTTGCTTTTTATCCGGTCCTTCTCCCGGAGCTGCTCGTTGGCCGCGCGCAGGCCGGCCATCAGCAGGAAGAGCAGCAGCGCGAAGACCGCCTGCAGGTAGCTGGCGCGCCGGCTGAGCAGCACGCTGGCGATGATCATGTGGAACACGAAGTAGTAGGAAAACGGGTTTTCCGCCCCGCCGGAGAGGTGCACCAGCGCGGTCAGGGCCAGCAGGTCCAGCGGGATCTGCGCGTTGGCCAGGCGGTTGAGCAGGCCGCGGCCACCAGGGCCGCGGAGCGGCGCGCGTCCCGGGGGGTGGTTTCAGCGTATGACGGCGTCATATTCGCTCCTCTCCCCCTCTATCTCGACCAGCAGCCGGTTAGGGATGCAGGCGATGGTTTCCCCGGCGGCGTGCGCCCAGCCGTGATGCACGCAGACTTTTGCCGGACAATTAGACTCCGAGATACGGACGCCTTTTCCAGGCGCCACCTCCACCGTGATGAGGCCGCTGGCCAGGCTGAAAACGCGCCTGGCCGCCCTGTCCAGCGGGAGCCTCGCCAGCACCCGGCCGCCGTGGCGCAGCACCGCCGAGGACGGAGCGGCGCCCGCGGCGCCCGTGGGGACGGTCAGCCAGAAGACGGACAAAAAAAGGACCGCGGCGCACAGAACGTAGTCCTGGAACCGGGCTTTCAGCATTTTTTCCGAGATATTATTCGTCATCCGGTCAATAGTTATTGGACTAACATTGTCCAATAATAGGCTTCCGGGTGTCAAGGTATTATTGGATACATATTGTCCGATTATAGGCAAAAAAAAGGGGCCCCTCGTCAGGGGCCCCGGCGCGCGGTCGGCCTGGGCTCAGAGCTGGGACAGCTTCCTGGACTCCAGCACCATCCGGACTATCTTGCCCAGGTCCTGCCAGACCACGTGGATCTTGCAGGATTTCAAAAAAGAACACGGCTCCTTGGTCTTGCTGCAGACTACCTTCATGACGGTCTCGCAGCCGCAGACGGCCTGCATGATGTTGTAGACGCTTATGCGGTCAGGGTCCTTGGCCAGCCGGAAGCCGCCTTTTTTCCCCTTTATGGACCTGACCAGGCCGCCTTTTATCATCTTCTGCAGTATCTTCGACAGGAAAGCGGAAGGGATCTTGGTGCCTTTGGAGACGTCGCCCAGGACGCAGGTCTCGCTCTTGCGGTCCTTAAGGTAGACCAGGCAGCGCACCGCGTAATCGGTTTCGAGATTGATTTGCATAATTAAATTATACCTGATTGTTGGAGCCTTTTTGCCTAATTGAACGGAGCCTCCGCCCTGCGCCTTATCTCCAGGGCCAGCCCGCGGAAGATCCAGAGATGCGCCGGGTACAGGGCGTACCAGTAGAGGCTGCCGAAGAGTCCGTGCGGCTCGAAATACGCCGTGAGCCGCAGCGTGGCCGCCGCTTCCCCCCGCGGCACGGCCTCGAACTGCAGCCAGCCCTTGCCGGGCAGCCGCATCTCGGCGCGCAGCAGCAGCAGCCGGTCCTGCATCACGCGCTCCACCCGCCAGGAGTCCAGAGCCTCGCCCTGGTGTATGGTGTCCGGGTGCCTGCGGCCCCTGCGCATCCCGATGCCGCCCACAAGCCTGTCCTGCAGGGCTTTAAGATACCAGAGCCACTGCCCGTACAGCCAGCCGCGGCGGCCGCCCAGGCCGGAGAAGACGCGGTACACCGCCGCCGCGGGAGCGCCGATATCGAGCACGTGGGCGTGGCTGATCATGCCTTCCCTGTCCTCGAAGGTGTAGGCCCTGGCGTAGGAGGGCGTGTAGGCGGCGGTCCAGGAGGTCTCCACCGCGTTCTCGCTGAGGCGGATCAGGGCGTACTTCACCGCCGTGGCGTAGTCCAGCGGCTTTATCTCCGGGAACAGCCTGGCGGCTTCCGCAGGGTCGCAGGTGACCTCGCAGCGCAGGCTTTCCAGCAGCGGCCGCGCGAAAATACGGGGGATAGGGGTTATCAGGCCGATCATGGAACTGCAAAAGCCCAGGTTCCAGCGGTGCAGGTCTATGAACCAGCGCCGCAGGCCGCGGATATCGGCATAGATATTCAGCAGGTCGCGGTAGCGGTGGCTGGTGGAACCGCCGATGTCTATGGTCCTGCCCGCGGTAGCCGGCTTGTCCAGGCAGCTCGTCAGGTACAGGAGCGCGTCCCTTACGGCCAGCGGCTGCGAGCGGCTGTCCAGGCAGCGGCAGGCGGGGATCACCGGCACCCGCTCTACCATATAGCGTATCATCTCGAAAGAAACGCTGCCGGAACCGACTATCATGGCGGCACGGAACTCGGTGACCGGGACGCCGGTGGAGCGCAGTATCTCGCCCACCTGGTGGCGCGAGGCGAGGTGCGGGGAGAGTTTGGAGCAGTTGCTGCCGGGACCGCCCAGGTAGATTATCCGCCTGCAGCCGGCCGCGGCGGCGGCCTTTGCGAAATTGGCGGCGGAAACGGCCTCCATATCCGCGAAACCGGGCACGTCCGCCATGGAATGGATCAGGTAATAGGCCGCGTCCGTTCCGGCCAGCGCTTCGGCCAGGCCTTCGTCCTTGTAAACGTCGCCTTTCAGGATCTCCACGCTCCCGGCCCAGGGCCGGCCGGCCAGCCTTTCGGGATGCCGGGCCAGGCAGCGCACCCTGCGGCCGCCCGAAAGCAGGCGCGGGATAAGCCTGCCGCCTATATAGCCGGTAGGGCCTGTAACCAGTATGGTTTTGACGGGCGTTTCTATCATAAAAAAGCCAGCGTCAATTATTATAGCAACTGCTTGCCCGCCCCCCCCCCGCTTTATTAGAATACCCATAGTACCCCAGGCTGTTCTTTTCGGGCAAAAATGTAAAGCACCGCGCCCGCTTGCGGCCGCATCCCTGGCGACATGTAAAGCACCAAGGAGAGATCATGACTTCACACAAGATCATTTGGACTGAAATAGACGAGGCCCCGGCGCTGGCGACCTACTCGCTGCTGCCGATAGTAAAGGCGTTCACCAAGGGCACGGGCGTAGCGGTGGAAACCGCCAACATCTCGCTGGCCGGCAGGATCATCGCCAACTTCCCGGAACACCTGACCCCGGAGCAGAAGCTGCCGGACTACCTGGCCCGGCTCGGCGAGCTGACGCATAATCCCGAGGCCAACATAATAAAACTTCCCAACATCAGCGCCTCCGTGCCCCAGCTGAAAGAAGCCGTAAGGGAGCTGCAGTTCCAGGGCTACAAGGTCCCGAATTACCCGGAGAACCCGCAGACCCCCGAGGAGAAGGCGATAAAGGAACGCTACGCCAAAGTGCTCGGCTCGGCCGTCAACCCGGTGCTGCGCGAGGGCAACTCGGACAGGCGCGCCCCGCTGTCCGTAAAGAATTTCGCCAGGAAGCACCCCCACAAGTTGGCCCCGTGGAGCCCTGACTGCAAAGCCCACGTCGCCCACATGGACGGCGGGGATTTCTACGGCAACGAGCAGTCCGTCTGCGTGGAGAACTCCGGCGAGCTGAAGATAGAGCTCGCCGCCGCCGACGGGAAGACCACCGTGCTCAAGAGCGGGGTCAAGGTTTCCGCGGGCGAAATAGTGGACGGCACCTTTATGAGCGCGCGCGCCCTGCGCCGCTTCTACGCCGAAAAGATGGACGAGGCGAAGGCCGAAGGCCTGCTGCTCTCCGTGCACCTCAAGGCCACCATGATGAAGGTCTCCGACCCCATCCTCTTCGGCCACGCCGTCACCGTGTTCTTCAAGGACGTCTTTGAGAAGCACGCTGAAACTTTCAAGACCCTGGGCGTGAACCCCAACATGGGCCTGGGCGACCTGCATAAGAAGCTCGAGGGCCTGCCGCACACCAAGCGGGCCGAGATAGAGGCCGACATAAAGGCCGTCTACGCCCGCCGCCCCGCGCTGGCCATGGTGGATTCCGCCAAGGGCATCACCAACCTGCACGTCCCCAGCGACATCATCATCGACGCCTCTATGCCGGTGGTAGTGCGCGACGGCGGCAAGATGTGGAACGCGGAAGGCAAGCTGGTAGAGACCAAGGCCCTGATCCCGGACCGCTGCTACGCCACCGTCTACAAGGCGATCATGGACGACTGCCGCGCCCACGGCGCCTTCGACCCGGCCACCATGGGCTCGGTGCCCAACGTCGGGCTGATGGCGCAGAAGGCCGAGGAGTACGGCTCGCACCCGACCACTTTTGAGATCCCCCAGGACGGCGTAGTGCGGGTTACCGCCGCCGACGGCAAGGTACTGATGGAACACAAGGTGGAAGCCGGCGATATCTGGCGGATGTCGCGCGTGAAGGACATCCCGGTGCAGGACTGGGTGAAACTCGCGGTAAAGCGCGCCAGGGCGACCGGCGCCCACGCCATCTTCTGGCTGGACAAGAGCCGCGCCCACGACAGCCAGGTGATCGCCAAGGTGGAGAAGTACTTAAAGGACCACGACACCGCCGGCCTGACCATAAAGATCCTGCCGCCGGTGGAAGCCATACGCTACTCCACGGAGCGCATCCGCAAGGGCCTCGACACCATCTCAGTGACCGGCAACGTGCTGCGCGACTATCTGACAGACCTGTTCCCGATCCTGGAGCTGGGCACCAGCGCCAAGATGCTCTCCGTCGTTCCGCTGCTCGCCGGCGGCGGCCTGTTCGAAACGGGCGCGGGCGGCTCGGCCCCCAAGCACGTGCAGCAGTTCCAGAAGGAGGGCTACCTGCGCTGGGATTCGCTGGGCGAGTTCTCCGCGCTGGGCGCGTCCCTGGAGCACCTGGGCAACATGTTCGGCAACGCCAAGGCACTGGTACTGGCCGAAACCCTGGACCAGGCCATAGCCAAGTTCCTCGACAACAACAAATCCCCGGCCCGCAAGGTGGGCGAGATAGACAACCGCGGCAGCCATTTCTACCTGGCCCTCTACTGGGCGCAGGCCCTGGCCGCGCAGGTGAAGGATATGGGGATGAAAACCCGCTTCGCCGAGGCCGCCAGGCAGTTGGAGGCTAACGAGGAGCGGATAAATAAGGAACTCACGGGCGCGCAGGGCCGGCCGGCGGATATGGGCGGCTACTACCACCCCGACCGCGTCAAGACGGCCAAAGCCATGCGCCCCAGCGGCGTTTTTAACGGCGTGATCGACGCGCTGCTGAAGGAACCGGAAGCCGTGGCGGCGTAAAGCCGGCGGGAGACAAGAAAAAAGCCCCCGGCAGCGGGGGCTTTTTTTTGCGCCCTGCGGCGCGGGTCAGACGGGCAGGATACTGCGTTCCTTGGCCCAATTCCGCAGAAAATCCACCGCCTCCGCCTTGATGACGGAGAGCGGGCGGGTGAGCTTGAGTTGTTCCAGCACGTGCCGCGAGGATATTTTTTCGTTCGCGCCGGAGGCGCTGTAGAGGGCCGAGAGGACGGCCTGCTCTATCTCGGCCCCGCTGAAGCCGCCGCAGGCCGCGGCCAGGCCGCGCACGTCGAACGCCGCCGGGTCTAGGCCGCGCTTTTCCAGGTGGATCTTCACTATGCCCTCGCGGTCGGGCGCGGCCGGCAGGTCGGCAAAGAAGATCTCGTCGAAGCGCCCCTTGCGCAGCAGTTCCGGCGGCAGGCCGTTGATGTCGTTGGAGGTGGCGGCGATGAAAGAGCGGTCCTTGCGCTCCTGCATCCAGGTCAGCATGGTGCCCAGCACGCGCTTGGACACGCCGCCGTCTATGTCGCCGGAGGAGGCCGCGAAGATCTTCTCTATCTCGTCCACCCAGAGGCAGACGGGGGACAGGCGCTCCACGGTGGCCAGGGCTTTGCGCAGGTTCTCCTCCGTCTCGCCGATATATTTGGAATAGAGGCGGGTAAGGTCCAGGCGGTAGAGCGGGATGCCCAGCTCCCCGGCGATCACCTTGGCCGCCAGCGACTTGCCGCAGCCCTGCACGCCCAGCAGCAGCAGGCCCTTGGGCGGCGGCAGCGGGCCCTCGCTGAAGAAAGCGTTCCGGCGGTCGTTCACCCAGCGCTTGAGGTTGTTGAACCCGGCGATGGAGGCCCTGTGCTCGGAGCCGAAATATTCCAGGATCCCCTCGCTGTCGAAGGCCTCTTTCTTGAACTTCTCTATCACGGCGATGTCGGCCGCGTTGAAGGCGGCATCCTTGAGCAGGCAGAGGTTCATGGCGTTGCGGATCTGCTGCAGCGAAAGCCCTTTCAGCGTCTTCACCACCCGCCGCAGGTTCTCCGGGGGCATGTCCAGGTGCAGCTGCGCGGACCGGAGCTTGAAATCGGCGATGATGCGGTTGATCTCGGCCAGGATCTGCCGCTCGTCGGGGTAGCCGCCCGAGATGCGGGCGGCCAGCGGGGCGATATCCGGCGGCAGCTTCACCTCGGCGCCGACCAGCACTACCGTGGTAGCCGTGCCCTTCACGCGGTTGAGCAGGTCCTTGAACAGGCGCGCCGCGGCGGCGTCGTTAAGGAACCGGTCGAAATCGGAGAGCACGAAGATGGCGCTGTGCGGGTCCTTTATCAGGTCGTTGGCGATGCGCAGCATGGCGGCCGGGTCGCCGGTCTTATAGAAGGAATTCTCGTTGCGGCCGATGCGCAGCCCGCCGGTGAGGGACCAGGTGTAATAGGTAAGGCTCTGCTGCTGCGCCACGTTAAAAAGCTGGCCGCCGACGTAATTTTCGTCGATGGTATCCACCAGCACCAGCGGGTAGCGCGATTTAATAAGGAGGGAGATCTCTTCTTCGAAATTCATTTAATGCGGAAGGAACTGCCAGCCCCCGGTCCCGGAACGCCGCGACAGCGGCTTAAAACTTGGTGCGCCCGGCAGGAATCGAACCTGCACTAGAAGCTTCGGAGGCTCCTGTGATATCCATTTCACCACGGGCGCGCACCAAAGCTATATTATAGCCAAATACACCCGCTTTTCAAATCTTCCCCTATAATACAGAAAGGCCGCCATACAAAGGCAGCCCGGAAACTGTTGTTACTCCCATATATCAGGAAAACATTTTTTCCTTATCAGGACTTCTTTTTCAACACAAAGCACCTACTTAACACCTTCATTTTATTTGTCTCGGGCCAACTTTTTCAAATATTCTTTGGCTTTCTTCGCCACTATCGGGTCTTTGTGTTTTCGGGCTTTCTCAAGCATGAATTTAACTTTATGCACGTAGTAATAATTCAGCGCTTTCAACACCTCTTCCTGGTTGTCGCTGTAGAACCATTCGTGGTTCTGGACATCAGGGTCAAGAGGTTTGGGAGGCGTTCCGGCTTTAACCAGTTCCTTCACCTTTTCCCACTCGTCCATAAAGCTATTATAGGCCTGTTCCAGTTCCGGATCCTGCAAGATCTCGAACTCCAGAGGAGGAAAGTCCCCAGCCTGGGAATTGGTTCCTCTACCAATCACATAGAAATAGTCGTCATGGTATTCCTGATAATGTTGCAACATCTTCTCGTACTGGCCAGCCTGTTCCCACAAATACATAGCCTCTCCAAATGGACGATACTCCCCTTGGGGAGCGGGCCAACATTCCCACGTAATTTTATGCCCGGCCCGTCGTTTACGGTCACAGTCATCCGACACCTTCCAGTCTTTGTAATAGTAATCGCCGGCTTTGCCGGGATTAGGCCCATGATAACAGGCGCCAATCAACCCATTTGTTACAACACCGACATCAGCAAACTCCCCAATTTTCCCCACTTTCCCCATGTCAATATCTGCATATTTCTTGCCAAGATTTGAAACAAGATAATCACATTCGACTTTTAAGACTTCAAGCTTTTTGGTAACTGATAGAACTCGGCCATTAATATCTGCCCCAACACTTGTTTCCGCAGCGGACACAAGAGAACAACAAGAGACAAGTAAACTTAGCAGGCAATGTGTTTTTTTCATAAGATTTTACTCATCGGCCCAAATGCAGCCACTCTGCAGATTGAATTACATACGGCAGTCCCAGACTTTGCTCTATTAGATGCGGCTTAAGTGTTGTCCAATCCATCCCCTCAAGTGGATCTGGAACCTTAACAACATTCTCACACCTCACTCTTGAAGCCCTTAACGGACCTTCCCTTTTGTAAAAGAATGTTTCCCGCAACTCCCGGCAATAGTTTAGGAGACAAAGCACGTTCTGTCAATAACGATATCGTTATAGGATAAATGGTTTTCATCAATGAAAACCGTTTACATAATTTAAGGAAAAACCGTCCCAGGCGCCCCAAAACTATATATGTTTTTTCGCCAGTTCCACCAGCTGTTTTTCAAAGGCCGGGATGTCGGCCGGCACTTCGCCGCCGCCCTGCGCGAAATCCTTGCGGCCGCCGCCGGAACCGTGCACTACCTCGGCCACGTGCTTGGCGATAGCCGAAGCGTCGGCCTTAACGTCGCCGGTATGGGTAATGATGAAAGCGAACTTGCCTTCCAGACGGGAATAGACGAACAGCAGGGTGGACTTCAGGTCCTTCTTTATCTCGTCCGAGATCCCGCGCAGGGCCTTCATCTCCACGGCGCCGGCGTCGCAGACCAGGAAGCTGGAGCCGGAGCCGTCTATGCCCTCGGTGAGGAACTTCCGGCCTTCCTTCGGCGCGGCGGCCTGGGAGGCCTTGGCCTTGCCGGATTTAAGCTCCTTGATATTCTCGAGCATCTGCTCCACGCGCAGCGGCAGTTCCTGCGGGGGCACGGCCAGGCGCGCGGCCAGGGTCTCCGCCACCTTGGCCAGGCTTGAGAGATAGGCTACCGCGGCCGGACCGGCCACGCCCTCTATGCGGCGCACGCCGCGCGAGACCGAGGAATCCTTGAGTATCTTTATCACCAGCAGCTCGCCGGTATGATCTATGTGCGTGCCGCCGCAGAGTTCCAGGCTGTAGCGGTCCCTGGCCGTCTCGAAACCGCCGCGGTTTATCAGGATGAAGCGCGCAGGGTCCCGGTACTTCTCCCCCAGCAGCGTGGTGGCGCCGAACTTGGCGGCGTCGGCCAGAGGGCGCTCGGCCTTGGAGACGCGGTAATCCTCGCGCACAGCGGCGTTGGCGATGTCCTCTATGCGGGCGAGTTCCTCCTTGGTGGGAGTTTTGGAGACCGTATAGTCGAAACGGAACCTGACCGGGTCCACCTCGGAACCGGCCTGGCGGGTAGTGTCGCCGAACACCTGCTTTAGCGCCGCGTTGATGACGTGGGTAGCAGTATGATTGCAGGCGGTGCGGTATCTGTCTCCGGAAACGCGGGCCGAGACCTTCATCCCGGTCTTCAGCCCGGCGTGGGCGCGGATCGCGTGGAAATAGACCTTCTCCACCGGCTTCTGCGTGTCGGTCACGGAGGCGAGCTCGGCGCCTTCGAAGACCAGGGAGCCGGTGTCGCCGGCCTGGCCGCCGGACTGCGCGTAGAACGGCGTGGCGTCCAGCACGGCGTAGCCTTCGGCGCCGGCGGGCAACTTCTCCACCATATGCCCTTTATCGTCTAGCAGGGAGAGCACGGCGGACTCGGTCTCGGTGGTCTCGTAGCCTTTAAAAACGGTGGCGGGGAGCTTTTCCTCGGCGGTCTGGAAAATAAAAGCATTCTTCTCGCCGGAATCCTTCCAGCCGGCCTTGGCCACGCTCTGTGCGGCCTTGCGTGCCTCGTTAAAGCCGTTCTCGTCCACCGGCACGCCTTTCTTGGCGGCCAGCTCGCGGGTCAGCTCGAACGGGAAGCCGTACGTCTCATAAAGGCTGAAGGCCTCTTTGCCGGGAATGCCGCCCGGATATTTTTCCTGCAGGTCAGAGAGGAACTTCTCGCCGGTCTCCAGGGTCTCGATGAAGCCCTGCTCCTCGAAGCGCAGCGTCTCGTTGATCTGCTTTGCGGCGGCTTCCACTTCGGGGTAGACGCCTTTGAAGATGGAGAATACGGCCGGGGTGAGCCGGTGCAGGAACGGGTCCCTGGCGCCCAGCATGCGGCCGTAGCGGCTGGCGCGGCGGATGAGGCGCCGCAGCACGTAGCCGCGGCCTTCGTTGGAGGGAATGATGCCCTCGGAGATGAGGAACGACGAGGCGCGCAGGTGCTCGGCGATGATGCGGTAGGCCGAAATGTTTTCCGGAGACGCCTGATAGTCCGCCTTGAGCAGGCCCTGGGCGCTCTCCACGATCGGGTAGAACAGCGAGGTCTCGAACGGGGACTCTTTGCCCTCGACGACGAAGGTCAGGCGCTCCAGGCCCATGCCGGTGTCGATGTTCTTCTTGGGCAGCGGGGCGTAAACGCCGCCGGGCTGCTTGTCGAACTGCGTGAAGACATGGTTCCAGATCTCGATATAGCGGTCGCAGGAGCAGGCGCCGGGGCCTTCGCAGCCGGGGTGGTCGTACTTCGCGCCGCGGTCCCAGTAGATCTCCGAGCAGGGGCCGGACGGGCCGGTGTCGCCCATGGCCCAGAAGTTATCTTTGTCGCCCAGCTCTATGATGTGGGAATGCATTTCCTTAGGCAGGATCGTTTCCCAGATGCCGCGGGCTTCGGCGTCGCGCGGGGCCACGCCGCCTTTGTAGATGGACGGGTAGAGCCGCTTGGGGTCCAGCCCCATGTCCTTCGTCAGGAATTCCCAGCCCCAGGCGATGGACTCTTTCTTGAAATAATCGCCGAAAGAGAAATTGCCCAGCATCTCGAAGAAGGTCAGATGGCGGATGGTTTTGCCGACGTTGTCTATGTCCGTGGTGCGGAAGCTTTTCTGGCAGGAGGCCGCGCGCTTCATGTCGGTCTTGAGGCCGAGGTAGTAGGGCTTGAACTGCACCATGCCGGCCGAGGTGAACAGCAGGCTGGGGTCGCCCTCGGGGATCAGCGGGCTGGATTTAACTACCGGGTGCCCCTGTTTGGCGAAAAAATCGAGAAAACCCTGGCGTATTTGATGGCTTTGCATAGCTGTACGTCGTCCTTTAGACCGCAAATTGATGGATAATTATACAATTTTGCCGCGCCGCCCCATAGGCCTGCGGTACGCAAAAGCGGCGCCCTATGCCAATAGGCCTTATAAAAATATATAATATAGGTTACCTAGAAAGCCCCATTAAACCCCGAAATTAAGCAGCGTACGGAGAACACAACTTGACCGCTTCAACGACAGGGACTAAAACGCAGCCTTTTCTATCTTATTCGCCTGAAGCGATGGCCGCCATCCAGGACCTGACGGCGCCTTTCTCCGCTGCCGGCTCGGATACCCTGTCCTTAACCCCCGGGCTCAAGCCCGGCGCCCCCGTAATACCCGCCTGCGCCCCGGAGAACCTGGGCGATCCCGCTTTTCTGCGGGCCCACGGGCTGGGCTACGCCTACGTGGGCGGCTCCATGGCCAACGGAATAAGCTCCACTGAATTAGCCGAGGCCCTGGGCCGGGCAGGCATGCTGGGTTTTTACGGCGCCGCCGGCCAGCCCATCGCTGAAGTTGAAAAGGCCATAGACCGCCTGCAGTCCGCCGCCTTGCCCAATTTCGGCTTCAATCTTATACACAGCCCCTCCGACCCGGCGCTGGAAGCGGCCCTGGTGGACCTGTACCTCAAGCGCGGCGTGCGCCTGGTGGAAGCCTCCGCTTTCATCGGCCTCACGCTGCCGCTCATCCGCTACCGCACCGCGGGCATACGCCGGAGCGCCGACGGCGGGATAGAAACCCCCAACCGCGTGATAGGCAAGATCTCCCGCACCGAAGTGGCGGCGCGCTTCTTCTCCCCGCCCGAGGAAAAATTCCTGAAGGAACTGGTCTCCCGCGGAGAACTTACCCCCGAGCAGGCGGAATTGGCCTCAAAAATACCCGTGGCCGAAGACGTGACCGCCGAGGCGGATTCGGGCGGCCATACCGACAACCGGCCGCTGGTGAACCTGCTGCCCACCATCATAGCCCTGCGCGACCGGCTGCAGGAGAAATTTAATTACGCCGTTCCCCCGCGCGTGGGCGCGGGCGGCGGCATCGCCACCCCCGAAGCGGCCGCGGCCGCCTTTATGATGGGCGCGGCCTACGTGGTGACCGGCTCCGTGAACCAGGCCTGTGTGGAATCCGGCACCACGGACCTGGTCCGGAAACTCCTCGCCGGGGCCGAGCAGGCCGACGTGGCCATGGCCGCGGCGGCCGACATGTTCGAGATGGGCGTGCGGGTGCAGATCCTCAAGCGCGGCACCATGTTCGCCATGCGCGCCAACAAACTTTACGACCTTTACCGCACCTGCGGGAGCTTCGAGGAAATACCGGCCGAGACCAAAACCGTCCTGGAGCGGGATTATTTCCGCGCCTCCTTCGACGAGGTCTGGCAGGGCACGCGCGCCTACTTCCTGCGCAAGGACCCCGCGCAGGCCGAGCGCGCCGAGCGGGAGCCGAAGCATAAACTGGCCCTCGTGTTCCGCTGGTATCTCAGCCAGTCCTCCCGCTGGCCGCTGGCCGGGGACGAAAGCCGCAAGCTCGACTACCAGATCTGGTGCGGCCCCGCCATGGGCGCCTTCAACGAATGGGCCAGGGGCTCTTTCCTGGAGAAACCGGAAGCCCACGACGCCGTTACCGTCGCCTGCAATTTACTCGCCGGGGCGGCCGCGCTTACGCGCCTGCACGCCCTGCGCTGCCAGGGCGTAGCGGCCGACAGCCGGCTGGCCCGCCAGGCCCCCCGCACCAGAGAGCAGCTGTCGGCGTTCTTTCGCAACTAGAAGCAGGGCCGAACGGCCGCCGGACCGCGTCCGGGAAACGAGGATACCATGAGCGTAAAAGAAAATTCCGTCCAGTCACCGGTGGCGATAGTCGGCATAGGCTGCCTGTTCCCCAAGGCGGAGAACGCCCGCCGGTTCTGGGCCAACATCAAGAACGGCGTGGACGCCATCACCGAAGTGCCGGCCTCCCACTGGCTGCCCGAAGACTATTACGACAAGAACCCCAAAAGCCCGGACCGCACCTACGCCCGCAAGGGCGGCTTCATCCTGCCCGTGGACTTCGACCCGTCGGAGTTCGGCCTGGCGCCCAACGCGCTGGAGGCCACCGACAGCGCCCAGCTGCTGGGCCTGCTGACGGCCAAGATGGCCCTGCAGGACGCGGGCTACGGCCCCGGCCGCGATTTCGACCGGAGCCGCGTCAGCGTGATCCTCGGCGTCACCGGCGCCCTGGAGCTGGTCATCCCCCTCGGCGCCCGCCTGGGCCACCCCAAGTGGCGCAAGGCCCTGTCGGAGTTCGGCATCACCGGCGCCGACGCCGAAGCCATAATTTCCCGCATGCAGGAGGATTACGTCCCGTGGCAGGAGAGCTCTTTCCCCGGCCTGCTCGGCAACGTGGTCAGCGGCCGCGTGGCCAACCGCTTTAACCTGGGCGGCACCAACTGCGTGGTGGACGCCGCCTGCGGCTCTTCGCTGGGCGCGGTGCATATGGCTTCCATGGAACTGGCCACCAGGCGCTCCACCATGGTGGTCACCGGCGGCGTGGACTGCTTCAACGATATCTTCATGTACATGTGCTTCAGCAAAACCCCGGCCCTGTCGGCCGACGGCAACGCCAAGCCCTTCGACGCCTCCGCCGACGGCACGGCCCTGGGCGAGGGCCTGGGCATGATGGTGATGAAGCGCCTGGACGACGCCGTTAAGGACGGCGACAGGATCTACGCGGTGCTTAAGGGCGTGGGCTCTTCCTCCGACGGCAAGGGCAAGGCCATCTACGCCCCCAGCGCCGAAGGCCAGGCCCGCGCGCTGCGCAACGCCTATTCCGTCACCGGCGTTTCCCCCGACACGGTGGAAATGGCGGAAGCGCACGGCACCGGCACCACCGTCGGCGACGGCGTGGAAGTGGACGCCCTCTCCGAGGTTTACCGCGACAGCCGTAAGGAAGGCACCTGGTGCGCCCTCGGCTCGGTCAAATCCATGATCGGCCACACCAAGGCCGCCGCGGGTTCGGCCGGCCTCATCAAGGCCGCCCTCTCGCTCTATAATAAGACCCTCCCGCCCACCATTAAAGTGACCGCGCCGGTAAAACAGCTGGCGGCCGGCACTACGCCCTTCTACCTCAACACGGAACTGCGCCCCTGGCTGCCCAAGAGCCACCCCCGCCGCGCGGCCGTGAGCGCGCTGGGTTTCGGCGGCGCCAATTTCCACGCCGTGCTGGAGGAATACTCCCCCGTTAAAGCCCAGCCCGACTGGGACGGCGAAGTGCAGATAGCCGCGCTATCCGGCCCCGACGCGGGAACGCTTAAGACCGAACTGGCCGGCTGGTCAGGCCTGCAGTGGAACGACCTGCGCGTTAAAGCCATGCGCTCCCGCGCGGCTTTCAAGGCCGACGCTCCCGCGCGCCTGACCTTCGTGCTGGAGAGGGACTCCGACTACAGTAAAGTCATAGCTTCCGCTCTCTCCAATCTCGCTTCGCAGCAGGCCGCCTCCTGGACCACCCCCGACGGCGTATTCTACGCCTCCGGCACGCCCGAAGGGCTGGCCGTGCTGTTCCCCGGCCAGGGCGCGCAGTACCCCGGCATGCAGCGCGATATAGTCTGCCGCTTTCCCTCGGCGTTGGATACACTGGCCGCGGCCGACAAGGCCTTCGGCGGCGATAAGCCGCTCTCCGACTTCATCTACCCCAGGTCCGCCTTCACCCCCGAGGCCAAACAGGCCCAGGCTGACGCCCTGCGCGACACCTCGGTGGCGCAGCCGGCGCTGGGCGCGGCCGGGCTGGGCGCCTGGCGCGTGCTGGCCGGCTTCGGCCTTAAGCCCGATGCTTTCGCCGGGCACAGCTACGGCGAACTGGCCGCTCTCTGCGCGGCCGGCGCCTTCGACGCCCCCTCGCTGTTCTCCCTTTCCAAACTGCGCGGCGCCCTGATGGCCGCCGGCACCGGCGACCGCGGGGGCATGCTGGCCGTGCAGGCCGGCCTCGCCGACGTGGAAAAAGTCATCAAGGAAGAAAACCTCGACCTTATCATAGCCAACAAGAACGCCCCGGCGCAGTTTGTGCTGTCCGGGCGCACAGAAGAGATAAAGCGGGCCGCCGAAGCCTGCGCACGGCGCGGTCTGAAGAGCACGCAGCTGCAGGTCTCGGCCGCTTTCCACAGCCCGCTGGTGGCCGGCGCGCAGAAAGAATTCGCCGCCGCGCTGGAAAAAGTTGAATTCAACAAGCCGGCTGCCGCCGTTTACGCCAACAAGACCGCCTACGCCTACCCGGAGAACCCCGGCAAGGCGCGCGAACTGCTGGCCTCGCAGCTGGCCTCGCCAGTGGAGTTCACGGCGATGATAGAAAAGATGTACGCCTCCGGGCTGCGCGTATTCCTGGAGGTGGGCCCCGGCTCGCGCCTGACCGGCCTGACCTCGGCTATTCTCGCGGGCCGGCAGCATACCGCCTTCGCCCTGGACGCCTCCGCCGGCAAACGCTCCGGCATAGCCGACGCCGCGCGCGCCCTGGCAAGGGTGGCCGCGCTGGGTTTCAAACTCGATCTCGCCGCCTGGGAGAACGGGGAGGCAGGCGTGAAGGACGTACTGGAAAACAAGATCTCCAAGCTGGCCGTTAAACTTACCGGCGCCAACTACCGCTCCCCCCGCCCCGCCGGCCATGGGTCCGCGCCGCGCAGGGTAGTAGCCACCCCGTCGTCCGCCCAAACAATCCCCGGAGCGCCAGCCCTGCAGCCTGCCCTGCAAGCCTACGCCTCCGACGCGCTGCGCGTTACGCAGGAGAGCATGGCCGCCCTGCAGAAGATGCAGGAGCAGACCGCTATCCTGCACGCCCGGTTCCTGGAAGGCCAGGAGGCCGCCCAGCGCTCCTTCCAATCGCTGCTGGACCAGCAGCAGCAGTTCTTCGGCGGCACGCCCGTAGCCCTGCCGAGCCCCGCGCCCCGCATGGCCGCGCCGGCGCCCGTACAGCTGCCCGTACCAGCTCCTGCCGCCCCTGCGCAGCCCGCCCCCGCCGCGGCAACCTCAGAGATCTCCCGGGTACTCCTGGAGATAGTTTCCTCCCAGACCGGCTACCCGGCAGAATCGCTAAACCAGGATATGGACATGGAGTCCGACCTTGGCATCGATTCCATCAAGCGCGTGGCCATTCTCTCCGAACTGCAGGAGAAACTCCCCTCCGCGCCCCGCATTACGCCCGAACAGCTCGGTTCCATCCGCACCCTGCGCCAGGTGGCCGCCCACCTCAGCGCCGGAATGCCCGCGGCCCCGGCGCAGCCCGCCCCGGCGGCTGCCGGTTCCGAAGTTTCCAAGGTGCTTCTCGAGATAGTCTCGGCCCAGACCGGTTACCCGGCCGAGTCTCTCAACCAGGACATGGACATGGAGTCCGACCTCGGCATCGACTCTATCAAGCGCGTGGCCATTCTCTCCGAACTGCAGGAGAAGCTGCCGTCCGCCCCCCGCATTACGCCCGAACAGCTCGGCTCCATCCGCACCCTGCGCCAGGTGGCCGCCCACCTCACCGCCGGAATGCCAGCGGCCCCCGCGCAGACCGCGCCCGCGCAGCCGGCCCCTGCGGCGGCGGGTTCCGAAATTTCCAGGGTACTCCTGGAGATAGTCTCGGCGCAGACCGGCTACCCGGCAGAATCGCTAAACCAGGATATGGACATGGAGTCCGACCTCGGCATCGACTCTATCAAGCGCGTGGCTATTCTTTCCGAACTGCAGGAAAGGCTGCCGTCCGCCCCGCGCATTACCCCGGAGCAGCTCGGCGCCATACGCACGCTGCGCCAGGTTGCGGCCCACCTCACGGCCGGCGCGGCGCCCGCGCCCGCCCCGGTCCCCGCTCCGGCGGCAGCAAAAACTTTCGAGAGCGAAATAGTCCGCGAGGTTTTAAAGACCGCCGAGCTGGACCTCTCCGCTCCCCGGCAGGCAGTAGCTCTCGACAAAAAACTCCCGATCTGGGTTACAGAGGACGGCTCGCCCTTGTCGGCGGCAATAGTTAAAAATCTCGTGGAACGCGGCTGCGCGGCAAGGACGGTTTCACTGGATGAAACAGCCGTGCCCGGCACCGGCCTGGCCGGCCTGGTTATAGTCGCCCCCGCGGTAAAGCTGGACAAGAAGGATCTATGGGACGGGACCTCGGAAGTTTTCCTGAAGAAAGCTTTCAGCCTGACCCGCGCCGCCGGCCCCGCCCTTAAGGCCGCCGCCAAAGCCTCCGGGGCCGTCCTGATGACGGTCTCCCGCCTGGACGGCGCCTTTGGCATCTCCGGGCTCAAGTCCGAACAGGACCCCGTTTTCGGCGGGCTGGCCGGCCTGGCCAAGACCGCCGGCCATGAGTGGCCCGAAGTTTCCTGCCGCGCGCTGGACGCCGCGGCCGACTGGACCCATACCGTCTCCGTGGCGCAGGCCGTGGCCGACGAGCTCTTCTGCAAGGGCCCGGCCGAATTGGGGCTTTCCGATACCGGCGCCAAGCTGGTGCTGCTGAGCCGCTCCGAACAGGCCAAGGGCGAGGATTTTCCCCTGGCCAAGGGCGACGTGGTGCTCATTACCGGCGGGGCTCGCGGCGTCACCGCCGAAGCCGCCGCCGCGCTGGCCGCCGCCTGCGGCGCCACCCTGGCCGTGCTGGGCCGCAGCCCGCTGCCTGCCGCCGAGGAAGGCTGGCTGGCCGCCTGCGCCTCCGAGAACGATATAAAGAAAGCCCTGCTGGCGCGCAACCCGGGCATGGCCCCCAAGGCGGCCGGCGAGCAGTGCCGCAAGGTCCTGGCCGCCCGCGAGATCCGCGCCCAGCTCAACCGCTTCGAAGCCGCCGGCTCACGCGCCGCCTACTACTCCGCCGACATCCGCGACGCCGCCTCCGTGGCTGAAGCGCTGGCCAAAGTTAAGAAGGACCTGGGCCCGGTGCGCGGCCTGGTGCACGGCGCCGGCGTACTGGCCGACAAGCTGCTGCAAGACAAGACCGACGAGCAGTTCAGCTCCGTGTTCGACACCAAGGTCACGGGCCTGCGCAACATCCTTTCCGCGCTGGACCTCTCCAAGCTTAAGGCGCTGGCGCTTTATTCCTCCTCCACCGCGCGCTTCGGCCGCACCGGCCAGTGCGATTACGCCATGGCCAACGAAGTGCTAAACAAGACGGCCCGCCTGCTGGCGCGCCGCCTGCCCGACTGCCGCGTGGCCTCTTTCAACTGGGGCCCATGGGACGGCGGCATGGTTAACGACGGGCTAAAGGCCCTTTTCGCCAAAGAAGGCGTGGGCGTGATAGGCCTGAAGGAAGGCGGCAGGTTCCTCGTCAACGAACTCTCGCTGCAGGGCGGCCCGGCGGAAGTAGTAGTGGTGGCCAGGCCTAAGACCGTTCCGGCCGTTACTCCGCCGGCCTCCGGCCAGGCGCTCGCGCGCGCTTTCGACTTCCCCGTCTCCGTGGCCGACAGCCCTTTCCTGCGCTCGCACGTCATCAACGGCAAAGCCGTGGTGCCGACGGCCGTGATAACGGAATGGCTGGCCCACGCCGCGCTGCACGGCAACCCGGGCCTGCTCTTCCACGGCTTCAACGGCCTCAAGATCTACAAGGGCATACTGCTCGACGGCGGAACGTACAAGATCTCCGCTATGGCCGGCAAGGCCTCCAAGGCTAACGGACTCTTCACCGTGCCGGCAGAACTGCGCGGCCCCAATGGCGAACTGCACGCCGGCGCCGAGATAGTGCTGGCCGCCGCGCTGCCCGCGGCCGCCGCCCCGGCGCCCGACTTCCCCATAAAGCCCTACCCGCGCGCCGCGGAGAAGGCCTACGGCGAGATCCTCTTCCACGGAGAGGACATGCGTTTTATCCGCTCGGTGGCCGGCGTTTCCGACAAAGGCATCGTGCTCGACGCCGCGGCCTCGCTGCCGCCGGCCTCCTGGATGCGCAGCCCGCTGCGCGACCGCTGGCTGGCCGACCCCGCCGCCCTCGACGCCGCCTTCCAGGGCATGATCCTCTGGACCTTCGAGAACTCCGGCGCCTGCTCGCTGCCTAACTCGGCCGCCGCCTACCGGCAGTTCGCGCAGTTCCCCAGGGGCGGCGTGCGGATCTCCGCGCGCGTGACCCGCAGCGCCGAACATTCCTGCACGGCCGACATAGATTTTACCGACGACAAAGGCAACCTTGTGGCCAGGCTGGAAGGCTACGACTCCACCGTGGACAAGGCCCTTAACGCCGCTTTCCGGAAGAAGGAGCTGAGCGCGACCGCTCTCTGATGAAAGAGACTCAGCCCATAGCTATAGTCGGCGCCGGCGGCATTTTCCCCGGCGCCCCCGACCTCCCGGCTTTCTGGTCCAACATAGCCGGCGGCATCTGCTCGTCCAAGGACGCGCCGGCCGGCCGCTGGATCTTGCCCGGCGGCGAAGCCTTTGACCCGCAGAAAGGCGCCCCGGACAAGGTCTACTCCCTCAAGGCCTGCTTCGTGGAGAATTTCCGCCTGGACGCCGGCGGGCTGGACCTGCGTGAAAACTTCATCGAAAAGCTTGACCCCGTTTTCCACCTGGCCCTGCACGCCGCCCGCCAGGCCTTCCTGGACGCCGGAGAAAAAAAGATCAACCGCGCCCGCACAGGCGTGATCATAGGCAACATAGTGCTGCCCACCGACGCCGTCTCCGCGCTGTCGCTGGAGACCCTGCTGCCGGATTTCGAAAGAGCCGTGCTCGGCAAACAGCTCACAAACCTGAAGGCCGGCACCGACCCGCTCAACCGCTACCCGGCCGGCCTGCCCGGCGCCGCCATCGCCCGCGCGCTCGGCCTCTCCGGCGGCAGCTTTACGCTGGACGCGGCCTGCGCCTCCTCTCTTTACGCCATAAAACTGGCCGTGGACGCCCTCCGGAGCGGCCGCGCCGACGCCATGCTGACCGGCGGCGTTTCCCGCCCGGCCAGCCTCTACACGCAGATGGGTTTCTCCCAGCTGCGCGCCCTTTCCCCTTCCGGCCGCCCCTCGCCTTTCGACGCCGCCGCCGACGGGCTGGTAGTGGGCGAAGGCGCCGGCATGTTCGTGCTCAAGCGCCTGGCCGACGCCGTGCGGAGCGGCGACAAAATTTACGGTTTAATAACCGGCATAGGCCTCTCCAACGACATAGGCGGCAGCCTGCTGGCCCCCAACACCGCCGGCCAGCTCTACGCCATGCGCTCCGCCTACCGCCAGTCCGGCCTTTCCCCTTCGCAGGTGGACTACATAGAGTGCCACGCCACCGGCACCCCCACCGGCGACCCGGTAGAGGTGGAAAGCCTCAAAACCCTCTGGGGCGAGCGCGGCTGGAGCGAGGGCCAGTGCGCCCTGGGTTCGGTAAAATCCAATATCGGCCACCTGCTCACCGCCGCCGGCTCGGCCGGCCTGATGAAGGTGCTGCTGGCCTTCCAGAACAAGACCCTGCCCCCGACCGCCAATTTCTCCAAACCCGGACCCAAGGTAAAACTTGCCGGTTCGCCTTTCCGCGTGACCAGCGAGGCCGCCGACTGGGCCCAGCGCGACGGGCGCACCCCGCGCCGCGCCGCCGTGAGCGCCTTCGGCTTCGGCGGCATCAACGCCCACGTGCTGGTGGAGGAATACTCAGGTTCCTACACCCCCGCCGTACGCCAGGCCCCGCCCGCGCCGCCGGCGCCGGTGGCCATAGTCGGCATGGAGGCCCGCTTCGGGGCTCTCGGCGGCCTGCGCCAGTTCCAGGAGGGAGTGCTCGGCACCTCGGCCGCGCCGACCGGCGACCTGCCGGGAGAGCGCCTGCGCGGCCTGCCCCCGGTCAAGAAAGGTTTCTACCTGCGCGAGGTCGGCGTCCCGGCCGACGCCTACCGCATCCCCCCGAAGGAACTTGAGGAGATGCTGCCGCAGCAGCTGCTGATGCTCGACACCGCCGCACGCGCCATAGCCGACGCCGGCGGGAAAGGCCTGGAGAACGCCGGGGTCTTTATCGGCCTCGGGCTGGACCTCAACACCACCAATTTCCATTTCCGCTGGGCCCTGGCCGACACCGCCCGCAAGTATGCCGCAGAAAAAGGCTGGAAGCTTTCGGAGAAAGAAGAGAGCGACCTGCTGTCGGCCCTGCGCGAAAAAGCCGGGCCGGCGCTCTCGGCCAACCGCACCATGGGCGCGCTCGGAGGCATTGTAGCCAGCCGCATAGCCCGGGAATTTCACGTCGGGGGACCCAGCTTCACCATCTCCAGCGGCGAGACCTCCGGCCTGCGCGCCCTCGAGGCCGCCGTGCGCGCCCTGCGCGCCGGAGAGCTGGATACCGCCCTGGTCGGCGCGGTATCTATCGACGGAGATCCCCGCGCCCTCAACGCCGCGGACGCCCTGCGGCCTTTCGCGCCGCAGGCCAAACCTTTCGACGCCGCCGCCTCCGGCACGGTGCAGGGCGAAGGCGCGGCCGCGCTGGTGCTCAAGCGCCTGGAAGACGCCGTGCGCGACGGAGACCGCGTCTACGCGGTCATCAAAGGCCTGGGCTTCGCCTCCGGCGGCGGCGTGGACAAACCCGCCCCCACCCCGCAGGCCTACGCCTCGGCGCTGCGCGAGGCCTACGCCGAAGCGCAGGTGGACCCTTCTACCATCGGCTACCTGGAAACCCACGGCAGCGGCATTCCCGCGGAGGACGCCGCCGAAGCCGAAGCCCTCACCGATTTCTACGGCGTCTCCGCCTCCCCGCTGCCCTGCGCCCTGGGGTCGGTGAAGCCGGTGATCGGCCACACGGGCCACGCCTGCGGCCTGGCCGGAGTGGTAAAGACCGCCCTGGCCCTCTACCAGGAGATCCTCCCGCCGCTGGACAAGGTTTCCCCGCTGGCCACGCTGGCGCGGGCTAAAAAAAGATTTCACATTCCCCCGGAGCCCCAGTACTGGCTGCGCAACCGGGCCGAAGGGCCGCGCCGCGCCGGCGTCAGCGCCCTGGGCCTGGACGGCAACTGCGCCCACGTAGTGCTGGAAGGCCTGGAACAGCCGGAAGGCGACCGCCCCCTGATAGAACGCCGCCAGCCGCTCGGCGCCAGGGCTGAAGCCCTTTTCGCGGTAGAGGACGACGACGCCCGCGGCCTGCTGGCCGGGCTGGAAGACCTGCGCGCCTGGCTGGCCCGGCAGGACCAGGGGGCCAACGTGGAGAAACTGGCGCGGGGCTGGTTCACTCACTCCGGGACGCGGCCCTCCAAGGCGAGGGCGATCGTGCTGCTGGCCCGGGACGCGGCAGAACTGCTCTCCCTTTGCGGAGAAGCCTCGGCCGCGCTGCGGCAAGAGCCGGAAAAACCGATCTTCAAAGACCGCGTCTATTATTCCCCCGCCGGCCTGGCCCGCAGGGAGAACCTCGCTTTCGTCTTCCCCGGCTCCGGCAACCAGTACATAGGCATGGGCCGCGCCCTCTGGACGCAGTGGCCCGAGATCGTCCGCCGGCTGGACGCCGAGAACGGCTATCTGCGCGCCCAGATGGTGCCGGAACTCTTCGCCCCTTGGCGCCTGACCTGGGAAACCGGCTGGCAGGCGGAAACCGAACTGCGCATAGTGGACGATTACAATTCCATGATCTTCGGCTCCGTGGCCCACGGCACGGCCGTCAGCGACCTGGTGCGCTCGCTGGGGGTGCAGCCGGCCTTCGTGATTGGCTACAGCCTCGGCGAGACCGCCGGGCTTTTTGCCACCCGCACCTGGACCGCGCGCGACGAGATGCTGCGCCGCATCAACGAGTCCAGCCTGTTCGTCAGCGACCTGGCCGGCCCCTGCGACGCCGTGCGCCGCTTCTGGAACCTGCCCAAGGACGAGAAAGCCGACTGGGTGCTGGGCGTGATCGACCGCCCGGCCGAAACGGTGCGCCTGGCCCTGAAAGGCGCCGAGCGCGCGGCGCTCCTCATCGTCAACGCCCCGCTGGAATGCGTGGTGGGCGGCTACCGCAAGGCCGTGGACTCCGTGGTGGAGGGCATGGGCTGCGTGTTCCTGCCGCTGCAGGGCGTGTCCACGGTGCACTTCGAAGCCGCCAAACTGGTGGAGAAACAATACCGGGACCTGCATCTCTTCCCCACCGCTCCCCCGCCCGGGATAAAATTTTACAGCGGGGCCTGGAAAAAGGCCTACGACGTGACCCGCGACAGCGCGGCCGACTCAATAGTGGCGCAGGCCGTGCACATCCTCGACTTCCCGTCGCTGGTGCGGCGCGCCTACGAGGACGGCGCCAGGGTTTTCGTGGAGCTGGGCCCGCAGGCTTCCTGCACGCGGATGATAGACAAGATCCTGGCTGGCCAGCCCCACGCGGCGCGGCCCGCCTGCGTGAAGAACCAGGACGGGGCCGGCACCATCCTGCGCCTGCTGGCGCGGCTGCTGGCCGAGCGGGCCCCGGTAGACCTGGCCGCCCTGTACGGCCTGGAATCCCGTTCCGCGGCGCACCAGGACGTTCCCAGGAAACGAAATTCTATCAAAGCCCGGCTTTCCGTTCCGGCCCCCGACGCCCTGACCTGGCGCCCCGCGGCCGCCGCGCCCGCCCCGCGGCCCCAGGCCATAGCCGCCGCGCCCGCGGCGCCGGCCCCCGCTCCCGCCCCGCAGGCGGCGCTCCCGCCGGCCGCCTTCGCCCCGCAGGCGCTGCCCCCGCAGCCAGTCCTTTCCGCGCAGGGGGGCCCGGCCTATCTTCAGAATTTCGCCGCGGCCAACGCGGCCAAGGCCAACGCCCACGAAATTTTCCTGCGGCTCTCTAAAAACTTCACCGAGCTGCAGTCGAGGAACATAGCCTTCCAGGGGACCCTGGCGCGGGCCCTGGGAGGTCAGCCCGGCGCGGTGCTCCCTATGCCGGTCGCGCACTCCCCCGTCCCTCCTGCGGCCCCGGCCATAAAGGTTTCCGGGGATTCCTCCCCGGAGAAAGTTTTCATGAACCGCGGGCAATGCATGGAATTCGCCGTAGGGTCCATCGCCAAGGTACTCGGGGAAAAATTCGCTCCCGCCGACACCTATCCCACCCGGGTGCGCCTGCCCGATGAACCGCTGATGCTGGTGGACCGGATCCTGAGCGTAAAGGGCGAGCCGGGCTCCATGACCTCCGGCAACGTGATCACCGAGCACGACATCCTCCCCGGCGCCTGGTACCTGGACTGCGGCCGCATCCCCACCTGCATAGCGGTGGAGGCCGGCCAGGCCGACCTGTTCCTGTGCGGCTACCTTGGCATAGACGACCGCACCAAGGGCAAGGCCATGTACCGCCTGCTCGACGCCGAGGTAACAGTGCACCGGGCCCTGCCGCTGCCCGGCCAGGTGATACACTACGACATCAATATCGAGCGCTTCGCTCAGAACGGCGACATCTGGCTTTTCTTCTTCAACTACGAAAGCACCGTGGACGGCGAGCCGTTCATCAGCATGAAAAAAGGCTGCGCCGGCTTCTTCACCCAGGAAGAACTGGCCAAGGGCAAGGGCGTGGTGCTGACGGCAGAGGAACTGGCCCCCGCGCCCGGCAAGGCCCCCGCCGGCTGGACGCCGCCCGCGCCTTTCGACAAGGAAACAGAATCTTATTCCGACGCGCAGCTGGACGCGCTGCGCTCCGGGCACTACGCCGACTGCTTCGGCCCGGCCTTCGCCGGCCTGCCGCTCGCA
>MGUA01000022.1:0-31146 GCA_001799735.1 Elusimicrobia bacterium GWB2_63_22 | reverse complement strand
GGACCGCATACTTGAACTCTCCCCGCGCGGCGGCCGCTACGGCCTGGGCAGCGTGCAGGGCGAAATGGATATACACCCGGACGACTGGCACCTGGTCTGTCATTTTGTCGACGACCACGTGATGCCGGGCACGCTGATGTACGAATGCTGCCTGCACACCTTCAGGGTATTCCTGCTGCGCCTGGGCTGGACCGCCGAGGAGGGCTCCTGCTGGTACGAGCCGGTGCCCGGCGTCACCAGCCGCCTGGAATGCCGCGGCCAGGTGCTGGGCTCCACCAAAAAGGCGATGTACGAGATCGTGGTCAAGGAGATCGGCTACCAGGCCGACGGCACGCCCTACGCCATAGCCGAAGCTTTCATGTACGCCGACGGCAAGCGCATCATCCACATCCACAACATGTCCATCCGCATGGGCGGCGCCACGAAACAGGGCATAGAGTCCCTCTGGGCCGCGGCCGCGCAGCCGGCGCAGCCTGCCGGCCCGAGGCCGGCCCTCTTCGACAACGCCAGCATCAAGGCTTTCGCGACAGGCAAGCCCTCCGAGGCCTTCGGCGATAAATACCTGGTCTTCGACTCGCAGCGCGTTATTGCGCGCCTGCCCGGAGACCCCTACAAATTTCTGGACCGCGTGGTTAAGATCGCCAACTGCGCCCAGTGGGAACTCAAGGCCGGCGGCCAGATAGAAGCCGAATACGACGTGCCGCCCGGCGAATGGTATTTCAAGTCCGGCGCCCAGGGCTCCATGCCCTTCGCCGTGCTGCTGGAAGTGGCCCTGCAGCCCTGCGGCTGGCTGGCCGCCTACCTGGGCTCCGCCCTGACCAGCCCCACGGACCTGTCTTTCCGCAACCTCGGCGGCACCGCCGTGCAGTACGCCGAGGTCATGCCGGACGCCGGCATCCTCGTCACAAGAATCAAAATCACCAAAGTATCCCAGTCCGGCGGCATGATCATCCAGGACTACGACATGGAAGTCCTGTGTAAAGGCCGGACGGTCTACAAGGGCGTCACCCAGTTCGGCTTCTTCTCCAAGAAATCGCTCTCCGAGCAGCTCGGCGTGAGAGGCGCCGCCCGCCACGCGCCTTCCGTAACGGAAGCCGCCCACGCGCAGCCGCTAGCCCTCGGCGCGGCCCCGGGCCTCCCCGATGAAAAGCTCCTGATGCTGGACTCCGTGGACACCTATATCCCCTCCGGCGGCCCCAAAGCCCTCGGCTTCATCCGCGGCCTCAAGCGGGTAGACCCGGCCGAATGGTTCTTCAAGGCTCACTTCTACCAGGACCCCGTCTGCCCCGGCTCCCTCGGCCTCGAGTCCTTCATCAACCTGATGAAAGCCGCCGCCCTCAAACGCTGGCCCGGCCTGCCCGCCGGTTCCCGCTTCCAGTCCATGGCCCTCAACGCCAAACACCAGTGGATCTACCGCGGCCAAATTTCCCCCAAAAATAAAGAAGTCACAGTAGAGGCCTACATCACCGCCATAGACGACACCACCAGGACCCTCACAGCCGACGGCTTCCTGATCGTCGACGGCCTGGTCATCTACCAAATGAAAGATTTCTCGGTGAGATTGGTCTAGACGTTTTTGGTTTTTAAATGCCCCGCGGGCGGCGCGGGTACCGGATAAGCAAAACCCTGTCGGAGGCCGAGGCTTGCGTAAGCGCCGAGGCCGAGACGGGGAGTGGCGAGCACGGTGTGCGAGACCACGTTTTTGCGTTCCGGTACCCGCGGCGCCCAAGCGACAACGTGAGTGCTTTTTAATGAAATACAACAAAGTCTTCATCGACGCCATCGGTTATGAACTCGGGCCCAACGTGGTGACCTCCTCCGAACTGGAGAAACGCGTACAGCCAATGCTGGACGCCCTCCACATCCCCCAGGGCCAGCTCCAGGCCCTCACCGGCATCCGCGAGCGCCGCTGGTGGGACCCCGGCTTTCCCCTCTCCGAAGGCGCCGCCCGCGCCGGCCGCAAGGCCCTCGCCCACGCAGGCCTGCAGCCCGCTGACCTCGGCGCCCTCGTCTATGCCGGCGTCTGCCGCGAGCACAGCGAGCCCGCCACCGCCACCGCCGTAGCCGCCCTCCTCGGCACCGGCCCCCGGACCGCCGTCTACGACCTCTCCAACGCCTGCCTCGGCGTCCAGAACGGCATGCTCGACATCGCCAACCGCATAGAGCTCGGCCAGATCCGGGCCGGCCTGGTAGTCTCCTGCGAATCCTCCCGCGAGATCAACGACAGCATGATAGCCGAAATGCTCCGGGACAAAAGCTTCGAGAACTTCCGCCTCTCCATAGCCACCCTCACCGGCGGCTCCGGCGCCGTGGGCGTAGTCCTCACCGACGGGTCCTTCCCCGGCGCCCACCGGCGCCATAAACTGCTCGGCGGCACCTACCGAGCCGCCTGCGAGCACCACAAGCTCTGCGTCTGGCACCGCGATCACATGTTCACCGACGCCACCGCCGCCCTGAAGCACGGCACCGCGCTCGGCCGCGACACCTGGGCGAGCCTCCTGGCCGAACTCAACCTGCGCGCCGAAGACTTCAACAAGACCGTCTGCCACCAGGTCGGCTCCACCCACAGGAAGAGCATCCTCGAAGCCCTCGGCATCCCCGAAGAAAAAGATTTTCCCACCTTCGAATACCTCGGCAACATGGGCACCGCGGCGCTGCCAGCGGCCGCCGCCATAGCCGACGAGCGCGAATTCCTGCGGCCGGACGACACCGTGGCCTTCCTCGGCATCGGCAGCGGCCTCAACACCATCATGATGGGAGTAAAGTGGTAATGACAAACTACCTGCCCGACGGCGTCACCCCCGAGCTCTACCCTTTCACCGGGAAGTTCCTGACACTCAAGAACGGCCTGCGCCTGCATTACCTCGACGAAGGCGCCGGTAAGCCTGTGCTGATGCTGCACGGCAACCCGTCCTGGTCCTTCTATTACCGCAACCTGGCCCAGGCCCTGCGCGGCGCCAACAGGGTTATAGTGCCGGACCATATAGGCTGCGGCCTCTCGGACAAGCCCGGCGACGACCGTTACGATTACACTCTCCAGAGCCGGATAGAGGACGTGGAAGCCCTGCTGGGCAGCCTGGAGCTGAAAGAGAAAATTACGCTGGTGGTGCACGACTGGGGCGGCATGATAGGCCTGGCTGTCGCCGCACGCCGGCCCGAGCGCATAGAGCGGCTGGTGATACTAAATACCGGCGCCTTCTTCCTGCCCGACGGCAAGACCTTCCCCCCGCCCCTGCGCCTTTGCCGCACGCCCCTGGGCGCGCTGCTGATACGCGGCTTTAACGCCTTCGCGCGCGGCGCCGCCTGGGTAGGCTGCAAACGGCGCCGCATGCCCGCGGCCCTGCGCGCGGCCTACGCCGCCCCCTACAACAGCTGGGCCGACCGCATAGCCACCTTGCGCTTCGTAGAGGACATACCGCTGGTCCCCGGCGACAAAGCCTACTCCCTGGTGGACGAGACGCAGAAAAAGCTGGGGGCTTTCGCGAAGGTCCCGATGCTGATCTGCTGGGGCCTCAAGGATTTCGTCTTCGACTCTCATTTCCTGGCCGAGTGGCAGCGCAGGTTCCCGGCCGCCGAGGTTCACGCCTTCCCCGACTGCGGCCATTACATTCTCGAAGACGCCTCTGAGGAAGTTATCCCTCTCATAAAGAACTTCATCGCCAGGTAAACAATGGCAGAACCGGCAAACATCTCGGCGCTTATCGCCGCCCGCGCGGCCTCCATCCCAGACCGCCCCGCCGTCATAGACGGGAGCCGCACTATTTCTTTCAGGGAACTCGAGGCCGAGGTGGCGCTGCTGGCGGCCGGGCTCGCCCGCGCCGGCATAAAACCGGGCACGCGCGCCGCCCTGATGGTCACGCCCTCCATAGAATTCGTAGCCCTCACCTTCGCCCTGTACCGCGCCGGCGCCACAACCGTGCTGATAGACCCCGGCATTGGCCTGGCCGACATGAAGCGCTGCCTGGCCGAGGCCGCTCCCGAAGCTTTTGTCGGCATCCCGAAAGCCCACGCGGCCCGCCTGCTGCTGGGCTGGGCCAGGACCTCCCGGCTCAATATCACCGTCGGCCGCTCCTGGTTCCCGGGGAACCGCACCCTGGCGGACATAAGAGAGCTCGGCGCCGGCGCCCCCGCCCCGGACCCGCGCGCCACCCCCGCCGCCGCCTCCATCAACTTTACCTCCGGCAGCACCGGCGCGCCTAAAGGCGCGGTCTACACCCATGCCATGTTCGCCGCGCAGGCGGCTATGCTAAAGGACTATTTCGAGATAGAACCCGGTGCCTATTCGGTGCCCACCTTCCCGCTATTTGCCCTCTTCGACGTGGCGCTGGGACTCACCATCGTCCTCCCGCCCATGGATTTCACCCGGCCCGCCGCCGTGGACACGGCCATGCTCTCCGGCCTGATCAACAAATATAAAGCGGTGCAGCTATTCGGTTCACCGGCCTTGATAGACGCGCTGGGGCGCTATGGCGAGCGGAGCGGCGTCAGCCTTCCCTCTTTGGAGCGCGTCATCTCCTGCGGCGCGCCGGTCTCGGCCGCCGTCATCGCGCGCATCTCTAAAATGCTCCAGCCGGGCACGCCGGTATCCACCCCGTACGGCGCCACCGAGGCGCTGCCGGTGGCCTGCATCTCCGGAGAGGAGCTTGCCTCGCTTAAGCCGGGGCCCGGAGTCTGCGTGGGCGCCAACTGGCCGGGCGTAGAGACTTTCATCATCAAGATCTCGGACGAGCCCATCCCCGCCTGGTCCGACAGCCTTGTCCTGAAGGACGGCGAGATAGGCGAAATCGTGGTAAAAGGCCCCATAGTGTCGGCGGAATATTACGGCCGGCCGGAGAGCGACGCGCTGGCCAAGATCCGCGGAGCGGCCGGAGAACTTTATCACCGCATGGGCGACGCCGGCTGGCGGGACGCCGGCGGGCGCCTATGGTTCTGCGGGCGCAAGAGCCACCGCGTGACCACGGCGACAGGCACTCTTTTCACCATCCCCTGCGAAGCCGTCTTCAACGCCCATCCCTCGGTGCGGCGCAGCGCGCTGGTGGGCACGGGCCCGGCCGGGGCTCAAACCCCGGCGCTCTGCGTAGAACTTGAAAAGGGCACCGCTCCCGGCCCCGGGCTTACGGAAGAACTGCTGGCCCTCGGCGGAGCCAATGTGCTTACAAAAAACATAAAGACTATCCTTTACCACCCCGGCTTCCCGGTGGACATCCGCCACAACGCCAAGATCTCGCGCGAGAAGCTGGCGGCCTGGGCCGCGGCGAGGACGGGCACGAGATGAAAGCGCTCGTCACCGGCGGCGGCGGTTTCCTGGGCGGGGCCCTGGTGCGGCTGCTGCTCTCAAAAGGCGCCCAGGTGCGCGTGCTGGCTCGCGGCAGCTACCCGGAACTTAAAGCCCTGGGCGTGGACTGCGTGCAGGGCAGCGTGGCCGACGAGGACGCGGATATGCGGGCCTGCCTGGGGTGCGACACCGTTTTCCATGTCGCCGCCAAGGTCGGGATGTGGGGCCGCTACGAGGATTTTTACAACGCCAACGTGCTCGGCACGGCCAACCTGCTGGCGGCGGCCAAGGCCGCCGGGGCGGCCAGGTTCGTCTTCACCAGCACCCCCAGCGTGGTCTATCCCGGCGGCGGCCGCGACGTGAACGGCTGGGACGAGAGCGCCCCCTACCCGAAAAAATTCGACTCCTATTACGCCGAAACCAAGGCCCGCGCCGAGCGGCTGGTGCTGAAAGCCAATGCCACTCATTTCTCCACGGTCTCGCTCAGGCCCCACCTGGTCTGGGGCCCCGGCCGCGACCACATGATCGCCACCATAATAGAGCGCGGCAGGGCGGGCCGGCTGAAGCGCATAGGCGGCTTCAATAAACTCATAGACGTAACCTACATAGACGACGCGGCGCGCGCCCACTGGCTGGCCGCGGAGCGGCTTTGCCCCGGCGCGCCCTGCGCCGGCAAAGCCTATTTTATTTCGCAGGGCGACCCTCGCCCGAACTGGGACATAGTGAACATGATCCTGGCCGCCGCCGGAATCCCCCCGGTCACGAAGACCATGCCCTACGCCGCGGCGCGCGCGGCCGCCGCGGTGCTGGAAGCCGCCTGGCGTTTTGCCAGGCTCAAAACCGAGCCGCCGCTTACGACTTTCGTCCTGCAGCAGCTGACCACCGCGCACTGGTTCAATATTTCCGCCGCCCGCCGGGACCTGGGCTACGCCCCGGGGTTGACCATAGAGGAAGGCCTGCGCCGGCTGGGCGAGTGGCTCAAGCGCCCGCAGGGCTGACCTCCGCCGGGCTCTCCCGCGCGCCTTTAAAAGCAAAACCGCCGCTCCATTACGGAGTGGCGGTCTTTTTAGTCCCCCTCGCGGCGGCCCGTCAGCGCGGCACGCAGCGGAAAACCAGGTCGAAGCGCCAGTTCCTTTTAAAATCGGTAACTATGAACTGCTCCTCCAGCAGCGCCCGCCACTGGCCGGCGTCGTAGGAGACCAGGTGCTCGTGGTGCCACATGCGGCCTACCGTGGCGGACCAGACGCCCCAGATGAGGTTCCAGAGCGGGCTGTTATCCGGGGTGGTCATGATCAGGACGCCGCCTGGCTTGAGCACGCGCTTGATCTCTCCCAGCGCCGCCGGGACCTCGCGGATATGCTCCAGGATCTCCATCGCCGTCACGTTGTCCAGCTCGCCGTCTCCGAAAGGCAGGGCGGTGACGCTGCCCTGGCGGAACTCGTAGGGACCTTCGAGCCGCTTGAGGTCCAGGCCGACGGAGCCGGGGCGGCCCAGGAAGCGCAGGAAGGCCTGGTCTGGCAGGCTTTCGCAGGGCCTGCCGCAGCCTATGTCCAGGACTTTGCCCGGGGCCAGCAGGGCGATGACCTTGCGGTACCGGCCGGTATGAAAAGCGATGCGGAGGCGGCTTAAAGGCCCGGAGGTCTTTATGATGTCCGTAAAAGTTTCGGGGGCGGGGGTCTGGTCGTTTTGCAAGTTATTTCTCCGTACCGATAGTCCGTCCGCCAACCGCCCGCCGCAGGCCCAGCCGCAGCACGGTGTAGAGCGCCTTGGCGATCTCGTTGCGGGAGATCTTGGACGCGCCCATCTCCCGGTCTATGAACTTTATAGGGATCTCCCCCACCGAGAAGCCGCGCGCCTGGATCTCGCCGAGGATCTCGATAAGGAAAGAGTAGCCGTTGGAAAAAATAGAGTCCAGGTCCAGCGCCCGCAGCACCGGGGCGCTGTAGCAGCGGAAGCCCGCCGTGCAGTCCCCCGCCCTGAGGCCCAGGACCAGCCTGGCGAACAGGTTGGCCCCGCGGGAAAGTGCCCGCCTGTGCGCCGGGGAGTTGACCGCCATGCCGCCGCCGGCGTAGCGCGAGCCTATCACCAGGTCGAAGCTGCCCGCGGCCTCCAGCAGGGCCGGGATATACGCGGGGTCGTGGGACAGGTCGGCATCCATCGTGATGGCAAAATCGGCGCCCCGCTCCAGCGCGTACCTGAGCCCGGCTATATGCGCGGTCCCCAGCCCCAGCTTGCCCGGCCGGTGGATGACGCGCAGCCTGGGCTCGGCCGCGGCGAGCCCGTCCAGCAGCGCGCCCGTACCGTCCGGGGAATTGTCGTCCACCACCACCGCCTCTACGGGCACGGGGAGGGACAACACCTTCTTTACAAGGGAGCCTATGTTCTCTTTTTCGTTGTAGGTAGGTATTATTACGAAAACTTTCATCGGGGGCCGGTCCTGCGCGCTCTCACCCTCGCCACCCGTACATTTTATAAAAAATCGGCGGGGAGGAGTGAGAAGCGCGCGGAGAGCGCCCTTTAGAACAACCGGACGGCCAGCCAGTAGGAGCCGGCCGAGATGGCCGCGGCGGCAGGTATAGTGATGATCCAGGCCCAGACTATATTGCCGGCCACGCCCCACTTAACGGCGCGGGCGCCTTTGAGCGAACCTACGCCCACGATGGCGCCGGTTATGGTATGGGTGGTGCTTATCGGCACGCCTATGGCCGAGGCGCCGAACAGCACCAGCGAAGCCGCGCCCTCGGCGCAGAAACCGTCCACGGGGCGCAGCTTGGAGAGCTTATTGCCCATGGTCTTCACTATGCGCCAGCCGCCGGACATGGTGCCCAGCGCTATGGCCGCGTGGCAGGTCAGCACTACCCAGAGCGGCACGTGGAATTCCGTGCCCAGGTAGCCGGCGCTGAACAGCAGGCCGGCTATGATGCCCATGGTCTTCTGCGCGTCGTTGCCGCCGTGGCCCAGGCTGTAGGCCGCGGCCGACAGCAGCTGCCCCTTGCGGAACAGGTGGTCCACCCTGGCCGGCGTGGAACGCGAGGCCAGGTTGTAGACGATAACCCCGAGCAGCAGGCCCAGCAGCATGCCTACCACGGGCGAGATGACGATGAAGGCCAGCGTCTTTATGATGCCCTGCATCATCAGCGCCGAGGTGCCGGCCTTGACCAGCGCGGCGCCTATCAGGCCGCCCACCAGGGCGTGCGACGAACTGGAGGGAATGCCGAAATACCAGGTGATGATATTCCAGGAACAGGCCCCCATCAGCGTGCCGAAGATGATGTAGCTGTCCACCTGCGCTATGTCCACTATGCCCTTGCCGATCGTGCCGGCGACGTGCAGGCCGAAGAAGGCGAAGGCGATGAAGTTGAAGAAGGCGGCCCACATGACCGCGTACTTGGGCGACAGCACGCGGGTGGCCACGATGGTGGCTATCGAGTTGGCGGCGTCATGGAAGCCGTTGAGGAAGTCGAAGAACAGCGCCAGCCCGATCAGGAAGATTATCGCTATCAGCGTGCTATCCATGCTTCACCAGGATAGATTCGATGACTTTCGCCACGTGCTCGCATTTATCCAGCGTGCCTTCGGCCACTTCGTAGATCTCTTTCCACTTTATCACCATCATCGGGTCCTTCTCGGTCTCGAAGAGGTTGCTGATGGCCTTCTCCCTGACCGTGTCGCCCAGGTTCTCCAGGCGGTTGATCTCTATGCAGTAATCCTGCACGCGGCGCTGCCGCTTGGTGTCGGGCATATGCTTTACGGCGTTGGCGAGTGCTGCCGCGGCCTGGTCGATGAGGTCGATGAACTGGGCAAAGTACGGATCCGAGGGGCTGAGCTTGTAGAGCTTCATGCGGCCGGCCATGGCATTGAGCATGTCCAGCACGTCGTCGAGCTGGTTAGCCAGCGCGTAGATGTCCTCGCGGTCTATAGGGGTGATGAACGTGCGGTTGAGCATGTCCGTGATCTCGTGGGCCAGGGTGTCGCCCTCCTGCTCCAGCGCGTGGATCTTCTTCACCTCGTCCTCGTCCAGCCGCCCGTCCTTTATGGCGGTCTTGAAGAACTCGGCGGCCTTGGTCAGGTTCTCGGCCTGCAGGCTGAGGAAGTCGAAGAACTTCATCTCTTTAGGTACGAAATTTATGCTCATGGTTTTTTCTCCTTTTACGCTCTGGTATAGTGATAGTGTAGAAAAGGCCGGTCAAGGCCGTTTAAAGCCCGTGTAAATTCCGTGTAAAGCGAGGGGACGTTGATTCCTAATTCCTAATTGCTGACAGTTTCGCGGGGAGTTGTTGATAATTAGGAATTAGGAATCAACGTCCCCTATCAGAGTTCTTCGGGATGATGCCGCACCACCACGGCGGACACCATATAGATGATGTCCTCCGACATGCTGACGGCGTGATCGCAGACCCGCTCCAGGTGGCGGGCCGCCAGCAGCAGCGGCACGGCGCGGTCGGAGGTGGAGCCGTCCTTGACCATGTAGTCGTAGACCAGTTCCTTCTCCACCCGGCGCTTCAGTTCGTCCGCTTCGGAATCCGAAAGTATCACCTTTTTTGCCAAAGCGGTATCGCTGTTGACGAAAGCCTCTATGGCCTGGCCTGTCATGCGTTTGGCGGCATCGGAGAGCAGCGGGATATCCACCAGCGGCTTAAGCATGGGCTTGTCGGAAATCTCCAGCGCGCGCTGGGCCACGTCCACGGCCAGGTCGCCTATGCGCTCCAGTTCGGCGTTCAGTTTTATCGCGGTGGTGATAAAACGCAGGTCGCCGGCCATGGGCTGGTGCAGGGCTATCAGGTCCAGGCATTTGTCGTCTATGACCAGCTCCAGGCTGTCCATGCCCACGTCGGAATCTATGACCCGCTGGGCCGCGTCCTTGTCCCGGTTAGTCAGGGCCGCCACGGCCTGGGTGATGGCCGCCTGCGCCATGTCGGCCATCCGTACCAGGTCGCCCTTGAGCTGTTTCAGTTCCTCGTCGAAATGTCTGTGCATGGCGTCTCCTTAACCGAACCTGCCCGTTATATAGTCCTCGGTGCGCCTGTCGCGCGGGGCTTTGAAGATATTGTCGGTGCGCCCTTCCTCTATCAGGTCGCCCATCAGGAAGAAGGCCGTCCGGTCGGACACGCGCGCCGCCTGCTGCATGTTATGCGTGACTATGACTATCGTATATTCCTTCTTGAGTTCGAGGATAAGTTCCTCTATCTTGCCGGTGGAGATGGGGTCGAGGCTGGCGCAGGGTTCGTCGAAGAGTATCACCTCGGGCGAAACGGCCAGGGCCCGGGCTATGCACAACCGCTGCTGCTGCCCGCCGGACAGGCCCAGCGCGCTGTCCTTCAGGCGGTCTTTTATCTCCCCCCAGAGGGCCGCTTTCTTAAGAGAGTCCACGACCGTCGCTTCGATAACCTGCCGGTCGGTCACGCCGTTGACCTCCAGGCCGTAGGCGACGTTCTCGAAGACGGTCTTGGGGAACGGGTTGGGCTTCTGGAACACCATCCCCACCCGCTTGCGCAGCTCGGCCGGGTCGCAGGCCGGGGACAGGATATCCAACCCGTCGAGCAGGATCTCCCCCTCCAGCCGCGTGCCCGGCACCAGCTCGTGCATGCGGTTGAGCAGGCGGATGAAAGTGGACTTGCCGCAGCCGGAAGGCCCGATGATGGCCGTCACCCGGCGCTGCGCGAAGGAGATGTTTATATTGTTCAGCGCCCGCTTGGCGCCGTAGTAAAAATTCACGCCCCGCGAGATTATCTTGGGTTCCGTCCCGAACAGGTCGGCCTCGCCCAGGGAATTCTTGTTTACGCCCACCGGGCCTTTCACCAGCGCCGGGTGGAAGTTCTCCAGCCCCATCTGTTTGTCGTAATCCACCAGCGTATCATGCATGGTAAGCCTTCCTTTGACGCTGGCGCAGCCAGATGGCCAGCATCGACACCGACAGTACCAGCCCCAGCAGCAGCAGGCTGGAGGCGTAGGCTATGCGCGTCTGCTCTTCGGGGTGCGTGCCCTCGGTCATCAGCGCGTAAATATGATAAGGCAGGGCCATCACTTCGGAGAATACGGAATCCGGGTAGCCCTTCAGGTAGAAGGCCGCGGCCGTGAACAGGATGGGGGCGGTCTCGCCGGCCACCCGGCCCACGCTGAGTATCACCCCGGTCAGGATGCCGGGCAGGGCCGCCGGCAGCACCACCTTGCGGATGGTCTCCCACTGCGTGGCCCCCAGCGCCAGAGAAGCCTCGCGGATGGACTGCGGCACCGCCACGAGGGCTTCCTGCGAGGCGGAGATGATGACCGGCAGGGCCAGTATGCCCAGCGTCAGCGAGCCGGACAGTATAGAAACGCCGAAGCCCATATACTTGACGAAGACCGTCAGACCGAACAGCCCGAACACCACGGACGGCACGCCGGCCAGGTTATTGATGCTGATGCGAAGCACGTTCACGATCCAACCCTTCGGGGAATATTCCGTGAGGTACACCGCGCAGGCCACGCCCAGCGGCAGGGCGAAGAGTATGGCCCCGAGCGTCAGGTAGAGGGTGCCCACTATGGCCGGCGCCACGCCGCCGGCGGTCATGGAATCGCGCGGGGCCTGCGTCAGGAACGCCCAGTTTATCGCGCCCAGGCCCTTTACTCCGATAAAGAAAAGGATGGTCCCGAGGAACAGGATATTCGCTCCCATGCAGGCGCCGAGTGCGGCAAAGCCTATCTTCTGCGCTATCGATTTTCTTTTCATCTGGCCTGCCCCAGCTTAAGCCTGTACCTGCGGCTGATCAGTTCTGCCGCCACATTGAAAGCGAAAGTGATGAGGAAAAGTATCAGGGCGATGGCGAACAAGGCGTGGTAATGATCGCTGCCTACCGGGGCCTCGCCCATTTCCGCGGCTATGGCCGCCGTCATAGGGCGCACCGGGTCGAAGATGGATTCGGGAATGATGGCCGAACCGCCGGCCACCATCAGCACCGTCATCGTCTCTCCGATAGCGCGGCTCATGCCGAGGATGACCGCGGTGGAGATGCCTGAACCCGCCGCCGGGATAATTACCTTGGTCAGCGTCTGCCAGCGGTCCGCGCCTACGGCGAAGGAGGCCTCGCGGAAGGAGCGCGGCACGTAGCTCAGCGCGTCCTCGGCTATGCTGGCCACCGTGGGCGTGGCCATGACGCCCAGGATAAGGCTGGTGGTGAAAGCGGTGAGGCCTATGGGCAGGTCCAGCGCGGTCTGCAGGAAGGGCGCCAGCACTACCATGCCGAAGAAGCCGTAAACGATGGAGGGGACGGACGCCAGGATCTCTATCACCGGTTTCAGCACCGCGCGCTGTTTATTGCCCGCCAGTTCGTGCAGGTAGAGGGCGCTGCCCACGCCCAGCGGCACGCAGATAACCAGCGCGCCCGCGGTCACCCAGAGCGAGGCGACTATCAGCGGCAGGATGCCGAACTCCGGCGGTTCCGCCGTGGGATACCAGCTAGTCCCCAGCAGGAACGCGGACGGGCTGACGGTCTTGAAGATAGGCAGCGCTTCCTTGAACAGCACCAGGATGATACCGACGAGGAAAGCCAGCGAGGAAAAGGCCACCGCCGTGAACAGGTACTTTATAAAGCGTTCTTTTCTCCGGTTCATCGCCTATAGTATAGAAAGACCCGGTCAAGCCGGTTTAAAGAAGGTGTAAAATCCGGGTAAATCCGAAGGGCGGGCAAAAACAAAGGGCCCCGCCTGTAACGGCGGGGCCCTTTTTCAGTCTGCGGCTGCCTAGATTACCAGAGATTGATATCCAGCTGCACCGTATAGGTATTGGCGCCGGCTATCTTGTCGTTGTTATAGACGTCATAGCCGAAGATCACGCTGGTATTGGGAGAGAAGGCCCAGGACAGGCCAAAGCTCAGCGCGCCCAGCGCGGAATCCCCGCCCTGGTAATCCACCGCGGCCCACAGCTTGTCGGACACTTCGCTGATGGTGCGGTCCCAGCTCAGGAGCACGCCGGTATTTTCCTTGCCGCCGTTCTCGTCCAGCAGCACTTTGTCGTTGCCGGCGAAGTAGCCGGCGGAAAAGCGGCCGAGCTTACCCACGTTCTTGGCCGCAAGGCCGTAAACGATGTTCTGGTCCGTCACATCCTTCTTGGTGCCGAAGTTGTAGCCGCCCAGCGCGAAAGCGGGGCTGCCGGCGAAAGCGGCGCCTTCGGGAGAACCGACCTTGGCATGCAGATAAAGCGGGTCGCTGTCGGCGGCCAGGCCGGCGCGCATCAGGTCAAAGCCGACTTCGGCCTGCACCTTCTCGTAGGGCAGCACACCAATGGTGGGGCCGATAACAAGCAGCGGGGCTTTCCAGGTGCCGGCCGTTTCCTGTTCGGACGATACGTAGTTGTCTACGTTGAGATGCACGCTCTTGTACTTCTGTATGTCGGTGGAAGGGATCCAGACCTGCGTGGACGGGGTGGCGTTGGCGGCCAGCGGGGCCAGGCAGAGTACTGCGACTGCTATGAATTTTATGATTTTCATGTTGTCTCCTTGGTATTGCAAAAAGCCCGCCCGGGGCTTCCCGGGCGGGCGTTCAAGCATAACTTAATGCAGGTAGGCGGTCTCGCCGTGCTGCACTTCGTCCATGCCGGTCTCTTCCTCTTTTCCGGTGGTCTTCACCGGGGTGAATACGTTGATGAGGTGAAGCGCCGCGTAGGAGAAGACAAAGGCGTACAGCGCGGTGCAGAACACCGCCGCCACCTGCTTGCCGAAGAACTCGGCGCCGCCGTGCCAGAGGCCGTTGGCCCCCGCGGCGTTGACCGCCGTGGTGCCGAACACGCCGAGCAGGATCACGCCCAGCACGCCGCCCACGCCGTGCACGCCCCAAACGTCCAGCGCGTCGTCCCAGCCCAGCTTATTCTTAAGATGGACGGCCAGGTAGCAGACCAGGCTGGCCATGATGCCGATGAATACCGCCGCCTTGGTGGTGACGAAACCGGCCCCCGGGGTGATGGTGGCCAGACCCGCTATGGAGCCGGTCAGCAGCCCCAGGAACTTGGGCTTGCCCTCGAAGAACCAGGAGACGAACAGCCAGGTGACGGCCGCGAAAGAGGCCGCGATGTCGGTATTCACGAAGGCGAGCACCGTGACCGCGTCCACCTTAAGCTCGGAGCCGGCGTTGAAGCCGTACCACCCGAACCAGAGGAGGCCCGTGCCCAGCGCCACCAGCGGTATGCTGTGCGCCGCGTCGGTCACCTTGCGCTTGCCCACGAAGAACACCGAGGCCAGCGCCGCGAAGCCGGCCGTAGCGTGCACCACTATGCCGCCGGCGAAGTCCAGCACGCCCCACTTGGCCATCAGGCCGCCGCCCCACACCATGTGGACGAGAGGGAAGTACACGAAGATCAGCCAGAGCACCAGGAACACCAGGTAGGCTTTGAAGTTGATGCGGTTGGTGAACGCGCCGGTGATGAGCGCCGGGGTGATCTGGGCGAACATCATCTGGTAGGCGAAGAACACCAGGAGCGGGATGCTGCTGGAACCCGCGAAGACGGTGTTAAGGTCCACACCGCGCAGGAAGGCCATATCGAGGTTGCCTATGATGGCGCCCTCGCCGCCCGAGAAGCACAGCGAGTAGCCGAAAGCGTACCACAGCACCGTGGTAATGCCCAGCGAAACAAAACTCTGCATCATGATGGCCAGCACGCTCTTGCGGCCGACAAGCCCGCCGTAGAAGAAGGCGAGGCCGGGGGTCATGAGCATGACGAGGCTGGTCGACACGAGCATGAACCCGGTATTTCCGGTATCGAACATAGTATTCCTCCGTTATTGGGTGCGCGCTGACGGCCGCGCTATATCCAATTATAGGGATTGCCGGAAGATCGAGATATCAGGGATTCCCTGAGAGTACGGGTAGAAAAACCTTATATGCCGTCCGTCACCCCGGCGAAAGCCGGGGTCCAGCGGCAAACATGGAGAAATGGATTCCGGCTTTCGCCGGAATGACGAGGGACGGCGCTACAGGCTTACCAGGCCTTCCTTGACGGCGTAGCGGGTAAGGCCGGCTATGCTGGAGATGCCCAGCTTCTCCATGATCTTCTTGCGGTGGGTCTCCACGGTCTTTACGCTGAGGGCCAGTTTGTGCGAGATCTCCTTGGTGCGCAGGCCTTCGGCCAGCAGCTGCAGCACCTCGCGCTCGCGGGAGGAAAGTATGGAGAAGGGGCTACGCGGGTCCCCGGCCGGGCCTTTAATGTAGTCGCTCAGCACTATACTGGTTATGCCGGCGCTCAGGAAGAACCGGCCGCAGCTGACGGCCTTGATGGCGTCCATCAGCTCCTCGAACGCGGAATCCTTAAGCAGGTAGGCGCGCGCGCCGGCCTTGAAGATCTCGGTGACGTACTTGCGGTCGTTATGCATGGAGAGCGCTATCACCCGCGCGGATTTTTTCACCTTGGCCAGCTTGCGCGCCGCCTCTATACCGTTCAAGCCCGGCATGGAGATATCCATGATGACGATGTCGGGAGAAAGTTCGCGCGTCAGCTTAACGGCCTCTATGCCATCGCGGGCGCCGCCCACCACTTTAACTCCTGGCTGCCCCTCCAGCAGGGCGCGCAGGCCTTCGCGGAAGATCTTATGGTCGTCGCAGATCAGGATTTTCTTTTCCATGTGGTTTGCCTTTGCCCAGCGGGGCGGTTATAACGGCCAGCGTCCCGGCTCCCGGCCCGGTGCTCAGGCGGAACGAGCCGCCCAGGTGCGAGACCTTTTCCCGGATGGAGAACAGGCCGAAGCCCCGGCGGTCGGTGCCGTAGCCGGCGGCGGCCCCGGCGGTAAAGCCGCGGCCGTTGTCGCGCACGGTGACGGCTATCTTGCCGGCGGCGCGGCGCACGCGCACCCGCACCTCGGTCGCCTTGGCATGCTTTACCGCGTTCATCACCAGCTCGCGCACGGCCTTGAAGATCAGCACGCTGGTCTCGGTGGGCAGCGGTTTATTCTTGCCGTCGCCGCTGAAATCCACCCGCAGGCCGTGGCGTTTGCGCGTATCCTCGGCCAGGCGCTCCAGGGCGCTCTCCAGCCCCAGCTCGTAAAGTATCGGGGACGCCAGCTGGAAGGTGAGACTGCGCGTGGCCAGGATGGCCTCGTCGATAAAAGAGGAAAGGTCTTTAATGCCCCCGGCAGCCTCCGGCGCCGCGCAGAAACCGCGCAGCGCGCCGGCCTTCATCTTGGCCATGGCCAGGGTCTGGCCTATCACATCGTGCAGGTCGGTGGCTATCTCGCGGCGCTCGCGTTCTTCCGTGAGGATCAGTTCGGCGGACAGGCCGCGCAACTTTTCCTGGTAGGAGAGTATCTCTTTTTGACGAAGCTCGCGCTCCTTCACCTCGGTTTTAAGCGCGGCGTTAAGTTTCTCAAGCTCGGCGGTACGCTCCCTCACGCGGCGCTCCAGGTCGCTATGCGCGTCCAGCAGCGCCTGGGACGCGAGTTTGCGCTCGAAGTAGGCCCGCAGCATGTCAGCCAGCGAATTGATGAGGTTTCGCTCCTCGGCCAGGAACGGCCCTTCGGCTTCGGCCGGCATTTTTTTAAGGTAATAAACCTCTATGCGGCCGGCCAAGGCCGGGCTGATGCGGAAATCACAGGCCTGCAGCCAGCGCGTGCGCCGGAAAGCCAGTGTGCGGCTCTCGCAATTCCCAACTATCACCCTCCCGGCCGTAACCTCCGGGTACTGCCAGGCCGGCGGGATGAGCTTTACCACCCTGTCCAGCACTTCCCTGGCCGAAAGGCCGTCGTTCTGGAGAATGCAGACCGTGGAATGGAGCGCCGTCAATTCTTTGACGCGTTCGCGCAGCGCGTGGATAACCTCGTTCCTGGGGACCTGCGGGTGGAGGGCATGGATGGCCTGGGAAGGCTTCAGCAGTTTGTTGCGGATCTTACGGGCCGGTGACATAAACGTCAGTCTACAAAATATCCCCCCCCGGGCCAAAAGAAAGGCCGGCTGGCAGCCGGCCTTTCACCCCGCAAAACCGCAGCGCTACTTCAGCCCGACGAAACCCTCCTCGGAAACTATCTTCTGGCCTTCGGGGCCTTTCAGGAAGTCCAGGAACTTCTTTACCATGCCCTGCGGGACGCCGTTGGTGTACATGAACAGCGGCCGGGAGATGGCGTACTTGTTGCGCAGCACCGAGTTCTTGTCGGGCATCACGCCGTCCACGGCTATGGCCTTTACCGCGTCCGTAACGTAGCCCAGGCCCACGTAGCCTATGGCGCCGGGAGTGCGGGCCACTATGGAGGCGATGCCCTGGTTGGAGGCCTGCATGATGGCGTCCGGGCGCACCTTCTTCTTGTCGAGCACCAGTTCGCTGAAGGCCTCGAAGGTACCGCTGGCGCTGTCGCGCGAGATGACCACCACCCGCAGGTCGGGGCCGCCGATCTCCTTCCAGTTCTTCACGCGGGTGGTGTAGAGCTGCTTTATCTGCGCGCGGGTCAGGCCCTTCAGCGGGTTGGACGGGTGCAGGATATGCGAGATGCCGTCCATGGCTATGATGTGGGCCTTCAGGTCGCGCCCTTTCTTGGCGGCCTTCTCCAGCTCGGAGGGCTTTACGGCCCGGGAGGCGTCGGCTATGTCGCAGGTGCCGTCTATGATAGAGGCTATGCCCACGCCCGAGCCGCCGCCGCGCACCGAAAGGTCCGCGTCGGGGTTCTGCTTCATGAAGACTTCGGCGGCCCGCTGCGCTATGGGCAGCACCGTGGTGGAGCCTTCCAGCACTATCTTGCCGGCGCTGGCCTGGGCGGCCAGGCCGAGCAGCATGACGATGGTTATTATTTTTTTCATTTTATTCTCCTAATTATGTTCTTTAGAATTTCAGGTTGATGTCGGCCTGGAACAGCTTTTCGTTTTTCAGACCCCCGGCTATGGGCTGCGTCTGGTAGTAGTCCAGGTCCAGGGCGAAGGAACGCAGCAGGCCCAGCGTCAGCAGCACCTCGTGGCCCTGCGCGTTGGTGGAGCCGCCGTAGAAGTCGGAGTCCGGGTAATTGTCCAGCCAGGCGTCGGCCTCCAGCCTGCGGTAGCTGTAGCGCAGCTGCCACTGCCCGGCGTCCGACACCTTGCGCTGGCCGAGCTTGAAGCCCGCCAGCCAACCCTCGGACGCCCTGCCGTGGTCGAGCGACTTTATATAGTTGCCGAACACGCCGGCATAGGTAAGGTTGTAACCCAGCAGGGAAGTGACCAGCGGCACGCTGACCGGGTCCAGGATATTGGCGTTGAATTCCAGCTCGGGGCTGAAGGCGCCGTAGTTATACTTGTACTCGCCGCTCACCAGGGTATTGGCTTTCTGGTAGCCGTCAGTGGTGGAAGGGCGGTGCGCCAGCTCCGAAGAGTGCTCTATATTGTTGAACGCGTACACGGCGGCCCCGGCCTTCATATCATAGACGCCGTCGTTGTCATGCCAGATCACTCCGGGCTGGGCAAAGAGCAGATACGGGTCCTTGGGATCCGAGGAAGATTCTGACAGGACCATGAAGCCCGCGTTGCCGAAGATGTCCCAGTTATAGTTCACCGGCAGGCTGACGCGGGCGCTGAGGCCTTCCATGTTAACGTCGCTGTCCCACAGCAGGTCGCTGGTGAGCCAGAGCGGGTTCTTGGTGCGGCCGGCCGTTAAGGCCAAATTGTCGCTGGCGTTATATTCCGCGAAGACATAGTCTATCCACAGGCTCTTCTTGCCGTTGTTGTCACCGAAGGTCTGGTTGGTGGACCGGGGGTCCGCGCTGGAGCCGCTGGCGAAGCCGAAGCCGGTGTAGACCTTCTCGTTAATTTTGGCGTCCACGAAGAAGCGCAGGCGGAAGCGCCCGCGGTGCTGGGTAAGGGCCTTGTTGTCGTTGTCGTTGAACTGGTAGCGCAGGCGCACGTCGCCGCGCAGCTTCATGGTCTGCAGCCACATGGGCAGCGTGGCGTGGCGCTGCTGGGAGATTTCCTTCTTTACCTCTTCCTGGGTGCCGACGCGGATCTCCTGCGCCTCGCCGGGGTCTATCACGTTCTTCTCCACCAGCCGGTCGAGCAGCAGGTCCAGTTCGCCGGCGCGGGCGGGCAGGGCCGCCGAGAGGAACAGAACCGCAAGCATGAGTTGGATGAATTTCATGCCTATAGTTTAGGAAAGCCGCGTCAAGCCGGCTTAAAAGACGGGTAAAATGCGGGTAAAAGAAAGGAGTTACTGAGGCAGGGTGAACCAGAACGACGAGCCGCGGCCGGGGGCGCTGTCCACTCCGACGGAGCCGCCGTGCAGCTCCACCAGGTGCTTTACTATGGAAAGGCCGAGGCCGGTGCCGCCCAGCTCGCGGGAGCGGGCCTTATCCGCGCGGTAGAAGCGCTCGAAGATGTGGGGCAGATGGCCGGAGTCTATCCCAGGGCCGTCGTCTTCGACTAAAATCTTGACCAGGCCGCCCTCCTGCGCCGCGGAGATTTTAACGGAGCCCCCCTCGCGGTTATACTTGGCGCCGTTCTCCAGCAGGTTGACAAGCACCTGGGCGAGCTTGTCCCGGTCCGCGCTGACGGCCAGGCCCGGGGAGACGAGGTTCAAGAACGAGACCTTCCTGCCCGAGAAGATGGTGGCCAGCTCGCGCGCGGTGGCGTCGGCCAGCGCCTTCAGGTCCAGCGGGGCTTTTTCCACGCTGGCCCTGCCGGATTCGGAATAGGAGAGCCTGAGCAGGTCGGAGACCAGGTTGTCCAGGCGCACCGCCTGGTCGTAGATGCTCTTCGCGAACTCCGGGCCGTGCTCCTTATCGTCCAGCGCGCCGCCGAGCAGGGTCTCGGCGCAGCCTTTTATGGCCGTCAGGGGTGTTTTAAGCTCGTGCGAGACGTTGGCCACGAAATCCTTGCGCAGCGTCTCCAGTTTCCTGGGCCCGGTGATGTCGCGCGCCACCAGCACGCAGCCGCGCACGGCTCCGCCCTCCAGGATGGGCGCCGCGCTGACCGCCAGCACCGTGCCGGGGCCGGGTTCGAATTCGAAGGCCACCGGGCCGCCGCTGGAGAGGGCCTTGATGGCCGCCGAGGAAAGTTCGTCGCCGCCGGGCATGCCGGACAGGCGCACCCCCTCCGGCTCGAAGCCTTTTACGCCCATCAGCTGGCGCGCGCGCGGGTTCATGCGGGTTATCACGCCGGCGCCGTCAGTGAAGAAAATGGCCTCGGACATGTCGCGGAAGGCGGCCTCCAGCTCCAGGCGCCGCAGTTCCGCGTCGCGCACCTTGGCGCCCAGGTGGCCCGCCATGAAATTGAGGGTTTCGGACAGCTTGCGCAGCTCGCCCGAAGAGCCTACCGGGATGCGGTAGTCGAACTCGCCAGCGGCGAAGCGCTTGGAGCCGGAAATTATTTCGCCGAACTGCCGCGCCAGCAGCTGCGCCGCCAGCCAACCGGCGCCGAGGGAAAAGAGGATAGAGAGCGCGAGTATCAGCCCCGCTTGCCCGCGCAGGGCGGCCAGGGGCAGGGCCCCGGACCGGTCCAGCAACAGGGCGGCCGCGGCCAGGGCGCACAACACCACCAGCACGTAGGAGAAAAGTATGCGGAATTTCAGCGTGGGTAAAAAATTCATTCAGGGTCGAACCGGTAGCCGTAATTTTTGACGGTGATGATGCGGCGGCCTTCCTTGCCGAGTTTCTTGCGCAGCGTGCCCACGTGCACGTCCACCGTGCGCGTCTCCACCTCCAGCGCCGCGTCCACGCCCCAGGCCTTCTCCAGCAGCTCCTCACGCGTCAGCACCCGCTCCCCGCAGGCCATCAGGGCCTTAAGCAGTTCGAACTCCTTGGAGGTCAGCTCCAGCGGCGAGCCTTTCAGGCGGGCTTCTACTTTGGCCGCGTCCAGTTCCAGGGCCCCGGCCTTCAGTTTGCCGGGGGCCGGCGCGTCGGCCGGGCGCGCGCAGCGGCGCAGCACCGCCTGCACCCGGGCCAGCAGTTCCTTCAGGCTGAAAGGCTTGGTGACGTAATCGTCGGCGCCCAGGCCCAGGCCCAGCACTTTGTCGGATTCTTCGCCCTTGGCGGTGAGCATTATTATCGGGATGGCCGAGGTTTTGGCGTCCGCCTTAAGGCGGCGGCAGATCTCAAGCCCGTCCACTCCGGGCAGCATCAGGTCGAGCAGGATAAGGGCGGGCTTCTCTTTGGCGACGGTCGCCGCGGCGAAACCCCCGTCGTGAACGAGGACCGTCCTGTACCCCTCTTTCTTGAGGTTGTACTCTATCATGCGGGCGATGTCCCTTTCGTCCTCGACTACCAGGATCTTCTCGTTCATATGGGAATTATACAAATAGCCCCGCGCGGCCGGGGAGACGGAAATGTAAATTCTCTGTAAAATCCGGCGGCGCGGCGCTTTGCTATAATCTCGTTATGCCCTCCGTAAAGTCCGTGACGCTCAATCTCTGGAACCGCGTGAACGCCAACGCGCGGCGCCGGCAGCTGTTCCAGGACGGGGACGCCATCCTGCTGGCCGTCTCGGGCGGGCCGGATTCCGTGGTGCTGCTGGATTACTTCGCCGGGCAGGCGCGCTCGCACAGGCTGAAGCTGCACGTCTGCCATATCAACCATAAACTCCGGGGCAGGCTGGCCGACGCCGACGCCGCCTTCGTAAAAAAGCTGGGCGCCGAATACGGCATAGGGACCTCCATCCTTTCCGCCGACGTTAAAAGCCTCGCCAAAAAGCAGGGTGCCAGCATAGAGCACGCGGCCCGCAACGCGCGCTACGCGCTGCTCTCGCGGACGGCGCTCAAAAAAGGCTGCCGCCTGGTGGCCACGGCCCACCACGCCGACGACCACGCCGAAACGATAATTTTGAATTTACTCAGGGGCACCGAACCCAAAGGCCTGCTGGGCATCCCGGAGCGGCGGGAACTCTGCCGCAAGGGAAAAGTCCGGGTGGACCTGGTCAGGCCCCTGCTGGCCGTCTCCAGGCGGGAGATAGAAGAATATATTAAGGCGAACGGGCTGTTGTCCAGGAAGGACCACACCAACGACGACGAGTACTACACCCGCAACTGGATCCGCCGCACGCTGCTGCCGCTGATGCTAAAAAAACAGCCGCGCCTGCGCGAGCACCTCTCCGAGCTCTCGGCTAAGCTTTCCAGATTGATAAAGTAACCGGCGCCGACGGCGCCGCAACCCCAGGAAGCCCGGTTAGCGCCGGGCTTCTTCTATCAGGGCCGCGGGATAGCCGATCTGCAGGACTTTTATGACCCCGGTGTTCTTCTGCGCGTGCGGGGCCATCAGGCCGGTCTTGGCGAAGCCGAGGGTAAGGGTAAGTTTGGCCATCACAAAAACGCCGCTGTGGTGCCCGGTATCGGGGCTGAGGCCGGAAGGGATATCCACCGCCACTATGGGCCTGGCGCTCTTGTTCATCAGCTGGATCACGCGGTGCATGGGCCCCGTGGGCTTGCCGACCGCGCTGACGCCCAGCAGCGCGTCCACCAGCACGTCTGCCGCCGAGAATTCCCCCAGCAGCGCGTCCAGGCCGTCCTTCTCCGTCATCACCACCGGCACGCCGGCGGCCTTGGCGGCCTCCAGGCTCTTGACCACCAGCTCCCCGTAGCCCGTGTCCTTGGGCGCCAGGATGAAAACTTTCACGTCCGCCCCGGCCTGCTTCAGGTAGCGGGCCGTCACCAGGCCATCGCCGCCGTTATTGCCCTTGCCGCAGCAGACCACGGCCTTCAGCCCGGCCGCCGGTTTGCCGAGCTCTTTCTCGGCGTAAAGCGTTATCTCTCCGGCCAGCGCGCGGCCGGCGTTCTCCATCAGGGCGGCGGAAGGGAGGCCGTATTCCCTGGAAGCTTTCATGTCCAGGTATTTCATCTTCCCGGAGGTGACCACCGGGTAGCCGTCGAATTCTTTGACCTGCGGTATCTTGGACATAAGGACCTATAGCACCAGCCACACCAGCCAGGCGATGGAGTAGGCGAAGGCCGTGAAGAGAACGGCCGAAAGCCCGGCGTAAGGCAGCCAGACGGCGAGCAGGGCCTTATTGGCGGAAACGGAATAGAGCCGCCGCACCAGCCGCACCCGGGCGTAGATCACCGCCAGGAAACACAGGCACAAGGCCAGGAAGCCGTTGATGTAACCGAGCTTGGCGAAGAAGGCCAGCGGCACCAGCAGCGCCAGCAGCAGGTCGGAGCAGCCGAAGGCCAGGAACAGCCTGGCCGAACTGCCGCGGGCCCCGGTAAGGTCCAGGAACAGGTGTATCAGCCCGGCGAAGAACAGGTTGAACGCCAGCACGAAACCCAGCACCACCAGGAAGGAGATCGCCCCCGGGGGCACGGCCGAGAAAAAGCGCAGGAAGAGGAAGAAGCCCAGCGTCCCGGCGGCATAGCCCAGCAGGCCGGTGCGGCCCAGGCCGGCAGGGCGTTCAGCGGCCAGCAGGGCCGCGGGGTCGTCCACCAGTGTCTCTATGGTCTTTAAAGGGTTCATCTGTGGCCTCAGCGCCCGTACCAGCGGTATTCCAGGCTGGGCGCGGCGCCGGCGGCCTCGGCCAGCGAGCTCGCGCCGAACAGCGATAGCTTGGTATCCATCAGGGACAGCAGGTTCTCGAACGGGTCGGAGTCGCTGAGCACCCGGGGGTTCTTGCCTATCTTGGCCAGTTCGCCGGCCTCGTCCAGGGCGTCCTGCAGGTCGCCCAGCTTATCCACCAGCCCGGCTTCCTTGCCCTGCCTGCCGGTGTAGATCCGGCCGTCGGCCAGCAGCTTTACTTTCTCGACGTCCATCTTCCGGCCCTGGGCGACCGCGGTCACGAACTGGTCGTAGGAGTCGTCGATCATGGCCTGCAGGAGTTTGCGCTCGTCCGGGGTCATCTCGCGCGACATGGAGCCCATATCCTTGAACTTGCCGGACTTTACGACCTCGCTGCGCATGCCCACCTTCTTCATCAGCCCCTCGAAGTTGCTGACGCTGAAGATGACGCCGATAGAGCCGGTGATGGTGCCGGGCTGCGCCACGATAACGTCGCAGGCGGAGGCCACGTAGTAGCCGCCGCTGGCGGAAACGTCGCCGAAGCGGGCGACGAAAGGTTTTTTAGTCTCGGCCTTGGCGCGCAGCACCGCGGAGTAGATCTCCTGCACCGCCCCGACGGAACCGCCGGGCGAGTTGATGTCGAGCACTATGGCCTTCACCTCTTTCTTCCCGGAGAGGGTCTTTATCCGCTTGGCGATCTGCTGGCTGCCCCGGTCCCAGGAGCGCGACGAGCTGCCCTGCGTGATGACGCCGTAGAGCGGGATCACGGCCACGGCGTCCTTCTTGGAGTGTTTGAGGCCTGCGATCTTGGACAGGGCCATGTCCTTGGGCCGGGTCTTGCGGGCCGCGTCGGCCTTGTTGATCACGACGAAGGCCGCGACCAGGGAGAGCGCGTACAGGACCGCCACGGCTTTAAGCCACAGGGCCGTGCCGCGCGCCGCGGGGAGAGCCGGAGGGGCCGGCGGGCTGGACGGCGCAGGCGGTACCCCGCTGTTCACCGAACCGCTGTTGTTCTGTTCTTCCATTGTTCCTCCATGCTACAGGTTGCCCGCGTCCACTACCCGGTTGCGGCCGCTTTCCTTGGCCGCGTAAAGCGCTTTGTCGGCCGCCGCTATCAGGGCCTCGGGCTCGCGCCCGTCCTTGGGAAAATGCGCTATCCCTATGGAAATGGTCAGTTTTACCTTCTCAAGCCCCTGGGAAAAAGTTTCGGCCTCTATGCGCGCGCGCATGGTCTCGGCCTTGCGCAGCACGCCGGCCGAGTCGGCCCGCGGCAGCACTATGCCGAACTCCTCGCCGCCGTAGCGCCCCACGAAGTCGGTCTCGTAAACCCCCGCCTTCAGCAGCTGCGCCACCCGCTTCAGGACGGCGTCGCCGAACTGGTGGCCGTAGGTGTCGTTGAGGCGCTTGAAATGGTCGATGTCGGCGATCATGAAGCCGACGGTGGTCTTGAAGGCGGCGGCGCGCCGCAGCTCTTCGCGCACCTTCTCGTCCAGCGCGTTGCGCCGCCAGAGGCCGGTGAGACCGTCGGTCAGGGAAAGCCATTCCACCTGGCGGAAGAGGATCACGCGCTTCAGCGCGAAAGCGATCTCCGAGGCGAAGCGGGCCGCGTGCTCCACCGGCACGTTGCCGGCGGCGCGCAGCACTATGAGCCCCAGCGGCTGGTCCCCGGCCGAGACCGGGGCGACGACGAGCCCGGAGAATTCCCCGGCGGCGGCGGGGAAGCCGCCCGTCAGCTCAAGAATTTTCTCAAGACCGGGCAGCGCCTCGGCCTTATGCCCCTGCGCGAAAGGCTCCAGGCCGGCCGCGCCGGCCATGTAGAGGGCCGTTTCCTCGGTGCCGAAATAGTCGGCCAGGTATTTGCCCAGCTGCTTGGCCGCGGCCTGCGGCTCCACGGTCTCGGAAAGCAGTTTGACGGCTGAATAGACGGCGAGGGACCGTTTCTCCCCGGTGGCGTTCAGCGTGGCCTCGAGTTTGATGAGGGAGAGCTCCTCCTGCAGCGCGGCGGCCCTGGACATAGAGGCGTCCAGGCCCGACCTGTCGGGAGCGGCCCCGGCAGCACCGTTGAGCAGCACGGAATGCGCGATGGCGGCGGCGACCCAGAGCGCGAGCGCGATTATGGGCGCGCCGGCGCTGATCTCCCCGGCCAGCATGAACGAAGAGAAGGAGAACAGCGCGGCGCCGGCTATGGCGCCGGCCCAGCGGTTGAGCCGGCCCAGGAAATAAGAGACCACCGGCGCCGCGGCCGCGGCCGTTACCCAGAGTTCGGGATAGTTCATTCCAGCACCACCCTGTTGCGCCCGGCTTCCTTCGCCTTATACAGGCGCTCGTCGGCGGCCCTGACCAGCTGGCTGGCCGTCACGCCTTCGGCCGGGAACTCGGCCACCCCGAAACTGGCGGTGACCCGCGAAGGCTTGCCGCCGAAATTAAAAGCCCTGGCCTCCAGGGCGGCCCGCAGGCGCTCGGCCACCGCGGCGGCCCGCTCTTTGCCCTCGCCGGTGATCACCAGGGCGAATTCCTCGCCGCCGTAGCGGGCGGAGAAGTCTATGTCCCTGACCCCGCCGGAGAAGACCTCGGCGGCGGCTTTCAGCACGGTGTCGCCGGCCTGGTGGCCGAAGGTGTCGTTGTAGGACTTAAAATGGTCGATGTCGGCCATCACCACGGAGAACGGGGTTTTGCTGCGGGCCGCGCGCAGGATCTCCTCCTCCACGCGCGACTGGAAGGCCCGGTGGGTGTAAAGCCCGGTCAGGCCGTCCTTGATGGCCAGCTCGTTGACCTTGTCGAAAAGGTAAATGTTCTCCATGCTGACGCCGGCCAGCGTGCAGGCCAGCTCGGCGCCGCGCAGGTCCGAGGCTTTAAAGCGCTCCGGCTCCCCGGCCGAGGCGCGCACGAAGCCCACCAGCCGGCCGAACAGGGACAGCGGCAGCGCCATGAAAGAGCGCTCGCCGGCCCCGAACTGGGTCCTGGCAAAGCGGCTGTCCGAGGCGGAATCCCTGACCAGCAGCGGGATCTTGCGCTCGGCGACCCAGGTATCGGCGAAGTCGCGCGGCGCGCCGGTGCGCAGCTCCACTACGGCCCCGGGGAAATAGTTCTTAAGCAGGGTCTCCAGGCGTTCCTTGACCTGGTCTGGGTTGGCGGCGGCGCCCATGTCGTGAATGGCCTCGGCGAGCGCGCCCTTGTCCCGGATGCGGGCCAACGTGCTGTCGAGGTGCAGGCGGTAGCGGGCCAGCTCGTCCTCCAGGTCGCGCACCCGCTGCGCGGCTTCGGCCTGCTCGGCGGCCACCTGGTCCCGGGCGGCCTGCCGCGAGGTTTCAGAACTGGACAGCGCGTAGAACAGCAGCCAGAGGCAGAGCACCTCGGCCAGGGCCCCGGCCATCAGGTATAAAGAATCGCCGCCCGGGGCGAGCTTGGGCAGGATGAAGCCCGCCGCCGTCACCAGGAACAGGAAAATATATTTGACCTCGCGCTCCCCGGACCAGGAGAACCAGATAAAGAGGGCGCCGGAGGCGGGGTAGATCCAGAGAAAATGCGCCGGCCAAAGCCAGAGGGTCCAGCCCAGCGCGCCTAGAATGGCGGCGGGGCCGGCGACCTTCACCAGGGCGTTGGGCCTGCGCATATTTATAATTTTACAACAATTTATAATTAAATGAGGTAAATTATTGAAACGTGGTCACACGGCAAGGACCGCGCGCCGCTGGAGGCGTAATATTCCAATGTTACCAGTTGCCGAAAGCGTAGTTCAGGGTTACCGCCGAAGCGAAGCCGCCAAGGTCCACCCTGAAGTATTTCTCGTTAGAATCCAGCGCCTGGCCGGAAGATTTGCTGGAGAGTGTATTATTATTGCGTACTATCAGCCGGTATTTTGTCCCGTTGGAGTCACGGCTTATATTGTCTGTACCTTCGCCCAGCGTCTGTTTGAGCGAGAGCCGCAGAGAAAAATTGCCGGCGCTCAGTACCAGGCCGGCCTCGCCGTGCGGCGCGGTCATGTTCCCCTCGAAATTGCCGGGCCCGGCCGGGACGCCGGCCAGGTTGGAAGGGTCTTCCAACTCGAAAGAGTAGATGTCGGCGCCTCCACCCAGGTAGGCGCTGAAATGGCGGCCGAAACGGCGTATGAAATACAACGTGGCGGTCTTCGGGTTACTCTCTATGTTAAGGGTCCGGTTGCCCGCGGCATACATAGTCTGGCCGCCCAGGCCGGTACCGGCTGCCAGCCCTATGCCATATCTCCAGCTGAAATAGTGCTCGTAGAAAAGCCTGAAACGGCCCGTGGTCTTGGTCTGTGTGATCTGCGCGCCTGAGTTGTTGGCAGCCAGAACCTCAAGGCTGTCATCGTTCTTCTTAAGGCTGGACATCCCGGCGGACAGGCCGAGATGGCTGCGTTTGAACGCGGAGTTTTCTTTCGTCCGGGCTTTGGAAGCGGTTTTCTCTGTTTTCGCCGGTTCGGGCTTTGGTTCTATCGCGGGAAGCGCCTTTTCCTTTGGTGAAAGTCCGGAGTTAAACTTTTTAGTAATATCAGCGCCGGAAGTTCCGTCGTAAACCTTGTAGCCGCCCTTTTCGTCCTGGTCCGCAGCAATAACCGGTCCGCCGTTATTCAACAGCCCCGCCTGGCGGATATCGACCTCCTCGGCAGGGACCCTCACCAGGGAATCTCCCCTTTCGGATATTTCTGAAGCGAGTTTATCTCGATTCATGCCGCCCTGCACATTCTGTGCCGCAGGAATATCCAGCAGGACAACGGCCTGCCCACCCGCGCAGATGGCAGGAAGTCCGGTAACCATAGCCGCTATCCAAAATACATTTCTCATATATAGCTAATACTGTAGGGGACATTCATTCCTGAAGGTCCACTGGGCATCGAAAGGCCTTCTCTTTTGGGTTGAGTTCAAAGACCTTCGGACGGTAGAGACTTGGTCTGAACAAAGCTGATAATTCCCACTGTCGGTCAACCGTCCGTAATGGTCGTAGCTGAAAGTCCAGCTATTACCCTTGGGGTCGGTAAGGGCCGTCATCTGCGAACCGCCGCAACCCGGGCAGGCCAATAGCAGCAGGCGAACTTGGGCACGATACTTCCGAAGTCAGAAGTCAAGACCTGGCCCATCTGCACCAAAGAATTTTGTGAAGAGTAAAGATACAAACATAAATAACCACTTGAAAAAGAAAAACCGAACCAATTAGAAAGACGATAGTTCTGAAATGATCAAAGGAAAACAGCTCCACATCTTTAATAATTCCAGGATAAAAAAATATACCGATTAGCTGCATCACAAGCACAGCAACAATCGAAAACGCCAGAAACGCCACGGCAATTCTCATGCGACTAAGATGAAGAGATGTGTTGTAAATTATAAACACAAACGCAAAAAACGAAAAGCCAATCGCTATATACTTTGGAGTCGTACCTTGAAAGGCATTCGCAAGTCGTACAAACGCAAAAACACCTCCAGCTTCCACAGCCAATCCTGCCAAGACATACCTTAGTATTTTCATATTATTTAACTATAAGGAGTATCGGTGATTCGTGTGCAGTTAATTTGGGGAACAGTCCGATATCCCCGGCTCCGATATCTATACAGCCGGCAGAGCCCGGAAGTTTGCCTCCATGCAAAAAGAAACCACTTCGATTTAACGTATCTGTTCCCGAGGTCGGATGCAAAGGAACCCGGTATTCACCCCAATCACCCAAAAATCTCCGGAGCAGGTTAGTGTTGGAAATCTCATTTGGATATATCAGATATATCCCGAAGGGGATTGGGCCTTTCTTTTTCATAGCTCTGTCAGTGATATTTACGGCTCCAGATGTCGCGCTATAGATCCCGACCAACTGCATTTCATCATCAAAATAGCGCAAAGTTGAATAGCTGTTTTTATCGGATTACGGAATTTACCTGCCAAGGCGGCAATTTCACGAGAATATCTCGACTATGATCCTTTGGGCGGAGTGTTAGTATTATCTGTTATCTCAATTCCCTTAACAAGCCGAATGTTTAATGCAAAGAGAGTGAAAACGAAGCATAAAAACACCAATTCAATTTGTCCCAGGGACAGGCCGGCGTCATGCGCGAATTTGATTTTTGCATTCATTTCATGGCATTCCGACCGAAGCGTTTCTATTTCTGTTGCCGCATTAATCCGAGCACCAATTTCCTGATTGTAAGGGGCCTCAGCATTGCTCCCCCAAATCATCCAGAACGTTCCAAAAATGAACGTTGCAAGGGCACCAACCATGTTGAAGTGTCTCCAGTGTTTTCTTAATAAGCGCATAAAATTCTCCTTACCACCACAATCGCCACCATGGATCGAGGATAATGACTGGATCATTCGGGTCCGATGATTTCACCCTTAGTTTCATGTGGAAGTTCCAATGTACGGGGTAGTCTTCGAAGGTCCACTGGGCATCGAAAGGCCTTCTCTTTTGGGTTGAGTTCAAAGACCTTCGGACGGTAGAGACTTGGTCCGAACAAAGCTGATAATTCCCACTGTCGGTCAACCGGCCGTAATGGTCGTAGCCGAAGGTCCAGCTATTGCCCTTGGGGTCGGTAAGTGCCGTCATCCGCGAGTCGCCGCAACCCGGGCAGGCACCGTTGCCATAAGAGAACCTTGTGACGAAGTTCTGCGGGTTGGTGACCGACGCGACATTGCCGCTCATCGCCATGGCGGATGTGGGATTCAATATCCCTCCTGTTGAAACTTTTGCGTCTGCATCATTTTACCCTGGGCAATTGGTGAATATTCCCCGTACGATACCACAAATGAAATGTCGCTCTCGTACAAGTATTGGTGTCCAGCCATATTAAATTTACGCAAGGATTCAATCTTTGAAATACAATCAGCAAGATAATTCCTATCCAGTTCAAAAATGTAACGGGTGACAGTTGTTTCTTGCTCGCAATGAAGCCTTGGCAGTGGAGACACAAATAGTGAGCAAATTCGCGATAGAAAGCTCGCATGCTCAGCGAAATTTATTTTTATCACAAGTTGCAGACCTTCCCGATTTGGCAGGATAAAGTTTTCCATATCAAGGCGAGCCATAAGACGCCTCCCGTGGTATAACTCAGAAAAAAAGTTCTCTATTTGTTTCAGGCTCTGCCTGGAGTTAGCGCACAACAGAACCCTTTTACCAAGAGACGTATCAATATCTGCCAGAAGCGCTTTTGGGTAGGTCATAGTTTTACTTTGGGGAAATTGGCGTTCCATCCAACGCAATATTTCTCCACGGAGAATTCCATTTATCCCACGGGTTGTAATCCCTGAGTGAACGCGCCTCTTGCAGGATCCAAATATCTGTGACGGTTGAAGTATAAGCCTGTTTCTGGTTCATACTCCCTTGCCGTGAACATTCTGGTGTTGCCAATGGCCGAGACGGGGATTACCTGGTTGGCGGCGTTCTTTATGGTGGGCTGGCCGTAGGCTTTGTAGGTGTAGGTCTCTACTGTTTTGCCGTTGTCATCAGTTATGGCCGTTATGCTGCCAAGGGCGTCGGCGTGGTAG
>MGUA01000021.1:17867-18442 GCA_001799735.1 Elusimicrobia bacterium GWB2_63_22 | reverse complement strand
GCGCGGCAACGTGATGACCAACTTCATGCCGTCGTCGACGGTGCTGGGCTCCTCGCCTTCGGTGGCGGGCCTGGACCCTTACTATTTCCGCTATACCCCGGTGCGCGACCTGCTGATGACGATGAACATCCGTGACATGAGCAACGCCATCGTGCGGCACCTGGCGGCGGGCGAGGTGCGGGCGGCCAATTTCTCCAACCGGGAGATCTGGGACGGCAAGAACGACAGCGGTCTTTACGTCTCGACCGGTACGTACATGGCCGAGCTGATCACCACGGACACGTACCAGTGCACCACGCAGCGCACGTCCACGACGACGGTGCTGTTCCCGGTGAACATGTTCCGGACGGTGGACGTGCTGGCGCGGCCGCTCTTGGGCGGGGCGTCGGACATGGCGACCGTTTCTTTCGAGCTGTCGCAGCCGATGTACATGGACCTGAACATTTATCCTACGAGCACGGTAGTAGACCCGTCGCCGTGGCCGCCCACGGTGTCGGGGACGCCTGTGTACAACGTGCAGGGCATGCGGCCGGGGCGGTTCAAGATAACCGAGTACTGGGACGGGCGCGACACGT
>MGUA01000021.1:0-17859 GCA_001799735.1 Elusimicrobia bacterium GWB2_63_22 | reverse complement strand
GACGATGTATTCGACCGACGAGGCGTACGGCTACATAGACATTTCGCGCGGGCAGATCATCTTCACCACGTTCGACGTGATCCCGAACATCCCGCAGATGTATAACTCTTCGGACACGGTAAAGCTGCCGCCGTTCGAGATAGACTACGGTGTGACGCGGCAGTCTTCTGTGACGATAGAGATCCTGACGCTGGACCTGCCGCAGCGGCTGGTGGCGACGGTGGCGGCGGGCCAGGTGCGCGACGGCGACATTGTGTACCAGGACTTCTGGGACGGCAAGGACATGGACGGCAATTTTGTGACGGGCGGGGCGTACAACGTGCGCATCCGGGCGCAGGACATAGCGTCGCAGCTGACGTCGCGGGCGACGGTGCAGATGACGATAGACGTGTACCCGCTGCGCATCTACGACGTATCGATCATGCCGCTGACGATGGACGTGCCGGCGGGCGTGTCGTACCAGGTTTCGGAGCCGATGAAGGTGGTGACGAAGATCTACAAGCCGGGCACGACGTTCGTGGGGGACAGCCCGTACCCGCCCGAGGCGACCAGCCTGGTCAAGCGCATTATAGGCGTGCGGCCGGCGCGCACGCAGATCACGGAGTACTGGGACGGCACGGACCTGACGCTGTCGAAGGTGCCTGACGGCAACTACGTGTTCAAGGTTTACGGCTCCACCATGACGGAAGCCATCAGCACGATAGACGGCAACTACAGCACCACGCTGTGTCCCGGGGGCAGCTGCCTGGCCGACGACATAGTGACGGCGAATATTCCTGTTACGAAGGGCGGGACGTATGACCTGTGCGGGGAGTTCGCGCACGACGCTTTCTTCGCGCCTAACCCGTATACTGGGACGAGCGGCTGGTTCCGGATCCCGGTGCCGATGAACGGGCGGGTGATGCTGAAGATGTACAACCTGGCGGGCGACCTGGTGTACAAGAAGGACTACGGCAACCGCGGCGGCGGGGACAATGTGGACGGCAGCGGCAAGTGCGTGGCGACGCATACGCACGAGGCGTGCTGGCCCAAGGTGAACGGTTCCGGCAATACGGTGGCGCCGGGCGTGTATTTTGCGGTGATACGCTTCGAGGCGAGCGAGGGCACCCGCGACGTGTGCCAGACGGTAAAGAAGATCCTTGTTCCGTAAGCGGAGGCCCCTGGCTTTAGCCCGGGAGGCGGTGACTTTATGGATATGAAAAAAATGTTCCTGGCCGCAGCGGCCGTGCTGGCCCTAACGGCCACCGTCCGGGCGGCGGATACTAAAATAGGCACGGAAGGGGCCGCTTTCATGAAGATCCCCACCGGCAGCCCCAGGGCGCAGGCCATGGGCAATACCGGCGTCTCGCTGGTGGACGGCGGGGAAGCCATGAACATCAACCCGGCCGGCATCGCCTCGGCCCAGATGCGCGAGTTCTCGTTCTCCTATCTCAGCTGGATCCAGGAGTATTCCGGGCAGTACATCTCCTACGTCCACCCGATAGGGCAGTCGGTGATCGGCGTAAACCTGGCCTATTACGACATCAGCGGTTTCGACGTGCGCGACAGCGAAGGCAAGCCCCAGTACGGCGCCGATGTGAAGGTGCGCAACGGCTACGCCTCCCTGACCCTCGCCAAGGGGTTCTTCCTGGAGAAATTCCTGGTCGGCGTCAGCGCCAAAGAGGTGCTGGAGGATAACTACGAGAGCGAGCAGAAGAACCTGGTCTTCGACATGGGCGCGGTGCTGCGCCTCGGCCGCAAGCTCTCGCTCGGCTGGGCCGGGCAGAACTTCTCCGGCAAGAAGCACCAGGTGGTGAAGGTGCAGCGCCTCGGCGGCGCCTACGCCTTTAACCCCTTCCTGACCCTGGCGCTGGAGCAGAAGACCTACTCCGACCGCAAGGGCAAGCTGGGCGGCGGCGTGGAGATTACCCTGCCCGAGGAGCTGCTGCAGGTGGGCCGCGTGGCTTTCCGCGCGGGCTATACGCCGGCGGACAATTACGGCAAGAACATGACCGATAAAACCCTCGACAGCCTGGGCCTCAACGACGTTTCGGGCTGGTCTTTCGGCGTGGGCATCTACAGCGCGCAGGCGCTGGGCTACGGCATGGGTTTCGATTATACGCTCGCTCCCTACGGGGCGCTGGGCAAGGCCAGCCAGCTGGCCCTGAAGTTCCAGTTCTAGGAGACCATGTTCAGGCCTAAGACCAGGAAAGGCCAGACGGCCATAGAGTACCTGCTGGTGACGGTGTCGCTGCTCTTTGTTTTCGTGCTGATGTTCAAGGCCCTGCAGTACGCGCTGTCCAACCAGTTCAAGCGCGGCGGCATGGTGATCATAAAGATGTACAAGGAAAGCCCCTGGTAGGAAAAAATTTCGGACTTGAAAATGTTTACGGAGGACTAAACCAATGAATAAGCTGTTTAAGAACCGGAAAGGCCAGAATACCGTTGAATACCTGCTGATGCTCGCGGTGGTCGTGGGCGTGGTGCTGATCGCCGGCGTGGCGCTGAAGAAGTACATGCCCACGCTGTTCTCCAGCATCCAGGGCATGATCAACGGCGCGGCCAGCACGCTCGGCTCTTCCAGCGGCAACAACTAAGGGGGCTCCCTTAGCCGCTGTTCCCCGGCCCCGGCGGAGCTCCGCCGGGAGCCGGGAAAAATATGGAGTAACGCATGAAACGCTCAGCGTCGGGCGCCTGCCGGGCTGCCGGTCAGCCGGCGGGTCTTTGGGCCAGGGTAAAGCGGACGGGGCAGGTGACCGTCGAGCTGCTGCTGGTGCTGCCCGTTTTCATGCTACTGCTGTTCTTTATAATGGAGATGGGCAACCTGGGGTTCCAGACCATACTGGCGCATCACTGCGCGTATGAGCTGGCGCGCATCGGCTCCCTGGTGGCCGGCCCTACCGGCGCCGGCTCCGGCGGCGGGCAGGCCGTGGCCGTGCAGAAGATGAAAAGCGTGCTGGGGCAGATGTTCCCGTCCTCCCCGGGCGTCATGGTGGAGGGGCAGATGGTGGGCACGCTCAAGGACCCGCAGTCGGGGCAGATGGGCGAGGACCTGCTGGTCACGCTGACCTACCCGGCCAGGCTGATCTTCCCGGGCTCGAGCTACTTCCTTTCGGACCCGCCGAAGGGGAGCAAGAAGAAGAAGCTCATAGTGCGGGTGCGGATGCCGGTGGAAAAGCCGTACTTCCAGTAGAGGCGCGGCGAACGGATTTAACACGGATTTAACGGTTAGTTAACAGATTAATTGGAGAATATATATATGGAAAAGAAAGGCATGCTCGTCCCCGTGCTGCTGGCCCTGGCCGCGGCAGGCATCTACTGGTGGGTGCTGACCTCCAAGGAGCGCGCGCTGGCCGCCCAGCACGAGCGCGCCACGGTGCTGATGGCCCGCTTCGACCTGCCCGCCCGCACCATTATGAACGTGGACCTGGTCGAGACCAGGGAAATGCCGCGCATGTACCTGGAGCAGGACGCCTACGAGGTGAGGAGCCAGTCCGACATCAAGCTGGTGTCCAACCTGGTCACCGCCGTGCGCATTCCCAAGGGCAACCAGATCACGCAGAGCGCGCTGGTGTCGCTCTCCCCCGAGGCCGGCCTCTCCGTAAAGGTGCCGCCCGGCTACCGCGGCTGCGTGCTGCCGCTCGAGAACGACCTGCTGCGGCTCATCAAGCCCGGCGACCGCGTGGACATCCTCGTGACTTTCGACGCCGTGATGGGCGACAACCGCAAAGAGAAGGTGACCGCCACCATCCTGCAGAACGTGCTGGTGCTCGGCGTGGGCGGCAACCTCGGGCAGGGGCTGTCCGGGCAGCAGGCCAAGGCCAAGGACGCCGCGGCTTCGGCCGACCAGGCCTTCTCAGAGAAGGCCGCCCTCTCCCTGGCGCTCAACCCCAACGAGGCGCAGTACCTGTCCCTCTCCCTGAAGCAGGGGGAAGTGGCCGTCATCGTGCGCGGCCTCGGCGACGTGGAACTGCACCCGATGGAAATAGCCTCTTTCAAACGGCTGATAAAATAAGGACCGAATCATTATGAAAAAGCTCCTATTCGCACTGACCGCGCTGGCCCTGCCGGCGCTGGCGTCGGCGCAGGCCACCCCCATGGTGGCCGTCAGCGCCGACATCGTGGAGATCAGCGGCTCCATCCAGAAAACGCGCGGCTTCTCCTGGAACCAGTTCTTCGACTTCAGCGAGAAGAGCATCCCGGGCATCATCACCCTGGGCGATTTCGAGCGCAAGACCCAGCTGGCCGCCTCGCTTAAGCTCCTTGAGACCGAGGGCAAGGCGCAGCTGCTGAGCAATCCCAAGGTTATCACCAAGAGCGGCACGCAGGCCAACTTCACCGTCGGCGGCGAGATCCCGGTGCCGTACTCCAACAACCAGGGCGTCGGCGCCGAGTTCAAGAAATACGGCGTCATCCTGGTGGTACTCCCCGTGGTGCTGACCGAGAAGAAGGACACGGTGGACGTGCAGATCCAGCTCGAGGTCTCGAACCCCAACTATTCCCAGACGGTCGTGGCGTCCGGCACCACCATCCCGTCCATGATCACCCGCCAGATCCAGACCGAGGTGGAGCTCAAGAGCGGCGAGACGCTGGTGATCGGCGGCCTGAAGTCTTCGAGCCGCGACATCTCCAAGAACCGGGTGCCGATCCTGGGCAGCCTGCCGCTCATCGGCGCGCTGTTCAGCTCCACGGACATCGTGGAGAAGCAGAGCTCGCTGTTCCTGTTCGTTACTTTCGACATTATAAAGTGACAGTCAGCGCCGCGCTGACTGTCATCCCGGCGAAAGCCGGGATCCAGTAGGGCGGCCCGGCGAAAGCCGGGATCCAGGGTAAAGCAGTTCAGCCGACATCATATGGACGAACCACAGAATATTGCCCCCCGCGTAATAACTTTCTCGGGCCCTAAAGAGGGCGTGGGCAAGACCTCCATCGTCATGAACCTGGCGCTGGCCTGGGCCAATTACCAGAAGCGCAACGTCCTCATTATCCCTCTCGACCCCATGTGCCGCGCCGAGCACGCGCAGCTGCTGGGGCTTAACCCGCCGTCCATGGCCGAGATCATCAAGGCGCTGGGCCGGGAATCCGTAGGCGCCCTGGGCGCCCTGCTCAAGGGCAAGATCCCGATCTCGCAGTGGGGCGTAGGCGTGCTGCCGCTGGCCAAGCGCCGCTCCGACATCGCCAAGATGTCCCCCGACATCATCCTGCCGCTGCTGTCCAAGCTGTCGCAGAACTTCGACATCTTCATAGACGTAGACCCCTATTTCCCGATGCAGGTGTTCGCTTTCGACATCTCGGACCTGGTGTTCTGGGTCACCAACTCCAACGTCTCCTCGCTTAACGCCACCGCCGGCATCTTCCGCGAGATCAACGAGCTGCACTTCCCGATGAACAAGTTCGAGGTGGTAGCCAACCTTTACGACATGCCCGGCGCCGTGGGCCCCAAGGAAGTGGAGAAGTTCTTCAAGCAGATGGGCAAGGACATCCTGGCCTTCATGCCGTGGGAAGACTCCCTTCCCGCCTTCGCCAACCAGAACAAGATCCTGATCACAGAAGCTCCCAATACCCAGTGGATACGCATCCTGCGCATGCTGCTGGGCCGCCTGGCCGAGCTGAAGCCGGGCGAGAAGCAGTGGGTCTCCAACGTTTCCACCGCGGAGTTCGCCCACGGTTCCGACATGCTCTGGCGCCAGACGGAGAAGGAGACCGCTCCTTCGCCCTCAGCCCCCGCGCAGGGCCAGTCCGGCGGCGGGCAGGCCGCCACCCCGCGGGTGGACGTGCCGCCCTTCTGGGAAGACCTGAAGATGAAGGTGCACCGCAACGTGGTCACCGCGCTCGAGACCGAACGCGTAAAGATCTCCGACGACCCCACGCAGAACGCCGAGACCCGCAAGAAGGTGGACGGCATCATCAACAACCTGCTGCAGAAAGAGGCCGGCACCCCGCTGACCCGCGAGCAGCGCGCCAAGTTCATCAACGAGCTTTTAGACGAGATCCTCGGCCTCGGCCCGCTGGAAGAGCTGATGCGCGACCCGTCGGTCACCGAGATCATGGTGAACTCTTTCGACAAGGTCTACATCGAAAAGTCCGGTAAGCTGATCCTTACCAAATATAAATTCCGCAACGACGAGCAGATCATGCAGGTGATGAAGCGCATCGTGGCGCCCCTGGGCCGCCGCATCGACGAATCCGTGCCGCTGGTGGACGCCCGCCTGAAGGACGGTTCGCGCGTCAACGGCATCATCCCGCCGCTGGCCGTCTCCGGCCCCACGCTCACCATCCGCCGTTTCTCGGCCAAGCCCTTTACCGACGGCGAGCTCATCAAGAAAGGCTCCATCTCGCAGACGGCCGTGGACTTTTTGAAGGCCTGCGTGAAGCTGCGCAAGGACATTATCATCTCGGGCGGTACCGGCACCGGTAAAACGACGTTCCTGAACATGTTGTCGAGCTACATCCCCGAGGACGAGCGCATTGTGACCGTAGAGGACACCGCCGAACTCCGGCTGCAGCAGGACCACTGGGTGCGCCTGGAGTCCCGCCCGCCGAACATCGAAGGCAAGGGCGAGGTCAGCATCCGCGACCTCGTCAAGAACTGCCTCCGTATGCGCCCCGACCGCATCGTGGTAGGCGAAGTCCGGTCCTCGGAAGCCCTGGACATGTTACAGGCCATGAACACGGGCCATGAAGGCTCTCTGGCCACCATCCACGCCAACACCCCGCGCGACGCGCTGACCCGCATGGAGGCCATGTGTCTGATGGCCGGCGCCGACCTGCCCATCTGGGCCCTGCGCGAAATGATAGCTTCCGCCGTGCACATGGTGGTGCAGCTGACCCGTTTCTCCGACGGTACCCGCAAGATCACCGCCATCACGGAGATCACCGGCCGCGAAGAGAACCAGATCACCATCCACGACATCTTCAAGTACCACCAGACCGGCATGGACGAGAACGGCAAGGTGGTGGGCTACTTCACCGCCACCGGCGACCCGCCCAAGTTCTACAAGGATTTCGAGACCCACGGCATGCACGTGCCGATAGAGATGTTCTGGACCGAGGAGCAGAAGCGCGCCAGGGCGGCTAAATAGGCGGCTTATTACAAGGACTATGAGAAAACTCGCGGTTGTCTTATCCCTCTTCTGCGCGCTCGCGGCCCGGCCCGCGGCGGCCGGCGTTTTTACCAACGCGGAAATGGACGAGATCTCCTGCGCCGCCATGAAGGCGCAGCTGTTCTACTATTACCTCGCCCCCGAGCGCGACCCCAAGATCCTGAAGTACACCATGACCTGCAAGGGCGCCAAGCTCACCTACGACATGCCCAAATGGGTGGAGACCGTGGTGCCGGAGATGGTGGGCCGCAAGGTCTGGCGCGACCCCGAGGAGGGGGAGATCTCCGAGGCGCAGCTGTGGCAGACCCCGGTGTCCATCCTGTACGAGTACCTCGAGCTCAGCCGCAAAACTTTCCCGCCCGAGGCCGGCGGGGCCAACATCCAGCCCGGCCTGCTGGTGAAGGAATACGCCGACATCCGCATCCGCTTCCAGATGAGCATGGACCGCCTGTACCGCGCCCGCACCCGCGACGTGAACATGGGCGATTCCATGCAGGGCCGCGGCCGCACCGTGATGGCCAGCTTCGCCCTGATCCTCAAGGAGATGGAATCCATCTCGGACGCCATCTCCAGCTCCAGTTCGCGCCGCTACGCCGAGGCCGTCACCGCTTCCGCCGTGATGAGCCAGGACGCTTTCCGGGTGCTGTTCAAGCCGCCCCGCAAGTACGAGCCGCCGCCCAAGGAGTCCAACGCTTCCCGCGTGTTCGGCACCGCGCTGTCGATCCTGGGCATCATCCTGGTCTTCCTCGCCGTGCAGGCCTTCTTCGCGATGAACGATTCCAAGACCAACGCGATGATGGGGAACTACTCCAAGAAGGTGGAGGTCTTTACCGAGGCCTTCTCCCGCCAGTTCATCAACATCAACGTCAAGTACCTGGTGCTGGGCCCGATCGCGGTGTTCGCTTTTCTCGGCCTGCTGACCATGAACATCCTGTTCTTCCTGGTGCTCAGCGGCATCGGCGTGTTCGTCGGCCTGCGCACCCCGGCTTTCGTGCTGAATACCATGAAGCAGGCGCGCGGCCGCAAGATAGACACGCAGCTGATGGACGGCCTGATCCTGCTGTCCAACTGTCTGCGCTCGGGCCTGGACGTGGTGCAGGGCTTCGAGATGGTCTCCAAGGACCTGATGCCGCCTATTTCCGACGAGTTCGCGCTGGTCATCAAGAACTACCAGCTGGGCATGACCTTCGAGAAGGCGCTCGGCGTGATGGAAGACCGCGTGGACTCCAAGATGCTCGCCTACATGATCCGCGCCATCGTGCTGCAGCGCCAGATGGGCGGCAACCTGACCAAGGTTTTCGAACGCATAGTGGTGGACATCCGCGAGGAGTCCAAGCTGGAGGAAAAGACCAAGGCGATGACCGCCCAGCAGAAGATCCAGTCCATCGTCGTCGGCATCATGCCGTGGGTGATGGTCGGCGTCATGTTCATGTTCCAGCCTAACGAGATGATACAGTTCTACGGCAGCCCGCTCGGCATGGGCGTGTTCATCTTCTGCGCCATCTGGATAGGCATAGGCATGAAGGTCGTGGCGAGCCTCGGGAAGATACGCGTATGAGCCCGGACAAGATAACCAGCGCCCTCCTTATAATACTCTCCGTGGTCGGCTCTTTCGCCGCCTTCACGGCGGTGCAGCGCTTCTTCGCCCCGCGCAAGGAGGACCGCTCCCCGATAGGCGACATCAGCGACATGGAGGGCCGCGAGACCTCCGCCTTCTCCAAGCTGGAGGGCAGCAAGAATTTCTGGGACAAGGTGGACCTGTTCTTCGCGCGGCAGCTGGGCCAGGAGAAGAAGCTGGAGGAGACCTACATGCTCCTCGGCAGCCCGGCCGGCACCGACCCGCTGAAGATGCTGCACATCAAGCTGATCGCCGGCGCCGCGCTGCCGCTGCTGTTCTTCGCGCTGAGCAGCTCCCCGTTTACGCTGATCTTCGCCCCGCTGGGCTTCCTGCTGCCGGAGGCGGCGCTCTACTCCGGGCGCATCCGCCGCCGCCAGGAGGACATCATCCGCAACTTCCCGACCTTCGTCGACCTGGGCGCCCTGATGATCGAGTCGGGCCTGGACTACATGACCGCTTTCGACCGCATCGTCAAGATCGCCCCGGTGAAGACCGGCCTGGAGCTGGAGATAGAGAAGACCATCAACGAGGTGCAGCTGGGCTATTCCCGCCGCGACGCGCTGCGGCGCCTGAGCCTGCGCACCGGCCTGCAGGAGGTCCGCTCTTTCGTCGGCCTGATCGTGCAGTCGGACGAGCTGGGCACCAGCCTGGTGGAACTGCTGCGCAACTACTCCGCCGACATGCGCTTCCGCCGCCTGAACAAGGCCGAAAAGCTGGCCGCGCAGGCCTCCACCAAGATGCTCATCCCGCTGTTCATTTTCATCTTCCCCACGGTGTTCATACTGATGCTGTCGCCCATGATCAGCAACCTTATAACCGGCGGCATGCCGTTCTGACGAGGCTTTTATGAAGAACATTTTCCTGGCGGTCCTATTCTCCGCGGCGCTGTGCGCCCCGGCCGCGGCGCAGTCCAAGCGCGTAAAGAGCGAAGAATCCCTTTTCCTGGACCTGCAGAAGACCGGCCTGGGCAGCCTGAGCGAGCTGGAGGAGAAGAAAAAATTCCTCGAGACGATAAAGCTGGAGAAGCAGAAGATCCAGGCCAAGATGCTGGCCAACGTGTACGAGAACGCTTTCGAGTATTACCGTCAGGGCAACTACGAGGACGCCAAGGAGATGGCCGCGAAGATCCTCAACATCGACCCCAATAACCAGGACGCCCAGATGCTGCTGGAGGCCTCCAACCAGCTGCGAGGCAGCCTGAAGCCCGGCATGAGCGAGAAGCTGATGATCGAGGACCGCTTCAAGATGGCGCTGTCCTACTATACCGAGGGGCGCGTGGTGGAGGCCCACACCAGCATGCAGGAAGTGGTCAAGCTCTCCCCGAACAATATCAAGGCCAAGTACTGGCTGGCCCGCATAAAGGACGACCTGAAGGAATATTATTTCCTGAAGGGTTCCGAGCTCTACGCCTCGCGCGACCTGAAGGAGTCGCTGGATAATTTCTACAACGCCCTGCTGATAAAGCCCCGCGACGCCCTGACGATAGACTGGATAACCAGGGTGGAGAACGAGCTGCGCGCCCAGCGCGCCAACGACAAGCTAAAGCAGGCCCTGGAGCTCTACGCGCAGGGCAAGCTGAGGGGCGCCCACGACGGCCTGAAGCAGGCCCTGGAGATCCAGCCCGGTGACGCCAAGGCCTCCAGGCTGCTGGCCGAGGTCCGCGCCGAGATAGAGAACGGCTACCTGGCCGCCGGCAAGAAACTTTACGGGATCCGCAAATACCCCGAGGCCATAGCCGAGTGGGACAAGGCCAAGCCCTTTGCCGCCAGCATGTCCTACCTGAACAAGCTCATCGCCCGCGCCCGCGAACAGATGCGGGCCGAGTCCGACGCCAAGCGCCGCCGCGCCGAAGAGTCCGCCCGCCGCGCCAGGGAAGAGGAAGAAGCCCGCGCCCGCGAGGAGGAGGCCCGCCGGAAGGCCGAGGCCGAGGCCAAGCGCAAGGGCATGACGGTGGAAGAGGTGGTCAAGAAGCCCCAGGGCGTCAGCGAGGAGAACCGCCTGGCCGCCCAGCAGCATTACCTGGAAGGCCTGAAGTACTTCCAGAACTCGAATTACGAGAAGGCCCGCGACGAGTGGACGATAGCCCGGCAGCTGGACCCCAGCAACGCCGACACCGCCGCCGGCCTCAAACGCATAGAGCAGATCTTAGCGGGGGGACAGTAAACCCCTGTTAAACCGCGGGGCGGCGGGGGTATGGGCCAGGAAGGCCGTCTCGGAGGTTGAGGCTTGCGTAAGCGCCGAAACCGAGAGACGAGGCGCGCGCACGGTGTGCGCGACGCCGTGCCTGACGGGTCCATACCCCCGCCGCCCCGCAATATTTAATATTTCAGTAACACTCCGTTAACAAGGTTTTTGTAGACTATGTATGCGGGCTGAATAGGCCCGCCAGATTTCGGCAAGGACCAACGATATGCGGCTTACAATGAAGTGGCTGATGTGGTTCGTGGGCATTGGCGTTTACGTCATGTTCCTCGGCGGCGTCTTCTATTACAACCTGTTCAAGTGGACCTTCGACGAGAAACTCAAGCAGGACGTGATCGAGACCGTCAAGGTTTACGCCCCCACCATGCGCAACGGCCTGCTCAACAACGCCAGCGCCATCTCCTTCGAGGAGTACGACATCATGATGTCGCTCGCCAAGGACGAGCGCATCAGCTCGATGCTGTACCTGAGCCGCCAGGGCAAGGTGCGCTGGCACAAGGAATCCCGCTTTATCGGCGTGACCTGGGACGATTTCAAGGCCCAGGTGCCGCCCCCGACCGACGCCATCAGCCAGGCCTACATGTCGAAGATGCCCAAGGTCCGCCAGGTCAAGGGCGAGCCTTTTTACGAGATCGCCATCCCGTTCTCCGTGCGCGGCGAGATCATCGGCATCATCGACCTGATGGTCTCCCGGGCCGGCGCCGAGGTGCTCATCGGCTCGGCCATGCGCAAGTACGTGTTCGGCGCGGTGGGCGTGCTGTTCCTGCTGGGGCTGCCGCTGTACTTCTTCTTCCACCACTACGTGATCTCCCCGATGGACGCGCTGCGCGACAGCGTGGAGGGGGTGTCGCTGAAGAATTTTGACCTGCGGTTCCCGGCCCGTAACGACGAGCTGGGCGAGCTGGCCGGCGCCATTACGCGGCTGATGAGCAAGATGAAGGTGGAGATAGAGGGCATCTCCAACCGCGACCGCACGTACAAGGACGCCGAGCAGCGCTGGTGGCGTTCGCTGCTGAACATCATCGTGCCCGGCACCAACTACGTGATCGTCGTGGACGAGAACAACACCATCCTTTACGCCAACTTCGAGCTGGGCCAGGGCATGGACGCCAAGAACATCCACCTGCTGGACGTGGTGGACAGCCAGCAGCAGACGCTGCTGCGCCTGGTGGGCCAGGCTTTCGAGACGCCGGACACGCCGGTGGAGGGCGAGACCGTTTTCAAGAACCAGAGCTTCAACGTGAAGATCCTTCACGTCGGCCAGACGGCCGAAACCAACCGCACCCTCATCCTCTTCTACCCCAAAGCCCAAATCGGCCTCTAGGCAGGCACGGGGTATCGGAACGCAAAACCGGGATATTGCGGGACAGACGCCCGCGGGGAACTGGGGTCAGGTCTTGAATCTTGACATTTTCGACCAAAATGTCAAGATTCAAGACCTGACCCCTTCTTTTTGTTGATATCTTTAAATAATTATGTATTATATGGAGGACCGGGCGCGTTAGCGCGGCCCGCCGTTACTTTATGGAGGAAAAATGAAACTTGAAGTGCGCAATATCAGCGTAGGTTCCCTCGTCACTTCCTCGGTTCCCCTCGTCGTCTTCGTCCTGGCCCTGCTCGGCGGCGTGATCACCTTCATGCTCGTGCCCAACCTGCAGCTCGCCCCGATGACCTTCATGCAGAAGATCCTGAGCGTGGGCCTCTACGCCCTCCTCTACGTCGTGCTCACCACCGCCGTAATGGTCTTCATCGCGTTCGTTTACAACGTGCTTACCGGCGTGCTCGGTCTGCGCGGCGTTACTTTCGACATAGAAGAAGTGCACCAGGACTAAGGCCGCTGACGCGGGCCTGCTGCCGGCGCCCCGTACGGGGCGGCCGGCGCAAGCCCCGCCGCGCGCCGCTTTTTTAGGAGACTCTGTGAAAATAAACATCATTTTCGCCTCAAAGGACCTGTCCCGGGCCTCCCTGATGCTCGAGATGCTCTCGCGCCAGGGGTATTCCGTGGCCACGGCCCACCGTGCCCGCGAAGTAATGGGCATGCTGGCGGAGAAATCCTTCGACATGGTCATGATCGGCCAGAACCTGGCCGACGAGGAAGGGCTGACCTTCCTGAAGAACCTCCGGGCCAAGAACAAGAACATCCCGGCGATAGCGATACTCGAGTCGCCCGACACCTATCTCGACCACATGCCCTCCGGCCTGACCGCGGAGACGCTGATCCCGCACGGGCACGGCGGCCGCGAGACGCCCAAGATCTCGTATAAGCTGGCTTTCTTCCAGCTCGGCGCCGACGAGGTGCTCAGCTACAGCCAGGACCTCCACGAGAGCGTGGCCCGCATCAGGGCCGTCGTGCGCCGCACGGTCAGCGTGCAGGCCGAAGAGATCCTGAAGATGAACGAGATAGAGCTCAACATGTCCAGCTACACCGTGCGCATCTCCAACAAGGAGATCACGGTGACGGCCAAGGAATTCGACCTGCTTTACGTGTTCCTCAGCTCGCCCAACCGCGTGCTGTCGAGGCCGTACCTCATAGAGCGCGTCTGGGGCTACAACTACTTCGGCTCGCCGCGCACCGTGGACGTGCACGTGCGGCGGCTCAGGTCCAAGATGGGCAAGGCCGCCAGGTACGTGCACACCGTGCCGTGCGTAGGCTACAAACTGGTGCCCGGTAAATAGTGGATGACGGAGGAACTAATATGGCTCAAAAAATTCTGGTAATTGACGACGACAACCATCTGCGCGAAAGCCTCGCCGAGGTGCTGGAGCTGGAGGGCTTCACCTGCCTCGAGGCGGGCAACGCCAAGAACGGCATCGCCTCCGCCAAGAAGAACATGCCCGAAGTGGTGATCATGGACATCCAGCTGCCGGACTCGTCCGGCTTCCAGATCTGCCAGGAGCTGCGCAAGTTCTCCAAGGACTTCATCCTGATCATGATGACCGGGCGCTTCCTGTCGGCCGAAGAAAAGACCCAGGGCCTGAGCCTGGGCGCCGACGAGTACATCACCAAGCCGTTCGACATCCAGGAACTCTCCATCCGCATCCGCCAGCTGCTCAGCAGGAAGGCCCGCTAATGAAGACGGCCGCCCCCCTGCTGCTCGCGCTGCTGCTCGCCTGCCCGGCCCTCGCCCAGCAGGCTCCCGCTCCCAAAGCCGCCCCCGGCTCCGTGGAACTTTACCTCGAGGCCATGGACGGCCAGGGCTGGCAGTGGTTCTTCCTGGCCGACACGGCCCGCCGCCGCCTCGCCGGCGCGGACCTGAAGGTCTACCCGCTGGTCTCCCGGAACGAGGACGGCTCCTTTGCCGCCCGCCGCGGCGAGGCCGAACTGGCGGAAGCGGTGCGGCTGGCCGTGGTCTTCAAGGTCTGGCCGGCCCGGCTGCTCAATTACCTCAACGCGCGCTCGCTCTCCCCGTCGGCCGACGGCTGGCGCGACGCCGCGCTGTTCGCGGGAATAAACCCCGACGAACTGGAGAAGAAGGCCGCCTCCGAAGGGACTGCCGCGCTGGAGGCCGCCCACAAGCGCTCCACGGCCGCCGGCGTCTCCGAAACGTCCCTTTTCCTGGCCGGCCGGCGCTACTCCGGTTCCCAGCGCCTGCTGCCCCTGTACGACGCCATTAACGCGTCCCTGCCCGCGGCCAAGCGCGTGCCCCCGCCGGCCGGCTACAAGCCGGCCCCCAAAGCCCCGCCGCCCCCCTTCTGGGTGGTGGTCAGCTCCGGTGTCGGCAAGAACGACGCGCTGGTCGGCGTCTTCGACCGTTATTTCGAGGGCATAAAGCCCGTGGTCATGGACTACGCCTCCCCGGAGCGCGCCGCGCAGTTCCCCGAGCTCGGGTTCGTCCCGGCCTACATCCTGACCGCCACCCCCGCGGTCAAGGCCAAGCTCGCCAACGAGATCCAGGCCGGCCTCTTCGCCGAGAAGAACGGCTTCCTGGTCTACGAGGACCGGCAGCGCCGCGGGCTCTACGCCTCCCGCCAGGAAAAGAAGAACACCCTGGAAGTGTTCGTGATGAGCCAGTGCCCGTTCGGCGCGATGGCCGAGAATTCCCTGCTGGACGCGGAGAAGAACAAGCTGCTGCCCGAGGGCCTGAACCTCGAGGTGCACTTCATCGGCGACGCCAAGAAGGACGAAAAAGGCGCCTGGGTTTTCTCCAGCCTGCACGGCCAGCCCGAGTGGGAAGAGAACGCCAGGCAGATCTACATCTCCAAAAAATTCCCCGGCAAGTTCCGCGCCTACCTGGCCGAACGCAACAAGGAGTACAGCTCCCCGGAATGGAAGAAAGCCGCGGCCGCCGCCAAGGTGGACGCGGAGGACGTGGAGAAGAATTTCGAAGAGGCCAAGAACATGCTCGCTGAGGACTTCGCCGTCACTTCCGCGCTGGGGATAAGCACTTCCCCGTCGTTCGTGGTGGACGGGCGGGAGTTCATGGTGGGCCTGGGCGAGCTGGTAAAGATGCCGGGCTACGAGAAGGTGCCGCCCCCCGGCCAGCCCGCGGCCGGCTGCGCCAAGTAACCGCAACAATTCTGTAACAGGGTTCTGGGATAATATCTTATCCTGTTAAAGATAGAGGCGAAGCGATACTATGACCGAAGCACCCAGAAAACGAGGCCGGCTTTTCTACAAGCTGCTGCTGATTTTTCTCATCGTTTCCCTGGTCCCGCTCGGCATAGTGGGGTATTACCTCGTAAACCTCAGCCAGATAACCCTCAATAAGGCGATCTCCCGCGACCAGGAAGCCCTGGCCGTGGGCTTTGCCGACACCGTCTCCAGCTACATCATCAACTTCCGCAACGTCCTGTTCGACGCCGCGCACCTCGAGGATTTCGCCTCGATGAACGTGCCCAAGCAGCAGGGGCTGGTGAGCCACATCATGCAGCTGCACGCGGCTTTCCTGGAGATCTCGGTGATAGACGCCAACGGCCAGGAAGTGGTGCGGCTGGGGCGCTTTGTGCACGACACCAAGATGCGCGACTTCGCCGGCGACGCGCTGTTCAAGAAGGTCATGCGCGCGGGCGAGTTCGTGGGCGGGCTCGAGAAGTACATGGGCTCCTACCCGGCGATAACGATGGGCGTGCAGATAGTCAACCCGCAAACTAACCAGGCCGTGGGCGCGGTGCTGGCCAAGATGAGCCTGACGGCGCTGTCGAGCCTGCTCAAGACCGGCTTTCCCGAGTCCACCCATACGCAGGCCGCGGTCATAGATTCCGGCGGATTCCTGATAGCGCATTCCAATTCCAAGGAGATCTACAAGCCCGACGCCAAGCTGCCCGACGACGTGCTGCGCATCCTGCTGCAGAACGACGCCCGCACCGGCGGGGGGGAGATCATCCTGGAGACCACCGGCGAGCGGGTGCTCGGCGCCTTCGCCGAGGTCACGGAACTCGGCTGGGTGGTCTATATCCAGCGCTCGGTCTCGGTGGCCTACCAGGCCTCCGACGACATGCTCAAGCGCACCTGGCGCATGATGCTCATCGTCACCGTTTTCGTGCTGTTCCTGGGCTACGCCGTCTCGCTGGTCATCACGCAGCCTATCCAGGCGCTGCGCGAGGCGGCCATAAAGCTGGGCGAGGGCGACTTCGACTACCTGCCCGACCTCTCCATGCCCAACGACGAGATCGGCGAGCTGGCGCACACGTTCATGCAGATGAGCGAGAGCCTGAAGGTCAAGACGGCCGAGATCATGTCCGCCAAGGTGGAGCTCGAGCGCCTCAACCGCAGCCTGGAGAACCGCGTGGAAGCCCGCACCCGCGAGCTCAAGAGCGCGCAGGACGAGCTGATCAAGAAAGAGCGCCTGGCCGCCATCGGGCAGATGGCCTCCGTCGTAGGCCACGAGATCCGCAACCCCCTGGCCGTCATCAACAACTCCATCTATTTCATCAAGACCAAGAACAGCGCCATGCCCAACCCGGAGCCGAAGGTGATCAAGCATATCGCCATCATCGAATCCGAGATCCGGCAGGCCAACGGCATCATCGACGAGATCCTGGGTTTCGCCCGCACCCGCGAGCTGAACCCGAAGATCATGCACGTCAATTCCTACCTCGAGGACCTGACGATGTCGTTCCCGATCCCGCCGCACGTCGAGCTGGTGAAAAACCTGGCCCCGGAGAACCCGGTGGTCAGCATCGACCCCGACGAAATGGCGCAGGCGGTGCGCAACCTGATGAAGAACGGCATAGAGGTTATGCCGGAGAACGGCAAGCTTTACGTGCGCAGCGAGATGGTCGACGGCGGCATGGTGCGCATAGACGTGGAGGACACGGGCTGCGGCATGCCCAAGGAGACCGCCGACAAGATCTTCGCGCCGTTCTTCACCACCAAGGCGCGCGGCACGGGCCTGGGCCTGGCCGTAGTGAAGAAGGTGGCGGACCGCCACAAGGGCCGCGTGGAAGTGAGCAGCGTGGTGGGCAAAGGCACCTGTTTCCGCCTGTTCCTGCCGGTCATCCAGAACCCGCCGCCCCCGCCCAACCGGGCCTGACGGCGCCGGCCAAGTTTGCTATTGTGTTCCTGTCCTATAAAATCATATAAATATAAAGAGCGCGCGGCCGAGGGGCCGGCGCTATACTACATGGAAAGCAAAATTTTAATAGTCGACGACGACGCGCATTTGCGCGAGACGCTGCGCGACCTGCTGGAGATGGAAGGCTACAAGGTCTTCGAGGCCGGCTCCGGCTCGGAAGCCATGAAAATGGTGGTCTCCGACTTTTTCCATATCATCCTGATGGACTTCAACCTCACCGACAAGACCGGCATCGAGGTCATCAAGGACATCCGCAAGCTCAACACCGACAGCCAGATCCTGATGATGACCGCGCACGCGTCCCTTGACACGGCGGTGAAGGCCATCCAGGAATCCGTCTACGATTTCCTCATCAAGCCCGTCGATTTCAACTACCTGCGCCGCGCCATCAAGAAGGCCGAGGAGAAGCTGTACCTCGAGCAGGAGAACAAGCGCCTCATCG
>MGUA01000020.1:86250-107839 GCA_001799735.1 Elusimicrobia bacterium GWB2_63_22 | reverse complement strand
CTAAGCCGTTCGGGCCCACGACTACTTTGGCGTCCTGGCTGCCGTAGAAAATGCCGATATACGGCGAGTTGTACTGGTTGAAGATTATCTGCTGCACGAGCGAGTCCTGGTTCGAGGCGCTCAGGGAGATCGCTATCCTGTTGGAACCCTCCGGGATCGCGGGGTGAACGGCCTCTATCGCCATCCCCACCGCCTGGGAGCGGCAGTTGTCGTTGAGCGTCATCCCTATCTTTATCCTGTTCATTTCTCCGGAAACCGCGGCGGAGATCTCCATGTCGAAAACGTTCGGGACCCGGTTATAAACGCCGTCGGAAAACGACGCATGGGTACAGGAAAGGGAGTCGCTCGAGGACATGTAGACTACTTTTGTCTTCAATCTGATCCCGTCTCTGGCCTTTATATTTAAGGAGAGCGCTTCGGCTGAAGCCGCCGCCTTTAGCCCGGTCTCTTGCGCGAAGGCTCTGGAAAAGCCGGGCATGGGGGGAACGGCTTCGTCCGCGCCGGCGGCTTTCAGCGCCGCCGCTTTAACGGCCAATGTGTTAAGGTCCCCCGCCCCGCCGTACCGCAGCCCCTCAGGGCCGGAGGCGAAACTCGCGTTTACTCCAGCGAACAGCACCACTCCCGCTATCATCGCAATTCTTTTCATTTAATTAGCTCCCTTATTTTCTGTTGTTTGCCCCGCCCTGCCGCTGAGCCGGGGGTGAGATTTCCTCTCACAGATATGATAACAGCCTGCGCGCGCGGCCGCCTGAGGCGAAAGAGCCAATTTTGGGGACGAGCGGCTTACGTTCGGGATCGGAGGTAAACCGCGTTTCAACGCGGGCTTTCTTCGCTGTATTGTTTGATAAATGCGCTTAAGGTAGAATTGGCCTATGGCAACAATATTTTCGGAAGCGCTGGTCAGCCTGCGTAAAGCCGCGGGCTTTCCTACGGCATATCGCTTTTATCACGACAACGGCGGCAAGCCGGTGCTCACCTTCTCCTACCGCAATTACCTGCTCTTCGAGCAGGGCAAGACCCTGCCTTCGCCCGAAATGCTGCGCCGCATCTCGCTGGCGCTGCGCCTGATCCCCAAAAGCCCGCCCGCGGGAAAGCTTGCCTTATCCTGGCTTAAGACAACGTCCGGGGAGGAGGCCTATGGCTTTGTTTTCGAGCCCTTCATCTCCGTTAGAACGGATACTCCGGGCCTTTCCCCGGCGCATAAGGCCATGGGAAAATTAATTAAAAAACATCCCATCACCGTGGAGCAGGCGGTGTTCATACTCTCCACTTACGATAATTACCGCGCCTTTATAGTGTTTGTGAACGACATGGGGGTCTGGGCTTGCGACACTTTCGCCAGGACGGCAGGCTTGAAGAAAGACGAGGCCTCAAACATACTGGCGGCTTTCGCCGGGGCCGGGCTGGCGAAGAGGCTCAGGCGGGACTCTTACAAGTTTCCGGGGGATAATATTACGCTGGAATTCCCGCGGGCGGAAATGCTGCCGCCGGGGCTTAACGACCGCATGCGGGGCTACCAGGCGCGGCTGATCGCTTCCGGCGCTCTCACCTGGAGAAGGATGAGCGTGCTGCGCGCCGACTCCGCGGATTTGGCCGCTTATTACCCGCTGATGTCTCTTACCGTATCCGCCGCCAGCGCCTATGTTACCGGAGAGAAGACCAAAGATTCCGCTCTGTTCGGCATAGAAAGCCGCGTGGTGAAACTTTTTGATTTCTGATGGGAGCAGCTTCCCCTCTTTCAGCCGCCTTTCTGCTCTTTTTCTGCGGTCTTGACCCCGCTGGCGGAGCGGGCGTCCCCGTTTGCGGTGTCGAAGTCGGAGAACCGGTACCTGCCGGATATTTCTTTGTAGGTCATTTCTGAAACGCGGCGGATTATGTCGCCGCGTGAGCGCATCCAGTTAAAATAGCTCCGCGCGCTTCTTTCTTTTTCAATTATTCCGACGATTATGTAGGGAAAAAGTTCGCCGTCGGCGCGCCGGGAGACTAAGATCCCCATGTCGCCGCAAAGATGGCTCGTGCTGCCGGTCTTGTCGTAGACCTCCGTTCCGGCCGGGACCCCGGGGGCGGCCGTATACAGGCGGTCCTGGTTGGGCAGCTTCATAAGCCGTTTCAGCTCGTCGGAACCGGGGAGCCCGCCGGTCCACAGGGCGTAGAGGAAGCGGCTGTAATCCCGCGCGGAGGCTTTGTTGCGGTAAGTCCTGCCATTTGCGGGGATAGTTTCCACGATGCGGGTGTTCCTGAAGATCCCGCCGTATTCCCTGCGGAGAAGCGCCTGCACGGCCTTCGGCCCGCCAAGGCGCCTTATTATCCAGTCTGCGGCCGCGTTGTTTGACTCCCGTATCATCCTCTCCATTCGTCCGCGGACCTCGTGGGTGTAGGGCTTGCGGCCGGCTTTTACCTCGTGCAGGTACGCCAGGGCGATAAAAGGTTTTACCAGGCTTGCCGCCTCGAGCGGCACGTCCTCGTTGATGCTGACCAGTTTTTTGTCGGCCCTGATGTCGTACACCAGCCAGGCCGTGCGCTCGTTGCTTTTGATGAGGCCCCGGCGGCGTAAGCCCCGTATATAGTTTTCGACAGCGGCCTCCAGAGGGGAAGCTTCCGGAGCTGCGGCGGGAGGGGCGGCCGTTCTTCCGGGGGAAGCCCAATCCCGATCCGGGATGGGGACTGCCGCCCGGAGCCCGCGCGGGGTTAAAAGCCGTGAATGCGCGGCCGCGACCGCTTTCGCGGACCCGGGGCCGCCGCGGCGTTCATAGATCAGCCCGTAGCTGTCCCGCAGCCGGACTTCGCGCAGGCCGCGGGCCACTTCCGGCCCAAGTATCCTGATAACCGCCGACTTGTAGGCCGTCACCTTCGCCCGGTCCGTATGCCACAGGTACGAAATATCGTAATCAGCCGCCCGCGCGGAGGGAACCGCCGCCGCGGACAGCAGCAGGAGGGTCAGGCAGGCCGCCCGGTTAAAGCGCGGGGCTGGCCTGGCGGAGCTCAATCGCGTTCCTCTTTCGTTTTCACTTTCGTGGCGGCTTTTCTGTTTTTCGCCCAGCAGGGTTCGGTTTCCTCTTCGCAGGAGGGTTTTTCCTCGCCGTAGGAGATGGTGCCCATGGACGCTTCAGGTACCCCGAGGCGGGCATAATAGTCACGCACGTTCTTGGCCCTCTTCTGGCCCAGCGCCAGGTTGTATTCCACGGTCCCGCGGTTGTCACAATGTCCTTCCACCACCGCAAGCCACTCTTTATGGGCTTTGAGGACAGCCGCGTTCTCCTGCAGGATTTTGCGGGTTTCTTCGGAGAGGGCGTGGCCGCCAAAGGCGAAATAGACGGGGGAGATGGTTTCAACGGCGGCGAATTCTCCGCCGCGGACTACCCCGTCCGGCTCCATCAGGCGCCCGTCCTGTATCTCCAGAGCCGGGTCTGCGGCGATGCCGGTGGTCATGTCCGTTCCGGATCCCCCGTTCTTCAGGTTCTTTTTGCCGCAGGAGGCCGCGGTCAGCGCAATAAGAACGGTTAGCATAAATACCGAAGGCGTTCTGATCTTCATGATATGTCCTTTCCCGGCTCTTCTCGCCCTCCGCCGGCTCTTTGGCCGGCGGTCGCACAGAGACAACCTGCGAGGATTATAGTATAGGGTATGCTACAATCATTTACGTAACATATAATTTAAATAAGTTGCATTTAATAAATAAATGATACCTGTAAACTATCACCATCTGTATTACTTCTGGGTCACTGCCAAGGCCGGGCGGATAGGGGCGGCGAGCCGGGAGCTCTACCTGGCCCAGCCCACTTTAAGCCTTCAGCTTAAACAATTGGAGCTTGTCCTTGGCAAACAGCTTCTCGCGCGCAGCCGCAAAGGCGTAAAGCTGACCCCCGAGGGCAGGATAGCCTTCGACTACTGCGAGCGGATCTTTTCGCAGGGGGCAGAGCTGGTCTCGGCCTTGCAGCCCGGGCAAAAGCTCCCCGCCAGCCTGCGCCTGGGCGTCACGGGTCCGATCTCCCGTCATGTGGTCTTGCAGATCCTGGACCACGCCTACGGGATCGACCGGCAGGTCCGCGTAAGCATACTCGGGGGGCAGCTTAATAATCTCCGGGAGCAATTGGAGAACCACAGGCTGGACCTGGTCGTCTCCGGCACGGACTTCTCCCCGCAGCTGGGCGTAGAGTTCAGAAGCCGGCTGGCGGGGGCCATCCCCATCTGTTTCGTGGCCGTCCCAAGGCTCAAGGCCAAGGTCGAGCGCTTTCCCGCGGACCTGTTTAAACTTCCCATCCTCCTGATGACCCCGGACAACCCCGTCCGCAAGGAGGTGGACCTGCTCTTGTGCCGGCATCAGGTTTCCGTATCCGTGGAAACGGAGCTGGAAGACAGCGAGCTTATACGGTTCCTGGCTCTGCGGGGCCACGGGGTGGCGGCCATGGACGCCCTGACCGTCCGGGACGACCTGAAGTCCCGCCGCCTGGTGAAACTGCATCGCAAAGATGTGGGGATAAAGCAGAATATCTGGCTGGTCTGCGGCAGGCACCCAAAGCCCAACCCGGTCTTGCGGCGGATCATCCAGAGCCTGATGGAAAAATTCACCATCAGGGTCTGACCGCATTGCTGCGGCGATGGCAGTATGTGTTAAAATAACCGCGTAAATTAAGTGTCCGGCCGGGCATTCCATTCCGCGGCCAGGAGGTTCCCGTGAAACTCAGGAATAAAATACTTGTCTCGCTCTCGGTCCTCAGTCTTCTTTTTTCTATAGTCATGGTTGCCGAGCGGGCCATGGGATTCAGGAGGGCGCTGCTGGAGCGCACTCAGGACAGGACAGAATACCTTTCCTCCTTTGTGATCGAGCTTTCGGCGCATTACCTGGAAACCGGGAATGTGCAGCGGCTTAAGGAAATCCTGAGAAGTTTCGACCATTTTAAGAACATAAGCTACCTGAGGATAGTGGATTCAAGGGGGAGAGTCGTCTACCGCATGGCGGAGCCCGGCGTTAAACTGACGGAGAAGAAGGCGGATGAAGACGTGTTTCACCCGGTCGACGAGATTTTCGACGTAAGCCGGGAGATAATCAGCAACGGGGTGAACGTAGGTGAGGTGCAGCTGGGCATCTCGGTGAAGGGGGTAGACGAGGCCGTAGCGAACATGGCCTGGAGGGGGATAGTGATCGGTCTTGTCTTCACGGCCTTCATAGCTTTCCTGGCCTGGTTCCTTTCCATAAAGTTAGGCAAAGAACTCTCCTGGCTGCTGACTATGGCGGAGAACGTTAAATCCGGGGAACTGCCGGCCCTGCCGTCCGGGGCGCTGGGCAGCGATACCGGCAGCATAGCCAGAACACTGAAGGACCTTCACTCGGGGCTTAAGCGGGAGGAAGGCTTGCGGCTCGAAGCCGAAACACAGAGGAATGAATTCTTCGCAATGACCGTGCATGACCTTAAGCAGCCGGTAACCGCGCTGAAGGCCGCCCTCGACCTCCTGCTTTCCGAGGAAGAGGCTAAAGCGTTCGACAAGAAACAACTGGCCAGCCTGACTCAGATAGCCAGGACCTCCCTCGGGATGCTCACCACCATGATCTCCGACGTGCTCAACACCTCTAAACTTAATGACCCCTCCACCCAGGTAGAAAAGGGCAGGGTCCCGCTGGGGGATTTCCTGCGAGACTGCGCGGCGGAGAACTCCGCTTCCGTCGCGGCGGCCGGAAGAAAATGGACGTTCGCCCTGCCGGAGAAAGCCGATAGCGTGTGGATGTTCGCGGATCGGGAGCTGGTGAGGCGGGTGATAGGCAACCTGGTGCTCAACGCCATACAGTACACGCCGAAGGGCGGGGCGATAAAATTAGGGGCCGGCTTCCGGGAGAACGGCATGGCCGCGATCTACGTGAGCGACGAGGGGGAAGGTATCCCCGAAAATTTCCGGGAGGAGATCTTTAAAAAGTACAGTACCATGGGGAAAAGCTCCAAGAACCTGGGCCTGGGGCTGGCGTTCTGCAAGCTGGTGGCGGACCGGCACGCCGCCCGTCTCGACGTGCGCTCGGAGGCGGGCAAAGGCACCGAGATAAGCTTCGTGATCCCGGTTTCGGTGGAGAATGCCGGCGGCGCCGTCCGCGGATAAAGAAATGAGAATTCTTTTCACCATCACCGGCCCCTGGTGCACGGGCCCGGCCAGGGGCGCTCTGCGGATAAAATTCTTGATTCAGGCGGCCATACTGCGGCATAATAGCAGGGAAACACTCCGACTTTAGGGAGGCAATATGGCAGGACTCGACATTGCGATAATACTGGCCTTCATAGCCTATTCGGTTTACTCCGGCTTCCGCAATAAGGACGAGGCCTCCAAAGGCCTGGAGGAATACTTCCTGGCCGGCCGCTCGCTGCCCGGCTGGAAAGCCGGCCTGAGTATGGCCGCCACCCAGTTCGCCGCGGACACTCCGCTGCTGGTCACCGGCATCATCGCCGTCTCCGGTATCTTCGCCCTCTGGCAGATGTGGATCTACGCGCTGGCCTTCCTGATGATGGGCTTCGTGCTGGCCTCCCACTGGCGGCGCGCCAACGTTATCACCGACGCCGAGCTGACCGAGCTGCGCTACGGCGGCGGCCGGGCGCTGGCGCTGCGCGGCTTCAAGGCGCTCTACTTCGGCACCATCTTCAACTGCGTGGTGCTGGCCTGGGTCTTCTTCGCCGCCTCGCGCATAGCCGAGCCTTTCCTGCCCTGGAACGAATGGCTGCCGGCGTGGCTCTTCGGCCCCTTCGTCAGCCTGGTGCAGGCGGTCGGTCTGAACCTCTCCTCCGCCCTGGCCGGCACGGAAGCGGCTATGGTGCTCTCCGCCAATAACCTCATCTCCGTGCTCTCCATCCTGCTGGTCACTACGTTCTATTCTGCCACCGGCGGCCTGCGCAGCGTGGTGGATACCGACGTGGTGCAGGTCTTTATAATGCTGGGGGCCACCCTTATCTTCTCTGTGATAGTGTTCATGAAAGCGGGCGGCATAAGCGGCATACACGAAAAAATGCTGGCACTGAAAGCCGCGGGGGCGCTGGGGGCGATAAGCCCGGCGCAGATCCTGGCCTTCACTCCGGATAAGGCGTTCAACGTCACCTTCCCGCTGTTGGCCTTGTTCGGACTGCAGTGGGTCATCCAGCTCAACTCCGACGGCACCGGCTACCTGGCCCAGCGTTCCATGGCTTGTAAAGACGAGAAGCAGGCCAAGATCGCGGCCCTGGTCTTCACCGGCACCCAGGTCTTCCTGCGCACCCTGCTCTGGCTGCCGCTGGGGCTGGGCCTGCTGGTCCTGTTCCCGCCCCTGGCAGACCTCACCGGCGAACTGCTGCGGGCCGACCGGGAAGGGGCGTATGTGCGCGGGATGGCCGAACTGCTGCCCGTCGGCGTAAAAGGCCTGATGATAACGGGCATGCTGGCCGCCCTGGCCTCTACCGTGGACACCCATATCAACTGGGGCTCCTCCTACTGGGCCAACGACATCTTCAAGCGCATCATCTGCCAGGCTTGGCTGAAGAGGGAGCCGTCGGGCAGGGCCCTGGTCTGGGTGGCCCGCGGGTCCAATGTCATGCTCATCGGCATAGCGCTGGTAATAATGACCAGGCTCTCGTCTATAAACCAGGCCTGGCAGGCCAGCCTGCTCTTGGGCGCCGGCATGGGCCCGATACTTATCATGCGCTGGCTGTGGTGGCGGGTTAACGCCTGGTCCGAGATAGCGGCCATAGGCGTCTCCGCCCTGGCCGCCGTGCCGCTGCTGCTCTGGGTGGACGACCAGGCCCTGCGCCTGCTGATAATGGCCGCCCTCTCGCTCGGGGCGTCGCTGGCCGCGATATTTTTCTTCGGGCCCGAGGACCGCAAGCATCTGCACGGCTTCTACCGGCTGGTGCGGCCCAAAGGTTTCTGGCATACCATAGCGGTAGAATGCAAGGATCACGCGCATAACGGCCCGCGCCGGCTGCTGCTTTCGGTCGGCGCCATGGCCGCCGCCGGGGTCTCCGTGTTCTGCCTCCTCGTAGGCGCCGGGTCCGCTCTGGTCGGCAGCCCGCCCCCGGCCGTCTGTCCCTGGCCGGCGGTCTGGATAACCGGGAACCTGGCCATAGGCCTGGCGCTGGTCCCCGTCTGGTACCGGCTGGGCTTCGCCATGGAGAAGCATTGATGACGGAAAAACAATCTCCGGCCTCCGACCGGCTCTGGTACAAGGATGCGGTCATCTACGAACTGCATGTAAAATCCTTCCGCGACAGCAAGGACGACGGGATAGGGGATTTCCGCGGCCTGATCGGAAAACTCCCCTATCTCGAGAGCCTCGGGGTGACGGCTGTGTGGCTGCTGCCTTTTTATCCCTCGCCGCTGCGCGACGACGGCTATGATATTTCCGACTACTACGGCATCCACCCGGATTACGGCGACATGGGGGATTTCAAGGACTTCCTGAAAGAAGCCCACGCCCGCGGCATCCGGGTGATAACGGAACTGGTGGTCAACCATACCTCCGACCAGCACCCCTGGTTCCAGCGCGCCCGGCTCTCCCCTCCCGGTTCCGCCGCCCGCAACTACTATGTCTGGAGCGACACCCCCGAAAAATACAAGGACGCCAGAATCATCTTCAAGGATTTCGAAACTTCCAACTGGACCTGGGACCCGGCGGCCAGGGCTTACTACTGGCACCGCTTCTACCATCACCAGCCCGACCTTAACTTTGAAAATCCGCACGTGCAGAAAGGCCTCCTGAAAGTGGTGGACCTGTGGCTGGGCCTCGGCGTGGACGGCCTCCGGCTGGACGCGGTGCCCTACCTTTACGAGGCGGAAGGCACCAGTTGCGAGAACCTCCCGGCCACCCACGAATTCCTGAAGAAGCTCCGCGCCCACGTAGACGAGAAGTATAAGGACAGGATGCTGCTGTGTGAGGCCAACCAGTGGCCGGAGGACGCGGCTTCCTATTTCGGCGCCGGCGACGAATGCAACATGGCTTTTCATTTTCCGGTCATGCCGCGCCTTTTTATGTCGCTCTGGATGGAGGACAGCTTTCCCGTCACGGACATCCTCGAGCAGACGCCCGCCATCCCCGACGCCTGCCAGTGGGCGGTCTTCCTGCGCAACCACGACGAGCTGACCCTGGAGATGGTCACCGACGAAGAGCGCGACTACATGTACAAGGTCTACGCCCGCGACGCGAAGGCCCGCATCAACCTCGGCATCAGGCGCCGGCTGGCCCCGCTGCTGGGCAATAACCGCCGCAAGATAGAGCTGATGAACATCCTGCTTTTCTCTCTGCCCGGCACCCCGGTAATCTATTACGGCGACGAGATAGGCATGGGCGACAATTTCTACCTGGGCGACCGCAACGGCGTGCGCACCCCCATGCAGTGGAGTCCCGACAGGAACGCCGGGTTCTCCAACGCCAACCCGCAGAAGCTTTACCTGCCGGTGGTCACGGACTCCGAGTACCATTATGAGGCGCTTAACGTGGAAAGCCAGGAAGGCAACCTCTCCTCCCTGCTCTGGTGGATGAAGCGGGTTATCGCCATGCGCGGGAATTTCAAGGCCTTCGGCCGCGGTTCGCTCGAGCCGGTCCGTTCCGATAACCCCAAGGTCATCGCTTTCATCCGCCGCTACGGCGACGAGATCATCCTGGTCGTGGCCAACCTGTCCCGCTTTTCCCAGGCCGCCGGCCTGGACCTGGCCGCCTACGCCGGCTATACCCCGGTGGAGATGTTCGGCGGCAGCGGTTTCCCCGTGATAAAAGAGAAGCCCTACCTGCTGACGCCCGGCTTTCATAACTACTATTGGTTCCAGCTGAAGAAACAGGACGGGGGCGCTCCGGCCGACAAGCCGCCGCCGGAGTTAAGCTTTCCGAACCTGTCCTGGGAGGAGCTCTTTGAAAGCAGGGCTGACGCCGGCCTTGAGGGCGCGCTGGCGGAATACGCGCGGAAGTGCCGCTGTTTCGGCCGGGGAGCTTTCGGGCTGCGCGAGGTCAGGCTGGCCGAGCATTTCGCCCTGCCCTCGGGGACCCGGCTGGCCGTGCTGGAAGCCCGGCTCGCGCAGGGCCGCACCGAAACCTATTTGCTGCCGCTGGTTTTCCTGACCGGAGAGAAAGCCGCAACAGCGGCTAAAAAACACCCCGCCGAACTGATAGCGGCGCTGGAGCTGTCTGAAGGGAAGGGCCTGCTTTTCGACGCCGTGCTGAACCCGGCTTTCCATTCGGACCTGTTTTCATTTTTCCTTTCCAGGAAAAAAATACGCTCCGGCGCGGGCGAGTTGCGTGCCCTGCCGGAAAAAGCGTTCAAGAGCGCGCTGGCCGCCAACCCGCTCCCGGCCGACTCAAGGGTGCTTAAGGCGGGGGTCGGCGGGGTTTCTATCGTCTACGGCGGCAATTACCTGCTGCGCTTCTGCCGCCTGCTGGAGGAGGGGGTCAGCCCGGATCTGGAAGCGGGCCGACGGCTGGCGGCTAAAGCGGGCTTCGTGCATTGCGCGCCGACCCTCGGCGCCCTCAACCTGGGCCGGGGCGGCCGCTTCCACGGCACCCTGGGCGTGCTGCGCGGTTTTATCCCCAACCAGGGCGAAGCCTGGACCCTTATGCTCGACGAGGTGGCGAAATATTATGACGCCGTTTTGTCCAGGCCGGCGCCCGTTCCCGCCCAGCCGACGCTCCCGGGGCTTTTCGCCCCCGGCCTGAAAGATATCCCGCCGCAGATGATAGGTCTCGCCGGCGCGGTCTCCTTTGAAATGGCGGTATTGCTGGGCCGCCGCACCGCCGAGATGCACCTGGCGCTGGCCTCCGGCCCGGCCGACCCGGAATTCGCCCCCGAGCCTTTTTCACGCCTCTATCAGCGCTCCATTTACCAGTCTGCGGCCGGGCATTCGAAGATGGCCTTCCTGAAGCTGGAGAAACGGCTGAAAGAACTGCCCGCCGAGGCGCAGGAGGGAGTTAAATCAGTGCTGGAAAGCCAGCAGAAGGTGCTGAAGCTCATCCACAGGCTGACGGAGAAAAAGCTCTCCGGCAGGAAGATGCGCATCCACGGGAATTATTCCCTCGGCCAGGCTTTGTTCACAGGCAAGGATTTTGTTATAAAGGATTTCGAGGGCGATCCGGAAAAGCCCATAGGGCAGCGCCGCATAAAGCGTTCCCCGCTGCGGGACGTGGCCGGGATGCTGCTGTCTTTTTATTACGCGGCCCACGCGCCTTTTCTTCTGCCCGGAGAAATTCCGCGCAAGGACATGCCGGTTCTCGCCCCTTGGATCGAACTCTGGTACGCCTATGCAGGCGGGGCCTTCCTGCGCGGCTATCTGGCGGCGATGGAGGGATCCTGCCTGCTGCCCCAATCCCCGGAAGAGGTGGACATGCTGCTGCGGGTTTTCCTGGCTGAAAAAAGCATACTGGCGCTGGACTCGGAAGCCTCCGCCCGCCCGGATTGGGTGTCCGTGCCCGCTAAGTTGCTGCGCCGGCTGTTGGACGCGGGCGTTTGCGGGGAAGGCCAGGGGTAAGGCCTGAAATTCCCGGGTCCGGAAAACCGGAAGACGGGGGTATCAGTAGGCAGGGCTTTTTTCCACGGTGCGCGGCTCGGTGAACCCCCAGGTTACGCTTTTGTGTATCCAGCCGGAGACTTCGTCTTCGTCCGCAACTTTGAGCCAGTCCCCGTCCGCCTCCAGCACTTTAAGCGAATAGTCCTTTTCCAGGACCCATAAGGATTCGTACTCCATTCCGGGCCCTTCCCTGACATTGGCTTTTTTAGAGATCACGACCACGGTTGGAACGGCCGAGAGCAGCGTTCTGTATATCCAGCCTTCGTAATTCTCGTAGTCGCTTATCTGCAGCCAGTTCCCGTCCCTGTCCAGTACCTCCAGCGGGTAATGCCTGGCGGCCGCCCAGACCACTTCGTACTCCGCGCCGGGGCCGCTGCGCACGTTGGCCTGCTCCGCGGCCACGCTTAACATGGTCTCCGCCATGGCGTGGGCGGGAAGGGAAACGGCTATGGCTAAAAATATTGTCCTGAAATTCATAAGACAACCTCCTTTGAAGCGCCCTCTGACAGGCAGCTCTAAACATAATATAGCTCCCCGGAACGGATTTAATATTGCGTTTTGATTGCGCGCCAAGCGTTAGCAATAAGTTGTGAATAAGCCCGACCTTTTCTTTTTACCCGCGGTACGCGGACACTGGCGCGGAAATACTGCGGTGAAAACCCGGTTTGGTTCGCTATTTCCTCCTAAGTCTAAAAACTTTTCAACAGGGTCCTGCGCCTCATGTGCCGCGGCGGGCGCTCTGGTATCATTAACTAAACTGGAGGTGTTTATGAAAAGGCTTTTGCCGATAATTATCGCGGCGTCCCTGCTGGCGGCTTGTGAAAACAAGCCCCGGACGCATGAGTGGGATTGGGAGGAGCGGTTTGCTGAAGCGATAAAGGATCTCTCCCGGGCCCGTACGGAAGAGGAACGCTTCTGTTATCTCGGGCCAGCGGAAAAAGAGGCTCTTAATGTGGGAAAAAACGAGGCCGCCCTTGGTTTTGCAAAAGAGCAGGCAAAACTCATGCCTAAATATAAGGACAATTGGAACTACGGGAACGCCGTGCAGGATGTGAATATCGTGTTCGGGCGAATAGCCCTGGCCGAGGGGCGGGTAAAGGAGGCCGGGGAATTCCTCCTTAAAGCGGGGGATACTCCCGGCTCCCCCCAGTTAAAGTCGTTCGGTCCCAATATGATGCTGGCCAAGGAACTGCTTGAGCGCGGCGAGCGCGATGTCGTTGTTGCGTACTTTGAGAAGTGTTCGCGCTTCTGGATAATGCACAGAGGGAAACTGGAAGAGTGGACCAGGCAGGTCCGTAACGGCGAGATCCCTGATTTCGGCGCAAACCTTGTCTATTGACGGAGGGGCACAAGAGGGTCGCCGAGTTGCAGTGTGGAAGGATTCCATTACCCTGCTGGACCGGAAAGATTAACCCGGGACGATTGTATATAATGACAGGACAGGAGGAAAAATGGACGAAACTGACGAAACTGACCCGCAAATAGTTGGCCGCGTGCTTTCCGGGGAAACCGATGCTTTTAAACTGCTGGTAAACCGCCATCAACGGCTTCTTTATGACCTGTCTTTCCGTTTGACCGGCAACACCACAGAGGCGGAAGATATAACGCAGACGGCATTTGTAAAAATGTTCTCGGGGTTGAGTTCCTATAAAAGAGAACTCGCTTTTAAGAACTGGGCATACACTATAACGCTTAATATAGCCCGTAACCGCCTTAAGAGGAAAGCACTCCTCAGGTTTTTGCCTCTCGGGATCTTCTCCCCGAAGAACGGCGAGGATGAGGTCCGGGTGCAGGAGCCTGTGGAAGCGGGGAGCAGCCCCGACGCCCGTCTTGACACGAAGGATATGCGCTCCAGTCTTGAAAGCGCTATAGCCGCCCTGCCCGAGGAGCTTAAAACATCTTTTATCCTGTATCATCTGCATAAGAACCCGGTAAAGGATATCTCCGAAACGCTCGGGATCTCCCCGAACGCGGTAAACATCCGTATTTATAAAGCGCGTGAACGGCTGGCTAAAAAATTGACGCCCGAATATCCGGAATATTTCCGTTAAGGGAGAAATTCATGAAAGACAATGACCTTGAAAAAATGTTTGACACCGTCTGCGCCGATATTCCCCTCAAAGAGCCGCGCGACCTCTGGCCGGAGGTCAGCCTTGGGATAAAAGTGCGCCGCGAACAGAGCCGTCCCTCAAGAACTTTCTGGGCCGCTGGATTTTCAGCGGCGGCCGTACTGATAGTCCTTTCCATTCCCGGCGCGTCTGAAAATATAAAGAACGGGATCAGGAAACTGTTTTCGAGCGCCTATTCGGTGCAGCTGGGTGAAGGCGCTCCCGTGCGTGGAACCCTCATTTCCGCCGACGGAGAAGTGAAAGAGATACGCAGCGGCGATATGCTGCTGGAGGTGCGTGTCACCAACATGGACGAGCAGCGCGTTATAATAGCGCTTTCCGTTTTTTACACCGGGAAGCAGCCCGACGGCTCGGTCAGGAAACTGATAGCGAAACCCAAAATATTGGCGATGAAAGGCAAATCGGCGGAGGTCTCGGTGACCGATATCCACGGTAAGCAGGTGTATAAATTAAAAATGACGCCTGTGGAAAAATCTCCCGCCGCCTACACAGGCACCCTCTCCCCTGTAATACCGGGGCACTGAAGGGGAAGGCTGCGCTTTAAGGTGCGAGGTTGTCCTGAACGATCACGGTACGGACCCAAAGATCCCGGCCGAGGTCTTCAGCCTTGGCTTCAGTTTCTCGGGCAACGAGGCCTTTTGTCAGGATAAACATTCCGCGATACAAACCGGAAATGCCCGCAGTTATCTCACAGCGAGGCTGGAACTATTCAGCGCAGACGTCACGGACCAGGTCCGTTTCGGCCGGCTCATAACCGGCGCCTGCCGCCAGGCACAACCATCTCAAGGCCTCCGATGAATTCCTTGGCGCCACCTCTCCTGCGGCATACCCAAGGGCAAGCTTGTATTGGGCCTGGGGATAGCCAGCTTCGGCGGTCAGGCGATATAAGCGGAAGGCCTCCGCCCTATCCAGCTTTCCGCCCGTGCCGTTCTGATACGCTTCGGCGAGTCTATACTGTTCCGCAGAGTCTTTCTGCGCTGCCCCGGCCCTGTCCGTCCCGGCATAACTCTCCGACTTCTGACAGGTGGAACGGATTATCTGCTTTTTAGCGGAACCGATCACCTGCGGCATATCCGACTGGTCCTCCGGGGAGTGAGCGGCAGCCAAACACCACCATTTTAAGGCCGCAGAGGAGTTTTTCGGCACGACTTCACCAACGTCGTAAATCAGTCCTAACTTATATTGTGCGCTGCCAAATCCGGAGTTCGCGGCAGCGCTATATAATCTGAAAGCTTCCAGGTTATCCTGCTCCGCGCCGTTTCCGTCTTCATGTGCCTGGGCAAGACGATATTGTGCCCCGGCTTCTCCCTGTGCGGCGGCCAGTTTATAGAGCCTGAACGCTTCCTCTTTATCCTCCCTGACTCCGAGCCCGGTCTCGTAACGCGTTCCAAGATTGTATTGTGCTATGGGACTGCCGTTTTCAGCGGCTCTTCTGTACCATTGCGCGGCTTTTTCATCATCTTTTTCCAGCCCTTTGCCCTGCGCGTAGGCATAGCCTATGTTGCACTGGGCGTCAGGATTACCTTGCGTGGCCGACTTTAGAGCCCATTTAACGCCTTCCCCGGGGTTCTTCTCCGTACCCTCACCATTGGAGTACATTTTTCCGAGAGCATACTGCGCCAGGTCATCGCCCGTCTCCGCCAGCTGGCGCACGCCCGGGAAAGCGGCTTTTCTCAGATTGCTTGCGGCGGCCTTGGCTTTAAGGGATAGTGAATTGCGGGTGATGCAATTGGAATAGAAATAGTAGGCGACTGGATTATCCTTTTGGCCTAGTTTTTTAAACTTGGCGCAGGCAAGGGGATATTCAAACCGCCTCCACAGCGCGACAGCCTTGCGAAGCTCTGTTTTCTGCGCTTTATACAGCGCTGCGCTGTAGCCGCCTTCGGCGGCATACACGCAAACCGGAAGAACGCTGGTAAGAACCCAAAGGAGTAATGGTTTGAAACGCATAAAATATCGCGCCTGTCCGATTAAAATTGGGATCATAACTGCTGGTAATTCTACCTTAAGAGCGCTCCGCGGGCAATAACGCGGAAATGCTGCGGAGAAGGGCCGGTTTGGTGCGGTATTCCCTCCTAAGTCTAAAAACTTTTCCGCAGGGTCCTGCGCCTCATGTGCTGCGGCGGGCGCTCTGGTACCATATTAACAGGACAGAACAGACTGCCGCCGGGGATTTAGGGCGGCGGAGACTAAAGTTTAAAGGAGAAAAGACATGAAGAGAATTCTGATGGCGGCGGTGATAATGGGTCTGGCCGGCGGCGCTTACGCGGCGGATTTTGCCGGCTTGATGACGCTTAACGTTTCCGACCTGAAAGGTTATGCTGTCAGGACCGTCATGCCGGGAAAGGCCGCTCTGGCGCAGGCGGAAGGCCTGAATGGTTTATATCTGCTGCTGATAAATGACGATTTCAGCGACCCTTCCGATAAGAAGCTTGTGGAGGCTGAAATCCATCGGATCCTAAAGATCGGTACGAATAGGGGGGAGCTGGTAGCTTCAAGGGTGACGCTTGGCAACGCTATCGTTGAAATGACAGAGGAGATTCGCTTAACGAAGGTAACTATAGAACTGAATTGCCGGAACTTGCGGAATGGTTTCGAAGATGATTTCGGGCACTTCGCGGGCAAGACCGATGCCGAGATCGTTGAAACTCTTATGCATGGCAATTATGGTCATTACCCTCCGTCTCCGACCGTCAAGGCCATCCGCTCGGATGCGGCGAAGCTGGAGCGCCTGGAGCCGCTGAAGGTGCTGCTGGTGAGTGAAAGGGTGTTGGTGGCTGCCAGGCTGGCGGAACTGAATTAAATACGGTCAGCGGACATAACGCGGGAATGCTGCGGAGAAAGGCCGGTTTGGTGCGGTATTCCCTCCTAAGTCTAAAAACTTTTCCGCAGGGTCCTGCGCCTCATGTGCCGCGGCGGGCGCTCTGGTACCATATTAACAGGACAGAACAGACTGCCGCCGGGGGTTAGGGCGGCGGAGAATATAAGGAGAAAACAGCATGAAAAGAACTATAGGAATAGCGGTGGTAGCTGTGGTAGCGGGCCTGGCCATGACGGCCGGCGCGGTGGAGCTTAACGCGGTCAAGGCGGGGGATATCTCCGGCATGACCGTCGCAGATACGGTCGCGGTGCCGGAGGCGGCGCGGAACGTGCCCTCAAAGATAGTGGTAACGCCCACGACCTCCAACTGGCAGGACACGCTGCTGGTCAAGTTCGTAAAGAACACAGGTATGGATATGGTGATGCACGTGCTGGACAGTGTGGACCTTTCTCCGGTCGAATTCTTCGACAGCGGGGACGGCTACCTGGTGCGCGTTGATATTAAGGACGCGCTTGCTCCGCTCAGGGCCGCCAAGGCGACAGGTTTCTCCGTAGTGGAGACGGTGCAGGTCAACCGGACCGTGTACGCCATGCTGGAGGGCGGTTCCCTGAAATCGGCCGCGGTCGGCACGTCCGGACAGGCGCTGATGAAGGAGCTCTCGGAAGTCCTGGCCTCGGGGCCGCTGCCCGGCGGCTGCGCGCTGGAAGTCAACGCTTTCAGGGCTTCCGCGTTTCAGCCCGGTACCGGGGATAACCTGAACGTGGGAATAATGAAGGGCGGAGAATACACGGACATCCTGATGGTAGGCGTAGCGCAGGCCGCGGCTTCTTCGGACGGCAGGAAGTATGCCTATGAGAGCGTTTCTTGTCCCTCGGACAACTGGGTCGGGCGCTGCGAGAAAGACTCCTTCACGCTGGCCACGGACGCCGGCGGCCGGATAACCTCCGTCTCCATTGAACGGGCAAAGGAAAAGAGCGGTCTGCTTAGGGGCGGCTGGAAGGTAACTTCCTCCGTAGTCTGCCGCTAAGGCTTAAAGGGGAAACACAATTGAAGAAAATACTGCTTATGCGTAAAGCCGCGTTGGCGCTTATGATGGTGATGCTTTCCGGCTGGGCCGCCGCCGCGGCGGGGCTGGGTACGGTCACCTACGTGATCGTCGGCGTGACGGTGGGGATGGTCGTAGCTTTCCTGCTTCGTAAAGATCTGCCGGTTCACGAGGAGGACCCGTATGCAGGTCTGGCCGCGGCGTACGGCTCCATGCTGTCAACCGCCTGTGTGCTTGTTTTCATGCAGGCCGCGCAATATTACCGGGAATCCAGGATCAGTCCCTGGTTTGGGTATCTCATCGCGGCGATGCTGATCCCCCAGGTAGTTTCCCCGGCGATACTGGGCGGGGAGAGGGGATAAAATTTGTTGGGCGGCCGGCCCGATAAGGCTGGAACGCCAGGGGTGCACGGCCCGCGGATACTAACGCGGGAATACTGCGCGGAAAGGCCGGTTTGATGCGGTATCTCCTCCTAAGTCTAAAAACTTTCCAGCAGGGTCCTGCGCCTCATGCGGCGCGGCACGGGCTCTGGTAACCTATAAGTATGGGAAAGTAAGCCGCGCCAGGCGGAGCATAAGCGGCAGGATATAAGGAGATAAACTATGAAAAAAATAATGATAGCGGCGATGGTTTCAGTGGCGATGTCAGGCGCGGTTTCCGCGGCCGGTTACGGCCTGGAAGGTGCCAGGATGGAGGGCGGCCTTAAGTTCGCGGAGCGCCAGATAAGCTCTAGGCTGAATTCCGAGGCCTCCCCGGTACGGATAAGCGGGGAATTGGCCCCGGTGGCTGCTGCCAAGTGCAATGCCGAGGCCCGGGATTACAATAAGCTGACCGTAAAGGCGCCTCCCACCCTGAAGTCGGAACAGGATAAGCAGCCGGAGAACGAGGGCAAGTCCCCCGAGAAGAAAGGCGCTATAGCCGGCGGTATAGTGGGCGGGGTGCTCGCTTCTCCTATAGTGATATCCGCCCTTCCCGCGATCGGGCTTCTGGGCACGGGCATGGCTTTCGTGGCGGTGGGGCCGTTGGCGACCGCGGCCATAGGCTATGGGATCGGGTGCCTGGTGAAATAGGGGATTACCTGTTTCCACTTAAGCGGCGCAGAAAGATAGTTTTAAGGAGAAAATATGAAAAAGAACATAAGCATAGCGGTACTGGTGGTAATGGCGGGTCTGGCCGTGACGGCCCGGGCCCAGGAGTTGAACGGGTTGAAGGCCGCCGATGTTGCGGCTTCTGCCGGGACGCTAATCGCCCCTGCACCTTCATCCCCCGTGCCTGCGGAGCCCGCGTCAGCTCCCAAGAGCGTTATGCCCAAAGGCGCGCCCGCAGTGCATCTGCTGCGCATGAGCTCGGTGCTGGCTTCAAGCCGTCTGCCTGGCGGCTGTGTGGTGGAGAACAATAATTTCCGGCCGGCCCCCCATTTCCCTATGGGCGACGACACGCTTAATCTGGGTATAACCAGCGGCGGGCGCTACATGGACATGCTGTTGGTCGGGGACGTGCAATACCGGGAGGACGGCCGCTCGGAGACGTTCAAATATGAAAGCGTCTCCACGCAGGGGGCGGACTGGGTGGATCACAGGGTAAAGAACGTGCTGGAACTCCGCGTGGAGAACGGTTCCCCGGTGGCTTTTATCATGGTCAAATACAAGGAGAGCAAGAATCTCTTCGGCGGGACTTCCTGGAAAGAGACCGATTCCATGGTCTGCCGCTGAGGCGGGCCAGGCCGGCCTTCCGGGGAAAGACCGGGTGGCTTGCTGAAATAGGCCGTAGCCGACCCGTAAGATCTGTAATTGCCGGAACGATAACTTGGTAGGAGATAACCTATGAAAAAAGAAGTAAGCGGAATAATCTGCGCTATGGCGCTGGTGGCGTGTCCGCTCGAGGCCATGGCCGGGAGCGCTACAACTGAGGAGGGGTGGGGGCTGTTCAATAAAACGCAATACGAGGGATCTTTAGCGCTTTGCAAGAACTTGCTGCGGGAATACCCGGCGGATATGGAAAAGACCCCGGAGATACTGCTGCTTATGTCGCTTAATTACGATCATATAGCGTACAAGAGCGGGAAAGCGGAGGACGAGCTTAAGGCCAAAGCTGCGGCTGAGACGGTCACAATAAAATATCCCGAAAGCCGGCAGGCGGCGGAAGCTTATTTTTACCTGGGTGAAGTCTACTCTGGACATGTGCCGGTAAAGATCGAGACGGATTGCGCCAAGGCGCTGCCGATGTACATTAAAGCCATACAGAAGGCCGATAAACAATGGGTTAAAGATGGATCGGTCAAGGGTATTGAACGCTGCAAGATGCGGCCGCCGAACGATACTGAGCAGGAACCTGCGGGCGTAAAGGTATCCCAGCCGGCCCTTCCTGCTCCGAGTGATGGCTCCGGCCGGCCCCGGAAAGTCAGCGTAAAAGCAGAAGTTCCGCCTGGCGGGGAGAGGGAGTAGGGACTTGTGGAAGTACTGGTGTAATGGAAGAGCAATGGGCGTATCTTTGAAGTCATATGCGTGGAGTTTTCTGATGCTGATGTCGTTGGCGGGACCGGCGGCTGTCGCCGCTGAAAAAGAGGTCCCGCCCCTGGTGGGCAGGTACCAGGAAATATTCCCGGTGCTGATCTCCCTTGAAGGCAGGGTCTGGGGGGAGCGCGTACCGTATTCCCAAATGCCGGTGCTGGCCTATGACCCGGCAAAAGGGGAGGAGTATCTCCTGAATTACCCCGGAGTCCCGCCCGCGGGCTATGCCGTCACGGAGTTCAAGGTGAACGGGCTGCCTGTATTCGGGAGGGAGGGCGGGAGCGCCATAAACTATGGAGGCGGACAGTGCTGCCGGCTGATAGGAACCAGGCCGGTGGTTACCATGGGCTATGGGCCGGGCACGCCGGCGGTCTCGCTGCTGCGAGTATTGCTGCATGAGGGTTTCCATTATTTCCAGTTCTCCTCGCTTTATCCATCCGGCGCCAACGGGCTGCTTGATAAGGCCAAGGCGGACCTGTTCGGGGGGATACCAAGGACCGAGGCTTATGACAGGCTTCTCACGGCCGAGGGCCGGCTTCTTTACTCCCTGGTCTCTGATGACACGGCCGGGGAGCTAACAAAAGCGGAACTGCGCCGGCTGGCCGCTGTTGATATCCTGAGACGGCGGCTGATGTCCGCCAAGACCGTCTTCGGAGAGGACTCGCAGTACCTTCTGGAGGGTACCGCCGTCTATGCGGAGTTGCGAGGGCTCTCGGCGCTTGTCCGGGAGGAGCCTGGCGTGGCCCTGCCGTCCTCAATATCCACTTCGGCGGTCTCCGCGGAACTGCAGCTTTACCAGCGCCATTACGGGCCTGAAATGCTGAAGAACCAGCTGAATCTGACCACGCTCGCCAACGGCGAGCTCATCTACCGCTACGCGGCGGCTTTCGCCCGCGCCATTGAAAAGAGCGGGAAACGGGACTGGCACTCGGGGTTGTTCCCGCTTGTCCTGGACCCTTCGGTCTCGCGAGTTGAAGCTGAAGCTGAGGCCGGGAGGCGCCTTTCCACGGGGGGCTTTTCGCCCCTCCTCGCGCGGATTTCCGGACTGGAGGAAAAGAGGGCCGCGGCCCTGTGGAAAAAGCTGGAGCCGGAGCTTCTGTCCGCCGGGGACATCGCGGCGCTGCGGGAAAAGCTCGACATAGAAAGCAAGATCACTTCCTATCCGTACGGCGAGGGGTGGACCTACCGGATAGAGGCCGGCAGAGTGGTCTATCCTTATTTCGACTATCTCGGGGGGCGCATGTACGTCGGCGGGAACGGCTCGGTAGCCTATCTGTCGGGACTGCAGAAGCTTGTGACGCCGGACGGCAGGCTGGTCGTGGACAATATTTCCGCGCCGCTGGTGCTGCATATGTTCAGCGGCAGGCTGCGCTTTAAAGGCCAGGCCGGAGAAGACCCGGCCGATCGCCTGAAATGCGAAGAGCGGGAGGGAGATGTCTGCGGCAGGGTAAAACTGGACCTGGCCGGCCTGAAGCTTACAGCGCTTAAAGCCGCGGTATCTGAAGATGCGGCAGCGAGGAAGACCACGATAAGGCTGGAGTAGGGGTATGAGTTACTGCACTATGGCTCTCCACAGAATAAAAATACA
>MGUA01000020.1:0-86216 GCA_001799735.1 Elusimicrobia bacterium GWB2_63_22 | reverse complement strand
GTCCCCAGCCATGTCTACGGCGCCGACAATTTTTCCTCCCCCGCCGAGTTGCTGCGCGCCGCGGCCGAGGCTCGCGCCGCCGGCCGCAAGTTCTTCTTCGCGGCTAACGAGATAGGCGGACGGCTGCTTGAGCATACGGCGCAGGTTATAGCCGGCCTTGGTTCAGGCGTGGACGGCATTATAATCAGGGACCTGGCGCTTTTTCGGCGGTTGGCCGAGCTGAAGGTGAAAGGCTTCTACATCCTCAGCACGCTCTCCTGTTGTTATAACTTACGTACGCTGGCGTTGTATCGCCGGCTGGGCGTGCGCCGGCTGGCGCTGCCGGAACATCTTGCGCCGGACGAGGCCGCCGGGCTGATAAGCAACCGCTTCGGCGTCGGCACCGAGGTTTTTATAAAAGCCAGGGAGTACTGCGTTAATGCCAACGGTTTATGTTTCCTGCAGTTCGGCCCGCATAACCGCTGTTACTGCCGTGCGGATCTTTATGACGGGCGCAGAACTTTCCGCATGCCCGCTCCCTCAGCACAGGAACAGTTCGGCCAGCTTTACGATTTTGTCGGTCTTGGCGCGCGTACGATAAAAGTGGGCCGCTCGCCAAAGCCGGAGGGCGCCTGGCTTGTCTACCGGGAAGCTTCGGGCCTGCGCGGCCTGCTGGAAAGAGGGCTGCCGAGGGCGTCTTTCGTCCGCAAGGCCCTGCGCCTGCACGCCGTTATAGACAAAGGTTTTGGTTTCCTGCGGGAGAAGGAAAGGCTCTCATGAGACCGGAGCGCGCCGCTGTTCTGCCTTATGGCCTGCCGGAGCGGGAGTACCCCGCTTTTGTCCGGCGCTGGGACCGTGTTTATTGCGGCAGTTCTTTTTGCCCCGGGCTGGCGCCGGCCGCAGCCCGGATAGCGGCGATTTACCGCGCCGGCGCGTCCGCCGTGACAGTGTTAACGCCGTTCGTAACCGACGCGTCGCTGGCGAAGACGGTGAAGCTCTTGGGGGAAGTGTTCCGGGCCGGCCTGCGTCCGCAGATATCCGTCAGCGATCTGGGCTTGCTGTCCGCGCTGAGAGCGGGCCCCTGCCGCCGTGCCTCGTTCACCCTGGGGCGGCCGTTGTCTCACGACTTCCTGCGGATGCCGGCGCAGTTCCTTAAGAAGTTCTTCGCGGAGAACGGCATAGCTATGATCGAGACCGACGAGGCGGATATGGCGTCGGGGCTGTCCTCCGGAGGTCTCAAGGTCGCCTTCCATTATCCGTTCCGCTACGTGACTATGACCCGCTGCTGCCCGTGGACGGGCCGCATGGGAAATTGCGCGCGTCCCGCCTGCTCCGGCCGCCGGCGCACCTTTACCGCTTCAGGCATGCCTGGCCGGCTTTTATTGTCGGAGAACGCCTACTTCTTCCGTACCGGGAAGCCGCCGATTCACCCCGCAGTAGTGCGCACGGTCTTTACTTCCTGAAGTGTATAGCGCGGAAACGCTGCGGGGAAAGGCCGTTTTGGTGCGGTATCACCTCCTGAGTCTAAAAACTTTCCAGCAGGGTCCTGCGCCTCATGTGCCGCGGCGCGGACTCTGGTAACCTATTGGTATGGGAAGGCAAGCCGCGGCAGGCAGAGCGTAAGCGGCAGGATATAGGGAGACAAAATATGAAAAAAATCATGATGGCGGCGATGGTTTCACTGGTAATGTCCGGCGCGGCTTCCGCGGCCGGCTACGGCCTGGAAGGGGCCAGGATGGAAGGCGGGCTTAAGTTCGCGGAACGCCAGATAAGCTCTAAGTTTAACTCCGATTCTTCACCGGTGCGGCTAGCCGGTGAGTTCGCCCCGGTGGTCGCGGCTAAGTGCAATGCGGAGGCACGGGATTACAATAAACTGACCGTAAAAGCGCCTCCCGCCCTGAAGTCCGAACAGGACATGAAAGGGAGCGAGGGCAAGACGCCCGAAAAGAAAGGCGCGATAGCCGGTGGTATCGTAGGCGGCGTACTGGCTTCTCCTATAGTGATATCCGCTCTGCCTGCCGTCGCGCTTCTGGGCACGGGCATAGGGTTCTTGGCGGTGGGGCCGCTTGCGACCGCGGCCATAGTGGCGGTGGGCGCGGTAGCGGCAGGCGCGGCTATAGGGTATGGGATCGGGTGCCTGGTCAAATAGAGAAGGCACGCCATATGAGAAAGCCCAGGACACTTATCCTGTTCGTAGAAGATGACGAGAGCTTTGCTGCCGCGCTGTCGGAGCTGCTTGGCTGCGCGGGGTACGATGTGGTTCATTTCTCGGAATCGCGCGGCGCGGCGGAGTGGCTGGGCTGGCACAAACCGGACCTCGTGATCTCCGATATGCGGCTTCCTGATATTTCCGGGGTCATGTTCTGCGGGCTGGTCCGGGAAGCCGCGGAACGCTCAACCATCCCCGTGCTGATGTTGAGCGCTGTGAGGGAAGAAGCCGAAAAGGTGGCCGCGTTCGCGGCCGGCGCCGACGACTATGTGGTGAAACCGTTCTCTACGAGAGAGTTCTTATCCAGGGTAGCGGCGCTTTTGCGCAGGGCTGCCGTACAGCAGGGAGGTTCAGGCTGGTGCCTGGCGTCAGGAGGTATAAGCGTGGAGCTGGTCTCCGGGGAGGTGCGCATACGGGGCCGCCGGGTCGGGCTGCGGTCCAAAGAGTATTCTTTGTTGTCGATGTTCTTGAAACGGAAAGGGCAGGTCTTGCCTTATTCGGTCATCAGGGAGGTAGTGTGGGGTGTGGATTCCGTAGTTGTGAGATCAGCGATAAAGGTGGCGATATCCCGGTTGCGAAAGAAGCTGGGGTCTTACGGAAGGCGGATCAAGCCGATAACCGGACTCGGCTATAGATGGAGTGAAAAATAACAGGGCGCATGTTACCGCGGTGTAACCGCCGCCCGGTATACTTTTATTGAAAGAGACGGGAGGACTTATGTATAGCTGGAGAAAATATATCCTTGCGGTTGTCGCAGTGACGACGGCGGCGGGGTTTGGCTACATTAAGAGTTCGCACAGGCATATCCCGGCGGACCTCAGGGACGCGGTAGCCGATAATGGGTTCGATACCAGCATCCCTTCCTTTGAGAAAAACGACGGCAAGATCCCGGATCCTAAGGCCGCAGCGGTCAAAGGTATCAATAAAAGTTCTGTGGAACCCGTGGAGCCTGCCACCCCGATAGAGTATATCGCCATCCCCGGCGGGAAGTTCACTATGGGGACTACAGGTATAGAACAAGGTTTTGAAGATGCCAAACCTGTTCACGAGGTGACCATCAAAACCTTTCAGATGGCCAAAACGGCTGTTACGGTAGCGCAATACGCCGAGTGCGTGACAAAAGGCGGCTGCACAAAACCGGGCACTGGCGACTATTGCAACTGGGGCAAGACCGGGCGTCAGCTTCACCCGGTCAACTGCGTGGACTGGGCCCAGGCGCAGGCTTACGCTAAGTTCAAGGGCGCCAGGCTGCCCAGCGAAGCCGAGTTTGAATACGCGGCCACCAGCGGCGGCAGGAACCAGAAATATCCCTGGGGCAATGATGAACCGACCTGTGACAAAGCTGTGATGAGCGGCAACGGCGGTTATGGTTGCGGCACAAACAGCCCCATGCCGGTCTGCTCCAAACCCAAAGGTAATACGGCGCAGGGTTTATGTGATATGTCCGGCAATGTCTGGCAGTGGGTGCAGGACAAATATCAGGATTCGTATAAAGGTGTGCCTGTTGACGGCAGTGCCTTTGAAGGTGCGGGCTCCAGCCGGGTGATTCGTGGCGGCTCCTTCAGCTACGGTGGCGCCGGAGGCCTGCGGGCCGATTACCGCGGCAGCCTCGACCCCGGCTACCGCGGCAGCAGCCTCGGGTTCCGCCTCGTGAGGTCCAGCCGTTAGCCTCCGGCCGCTTGGATCCTTGGTTGTAAATCTGTCGCGGCAGTCAGTGCAAGGCTTTAAAACTTAGGTCGGAGGGTGCGATTATGAACAAGAAAACCATGTTTGCCGCGGCGGTTCTGCCGCTTCTCGGGCTCGGTATTTTAGCGGTGAGGGATTATGTGCCTTCAGCCGCCAATGTTCCGCCAGATCTCCGTGACGCCGTGGGCGATGACGGGGCGATGGGGGAGCTGAAAGGTTTTTCTGGCGCGGATGTTCCCATGCCTGTGCCGGTTTCCGCCTCCCGGGCCTCCGGCCAGGCGGCGCAGGTTCCCGGCGCTAACTTTTGCATAGGCGTAAACCTGGACCCGTCCGTATACCGCGGAGAAACAGCGGCCGAAACGCGCTCTAACGTGAGCAAGGCCCTGCGGGAAAAGGGGATGGCGCTTGCTAATTACACCGATAGTTCCGCCTTGTCCGCAGTGGTGTTTTCCACTCCGAGGGAGGAGAATGTGCTGGGGCTGACCTCCAACCGCGACAAGGTGGAGAAACTCCTTAAAGAGCTCCCCGGAGTTGCGCAGGTGACCCTGAGTGGAAAATCGGAAACGGAACTTTCCTGGACGGTGGGTTTCAGGGAAAGCATCTATCCTCCCGGGATAAAGCGTGTTTTTTCTTCCGTTACGATACCGCATTCCATAAGGCATTCACCTGTGGAAGACAGGCTGAACATCGACATCCGGGCAGATTCCGGGGAGCTTTCCTCTACGCTGTACGTGCTTAAGAATCTTTCCGGGATACTTGCGTCTAAGACTACCGGCGAGAGAACGGCGTTCATGAGCCGGGTCATGCCGCACGACATCCTGGGCGTAGGCGTCTGCCGCGGGAACGAATGCAAGGTCTTCCCGCGCTAAGGAGCGCCTTGCGCGGCGGCGAGATAGAAGGAGATCGTGCTTTCAGGGGGGGATATGAGCCGCATATTAACGGTCGATGACGACCTTTATATACTTGAACTATACAGGGGGGTCCTGGAGGAAGCGGGACATGCGCTTAGGACGGCGGAGGATGCCGCCGGGGCGCTTGTCGTATACCAGGAATTTCATCCCGAACTGGTCATCCTTGGCTTTGATATCCCCGGAGGTGGAGGGATGAAGGTCTACGACCGTCTGCGGAAGATACTTATGGTAGATATCCCGGTGATCTTCATGACCGGGACGGAGGAAGGATCCGGGCCAGTTTTACTAGATCCGCGCGTCAGAGTTATGCATAAACCCATAGATCAAGCCCTCCTCCTGGGGAACATTTCACGGCTTTTAGCCGGTTAGCCGCGCCGGCTGCTCCCTTGGCCGGCCCAGACCTGTTGCAAATTTAGCATAAACTCCCGCCAGCCGAATAATTAAACATAAAACCGCTCAACAAGAGCGGTTTTATGTTTATTGATGCTTGTTAACCGGTCACGGCGGTTATTTCTTTTTCAGCACATAGTAGCGGGGTTTCTGGTGCCTGATGATGTAATCCCCGCTCTTCCACTCGAAGAACAGATACAAGGCCCCATCTATTTCTTTTATCGTGTAGCGGGAGGCGGTTTTGTCTCCGCCGCGGTGCATTACCACTCCTTTGGTCCAGGCCATGAACGGCAGAACGGCCGTCTCTCCGGACTCTATCGCCCAGGCCATTACCCCGTCCGGCAGGAATTTCATCACTTTAAGGTAACGTTCCCCGGTAAAGCGGGGTTTCCCCGGGACGAATTGGGCGGGAGTTCGCACAAAGTCCACGCTTTCCCATTCCCCCAGCACGGCCGGGTCGTTAACGAAAGGCAGGTTTATGTCGTCCACCAGGCGGCCTTCCACCTTTGTGGTCTTAATTTTCACCTCTCCCGCATATGCCGTCGTTCCTAAGCCCGCAAGAATGACTAGCGCCGCAAGTATTTTAAGTTTCATATAGGTCTCCTTGTTCTGAGTTCGCACCTGTTATTACGCGCCGGCCTTGAAAGTATTACAAAAGAAAAAGCCCCGTTGAGGGGGCTTTTCTTGCGGCGGCCATACGACCGTTCGCCCGAAGACTGACCGAACAATTCGTGAACTTAGTCTTCCCCTCCGGGCGCCCGGTTTAAAAATCGAACAGCTTTACCACCTTCGACTCGATCGCGAACATGGCGGATCTTTTTGTTTTTTCCATCACACCGTAACCGGTGGCGGCCGACATGCTCAAAGAGAGTACCGGATAAAAAGCGGCGAGTTCCTGGGCGTCGGCCCGCAGGACGTTCATCCTTCTCCAGGCCGGTGACCCGCTTGCAAGCATCTGGGCCTGGTAACCGCGCATCCGGTCATTCAGGCCCGGAGGCATTATTTCCGCACGGGGGAACTCCAGGATTATCCTCTCGCCGCGGAAAGTGTAAAACCCTTCCTTTACCTTGCGGGTAAGTTCTTTCTTTCCAAGGTCCGCTAATAGCTTGCCCGCGGCGGCGGCTTTTACTCCGATCGTCTTGGCGAGGGTCTCCGCGCTCCAGGTGCCCTCATCGTTGGCGAGCACAAGGAAAGCGCGGTAGTGGTCATAGGTGGAGAGTATAACTGCGGACTGCTCCACCGAGATGGGGGTCTTTTTTACGAATTTCCCCATAGCCTTGTGCATAGGCGAAAGGCCGGGGGTTTCCGTTTTAATCGAAACGATCGGTTCGAAAATGGCCCCGTAGGCCTCTTCGCCGGTAGTGGTCTTAAGCCAGGCCGCGGCGAGCAATCCGGCGGTGGGACTTTTTGGGATAAGTTTCAGAGCTACGGAAATGCGGATAAGCGTCTCCGGAGGGGGCAGGGCCTCGCCCTGTTCGAAAAGCAGGTAGGTCCTGTAGGAGAACTTAAGCACCGGCTTGCCGCCGTTGTCGTGGTAGAAGCGGTATGCCGTGGGGAAGCCGGCCGCCTTGCGCAGTTTTGCCAGAGATTCCGAAAAAAATGTCGTCATACGGTAATTCTACCTTAACCGCAGGCCGCGGACAATAACGCGGAAATGCTGCGGAGAAAGGCCTGTTTGGTGCGGTATTTCCTCCTAAGTCTAAAAACTTCCCGGCAGGGTCCTGCGCCTCATGTGCCGCGGCGCCGGGTCTGGTAACCTATCAGTAGTGGAAAACAAGCCGCAGCGTGATCAGCGATGGCGGCTTGCTGGCAAGGAGATGAAACATGAAAAAAGCAATGATGGCCGCGATAGTCTCACTGGTAATGACCGGCACGGCCGCCGCGGCCGGGTACGGCCTGGAGGAGGCCAGAATGGAGAGCGGGCGCAGGTTCGACGAACAGCAGTCAGCTTCCGGCTTAAATCCTGTCCCGCTGGTGGTACAGGTAACGGGAGCGTTCCAGCGGGGGGCCGAGGCCAAATATAATGCCGAGGCCAGGGATTACACTAGATTTGAAATAAAGGCGCCGCCCGTCCCAGAGGCCGTGAAAGAAGAAAAAGCCGAGACCCCGGCCGCGGCTCCGGAAAGCGGGTGGGTTGCTCCGGAAAAGGGGAAAGCGCTCCTGAACGTGGCCCTGACCCTGCTGTTGGCCGCTGCGGCCTTTAGTCTCCCCGTCTTTGTGCTCCTTGCGGTGTGTATCTCGGCGGCGGCCCTTGGCCTTGCCGCGGCGCCAGGCACGGTGGTGGGACACGGGGCCGGGGCCCCGGCTGAACAGGCAGAGTAGCGCAGGAGGCTTCTGCGAACGGGAGGAGAGCGTTAACGGATACTGTGGCAAGAGAGTATAAAGGAGAAAACATGAAAAAGTGTTTAATCGCAGCGGCGGCGGCGGTGGGAATGTGCGGAGCGGTTTTTGCACAGCAGCCCGTGGAATATGTGGCGAAAAATCAAGGCAGGTTTATAACAGTCCAAGGGCGGGCCTTCTGCACGCACAATAAGACCAACTTCGGATACGGTTTTGAACTTGCGGAAAATGGCTATGTAAAGGCGCTGTTTGTCCTTAATAAATCCACTGGAGAAATTGAAAAATATGCCTGCCAGGGATGGGCAAATCACGGCCAACTGTGGGATTCCAGGATCTTTATATCCGCTTCCTTGTCGCCCAGTTTCCCAAGGGCGATAACGTTACGGAACTCGCAAGCCGGGGGGAACGACGTGTACCACCTTTCGGAGTTCATTGATCAGGACAATTATGTGATCGAAAGCAAAGACCCTGCGTTTACCGTTAGTTCCATGTCGGCATACAGGAACATATTCGAGTGCGATAAAAGATAGAGATGACTTGTTTATTCCCCGCACGGCGGCAGGTTGACATGCATGGCATGAAGAAAATGCAGGCGATAATGGTCTCGGCAGCCGCAGTCCTGGGACTTGCGCTGTGCCCGGCTGCGCGGGCCGGACAGGTGTTTGTTTCCTCGGAAAGCCCGCATTTTGTTTTCAGCTATGTCCGGGGCGGCGCCGCCGAGCGCGATCTGGAGCTTATCTCGGCCGCCCGGGAGCGCGCCTATAAGGTCATAACCGCGTTCCTTGGCGGCCAGGCAGGGGATAAAATAAAGATCACGCTTTATCCGGACAGGGAATCCGCGCTTTCCGGCGGCGGCGCCGGCGTTACCACGGGAGACGCTATCCGCGTGGTCTACTTCGGTTTCAGCCCCTGCTACGAAAAAGTCAGTTATGGCCACGAGCTTGCGCACGCGCTCTCATACCGCTTGCTTGGAGGCAGGCATAGCGTGCCGCTGCTGGCGGAGGGGATGGCCGAGTATCTGGACCAGTCAGGCCGCAACCTGCATGAGTGGCTGTCGTATAAGTCGAGGATACTCGGTTACGGGGGAAGGTTCAGGGTAGAGGCCGCCGACCTGGCTTATGGGGACGGGTTCTCAAGTTTATCCTATACCAAGTCCGGGTCCTTTGTGAAATGGCTGGTGGAGTCCGGCGGCAGGGAAAAATTCCTGGAGCTGTACGCGCTTACCAGGTGGACCGGGGCGCTTTCTCCGGAGGAAAGGCTCGCTGTTTTCAAGGATAAATTCTCGGGAGTCTACGGTACTTCTTTGGAGGGTGGGGAGGCCGGCTGGAGCGCCGCCGTAAGCGCTTTCGGTGGAAAAGCCCTGCCGCGTCTGCCGGCGCTGGAGGAGGCCGAGGTGCGGGAACTGTTCGCGGCGCAGGACGCGGCCGTAGCCGCCAAAGACGCCGGGGCCTTTGCTTCCACCTACGACCGCCTGGGCAGGCGGAAGATAAGGTATTTCGACGGGAACCTGACTTTCTATATGGAGAAACTGCTGGAAACGCGGGTGGAGGAAGTCTACAACCTCGGGGTCAAGAACGGCCGCCGCGCCCTGGTCCGGGTAAAGCGCCGCTTCAGTGACCTGACCACGAGGAGCATAGATTACTACGCGGAGAAACTTGAGGACGGCTGGAAAGTGCAGGCGGAAACATGGCGGTGAAAACCGGTGAGCGGGGACGCTGAGGGGGCTGTATTTTTTTAGGCACCGGCGGTGTATATAGTACAGAGGCCATTGGCCGGGATATGATAGCCAGAGAAAAACTAGACGAACTTATTGAGACGCATTCCGCTAAGGCCTACCAGGCCGCCTGCCGGCTTACCGGCAACCAGGCGGACGCCTGCGACCTGGTGCAGGAAGCCTTTCTGCGGATAATAGAGAAGAAGGACCTTTTCGACCCCGGCTTCGACTTTGGCGGCTGGATGTACCGCATTATGTTCAGGGTGTACCTTAACTCCCGCAGGAGCAGGGAGCGGCTGCGAGAGGTGCCGCTGGAGCCGGAGGCTGGCTCCGTCCCCGCCGCCGGGGCCGGCTCTCCGGAGAGAGCCGCCGAGAATAGCGAACTTGGGCGCTCCATCGGCGCGGCGCTGGCGGGGCTGCCGGCCGAGCTGCGGGCCTGCGTGGTGCTGGTGGATATGGAAGGCATGGACTACGAGTTTGCCGCCGAAACGCTGGGCTGTCCGGTGGGCAGCGTGGCGGGCCGGCTGTTCAGGGCGCGGCGCGCGCTGCGGGCGGCGCTGGGGCCCATGGAGGGGATATGATGTTCTGCGCTGTAGTGGAACCGCTGCTGGACCTGTACCTCGACGACAGGCTGGTGCCGGTGCAGGCACGCTGGGTGGAGAAGCACGCGGCGCGTTGCCACGCCTGCGCGGCCAAACTGGCGGCCGGCCGGCGGCTCAAGGCCGCTCTGCGCGGCACCGGCGCGCCGGCCATGCCGGACGGATTTAAGGCGCGGCTCCTGGCGCTGGCGCAAGCCATGCCGTCGGCCAAGGCCTTGGCAGAGGAGCTGCCTTCACCAGACCTGAGGCCGTCAGCGGCCCTGGCCTTCGGCCTGGCCGCCCTCGCCGTCTTCGTCTCGGGCTCGCTGCTGGGGCCTGGCCTGCCAAGCCAGGCCTGTTCCGACAGCGGCTCTTCGGTCTGCTTTTTCGGCGGGAGGGATAAATGAATACGGAGAGACTTTTGGATTGGCGGTTCTGGCTTAAGTACATCCTGCTGGCTATGGTGGCGGCACTGCCCGTGGCTTTCTACCTGCGCACTTACGATTCGGTCACCATAAAATACACGCTGATGCAATTCGGCGCGCTGGCGGCGCTGACCGCCTGGCTGCTTGGCGGCCTGGCGGATGGCCGTTTCGAGCTGCCGCGGCGCCTGCTGCCCTTCCTGCTGCCGGCGGTCGCCCTGCTGGCCTGGAACGCGCTGCGCTTTTTTACCTCGCCTTACCAGACGGCGGCCCTGCCGGGCTTCCTGACGCAGGAGATCTTCTTGGTCTCATACCTGCTCGCCCTGCTGGGGCTGGGCGCCGGCGACCTGAGGCGCATACTGGCGGCCGCGGCGGGCGCCTGGGGGGTAGCGGTGGTCTATGGTCTGCTGCAGCGCTTCGGCCTGGACCCTTTCGTCTGGAAAGGCGCCTTCGGCGACAATGTGTTCTCCACCCTGGGTAACCCCGGCTTTTTCGCCGCCTACCTGGCGGCCATGGCCCCGGTACCGCTGATGCTGGCGGCCGACGCGGAGCTGTCTCGCCCGCTGCGCGCGGCGGCGTTGGTGCTCTCGGTGTTGGGCGGCGCCGCCGTGGCGTTCACCGGCGCCACCGCGGAACTGCTGGTATATCTGTTGAGTCTTGGCGCCTTCGGGGCGCTGGCCCTGGCGAGGCTGTCCGTTGAGGAGAAGCGGCCCGCGTTGCTGGGCGCCTTGCTGTCCGGTGCGGTGTGCCTGGGGGTGTTCTACGCGGCCGCTCCGGCGCCGGATCTCTGGTCCTCTACGGGCGCCCAGGCCCGCCTCATCAGGGCCGCCGCCGGGCGTATGGCGGCGGACCACTGGTTGGTCGGCGTGGGTCCCGGGGCTTTCCGGGTGCATTATCCCGCGTATCGCGAAAACGCGCAGATACTGGGCCACGGCAAGCACAATATCCAGACCGAGCACGCCGCCAGTGAACCGTTGGAGCAACTGGCGGAGGGCGGGCTGGTGGGCCTGGCGCTCTGGCTGTGGCTTTTCGGCGCGGCGCTCTGGGGCGGCTTCAAGGCGGCGGGCCGCGGCGTCCAAGGCGGTTACGCGGCGGCGCTGGTAGTCTCCGTCTCCGCCGCGCTGGCCGCCTCCCTGGTCGCGCTGAACGTGCCACGCACGCCTTCGTTCGGCTGGTTCATGTACCTGGGGGCCGCGCTGTTGGCCCTGCTGGCCGCGCACGGCGGCGACGGGCGGGTGCTGGCGCTGCCGGTGCCTTTCGCCGGTTTGCGGCTGGCGCTGGCTGCGGTAGTGGCGGGCGGGGCTATCTGGGCGGGGGGCAGTTTTGCCGACATGTTCGCCTCCGACATTCGTCATAACCTGGCTATCTTCCATTCCAAGCGCGGCGATTGGGCCCTGGCGCTGGAGGTGTACGCCAAGGAAAGGCCCGGAGCCCCCAGCTATCTGATGGCCCAGTATTTTATAGGCAACGTTTATGCCGACCGGGGGCGGGACGGCGACCTGGAGCTGGCAGCGCAGCAGTACCGCAAGGTGCGCCTGCTCGCTCCGGATTACGTGGAGGTCCACTACCGGGAGGGCGTGGCGCTGAAGAAGTTGGGCCGGTACGCCGAGGCCGTAGAGCGCATGGAGCGCCAGGTGGCGCTGGACCCGGTCTGGCCCGAAGCCTGGCGCGAACTGGCCTGGCTTTACGTCGAGAGCGGGGACAAGGCGAAGGCGGACGAGGCGGGGCGCAGGGCCGTGGAGGCGGAGGCGGCCTGGGAGCGAACGCGTGCTTCCTCCTGATAAAAACACTTCTCTCCCGCGGCGCGCTGCCGCGGCCGCTTTTGGCCTGGCGCAGGCGGAATAGATTAATATAATGAAAAAGTTAGGGGAAAGGGGGTGGACTTCCCGGTCCTTCCCGGCGGATAACCAGTGCGACGCCGCTATGTTGCAGGGACGACGGAGTTTTGGAAAATGACTAAAACACTTGCGGTGGACCAGGACCTTTATGTCCTGGAATGCTACAAAGAGCTGTTTTCCAGGGTTGGCTTTGACACCCATACCGCGGACGACGCTATGTTGGCTGTCGCCAAGTTCGTCGAGATATTGTTCCGCCCTGTTGACGCCCCGGACGAGGAGGAGCTGAAGCGAATAGTCCGCGCGATACGCTGCAAACTGTTAAAGCGCCTTTGCCGCCTGGGTTGCCTGCCTCCGGAAGCCGCGGAGGATATGCTACGGTGGGAAAACTCCGGCTTCTCGCTGCACAAGGACGTGGCGATATATCCGCGCAACCGTCCCGGCCTTGAGCGGCTGCTCGACTATTGCTCGCGCCCGGCCTTTTCCCTGAAGCGGCTCATCTACGCTGCAAAGTCAAAGACAGTCATCTGCCGGGTGGAAAGGCATGACGGCCGGCCCGAGATGATGACGATGGGCCCGGTGGAATTCCTGCGGCGTTGGGGCCTGCTCATGCCGCCGCCGCGTAAGAACCTGGTGCACTATTACGGCGCGCTTGCGCCGCGCTCGCCGCTGCGGGCGGCGCTGACGGAACAGGCAGGCAAGGAAGCAAAAAGGATTAAAGACGGGGAAAGGACTGAAAAGCTTAAAAACAAGGCCCGCTCCTGGGCGGTTTGCCTGGCGCGGGTATTCGAGGTGTTCCCGCTTATCTGCCCAAAATGCCGGGTAGATCTTAAGCCCGTGGCGATTATAGTGGAAGATAAAGAACTTGTGCGGCTCTTAAAGCACTTCGGCCTGCCGACTGAATTTCCTCAGTTCAGGCCGGCTCCGGTTCCCCAATACGCCTCAAAACGCGGCCCGCCGGGCGGAAAGAACCTGCCCGAATATACAAAAAACTTCCCGGTTTTTAGTGTTATAAATAAAACGGGCTGCCCTCACGCGAAATTTTAAAAAAACGCGCCCGGTGCAGGGGAAAAAGGCGGGGGGAACTGACGATAACAGCGCTTATGTTTCCTACAGATTTTCGACGGGAACCTGAATTTTTATATGGTGAAATTGCGGGAAACGAGGGTGCTGGAAGTTTACGACCTCGGGGTAAAGAACGGCCGCCGCTGCCTGGTCCGCGTAAAGCGCCGCTTCAGCGACCTGAGCACGAGGTCCATCGATTATTACGTGGAGAAACTGGAGGACGGCTGGAAGGTCCAGAGAGAAACCTGGAAGTGACCCCCGCGGTGTCTCCGTCTTTGCATCTTATTGCCGCGGCCACGCCGGCTTTCTACGGAGCTCTGTCGCTTGGCTGGTATCGGGGACCTAAGCTGGAGGAGATTTTTTATGGCGCGTATTATCAACGGGATGCTTCTTTTATCGCTGGTGCCGCTGCTCTTCTATGTCTACGAGAACAGGGCACCGGGGTATACGCGGCTGTCCCGGGCCGGGAAGGATAGCTATGCCGCCATCCTGAGGGATAATGCTCTCCCTCCGGAGAAATACCTGGCGGAGACCGTTCGGGCACATAATGTTGTGCTGCTCGGAGAGCCGCACAGGATAAGCGAGCATTACAGGTTCCTGGCGGGGTCGCTGGGAGCCGCTAAAAAAGCGGGGGCGGCTTGCCTGGCGATGGAACTTTTCAGTATCCCGTCCCAGGAAGATATAGACAGGCTGATGCGCCTGCCCCGTTTCGATCATGCCCTGGCGCGGAGCATAGTTCTGCGGGCTTTCCCCGGTTTTTTTTACAAGGAGCTGGAACTTGTGCTTGAGAAGGCCTGGGAGGTCAACAGGAAGCTGGGGAGGCTGGACGTGCTGGCCCTGGGCGGCGATAACGATGCCGGGATGGCCGGGCTGGTGGCGGCCCGGGCCGGGAAAGGAGAGAAGGTCCTGGTATATTCCGGCATACATCACGCTTTTTCCGGTTACTATCAGCCGGGCCCGGCGCAACTGCTGGGGAAGAAACATCCGTCCCGGGATTCGCGTATGGGGCAGTATCTCAGGAACGCGCACAAGCTGGACGTCTTTACCGTGGCTCTGCACGCCCCCGTGCCGAAGAAATGGTTCCTGCTCGGCGGCTGGTTCCTTTACAGGAAACCCTACGTCTTTCCTTTCTCCGGGGTACTGGACCAACTCCTGCCGCTATACGGCGACGGGGCGGGGTTCGACACCTCCGTGGACGGTCTCGCCGCGCTCCCCGATGGCTTCTCTTATTACAGCGCCGGTTATTCGCCGCTTGAACTTAAGGATTATACCGACGGTTATATCTGTCTTGGCCCGCTGGAGTCGTATTCCAATCCCGTGCCGCTGGACTCCCTGGGCGGCGAAGAAGACCTGCGGACCATCATGGCTTCGATCGACCATTACTATCCGCCGGACCGCCGGCAGGAGGCGAATGCCAGGCTGAAGAAGTTGTTTTCCAGGTGCGACCTGCCGGCTTTCGTGGCCAGGGAGGGTCTGTCGGCCGGCGAGTTTCTGGAGATGCTGGACCGCCGCGGGTTCGAGCCCCGATAACAGGGAGGGGTGGGCGGGAACGTTGGGATGCCGGTTGGACTCCGGAAAAAACGTCCGGCAATAGTTCGTAAATCGAAAAAACGCGTCAGGAGGAAAGAAAAATCGGGGGGGGAATCGGAGATAGGCGAGTTCAGGGAGCATTCTTTCTCGCGCCTGGCGCCCGGCTGAAGCAAGGACCGTGCGAAAAAGTGAAAGCGGGATATTTTTTCGTATCATGAACAAAGCGTGAGCAGTTCAGCCGAAGGTTTAAAAAAACTCGTCAAGAGGATGGAGAAACATGTTTCACTCAATTTTGAAAACTTATGTTATGCTCTTTTGGGCCCTTCTTGGCGCTCTCCCGTTGTGTGCGGATGCCGCCGAAGGCGCCTACAGCCCGGCGCGGTATAAAGCGCAAAAAAAAGAGCTTCGCAAGGCCGTCGCCCTCTGGAGGCGGTTCGAGTATCCCCTTGCCTGCGCGAAGTTTAAACAGTTAGGGCAAAGGGATAATCCCGTCGCCTACTATTTCTATTCCAATTGTATCGTCCGCAACTCGCTGTCGCTTAAAGCCAGGGCCGCCGCAGACAACCTGAGAAAAGCCGCTTTTCCGGGCATACGGCAGTTGGCGGAGGCCGGCGATGACCTGGCGCAGTATGCTCTCGGAAGAATGTACTCCTATGGGGAAGGTACGCAGAAGAACGCCGCGGAAGGCGTTAAATGGTCTCTGAAGTCGGCCCTGCAGGGTAACCCCGAAGCCCAGTGTAATATTGGCTATGCCTACGCGCAAGGTAAAGGCCTGGAAATGGATGAGAAAAAAGCCGCCGAATGGTACCGGCGGGCCGCGGACAACGGCAGCCCCATAGCGCAATATAATCTGGGGACCCGTTACGAGTCCGGCCTCGGCGTCAGGGCGGATAAAGAGGAAGCGTTCCGGCTCTATAAACTGGCCGCCGCTCAGGGGGCGCCCGGGGCGCAATACAGGCTTGCCCAGGCGTACGAAGACGGGGGAGGCGTGGAGAAGGATAGAATGGAAGCCTTCAGATTATACGGTGCGGCCGCGAATTCCGGATTTGGCAGCGCGCAATACAAGCTGGGGCTGCTGTATGACTCGGGAGAAGTTGTGCCGAAGAACCCGGCCGCGGCCTTAAAGTGGTGGTGTTTGACGGCAAATCACAACCCTGAGGCCCAGTCGGATATGCCGCAGGTGATCGTTTCCGCTAAAAAGCAGATAATCCTCGCCACCTGTCAAAAGCCGGGGAGCGGTAGCGGGACGGATGGGGCAGCAGCCGCGCAGGGAGACGCTGCGGAACAGTACAAACTGGCCGAAGCGTATCAGAACGGCTCCGGCGTGAAGCCGGACAGGAACGAGGCTTTCCGTTTATACCGACTGGCCGCCGACGCGGGATATCCTCCGGCCCAATACAAGCTGGCCCTGGGGTATGCCGCCGGAGAGGCGGTGCCGAAAAATTCAGCGGAGGCCTTAAGGCTGCTGTGTCTGGCCGCCGGTGCCGGCTATGAACCGGCTGAAGCGGACCTGGTCCGCGACGTTTGCGCTGAGTAGGAGTTCTGCATGAAAAACATCCGGGTAGTAAGGTTGACCGTAGCGACGATAGCGGCCCTCTTGTCGCTTGGCTGCGGCCACGCGAAGATATCTCCGCCAGATATCTCTTTGATGCCGGCCACTTACCGGTGCGACGATTGTCCTCCGCCGCCTTTCGTCGCCAGATATGAACGGCGCGGAAAGCGGTTGAGTTACATAGCCGCCCGGCATGAATCCGGACTGGACAGCGCAACATTCGCCCTTATCAGGGCGGAATTCGCGGCGAGACCGCCGCAACTGGTGATAGTAGAAGGTATTCCCCGGAATGCCGGGGATAACAGCCCGGCCTTCGTAAAACTTATCAATAGCGACCCTCTCCGTATGGAATCCTACTATGCCGCGTCGCTCGCCCTTGCCGGCTCGGCGGTGTTCGCCGGCGGCGAGCCTGCGCCGCAGGAGATAAAACAATGGCTGCTGTCCAAAGGGTACACCGAAAAGGATATTTTCGGTTACAGCATCCTGACGGAGATCCCCGTATGGCGCAGGCAGGGAGGAGCGGAGAGTTTCAGCGACTTTTACTCGGCGGCTTCCAGGAACGCCGGGCGGATGTACAAGCTCACCGGGGCCGCGCTGATGTCGGAGTCCGAACTGGCGGCCTGGTACTCGCAAAGGAACAAAAAACAATTCGACAGCGGGGCCATAACTATTCAGGAGACCGCGCCTTACAACGCTGCTGATTCCTTATTCACCCAGAAAATGGACTACCAGGTGGCAAGGGTCAGGGACGCGGCGGTCTGCCGGGCCATCGCCGAGGGCCTGAACAGGTTTGACCGGGTGCTGGTCGTGTACGGGGCGGGCCATTTCGGCATGGAGCAGAAGATCCTTCGTAAAATGCTCGGGCGGCCTGTGCTGCGGACGGCGTCCGGTCCATAAAGGCCCAGCCAGGGTTGCCAGCTGTTCATCTTTTTCACCAATGGGAACTGCTGATAACCTATATTCCCTGCAATCTGAGCAGGGCCCTGCGGAACCTTATTTCCCCTCCAGCGCCATGCGGCAGGCCTCCAGCCTGGTCCTGGCCTCGCGCACGGCTTCGGCCGGGTCGCCCCTGGCTATCAGCCGTTTGTAGGTCTGGATGGCCAGTTCGTACTCCTTGGCGCGTTCCAGCGCCAGGCCGGCTTCCAGCAGCGGGTCACGCTCGGCAGCCAAGGCCCGCAGTTCTTTAGCCGCTGGGGTGTCGGGGTACTTCTCCTGTATCTCCTTGTAGACGGCGGCAGCTTTCTCCTTGCCGCCGGCTCGCTCGTGGCATTGCGCTATCCTGGCCAGGGCTTGCGCCTTCACCCAGTCGCGGTAGGTGTTCCTGATGGCGAGCTCGTAGAAGCCGATGGCCTTGGGGCAATCAACCGGGCCGGCCTTGGCGCCGCCGAAGCCGGAGTGGATCTGGCCCAGGTACAGGTAAGCGTCCCCCAGGCGCTGGCTGCCCGGATAGGTTTTGATAAGGCGCTCCAGCAGTTCCTCCTCCGTCTTCATCGCCTGGAGGGAATTCTCCCTGGCCGCCAGCCAGTCGTAGCTGACCGCGCTCATCAGCAGGGCGTAATCGGCCATGTCGGACTCCGGGTCGTCGGCCGCTATCTCCTTATAGATGACCGCGGCCCTCTCATATTTCTTGGTGTTGAAGGCTTCCTCCGCCTCGAAGAATATCCCCGCGTCCGGACCGGCTTTACGCACCACGATGGTGCTGGTGGCGCCTACTCGGGCATACTCGTAGCCCGCGCGCCGCAGGAATTGCAGGATGTCGGCTACGGTGGTCTTGGTGAGTTCCACGGTTATCTTGGCTTTCGCGGCCTCCTCCGTGACGAAGAAGTTGACGCGCGCGCTGGCGGATACTATGTCCAGGAGCACCGTGAGCGGCGCTTCCTTTAGACGTATATTGGTCGTCATCCGCTGCAGCAGCGGGTCCTCCAGGTCCTTGCGGGTGAAGGGTGGGAAAGAGAGACGGGCGCCTTTCGTCACGAAATATCCGCCATCCGCCTCCCGGCGGAATTCCAGTTCCTTTGCTATCCGCAGAAGTTCCATTACTTCGGCGGCGGTAAATTTACGGGCGAAGAGCGTAAGGCGCATTTCGCTGACCGCCGGGTCTATTCTGAAGTTCAGCCCGGTCTCCCTGGAAACATACGCAAAGAATTTCGGGAGAGTGATGCTCTGGAACCGGCACGTCATCTTCTTTTCCATGGGCGCCGCTTTTTCCGCCGCGGCGGCAGGTGCGTGGAAAGGCAGGAAAGTAAGGACGAGGAACAGCATTGCTAATTTTTTCATATCAGTCTCCATTCGTAAGCAACCATCAGCCGTTAGTGGCGGAGCTCCGGAAAAAGTTCACAATCCGCACCTGGCCGTCACGCAGAAATCCGAAAGAAGCACCCCGTCCGGGCCAGCCGCGGAGGGGGAGGGCGGCGCGGCTATCGCCGCAGGCGTGGCCGGGCCGTCGGTCATAACCAGCAGCACCTGCGCCCGCTCTGCGGGGCCGCCGCCGGCCTTGAAATAGACGAAGGTCAGCAGGGCCAGCGCGCCGGCCGCGAAAGCCAGCTCGCGCGGCCGCAGCCGGTCCAGGAACCCAGCGCCGAGCCGGGCCCGCGCGGGCGCGGCTTCCTCCCCGATCCTGGCCATCAGCCTGGCGGTAAAATCCTCCGAGACCGGCGTCGGTTGGACGGAAGAGGCGGCAGCAGTGGCGGCCTTGAGGGCGGCCAGCCTCCCCCGGCAGGCGGGGCAGGCTGCGAGGTGCGTCTCTTTGCTGCTCTCCGGAGCAGCTTCGCCAAAAAGCCGGTCCAGCAGCTCCGCGTTTGTAAGGCAGTTCATATTTTTTCTTCCTCCGCCAGGACTTTCAGCCGCGCCGCCAGGGCCGCCAGGGCGTTATGCAGCCGCGAGCGCACCGTGCCCACGGGTATCTCCAGGGCTTCGGCCATCTCCGCGTAAGAGAGCCGCTCCCAACAGCTCAGAAAAATGACGGACCTGTGCACCGGTGAGAGGGCTGCTATCTCGGCGCGGATGAGCGCCCTGGTCTCGGCGGATTCCAGCGCCAGTTCCTGGGTGGGGCCGGACTGGGGAACGTCGTCCGCCGCCGTCTCCCGCTCTTCAGTGAAAAGGACGGCGTCCCGGCCGCGTTCGCGGAGCCTGCGGCGGCAGACGTTGCGGGTGACGGCATAGGCCCAGGTGCCGAAGCCGGACGTTCCCCTGAAGGAGGGCAGGGACTTGTAGATCTGGACGAAGGCCTCCTGCGCAATGTCTTCCGCCTCGCGGTCCGGCCCCAGAAGACAGAGGATGAACTGGTGCAACCGGTCCTTGTAGAGATCGGCCAAGCCGGAGAAAGCCGCCGTGTCGCCGCCCTGAAAGCGCGCGACCAGGGCCTTTTCCAGCCCGGCAAGTCCGTTCTTGTCCGTGTATTCCATAAATCGCGGTAAATAATTATATAGTTTTACCGCGCTTCAGCGGTACGGGTGCTCGCCGCCGGCCGGCCGGCGGCGAGCGTAGAAATAATAGCCAGCGGCGCCGTCTACCCTCTTCCTGCGGATGATGAGCTGGCTGGACTCCACGGTCAGCGTGCAGTCCTTGCCCTCGGCGGTGATTTCCGCTTCCGGGTAGCCGTCAAGGATGGGTCGGCAGACGGCGTAGAGCCCGCAGATGGGATTGGCGGGGTCCGGGCAGCGCAACGCCCCGGTGCCGCCCTGGCGCAGCGCCCAGACGGCCGCCGGGATGCAGAGGCACAGGGCCGCGCCCCACGCCGCGTATAATTTTCTTCTCTCCATAGCACCTCACATACACTAAGTCTTCAACGGTTAGTGCCGGCGCATGGAAAAAAGTTCAGTCCTAACCGGCCTAAGCAGTTCATGCGGAATCAGGGCGCGCTTCCTGCGGTCGCCGGTTATCTCTCCCGGAGATCGGGCTGTTTAAATCGGAGGCACGATGGAGGGTTATTTAGCAATAAGCAACCGGGAAATAGACAAACTTAAAGTGATACAGAACGCCATAGGCTCCAGGATTACGCAGGCCGAGGCCGCCCAGATCCTGGGCCGCAGCGACAGGCAGGTCCGGCACCTGTGCGGAAGGTGGGAAAAGAGGGCAACCGATAAGTATGCTGTCCCCTGAGCGCCCCAGGAACTGCACGCGCTCCGCGGGCAATAACGCGGGAATCCTGCGCGGAAGGGCCGTTTTAGTGCGGTTTTTCCTCCTAAGTCTAAAAACTTTTCGGCCGGGTCCTGGGCCTCATGTGCCGCGGCGCATGGTCTGGTAAACTATTAATAGAACAAAGGAAGCTGTGCCGGGGAGGTCCGCAGGTTTCCTTTGAGGGTGTGGAAAACAGGAAGGTGGATTTTTATGAAGATTGTCATAGGCCCTGCGAGAAAAACTGATGCGGAGGAACTTGCCGCTCTATTTATAAAGGCGCGTAAGCTGATGTACAAGCTAAGTCCGCGGGGTTTTGGGGCCGCCCTTAACGGCCCCGACGTTCCGGACGATGAAAAGCGCCGCATTATCGGGGAATTGAAGGACAGGAACCAGTTAACGCTGGTCGCCCGGACGCAGGCGGGCGGCCTGGCTGGATTCATCACCGGCTGTATCGAAAAATACTCCGATGACCTTTTAACGGCTCCTTTCGTGAGCCTCGTCTATATATACGTGGAGGTAAAATACCGTAGACGCGGCGTCGCCCGGTCTTTGATGCAGCGGCTCGAGGCCTGGGCCGCGGAGAATAAGATAAGTGTGATGGAATTGACGGTCTGGAGCGGGAACGAGCAAGGGCAAGCGCTGTTCAGGGATTCCGGATACGTGCCGCTTCAGCTCAGGCTGGCCAAAAAACTGCCGGCGTGCCGGGACGCGACTTGAATGGGGCGGGGGGGTGTTAATATGAAAAAATATTTTATGGCGGCGGTTCTGGCCTTCGGGCTTCTCGGCGGCGACGCCTGGGCGGAAAGGGGTGAGGCTATAAAGCCCGTGGGTCCCAGTGCCGCTTCTCTGGACGGGTATGATATCGATCAGGTGGTTGACGTCGTTATAGAGGCCATGGGCCACGCGGCGCGCAACTATTACCTGCCGGATAAGCCGGAAAATGCCGGAGCCATAAAGCGCTACACAAAAGACGCCCGGAAGGCGGTCTTGTTTGACACGGCGTTTAAACGGGAATTAGCCGGGGTCTGCGTGACTGTGGCGAATGCCGCGGCTATCGCCGGCAGTGACGACCAAAAGCTGCCCGGCCGCCCGCTGGTGCTGCCGCTGGGAAGTTCCCCCGCGCCTCTCGGGGTATCCTCGGAAACCGTTTCCATGAACGGAGATATAAAGGTGGTGTTTACCAATACCATGCCCTGCATCGATGCCGCCGCGGGCTCTCTGCACGGCGCCACGCTGCGGCAGTTCCCGGGAACGGCCTCTGACGACGTAGCGGCGGGAACCTACACGCGGCAGTTCGGCTCTATCCTGACCGCGAACCGGCCGTATAATCATCTTTTGTCGAAAGTCTGTTCCCAATTGGTGGGGCTGGCAAAAAGATACGCCGAGCAAAGCCGGCGGCCGACGGGGGAGGCCGCTGGTCAAAATCCACGGACACTGGAGTAAAACGGAGGAGTGCCCTCGGCTGAAAATAAGGGCATGCTCCCGGGCTTTAAGGCGAAGAGGTGCGTTCATGCCGCGACAAAGTTTATTTACACAGGGGGTAAGAATGACCCATCTGATACCTGAAAAGCTCGCGGGAAAAAATAAAAGAATTTATATCCGGCCTTTGCGGGCGTCCGATTTCGGTTCCTGGAGGGAATCCCAGGCCGCGATGGCCGCTCCGCGGAGTGAATTTGATGTTCCGCCGGCGGTAAAGCCGGCCGGGCGCACCAGAAAAACCTTCAGGGGTATTTTAAAAGCGAATAAGAGCTTGCTGCGCGACGGCGCCGGTTGTTTTTGGGGTGTTTTCCTGAACGACAACAGGCTCATCGGGCGGATAGGCCTGATGAACATTACCAGAGACGCCTATCAAAGCGCCGAGATCACTTACAGGATTTTCAACCCTTTCTGGGGATGGGGTTACGCCCAAGAAGCCGTCAAGGCATGCCTCAGGCTGGCCTTTACGGAGCTGGGGCTTAATCGGATAGAGGCTTATATCGAGCCTGTTAACCTGGCGTCCGTCAGGACGGCGGAAGCCGGCGGATTCAAAAAAGAAGGACTGGCCAGAAAAAAACTGTTTACACGCAAAGCATGGCGGAACGTGCTTGTTTACGCCGCGGTTTGTAGTGATCACGGCTTTAAATTAAATCCACCTGAGTTGTAACGCTGTCGCCCAGGAAACTCGCCGGGCCCCGGGTGGTCGTTTTTTTATTTTTTGGCTACGCTATAGCCGGGCGAAGCCTCGGTTCTCCGAAGTAAACCTCTGCCGGCATCTTATAGTCCAGTCCCTGATGGTGCCGGGTGTTGTTGTAGAACTCGAGATGCTTTTTTAACCCTTCCCTGGCTTCCGGGATAGTCCGGTAGCCCTTCAAGAAAACGTCCTCGTACTTGACCGAACGCCACAGCCGCTCCACGAACACGGCGACCTGAGCACGAGGTCCAGCGATTACTATGTGGAGAAACTGGAGGACGGCCGGAAGGTTCAGAGCGAAATCTGGAAGTGACCCGCATCGCTCACGGTGGGAGACTATATCTTTAGCGGCACAGGCTCTTCTCTGTCCGTATTTAAGCGTGAACAGGCTGGCCCGGCAGCGGGAACTTTTTTGTTTGTAATGCTTTCAGGGCGACCTGTACCTGGGCGGCTTCAAGTTCTTCCCCGGCGGCAAGATGGCGGTTATGCCGTTTTCGCCCAAAAGCGCGCCGTGGTTCAACTGGACCAGGGGGATAGTGACGCACAGCGGGGACAGGACCGCCGCGCGCTACACCATAAAAGAAATAAAAGGCGCAGGCGGAATAAATTACTATAATGAAAAAGTTAGGGGAAAGGGGGTGGACTTCCCGGTCCTCCCCGGCGGATAACCAGTGCTATGCCGCTACGTTGCAGGGACGACGGTTTTTTTTGGGGGGGGGTAAATGACTAAAATACTTGCGGTGGACCAGGACCTTTATGTCCTGGAATGCTACAAAGAGCTGTTTTCCAAGGTTGGCTTTGACATCCATACCGCGGACGACGCCATGCTGGCTGTCGCCAAGTTCGGCGAGATAAAGCCCGACGTGGTGATCCTGGACCTGGAGCTGCCTGGCGGGGGCGGGAAGGGCGTGCTGGAGCGGCTGCGCAATGTCTTTATGAGCAAGGTGCCGGTGCTGTTCGCCACCACCAACCCGGAAACAGTGCTGGACCTCTGCGACGACCCTGACGTGTATATCGTCAAAAAAGAATTTCACAACCAGGTCCTGCCTGTCACTATTAAAAAAATCCTTAAACCAACTTAAGGCCGCGCGCGGGTATTGACCTGGCGCAAGGCGTTTGGTAAAATTTATCTGAACGAACGCTCGTTCATGTATGACCAAGACGGCCCCCAAAACCAGGCGGACACGCGGCGCCCCCAACCTCGACCGGATCCTCTCCGCCGCGGCCAAACTTTTTACCCGGCAGGGCTTTCACGGCACCTCCACCCGCGATATCGCCTCCGAGGCCGGCGTATCGCTGGGCAATATCTATAATTACTTCCCTACTAAAGAGGCCATCTTCGTCTCGCTGCTGGAAACCTACGAAAAAGAATACTTCAAGGCCGACCAGCCGCTGATAAAGGCCCTGCTGTCCACCTCTTTCCCGGACAATATAGAGGAGCTGGGTTTCGCCTCCCGCGACACCATAGAGAAGTTCTCGGCCTATATTCTCCTTATCTATGTGGATGTGGTGGAGTTCGAGGCCAAACACGTGGCCCGGCTGTTCGCCAATATGCGCGCCGGCTACGCCCAGGCCCTGAAGACGCGCGGTACGGCGGGCCTGGCAAAGATAGCGCCGGACGTGGACCCGGTGGCCGCCCTGATGATGGTGACCTGGAATTACTCCAACTATTTCATAATGGAGAAGCTGTTCAAGGTGAAGGGGCATTACGGCCTGCCGGACACGGAAGCCGTAAAGCTGTTCGCCCGCATCTTCAAGCGGGGGATACTGAGGGGGAAGGCATGACGACGGCTGAAAAGACCAGGGTGACGCGCGCGAGCGCCTACGCCGACAAACTGATAACCGCCGAAGAAGCCGCCGCCAAGATAAAGAGCGGCGACGACGTAGTGGTGGCCCAGTGCGCCTCCGAGCCGCAGGGCTGCATGTCGGCCTTCCACACCGCGGCGCCCAGGGTGGAGGACGCGCGGGTATTCTCCGTGCTGACCCTCAAGCCTTACGATTTCTATATGCTGCCGGAGATGAAAGGTCATTTCGAACTGGCCAGCTGGTTCCACGCGCCCGGCTCGCGCCAGGCGCTGGCCGCCGGGGCCGGCACGGTTACATACGTGCCCAACATGCTGCACCGCGCCGCGCTGGACCGCCTGCAGGCCCGCAAGCCTGACATTTTCTTCGGCACCTGCACCCCGCCCGACGCCAAGGGCTTTGTTTCGCTCTCGCTCGGCATCACCTACGAGAAGGACATCCTGGAGGCGGCTGATACCGTTATTCTGGAGGTGAACCGCAACCTGCCGCGCACTTTCGGCGATACCCACCTGCACATGCGCGACGTGGACTGGTTCGTGGAGCACGACCAGCCGGTGCCGGCCCTGCCGTCGCCCGCCCCCGACGCCACCGAGACGGCCATCGGCAACTATATCTCGGAGCTCGTAGAGGACGGCTCCACCATACAGCTCGGCATCGGCGGCATTCCTAACGCCTGCGCGCTGGCCCTCAAGGGCAAGAAGGACCTTGGCGTCCACACCGAGATGATGGTGGACTCGATGATGGAACTTTGCGAGGCCGGCGTCATCACCAACAAGCGCAAGGCCCTGCTGAAGGACAAGTTCGTCTGCACCTTCGCCATGGGGTCGCGCAAGCTTTACGACTGGCTGCACGACAATCCCGCCGTGGAGTTCCGCCGCGGCTCCTGGGTTAACGACCCCGCCGTAATACGGCGGAATTCCCGCATGGTGTCCATCAACACCTGCCTCACCGTGGACCTGACCGGCCAGGTGGCCAGCGAATCCATCGGCCCCGTGCAGTATTCCGGCACCGGCGGCCAGACGGATACCGCCGTGGGCGCCAAGGAAGCCTACGACGGTCTCGGCAAGTCCATCATCGCCTGCCGCTCTACCGCCCGGAAGGGGACCGTGTCCTGCATAGTTCCCGCGCTGGCCGAGGGGACGGCGGTTACGCTGCACCGCGCCAACACCGACATCGTGGTTACCGAGTTCGGCATAGCGCGGCTGCGCGGCCGCACCGTGCGCGAGCGGGCCAACGCCCTGATCGGCGTGGCCCATCCCGATTTCCGCGAGGGTTTGAGAGCGCAGGGAGAGAAACTGGGGTATCTGTAATTTCAGTATTTTAAATTAACCTGACGGAGGAGAATAAAATGAAAGAAGTCTTTATAGTGGACGGCGTGAGGACGGCGATAGGCAGCTTCGGGGGGTCTCTGGCCGATTTTAGTTCCGTGGAGCTGGGGAAAGTGGTGACCAAAGCGGTGATGGAGCGGGCCAAGGTGAATCCCGCCGACATCGACGAGGTGCTGATGGGCAGCATCTACCAGGCCGGCCTCGGCCAGGGCGTGGCGCGGCAGGTGGCCATAGGCGCCGGCATACCGGTGGAGAAGACCGCGGTGACCCTGAATATGCTTTGCGGTTCCGGCATGCGCGCCGTGGCTACGGCGGCGCAGAGCATCATGTGCGGCGACGCCGAGATGATAATCGCCGGCGGCACCGAGAGCATGACCAATGCCCCCTACCTGCTCAAGAAAGCCCGCTACGGCTACAAGATGGGCCACGGCGAGCTGACCGACTCCCTGATCGGAGACGGCCTGTGGGACGTCTTCAATAACTATCACATGGGCATGACCGCCGAGAACCTGGTGACCAAGTATAACCTGACCCGCGAGGAGCAGGATAAGTTCGCGGCCGAGTCCCAGAACAAGGCCGAGAAGGCCCTGAAAGAAGGCCGCTTTGCCGACGAGATCGCCCCGGTGGCCATCCCGCAGCGCAAGGGCGACCCTGTCATGTTCACCAAAGACGAATATCCCAAGGCCGGCGTGACCGCCGAGGGCCTGGCCAAGCTGCGCGCGGCGTTCAAAAAGGACGGCTCGGTTACCGCCGGCAACGCTTCCGGCATCAACGACGGCGCGGCCGCGCTGCTGATAGCCTCCGCCGACGCGGTTAAAAAACACAACCTGACCCCGATGGCGAAGATAGTCTCCTACGCCTGGGCCGGCGTGGACCCGTCCGTCATGGGCATAGGCCCGGCCGAAGCCGTACGCAAGGCGCTCAAGAAGGCCGGTTGGGAGCTGAAGGATGTTGAGCTGATAGAAGCCAACGAGGCCTTCGCGGCGCAGTCGCTCTCCGTGGCCAAGGAACTGGGCTTCAACAAGGACATCGTCAACGTCAACGGCGGCGCGGTGGCCCTGGGCCACCCCGTGGGCGCCTCGGGCGCGCGCATCCTGGTGACCCTGCTGCACGAGATGAAGAAGCGCAACGTAAAGAAGGGCCTCGCCACCCTCTGCATCGGCGGCGGCATGGGTATCGCCATCTGCGTCGAGCGCTAGGCTTAGCCTGAAACATGGAAGAGCCCCGGATTAAACTCCGGGGCTCTTTTATCTTAACCCATAGCCGGAGCCCGCAGAACAGAGGCGCGCCCATTGTAACGGGGGGCTAAGGATTATAGAATTATCGAATGGAGCCGCCGTCCAGCCCGCGCGGTTTAAACGCTTAAGGATACAGACATGAAAAAAATACTGGTAACAGCTTTCGAACCTTTTGACGGGCGGAGCGAAAACCCGACGCTGCGCGTGATGAAGGCCCTCAGGGCGCCCGCGGGGGCGCGCCTGTACAGGGGAGTGCTGCCGGTCAGCGGCAGGGCCGTGGGGAAAAAAATATCGTCGCTGCTCGCCAAGTTCCGGCCCGATCTGGTGGTCTCGTTGGGGCTGGCGGCCGGAGAGGCTGCCGTGAGGGTGGAGCGCTTTGCCGTCAACATCGCCGATTACCGGATAAAAGATAACGCCGGCTGGCGGCCGGAGGGGAAAAAGCTGGACGCCGGCGGGCCGGCGGCCTACGCCGTGACCGCCGCCCCGCTGGCACTGGCGGCGGCCGTGCGTCGGGCCGGCGTGCCCGCCTACGTCAGCAACCACGCCGGCGGCTATGTCTGCAACACGCTGATGTATGCGGCGCTGCGGGCCATAGAGCTCTCCGGCTTGCCGGCTATATACGCTTTTGTTCACCTGCCGGTGAGCACCGAGATGGCCCTTAAAGAAAAGCCGGGTCCGAGGATCTCCCCGTCGCTGCCGCTGGACCTGCTGGTCAGGGCCGCGGCTGCCGCCGTAAAAGAAGCGGCACGGGGTCTGTAGCCCGACATGGAACTGATCATAAGCGGCCTGCGCGTACCTGTGGAGAACGACGGGCCCGTGGAGTATTTGAAGGCCGCCGCGCTGAGGCTTAATCTTCCTTGCGGAGAACTGGAGCTCGTCAGGATAATATCCAAGGTCCCGGTATTCGGAGACCAGCAGCAATTCTACTATCAGCTTTCCCTGGCGGTGCGCGTTCCCGCCGGGTTCTCCAACACGGAGGGGCTGCCCGCTTATGTTCCCGGTCCGGCCCGGACCTATCCGCCCGCGCAGGCCGGCCCCAGGCCGGTGATAGTCGGTTTCGGCCCGGCCGGGATGTTCGCGGCGCTGGAGCTGCTGGCGTACGGGCTGAAACCTCTGATCTTCGAGAGGGGCAAAAAACTGGAAGAGCGCCACCTGGACGTGCAGCGGTTCATCGGCGCCCGCGTCCTGGACCCCGAGTCCAACATACAGTTCGGAGAAGGCGGCGCGGGCTCCTATTCGGACGGAAAACTTTTCTCCCGGATCAACAATTCTCCTTATGCCAGCCGCGTGCTGGAAACCTTTATCAGGTTCGGCGCCCCGGCGGAGATCGGCTATGTCAGCAAGCCGCACCTGGGCACCGATGTGCTGCGCCGGATAGTTCTCAACGTGCGGAACTACATATTAGAGCGCGGAGGGGAAATATATTACGGCGCCAAGGTGACGGACATCCTGATCGCCGGTGGCCGCGCGGCCGGGGTTGTTGTGAACGGTTCGGCGGAATACGCGGGCTCGGGTGTTTTTTTCGCGCCCGGCAATTCGGCGCGCGACACCTTCGGCATGCTGCATGAAAAGGGCGTCAGCCTGGAGGCTAAGCCGGTTTCGGTGGGGGTGCGGCTGGAGCATCCGGCCGACAAGATCAACCTTATCAGGTACGGGGCGAAGTACCGCGCTTTCCCCGGTATCGGGGCGGCCGCCTACTCGTTCAACTATACCGACCGCAAGGCGGGCCGCGGCGCGTACACTTTCTGCATGTGCCCTGGCGGCGAGGTGGTCAACGCCTCCTCCGAGGAGGGCGGGCTGGCGCTTAACGGGATGAGCTACGCGGCCAGGGCGTCGGCGTTCTCGAATGCCGCCATCGTGGTAACCTGCGGCGCCGCGGATTACGGCCCGGGCCATCCGCTGGCCGGGGCTGAATTCCAGAAGGCGATAGAGCGCAGGGCCTTTCTGGCCGGCGGCGGCGACTGGCGGGCGCCGGCGCAGAACCTCCCCGACTTCCTGGAGGGAAGGCCTTCCGCAGTTTTAAACGGGAGCTCCTATAAAATGGGCTTGCGGAGCGCGGACCTGGCCGCCATCTTCCCGGCCTTTGTGACTGAAACGCTGCGCGCCGCTTTTAAGAAATGGGCCGGAGAGTGCCCGCTGTTCGTGGCGGGCGACGCCATGCTGATGGGGCCGGAGACGAGGACCTCTTCGCCTGTAAAAATAAAGCGCGGGGATAATTTTGAATCGGCAAGCCTGCCCGGGCTCTATCCGATAGGGGAAGGCTCGGGTTATACCGGCGGCATAACCAGCGCGGCCTCCGACGCCATCCGGGCCGTGGAGGCGGCGCAACAGGCCGCGGTTTAGCGCCTACTTTCCGGCCAGCTGGCCGCAGGCGCCGTCTATGTCGTCGCCGAGGCTTTTGCGGATGGTGACTTCGAAGCCGCAATCCTCCAGGATGCCGGCGAAAACGCTGACGCGGTCCTTGGCGGGGGCCCTGTAGGGGCCGCCGGTGCGGTTGTAGGTGATGAGGTTGATGGTGAAGTACTTGGGGGCCGCCACCGCGCGCAGCCAGGAGTTCAGCTTGGCCGCCGAGGAGCGGCTGTTGTTGATGCCGTCCATCAGCACGTATTCCACGAACACTTTGCGCTTGGTCATGACGATGTAGTCGGTGAGCGCCTTGGCCAGCTGCGAGAGCGGGTAGGTGCGGTTGAGCGGCACCAGGTCGGTGCGCAGGGTGTCGTCGGCGGCGTGCAGCGAGACCGCCAGGTTGCACTGCGGGAAGTCCTTGGCGAAGCGGCGTATGGCGGGCACATGCCCGGCGGTGGAGACGGAGACGTGGCGCTGGCCCAGGCCGATGCGGGCGGGGTCGGTCATAGCGTGGATGGCTTCGCCCACGGCTTCGTAGTTGTAGAACGGCTCGCCCATGCCCATGAAGATGACGCTGGCGATCTTGTGGTTCCGCGTTTTCTTGAGAAAACTGGCGGCCGCCAGGAACTGGTCGGTGATCTCGTCGGGGGAAAGATTGCGCTTGAGGCCTTTCTTGCCGGTGGCGCAGAAAGGGCAGCGCACCGGGCAGCCGACCTGGGTGGAAATGCAGATGCTCCACTTCTCCGGGATGAGGTTGAGCAGCACGGTCTCGATCTTGAGCCCGTCCTTCAGCTCGAAGCAGAACTTTATGGCGTTGCCTCTTTTGGAGACCTGGGTTTCCAGGGTGTCCAGGGAGTTTATGCGCAGTTCGGGCTTCAGCTTCTCTCTCAGCGGGGCGGGCAGCACCGGGATCTCGTCCCAGGAGACGGCGAAGTTCTTGTAGATGGCGTCCTGCACCTGCTTCAGGCGGAAGGCGGGCACGCCGTTCTCTTTAAAGAAAACAGTAAGCTTTTTAAAGTCCATAGGTATATTATCCCAAATATGCGGCTCCCAAAAACAAAGCCCGCCGTAGCGGGCTTCGGGGCGCGGCCTGGAGCGTCAGGGGACGCACATGGGGGCGGGTGTTTTGGAACAATCCACCACCTGCGGGGCCAGCACGGGCCGGAACACCGGCACGAAGATCTCTTTCTGTATCGAGGTCAGCGAGGCCTGGTAGTCGAAGAAATACGAGCCGTGCCAGGCTTTGATGTCGCGGATCTTGAAAAGGTCCCGGCGGGCTTCTTTCTTGAGCAGCTTGTTGTGGAGGATCAGGTTGATCAGGGTGGGTTCTACGTTCTCAACGTCGACGTCAGCCTGGAAGTTGGAGTCGGCGGCGGGGATCTCGTTGGAGTAGGCGTCGCGCATGGCCCAGATATTGCGCCAGACTCCCACCACGGCCGGCTTGGAGACCCGCTTCTCCAGCTTCTCCTTGGCCACCTCTATCTTTATGAACATTTTTACCACGAAATTGCCGGGCACCAGAGGCGAGCCGGCGGTAATAAGCTTGTCTATCCGCACGTCGGGGCGCTCGCGGCCGACGCGGTGCAGGGCCGTATGGGCCAGCACCGAGCCCCAGCTGTGGGCCAGGATGTAGACCGGGCGGCCGGTTTTCTTATAGGTGTCGTAAATCTCGATTATCCGGGCCTGCAATTCGGGCAGGGTGGCCTTGGTGTCGCCGGGGTCGCGCGACCAGGCGAAGGGCACCACTATCACGTTGTGCTGGTCGTAGCCGGGGATCTCTTTGAGTTTCTCTTCCAGGTAGTTGTCGGCCAGGCGGGCGGGATCGTACTTCGCCTCCGCGCCGTCCTCTTCTTCCTGGGGAAAGAAATAGCGCGGGCTGAAGGCGACGATGCCGTTGGCGATGTCGGCTTCGGTAATTTCCTTGTCGCGCATGAAGAACTGGATGAACCGCAGGACATTCCTCAGCTCCATAGAGCCGAAACCGATCTCTCCGAACTTGAGGCCGGGGATGGTTATAACCACCGGGTCCAGGCCGTTTTTAGGGGTAATGGCTTCCGCGTAGGCCAGGCGGGGTTCCGGCAGGCTCAGGTCCGCGGCCAGCTCCTGTATGTCGGAGGCGCCCAGGGAGTCCAGCTCGAAGGCAGGGGCCTGGGAGAGGAGGGAGAAGGAGAGAAGTGCCGCGCTAAATAGGGTTCTTGGCAGTTTCATAAGATAGTATAATTAGTATATAAAATTAGTCGAATTATTGATATTGGTCAACGATGATGGTCAAAGATAACTTCAGCCGCACCGGCATTTTCCTGGCCCTGAACTACTGCCTGTCGCTGTTCATTTGTTCCTTTTTCCTGCTTTTCGCGGGGTCCCACCCGCTGGGCCTGGCCTTTGCCGCGCTGGCGCTGGTCTCCAACACGGCCATGATCTACGCCCCGCTGGCGCTGGCTGCCGCGCTCCTGTCCTTCTTTGCCGCGGGCCGCGCCGTCCTGGCCTTCCTGGCCGGCGCCCTGCAGCTGGCGCTGATAACCGACATTTCCATCTACAAGATCTTCCATTTCCACCTGAATTCGATGGCGCTGAACCTGGTGCTGACCCCCGGCGGCCTGGAATCGCTGGACCAGGGCTGGCTCACCAAGGCGCTGTTCGTGCTGGCCGCAGTGCTGGCCTTTGGCGCGCAGTGGTACTTCCTGCGCCTCTCCCCCCGGCTGGCGGCGGGGCTTACCCGGCGCCGGGTCCTGGCGGCAGCCGGGGCGCTGCTGCTCTGCGTGCTGGCCGACAAAGGCCTGTTCGCCTGGGGCTCGCTGACGGACTCGGTACACATAACCCGCAACGGCCAGCTGTTCCCGCTGTACCAGAAGGTCAGCGTGCGGAGTTTCGCCAGCCGCTACCTCGGGGTGAAGCTCGACAGCGAAGTGGATGCCGGCATAGACCCGCGCTATTCGGGGCTGGATTATCCCAAGGTCGCGCTGCGGACCGAACTCCCGGCCAGGCCGCTCAACGTGCTGCTGATCGTGGTGGATTCCATGCGCTACGACATGCTGAGCCCGGAGACTATGCCGGAGACCTGGGCGCTGGGGAAAAAAGCCGCCGTCTTCCGCAATCATTACAGCGGCGGCAACTGCACCCGCTTCGGCGTCTTCTCGCTTTTCTACGGGCTGTACGGCAACTACTGGTTCCACATGCTGGGCGAGCGGCGCGGCCCGGTGCTGCTGGACGTGCTGAAAGAGCAGGGTTACGACCTGCGGCTGTTCTCCGCCTCAAAGCTGAGCTTCCCCGAGTTCAATAAGACCTGCTTCGTGGAGGTGCCGCGGAGCGGCATTTACGACGAGCCGGCTGGGACCGACGGCGCCCTGCGCGACAGGGATATCTCGGAGAAATTCATGGAGTATCTGAAGGCCCGGGACCCTAAAAAGCCGTATTTCTCCTTCATCTTCTACGACGCCTCCCACGGCAGCTACGACTACGAGCCGGCCTTCGAGAAGTTCAAGCCTTCAGCCGCGGTCAACCTGTTGCGCCTGAACAAGGATAACGTCCTGCCGCTCTTCAATAAGTACAAGAACTCCATTCATTACGACGACCACCTGATCGGCCGCATCCTGAAGACCGTGCGCGAGACCGGCGGCATGAAGGACACGGTGATAGTAGTGGCGGGCGACCACGGCGAGCCTTTCTTTGAGAAGGGCTACTACGGGCATAACCAGGCCTACAGCGAGGAAGAGGTGCGCGTGCCGCTGCTGTTCTACCGGCCCGGCCGCGCCCCGGCCGTAGTGAACGCCGTCACCAGCCACCTGGACCTGCCCGCCGCGCTGCTGGGGCTGGCGGGCGTGAAGAACCCGCCCTCCGACTATTCAAGCGGGCGGGACCTGTTCGCTCCCGGCGACAGGGAGTTCGTGACGTCTTTTTCCTGGGATACGGCGGCGATAATACGCGGGGGGGAAACCCTGGTGATGCCGCTGGAGGCCTACCGGGGCGGGGTAACGGTTTACGACGGGGCTTACCAGGAAGCTGGGAAAGAACGGGTTAAAGTTTTTACCCCGCTGCTGCTGTCCTTCCAGGCGGAAGCCAAGAAGTTCAGTAAAAATTAATTCTTTTTCAACCCTTCCAGGGCGCGGCAGAAAGCCTCTGCCGCGTCGGCTACCTCTATGTCCCGGCAGGTCTTGTGGCCCTTGGAAACGATGGCGGAGTGGATGCTGCCCTTCGGCTTCCAGCATTTCTCGTTGTAGGGCCGGTTGAAGGAGAAGGTGGGCACGCCGGCCGCGGCGGCCAGGTGCAGCGTGCCGGTGCTGTTGCAGACCAGGATGGAGCAGTGCTTTAGTATGCCGGCGGTCAGTTCCTGGGATTTAGGGGGGATGTGCTTCACGCCGGGCAGGTGGCGCAGGATGCCGTCTGCCGTTTCTTTTTCCTCGCCCAGACCCACCAGGTAAAAAACCGAGATTCCTTGCTTTTTGAGTAGCGCCTTCGTGAACGCTACGAACTTGTCTTCGGGCCAGCGGTTCTCGTACTTCTTGAAGTTGCCTGGGTGTATGGCGACTATCACGTCCCCTTGCGGGAAACCGAGGCCGTCCACCAGCCGGCCGCCCTCCGCCAGCACGTCCGGCGGCAGGGTCACGCGCATGCTCTCCGGCGGGGTAAAGCCCAGGCGTTCCGCCAGGGCTACGTACTTCTCCATGAAATGGTCCCGCTCCAGGTCGTGCGGGAGCGTGAGGGTGTAGACGCCGGCGGGGGCTTTTTTCTCGAAGGCGATGCGCTCCGGCGCACGCGCCAGGCGCATCAGGGACAGCGAGGCCCGGCTGTAGGCCGGGTTCAGGTCTATGGCCAGGTCGCAGCGGCGCCAGGCGGCGGCGAACATCTTTAGCGTGCTCGGCGGGTGATGCCAGCCTTTGAAGACCACTACCTTGTCCAGGTCAGGGTTGCCGGTGGCCAGACCGGCGGCCTTGGCCGAGGTGATGAGGGTGATCTCGGCGCCCGGGTACGCCTTCCTTAAGCCTTCCAGGAAAGGCGTGGTGATGATGTAGTCGCCCAGCCGGCCCAGCAGTATGAGCAGTATTTTCCGGTAAGTTTTCTGTTCAGCTTTCATCCTGGCCTCCGTCGGGCCGCGGCGCGCGCCTGCGGGCTTTCTTCTTGCGGATGCGGGCTATCTCCCTGAGCCTTTCCGAGGTGGCCGGGGAGATCCTCACTTCTATCTCGTCCACCAGTTCCCTCAGGGCTATGAAGCGGTTGAGCGAGCGCTTGCGCTCGCGCTGGCACTTTACCACCAGGCCCAGGGCCGGGTAGCGCAGCAGCACCGCGTTGGAGGTTTTGTTTATCTTCTGCCCGCCGTTGCCGCTGCCGCGGGTGAACTGCTCGTCCACCAGCCGCAGGTCTATGCCCAGCCGGGCGATCCGGGCTTTCAGGGCCTCCATCTTGGCGGCCGTTATGTCGGAGAGTTCCGGAAAGTTCACGCCTACTCCTGCGGCTGGCCGTGCTCGCGCAGGTACTTGCGGATGTGCGAGCGGGCGCCGGCGGTCTTTACCGTGCCCAGCCAGTCCTTCTTCGGGGCGGAGTTCCTGCGCGTGATGATCTCGCAGATGTCGCCGCTCTTCATGGGGTGGTCGAGGCGCACCATCTTGTTGTTCACCTTGGCGCCGATGCAGGTGTTGCCGATGTCGGTATGGATGGTGTAGGCGAAATCTATGGGCGTGGCGTCCACGGGGAGCGGCTTCACGTCGCCCTTAGGGGTGAAGATGAAGATCTGGTCCAGCTCCAGGTCGGTCTTGAAACTCTCTATGAATTCGCGCGGGCTGGAGAGGTCCTGCAGCCACTCCATCCACTGGCGCAGCCAGTTGAGCTTCTCGTCGAGGTGCTTGTCGGCGCCCTTGTCGCCCAGCTTGTAGCGCCAGTGGGCGGCGATGCCGTACTCGGAGGTGCGGTGCATGTCCTCGGTGCGGATCTGGATCTCTATGACCTCGCCGGTGCCGGCCATCACGCTGGTGTGGAGGCTCTGGTAGAGGTTCATCTTGGGCACGGCGATATAGTCGGTAAACGAGCCGGCCACCGGCTTGAAGACCGAATGCACGGTGCCCAGCAGCGCGTAGCAGTTGATGACGGTGTCGGTGATGACGCGCACGGCGAGGGCGTCCTGGATCTCCTCGAACGGCTTCTCCTGGCGCAGCATCTTGCGGTAGATGGAGTAGAGGTTCTTCACGCGGGCCAGCACGCGGTGCGGCACGTTGGCGCCGGCGAGGTGCGCCTCCAGCTCCTTGCGGAAATCCTCCAGCAGCTTCTCGCGCATGGCGTAGCGCAGCTGCACCTTGGCCAGCAGGCTCTGGTATTCGTCGGGGTGCAGGTACTTGAAAGAGAGGTCTTCCAGCTCCGACTTCAGGTGGAAGATGCCGAGGCGCTGCGCCAGCGGGGCGTACAGGGAGATGGTCTCGTGGCTGATCTCCATCTGCTTCTCTCGCGAGAGGAAATTCAGCGTGCGCATGTTGTGCAGGCGGTCGGCCAGCTTTATCACGATGACGCGGATATCCTTGGCGGTGGCCAGGATCATCTTGCGCCAGTTCTCGGCCTGGGCCTCGTCGCGCGATGAGAATTTCAGCGTCTCGATCTTGGTTACGCCGGCCACCAGCGTGTAGATCTCCTCTCCGAACTCCTTGCGGAAGGTCTCGTGGGGGATCTTGGTGTCCTCCAGCACGTCGTGCAGCAGGCCGGCCGCCACGGTCTCCAGGTCCATCTTGAAGTCCACCAGGATCTCCGCCACGGCCGCGCAGTGCACGAAATATTTTTCGCCGGAGGCGCGCTTCTGTTCCTGGTGCGCCTCGCAGGAATAGTTCCAGGCGTATTCCAGCAGGGTGGTGTCCTGGGAGGAGTATTCGCGGAATTTTTTAAGCAGTTCGTCGAGTTCCATTTATTATTCTCCGAAATAGCGGATCAGCAGCACCGTGGCGAAACCGAGCGGGAAGATGGCCGGGGTCAGCCGGTCGTAGGCCTTATGCAGGCGCGGCAGGATGTCCGCCATGGCGATATAGAGGAATGAGCCGCCGCTGAGGCCCAGGGCGAAGGCTTCGGCCGAGGGTGGAATGTTCTCAATGAGGGGGGCGGCTATAAAGGCGCCGGCCGGGGTGGCCGCGGCCAGCAGCACGCTGTACATCAGGGCGTCGCGCCGCGACCGGCCCGCGTGCAGCAGCAGCGAGACCAGCGTGATACCGTCGGCGAACTTATGCAGCACCACTCCGAGCGCGACGTTAAGGCCGGCGACCGCGCCCGGCGCGAAGCCCACGGCTATATTGAAGCCGTCGAGCAGCGAATGCAGCGTCATCGCCGCCAGCGCGAAGGCGCCCATATGGTGCACGTGGCAGTCTTCCATGAACTCGCTGCAGGCGCTGTGCGCGGCGAAGGTCTCCAGCGTGAACAGGGCGGCCAGGGCCGTCAGCACGCCGTAGGAAAGCGCCGTGGAGTTAAGGCTGAAGCCGGCGGGGATGATGTCCAGGATGGCGGCCGCGATGAGCACGCCCGCGGCGTAAGCCAGCGTGCGGGCCAGGAAAGTCTTGCTGAAGCTGCCGAAATGCAGCACCCCCGCCGCCCCCAGCAGCGTGAATATGACCGCGATAATGCTAAAAAGGATTACCATAAGTTAAAATCACGAGGACAGGCTCCGGTGAGGCGCGCCCTGTGAGCGATTTTAGGGCGCAGGGCCAAGGTCCGCAGCGGACAGCCTATCATTAGGGCTGCGGCCGAGATTGTCTGAGCGAGGCACTGTGTGCCGAGCGAGTTCGAGGCCGGCGGAGGACCGCAGGCCCTCTTCCGCCGCGCCCGCTTATGAGCGAACAGGGCGCGCCTCACCGGTGGCTGCTAGCTCTGTGCCTCGTAAAGGCCCTTGTAGACGCCATTGAGGGCCAGGAGTTCTTCGTGCGTGCCTGTCTCGGCCAGCTCGCCTTTCTTGAGAACGAAAATCTTGTCCGCGTTCCTCACCGTGGAGAGCCGGTGCGCCACCATCACCACCGTGCGGCCGCTCAGGATGCGCTCTATGGCCGCCTGCACCGACTGCTCGCTCGCGGTGTCCAGGTTGGAGGTCGCCTCGTCCAGCAGCAGGATCTTGGGCTTCTTGATGATCGCCCGCGCTATGGCCAGGCGCTGGCGCTGGCCGCCGGAAAGCTTAACGCCGCGCTCGCCCAGCATGGTCTCGTAGCCCTGCGGCATCGCCGTAATGAAGGCGTGCGCGTCGGCCGCCCGCGCGGCCTCCTCCACCTCCGCCATCGTCGCGCCGGGGCGGCCGATGGTGATGTTCTTGTACACCGTGTCGTCGAAAAGGATCGTGTCCTGCGTCACCAGGCCCATGTGCTCGCGCAGGTCCGTGGTGTCCAGGTCCAGCATGTCGTGGTCGTCAATATTCACCCGGCCGGAGATGGGGTCGAAGAAGCGCAGCAGCAGGTGGATGATGGTGGTCTTGCCGGAACCGGACGGCCCCACGAAGGCTGCGACCTCGCCGGGCTTAATGGTGAAAGAGAGGTCCTTAAGCACCTGCGTGTCGCGCGACGGGTACTTGTAATTCACTCCCTGGAACTCTATCTTCCCGTCCAGGTGGTCTATGTTCTTGGTCTCGTGCTTCACCACCACGGCGGGCTTCTCCTCCAGGATCTGGTAGATGCGCTCCCAGGCCGCCAGCCCCTGCTGCAGCTTGGAGTTCAGGTTGGAGATGTTCTTGAGCGGCATGTAGGCCGTCAGGAAGCCGCCCGAGAAAGAGAAGAACGTGGCCGTGCTCATGGTGCCGGCGAAGATGGCCTTGCCGCCCATGTAGATGATGCCGATGAGCACCAGGCCGCCCAGCAGCTCCATGACGGGGCCGCTGATGGTGGCGGCGCGCAGGTAGCGCATCATCTTGCCGAAGTAGGCGTCGTTGGAGACCTTGAATTTGGCGATGGCCTGGTCCTCGTAATTGAAGGCCTTCACCACCGTGATGCCCTGCAGGCTCTCCTGGAACTTGTGCGAGATCTCGCTCACGATCACGTTGCTCTCGGAGCTCGCCCGGCGCATTTTCTTGCCGAAGATCCCCAGCAGCAGCCCGGTGACCGGCAGGATGACCAGCGAGATCAGCGCGAACTGCCAGTCTATGTAGAACAGCACGCCGATGCAGGAGACCACCGTCAGCACGTCGCGGATGCCGTAGAGCGGGATGAACTGCACCGTGCTCTGCACGTTGGTCAGGTCGTTGATCACGCGGCTCATCACGTCGGACGAGCGGCGGCGCCAGTAGAACTCTATCGACAGGCGGTGGATGTGGGTGAAGAGGTCCTCGCGGATCTTCTGCACGGCCCGCTGGCCCACCCAGCTCATGGTGTAGGTGTTGGTGTACTCGGCAACCATCTTGAGGACGAACAGGAACGGCAGGCCGATGACCACCATGCTCAGGATGTCCATCCGCTTGTCCACAAAGACGCCCTGGATGACCGGGCCCATGACATAGACGATGCCGCCGCGGATAGCCGCCAGCAGCAGCATGGAAGCCGCGGCCTGCAGCATTTTGCCCTTGTGCGGCTTTACGTAGCCGAACAGGGACTTCAGCAGTACCTTGAAGCGTTCTTTCTGGGCTTGCGGGGCTAATTCTTGCATGTCAGCTCAGGTAGGAGACTATCCGGGCGGCGGCCCGCTCGGCGGCGCCGCGCGAGCCCAGCATGGTCCGCAGGCCGATGAGTTCCTTGCGGGCGGCCTGCATGCGCGGCGGGTTGTTGATGTAGGAGAAAGCTTCCTGCGCCAGGCCGTCCACCGTGGCGGCTTCCTGGATGAGCTCCTTGACCGCGGGCTTCTTGAGCAGGATGTTGACGAGCGAGATGTACTGCACCTTGGCGATGCGCTTGGCCACCGCGTAGGTGAGCCGCTGCATCTTGTAGGCCACGGCCATGGGCACGCCCAGCAGGCCGTTCTCCAGCGTGGCGGTGCCGGAGCAGGTAAAGGCGAAGTCCAGGTTGGCGCGTTCCTTGTAGTCCTTCTCGCGCACGATCTCTATGTCCTTGGACCAGTATTTTTCCACCGCCTCCAGCTGCGTCACCAGCAGCTCGTCCGGGAATTCCGGCACGGCGAACAGGTAGGCGCGGGCCTTGGGATGCTGCTCCTTGATGCGGTAGAAAGCCTTGATGAACAGCGGCAGGTGGCGCGAGATCTCGGTCTTGCGCGAGCCGGGCAGGATGCCGATCCGCCACTCCCCGTTGGCCGGGGGAAAATCCTTGGCGGCAGGCTCGGGCATCAGGTCCAACAGCGGATGCCCGACGAAAGTGGCGTTGCCCTTCACCTTCTTGTAGAGGTCGGCCTCGAAAGGGAAGATAACGAAGAGCTCTTTCGTCAGCTTGGCCAGCTTGGCGGCGCGGCCCGGGCGCGAGGCCCAGACCTGCGGGCTGATGTAGTAGAAGGCCGGGATTTTGCGGTGCGCGGCCAGGCCCAGCACCTGGTGGTTGAAGCCGTAGAAGTCCACGGCGATCACGCATGACGGGCGCTTCTCCTCCATATAGCGGCGCACCAGCTTGATCAGCTTGAACCAGAGGAAGAAATGCTTGAAGGGCTCGGCGAAGCCGACCGCTCCCACGGAGACCAGGTTGTAGAGGAAGCGGTTGCAGACTTCCTGCATCCGCACGCCGCCCATGGCGGTGACGGTGATCTCGGGGTCCTTGGCGCGCAGGGCCTTTATCAGGTTCGCGGCGTGCAGGTCGCCGGAAGGGTCCCCGGCCACCACCAGTATGTTCTTGTTGGAGGGTGCGATCTTTGCCATGGGTTTACTGTTTGTCTATGCCGGCGTTCTTGAGGCCTTCCTCTACCAGCACCTTGGCGGCGTTGCCCATGTCGGCCAGCGCGCCGGCCAGGGATTCGGGGGCCTCGTCGGTCTTGGAGCCGGAAACCTCGAAGCGGCGCATCTGGTTGGTGATGTCCAGCGCCAGGCGCAGCGCCTTCAGGCCCTTCTCGCCGCTGGGCGTGGGGGTCTTGGAGGTCTTGATGCAGTCTATGAAGTGCATCAGCTCTTCCTTGATAGGCTGCTTCGGGGCGAATTTAGGGTAGGAGATCTCTATGTCCTTGAGGGAGTTCACCACCGGGGTCTTCTTGGTGTAGATCTTCAGGCGGGAGCTGACATAGTCCACCGAGATGTAGGCGTCCTGCTGGTAGATGCGCATGCGGCGGGCGGCTTCCATGGTGGCGCGGCTGGCGGTGATGTCGGCCACGCAGCCGTTCTTGAATTTTATGCGGACGTTGCAGATGTCCTCGTGGGCCGAGAGCATGCTGGCGCCGATGGCCTCGAACTTTTCTATCTCGGAGTCGATCATCAGCAGGATGATGTCCAGGTCGTGGATCATCAGGTCCAGGGTGACGCCGGTGGCGGCCACGCGGGGGTCGTACGGCCCCAGGCGCTCTATGGTGACGTAGCGCGGGTTCTTTACATGCTTGAGGGTTTCCACCACGGCGGCGTTGAAGCGCTCGGAATGGCCCACCTGCAGGACGACTTTATTCTTTTCAGAGAGCTCCAGCAGCCGGCGGGCGCCTTCCTCGGAATTGGTGATCGGCTTCTCCATCAGCACGTGCACGCCGGCCGAGAGGGCCTTGATGCCCAGGTCGGCGTGGTACTCGGTGGGGGCGGCTATCACCAGCGCGTCCACCTGGCCGAGCAGTTCCTCCACGGTTTTGTAGGCTACGCAGTTGTAGCGCCAGGCCAGTACCTGGGCCCTGAGCAGGTTGGGGTCGGAGACGCCCACCAGTTCGACTTCGGGCATCGTGGAAAGGGTGCGGGTATGGAAACCGCCGAGTTTGCCGGCGCCCACCACTCCGAAACGCATTTTTTTGTCAGCCATGTTGTCCTCTGGAACTTAAAAATGACGGTGAAACCCGGGCTTAAAACCCGGGGTTATCTTATTATTCTACTAAAAATGGAGGTATACGGGCTGCGGAGGGCGGTCCCCATCGGCCTGCCGGGGGCAGGCCGGGAGGACCATAGGGCTAGCGGAGGGGCTCTGTCGGGCAGGGCTGGGGGCCGTAGGGGCCGAGGCATTCCTGCGTGCCGGTGGCGGCCGCCCTCGGCTGGTTTTCGGGGGGGACTTCACACTCCTCCGGGCCGATCTGGCAGGGGTCGCTGGTCCTTGACGGCACGATCAGGTTAAATACGCCCCTGCCGCCGTACGGGCCGCCTATCGTCCCCAGGGCCTCGGCCAGCGCCTCGTCCTTGAAAGCGTAAAGCTTGTCAGTAAAGACGAGGGAAACGGTTTTTTTCTCGTATGAAACCACCGTCTTCGCCGAGGCGAAGGCCGCGGCCAGGCTTTTGCGGCCTTTGGCGGTAAAATGGGCGGCCGCCTTTTTCTTCATTTCCCCCTGTGCGGCCGCGTAAAAACTGAGCTGGCGGAAACTTTCGGCGCTGTACTCTGAAAGATCCCCGGGGCAGACCGCCAGGCAGGCGTCCCAGAGCCGCATCGGCACGCCGCAGCAGGAATAGTTTACGGGGGGCGGAGGCGGACCCTTCAGGTCCTCCACCAGCTGGCTGATAGCGGCCGCGCTTAAGCCGCCGGCCCCTTTCTGGCCGTCAAAGCCAATGTTGAATTCTCCAGCGCCGGCCAGGGAAACCGTTCCTGCCGCCGCTAGCAAAGCTAATATTATTTTTTTCATGCTCTCCGCCTTTGGCTTGAGTTAACATCTGAATAAGGCGGAGCAATTTGTGTGCCATCTTGCGTGCAAGCCGCTGGGTCAGCTTTTGCGGGCGAAAGGACAGCAACCTGGGCTTTTGGAGCTTGTGGGCGGGGCTATTCTCTCCTGAAGATGTCAGGAGGCGTTGAATTCCCTGGTGTCTATGGCGGTGTTGACGGCTTCAAGGAAATCCTGCGGTTCGAAGGGCTTGCTGAAGAAGGCCTTTACCTGCCGGAAACTTTCGAACATGCACCTGGAGGTGTCGAGGGCCGAGATTATTATTATGGGCAGGGTGTTAAGCTCCCTGTCCACGCTGCCCGTGATGCTCGAGACCAGCGTGTAGCCGTCCACGCCCGGCAGCATCACGTCCATTATCAGGAGGTCCGGCTTGAACTCCACCAGGGCGTCCACCACTTCAAGGCCGTTGTCGCAGACCTTCACCTGGAAGCCCCGCGGCTCGAAAATGCGCCGCAGCGTTTCGGACATATCCGGCTCGTCGTCTACGATGAGTATTTTCTTTGCCATAGTTCCATCCCTGGCGCGGCTATTCCGGGCTGAAGAAGAGTATGGAGAGCGGCGGCAGCGTGATCTTGAGCGAGAAGGGGCGGCCGTGCGCCTGCAGCTGTTCCGCCTGCACGCCGCCGAAGTTGCCCATGCCGCTGCCGCAGTAATCCGGGGCGTCGCTGTTCAAGCGCTCCCGCCAGAAGCCGTCCTGCGGCACGCCTACCCGGTAGTCCACCCTTGCCAGCGGGGTGAAATTGCAGACGGCCAGCACCATCCCGCCCGAGGAGTCCTTGCGCAGGAAAGCTGTCACGCTCTGCTGGGAATCGTTGGCGTCTATCCATTCAAAACCGGCCGGGCTGCAGTTGAGCTCGTGCAGGGCGGGCTCGGCCCGGTACAGGGCGTTGAGGTCCTTTACCCACAGCCGCATGCCGCGGTGGGGGCCGTGCTCGGCCTGGTGCCAGTCGAGGCTCTGGTCGTGCTTCCATTCGCCCCACTGGGCGAACTCGTTGCCCATGAACATCAGCTTCTGGCCGGGCTGGGCGTACATGGCGCCGTAGAGCAGGCGCAGGTTGGCGAACTTCTGCCAGTCGTCGCCGGCCATCTTGGCCAGCATGGAGCCCTTGCCGTGCACCGTCTCGTCGTGCGAGAGCGGCAGGGTAAAGTTCTCGCCCCAGGCGTAGAGCATCCGGAAGGTGAGGCTGTTGTGGTGGTACTTGCGGTACACCGGGTCCTTGGAGAAATACTGCAGCGTGTCGTGCATCCAGCCCATATCCCACTTGAGGCCGAAGCCGAGGCCGCCCAGGTACGTCGGGCGAGAGACCATGGGCCAGGCGGTGGACTCCTCGGCGTAGGTCTGCGTGTCCGGGAAATTCTGGTAGACCACCTGGTTGAACTGTTTCAGGAAGGCGATGGCCTCCAGGTTCTCGTTGCCGCCGTGCTTGTTGGGCACCCATTCGCCGGCCTTGCGGGAATAGTCGAGGTAGAGCATGGAGGCCACGGCGTCCACACGCAGGCCGTCGACATGGTACTTGTCCAGCCAGAACATCGCCGAGGAGAGCAGGAAGCTCTTTACCTCGTTGCGGCCGAAATTGAAGATGGAACTCTTCCAGTCCGGGTGAAAGCCCTGGCGCGGGTCGGCGTGCTCGTAGAGGTGCGTGCCGTCGAAGAAGCCGAGGCCGTGCGGGTCCGCCGGGAAATGCGCCGGCACCCAGTCCAGGATCACGCCGATGCCGGCCTGGTGCAGGCTGTCTATAAGGAACATCAGGTCCTGCGGCGAGCCGTAGCGGCTGGTAGGCGAGAAATAGCCGATGGTCTGGTAGCCCCAGGAGCCGTAGAACGGGTGCTCGGTCACCGGCATGAACTCCACGTGGGTGAAGCCGGTGTCTCTCACGTAGGCGGTCAGCTTCTCGGCGAGCTCGCGGTAGGTGAGCCAGCGGTCGCCGTCCTCGGGCACGCGCATCCAGGAGCCCAGGTGCACCTCGTAGATGGAGACGGGGCTCTTAAGCCCGTTCTTCGCGGCCCGACCCTTCATCCAGTCCCCGTCGTGCCAGGCATAATCCAGCCCGCGCACCACCGAGGCGGTCTTGGGCGGGGTTTCGGAGGCGAAAGCGAAAGGGTCGGCCTTCTCGGCCTTGAAGTCCTTGTAGCGGGAGGCGATGTAATATTTGTAGTTGGCGCCTTCCTTCACGCCGGGGACGAAGCCCTCCCAGATGCCGGAGGAGGCGTGCTGGCGCAGCGGGTGGGAAGTTTTATTCCAGCCGTTGAAGTCGCCCATCACGAATACTTCCCTGGCGTTGGGCGCCCAGACGGCGAAATTGGTGCCCTCGGTACCGTCGAGGGTGAAAGGGTGCGCGCCCAGGCGCTCGTAGAGGCGCAGGTGGTTGCCTTCGTTGAACAGGTAGAGGTCCTGGTCGGTGAGCAGGTTCTTGTTATCGGTCGGCATGGTTTTACCTTCAGTCGCCTGCGGCCAGCAGGGTTTCCGCTTCTTCGGTCAGTTTGTTGAGAGCGTTCTCCAGCTCCAGCGCCTTGGCCTGCACGTCGTCGGTCTCGGCGACCTGGATAGGCGCGCCGTAGACGGCCTCGATGCGGCCGAAGGGCAGCGGGAACTGGTATCGGTCCCAGCTGCGCAGGATCTTTTTGCTGGAGAGGGCGCAGGCGGCCGGGATGATGGGTATGCCGGCCTTCTGGGCTATCAGTACCAGGCCGGGCTGCACCTTGAAGATGGGGCCCTTGGGTCCGTCGGGGGTGATGGCTATGGAGTAGCCGTCCCGCGCCGCCTTGATGAGGCCGCGCAGGGCCATGATGCCGCCGGAGGAGGTGGAGCCGCGCACGAAGGTGAAGCCGAAGCGCTTGAGGATGCGGGCCATGTATTCGCCGTCCTTGCTCTTGCTGACCAGGCCGCAGATGCCGCTGTTGCGGTGCAGGTAGATCAGCAGCACTTCCTGGCGGTGCCAGAGGGCGTAGACCGCGGGGCCGGCGGCGGCGGGCCTGCCTTTTATAACGATGCGGGAGGTCTTGCCCACGAGCTGGATATAGAGCCAGGCCAGCAGCGAAAGCACGCTGTGCGCGGGCGAGTTCTTGTAGAGCAGTTCGTTCATTTTCCCGGGAAGGTGCTGTCGTCCGCGCCGATCACCGTTACGCCCGTTTCTTTGGCGGCGGCGAGAAATTCATCCATGCCGAGGATCAGGGTCTTGCCGGCTTCGATCACCAGAGTGGACGCGCCGGATTCCTTCATCACGTGCAGGGTGCGGGCGCCGGCCACCGGCAGGTCAAAGCGCATGTCCTGGTCCGGTCGGGCCACTTTCACTACGGTGAGGGTAGAGCCGCCCCTGCCTTTGGTAAGCTGCCCGGCGCGGCGGATGCATTCGTCGGTGCCTTCCATGCCCTCGACGGCGATAACGGTCTGGTCGCGCAGCACCACGGTAAGGCCGATGTCCAGGGCGGCGATGGCTTTGGCCGCGCGCCAGCCGTAGGCGGCGGTTTTCAATGTGCCGGCGTCGGGCTTTTTGCCGGCCAGCAGCCCGGGTTTCACCAGCAGGTGGCCGAGCAGGGTGGCGGAACTCACTATCTCTATGCCGTCGGAGGCCAGCTCTTCCGCCACGGCCGAGAAGATGGCCTTGGCTTTTTTGTCCCGCAGTTTAAAAAGGAGTTTGGCCGCGCGCAGGTCGGGTACTATGCCGCCGAAGATGTTAACGTGCGGGATTTGGCCGATCATCAGCGCTTTTTTTACGCCGCTGTTCCTGAGAAAATCTATCGGGCCGCCCACGTTGCCGAGGCGGAACCAGCGGGTCTCTGCCGCGTACTGCTCTATCTCTTTGGGCGAAATATCGTTAAGGCCGACGACAAAGACGTCGAGGCCGGCTTTCTTTGCCTCGGCCGCGAACAACAGCGGGAAGCTCCCGCCGCCGGCTATCAGGCCTATTTTTTCATTGCTCATTTTTTAGCGCGGCCCTTGCCGCTTCCTGTCAGTCTTCGAGCGATACGGCGTTGCGGCGCGGCCGGGCTATGCCGCGCTTGGACCCCTCTATAAAGTCCAGTATCAGCGTGGCCTGCGGCGGCAGATTCTCCGCACGGAGTTTTGTGATGGCGTCTTTCAGCATGAGGCCGTGGAAGAACAGCGTCTTGAAAACGTGCTTTATGGACTTTATCTGCTCCGGGGTGAAGCCGTTGCGGCGCAGGCCGACCACGTTGAGCGTCACCGGGCGGGCGCGGTCGCCCTGCGCTATCACGTAGGGGATGATGTCCTGGTTCACCATGCCGCCGCCGGAAACCATGGCGTACGCGCCTATGCGGGTGAACTGGTGGATGCCCACGAGGCCTGAGATGGTGGCCCTGTCGCCGATGTGCACGTGGCCGGCCGGGGCGGAGGAGTTCACGAGTATGACGTTGTTGCCCACGCGGCAGTCGTGGCCGAGGTGGGAGTTGGCCATCAGCATGCAGTTGCTGCCCATGGAGGTGAGATTGGTGGCGTGAGAGCCGCGGTGCAGCGTCACGTTCTCGCGGATGACGTTGCTGTCGCCCATGGTAAAGCGGGTGTGTTCGCCGTGGTAGGACCAGTCCTGGGGCGGCATGCCCACGTAGGCGGCGCCGGTGAACAGGTTGTTCTTGCCCACGGTGCAGAACTCGAAGATGCAGTGCGGGCCGATCTTGGTGCCGGCGCCTATCTGTACGTCCTCGCCGACTACGGTGAACGGGCCTATCTCCACGCCCTCGTCTATCTGCGCCTTGGGGTCTATTACCGCGGTGGGGTGTATCTTGGTGGGCATTGTCTCCTCCAGAAAGGTGTCTGAAATTTTAGCCTATCGCGAAGGTCAGTTCGGCTTCGGCGGCGGATTCGTCGCCCACCCAGGCCTCGGCTCTGACCTTGCCGAGGTGGCTTTTCATGCGCAGGATCTCCACGTGCATCTTCAGCACGTCGCCGGGCACTACCTGGCGGCGGAACTTGGCGCGGCTGATGCCGGCAAAGAAGCCGAGGCGGCCTTTGGTCTCGGGGAGGTCCATCATCATGGCGGCCGCGGTCTGGGCCATGCCTTCCAGCATCAGGACGCCCGGCATGATGGGCTTTTCCGGGAAATGGCCGTGGAAATAGAGTTCGTTGGCGCTGACGCACTTTACGCCGACGCAGTACCGGCCTTCCTCCACCACTTCCACGCGGTCCACCATCATGAAGGGGTAGCGGTGGGGGATGATCTTGAGGATCTCCTCGCAGGAGATGACGCGGACGGGCTTATAATGGCGGGGCTTGGTTTCGGTCATACTGTTTGGGCCTTTTCCAATAATAGTTTAGCAAAATTGACATTGGCGGCGTGCCCGGGGCGCTCGGCTTCAATATAGATATCCTTTAGCGGCAGGCCGGTCAGCGCCAGGTCGCCTATGAGGTCCAGCAGCTTGTGCCGGGCGAATTCCTCGGCGAAGCGCAGGCCGCCCTTGGCCGTTATTTCATTCTCGGCTATCACCACGGCGTTGTCCAGCGAACCGCCGAGGGCGAGGCCGGCCTTCTTCAGGGCCTCCAGCTCATGGGAGAAGCCGAAAGTGCGGGCCGGGGCCACGCGGACCAGGTATTCTTCCGGAGTGAGGGTGAATTCTATAACCTGTTTGCCTACCAGTTTGTGCGGGTAGTCGTAGGTGAGTTTAAATGTGACGCCGAGGTGGTTCGGTCGAGCGACGAACCGGATGTCGCCCTTGACCATCTCCAACTGACCTGAGAGGGTGAGCGTTTTGCGCTCCTGATCCGGTTTTTCCTTCAGCCCGGCCTTGTGCAGTGCAGTGGCGAAAGCCAGCGCCGAGCCGTCGGCGGCCGGCGGCTCCTCCCCGGTTATCTCTATATCGAGGTCGTCTATCCCCAGCCCGGCGGCGGCGGACAGTAAATGCTCTACGGTGTAAATAGTATTCTTGCCGTCGGTAATATTAGTCCCGCGCACCGTCCCCGCCACCCGGTCCAGTCGTGCCGGCAGCGGTTCGCTGAAAACGGAACTGATAAAGCGGTACCCGGTAGCCCCTTCGGCAGGCAGAAAAGTAACCTTCGAAGGCTTCCCCTTATGCAGGCCGATGCCCTCTATCGTCGCTGGTGTTTTTATGGTGGTTCTCATCGAAATTCGTGCTGTCGGGCCGCGGTGTGCCGGCCGTGAGCGATTTTAGTGCGCAGGGCCAAGGTCCGCAGCGGACAGCCTATCATTAAGGCTGCGGCCGAGATTGTTTGAGCGAGGCACTGTGTGCCGAGCGAGTTCGAGGCCGGCGGAGGACCGCAGGCCCTCTTCCCCAGCGCACGCTTATGAGCTCACGGCCGGCACACCGCGGCCAGAACCCTTTCAAATACCGAGCTGCTTCCTGATCTTGTTGATCGTCCGGTGCATTTCGGGGAGGCGGCCCAGCAAAGCTTCTATTTTCATGGCCTGCAGGCGCGGGCGGGCGACGTGGCCGAACACTATCTGGTTGGGGCCCAGGTCGGCTATCACGCCGGTCTTGCCCATCACCACGGTATTGTCGCCGATGGTCAGGTGGTCGGAGACCGCCGCCTGGCCGGCGATGATGACGCCGCTGCCTAGCACGGTTGAGCCGGCTATGCCGCACTGCGCGATGATAAGGCAATTCTTGCCGATCTGCACATTGTGGGCGATGTGGACCAAATTGTCTATCTTGGTGCCCGCGCCGATCAGTGTGGTCTCGAGGGCCGCGCGGTCGATGGCCGTATTGGCCCCGATCTCCACCTTATCCTCTACAACAACCTTGCCCAACTGGGGAATTTTTTCGTGCACGCCGCGGGGCGAGGTGTAGCCGTAGCCGTCCGAGCCTATCACGGCGCCGGCGTGGACTATAACCTCTATGCCCACTTCACAGGCGTCCATGATCTTCACGCCGGGGTAAAGCCGCGAGCGCGCGCCCACCCTGGCATTGCGGCCCACATAGCACTGCGCGCCGATGACGGCGCCGGTACCTATGGCGGCCCCGTCCTCTATTACGGCGCAGGGACCCACGTGGACGTCGGCGCCGAGCTTGGCCGACTGGGAAATTACGGCTGAAGGGTGTATGCCGGGCGCGGGCAGCGGGCGCATTTCCTTCTCTATCAGGCGCAGGGCCAGCATAAAGGCATACTTCGGGTTCTTGGTGTACACCACAACGCCGGGGAAAACCTTCAGGACCGCCTCGCAGCCGCGGGGCGCCAGCAGGCAACCGGCGCGCGAAGAGGCGGCGGCGGCCGCCAGGGCCGCGTCGGCCAGAAAGGTGAGGTCCGCCGGGCCGGCTTTCTCCAACGGGGCGGCGGCAAATAGCGGGGTGGCGCCGTCGCCCTGCAGGTCGCCTTCGGCGAGCTTGGCTATGTCGGCGGCGGTCAGGTTCATAGGCCGGTCTCCTCCAGCTTCTTAAGCAGCTTGCCGGTGAGGTCCACGGCGTTCTGACCGAAAAGGATGCTGCGCTTGTCTACGATCACGCTGACCTCTTCCTTGATGGCCAGTTCCTTGAGCGCGACGTAGATGCGGCCGAGCAGGAGCTCGCCTTTGCGGCTCTCGTAGTCCAGCAGTTCTTTTTCCGCCAACCGCTGGGAGAGGCGCAGGTCCTCCTCCCTGTTCTTTAGTTCCGTCTCTTTTTTTTGCAGGGCCAGGTCTATCTCCGGCACGGAGGTGGAGACGGAGAATTTAAAATGGGCGACGGGCACCTTGGCCACGCCGGGCATGTCGATGCCGTCCATCCCGGGGAGGGCGGCCAGGCCGGCCGGCAGCGCGGCCGGGGCGGCGGTAGAAACGGCGGTCTGGGTGGAAGCCTGCACTCCCGCGGCGGGCTGGGTGGAGACCTGCTGGGGAGCAGCCTGGGTAGAAGCCGCCACCGCGGCGGCGGCCTCCTCCACGCTGCGCCGGGTCTCCAGCAGCGACGGGAGGGTTATGGCGAATTCCCGCTCCTGGCGCAGCTTGGCGATCTCGGCCTTGAGGGTGAACACCGTCATCTTCTTGGCGTTCAGGGCGTCCTCTCGCTTTTTTATCTCCGCGATGAACTCGTCGCGCGCGCCGGTGGTGCCGGAGTATTCCTTGAACACCCGGTCTATGTCGACGTAGCCGATGGTCCCGGACTCGCCGCGGTTCTCCTCGAGCAGGAGCTCCAGGGCTCCCGCGTTAAGGGGCGCCAGCGCCAGCAACAGGAAAATAAGTTTTTTCATTTTTTCCTTCCGTAGCTATGTTAGAACAGGTTGCCCAGCGTGAAGTAAATATCCGAGCGCTGTTCCCCGGGCTTGTGGTTGAAGCCGTAGCCCCAGTCCAGCCGTATCGGGAAAGCGGGGGTGGTGAAGCGGATGCCGAAGCCGGCGCCGGCCTTCAGGTTGGAGGTCCCGGTGCCGATGCGCCCGGAAACGTCGTCGAAGCCGTCCCACGAGTTGCCGATGTCGAAGAAGAAGGCCCACTGCACTATGGTGCGCCGGCGCTCGCGGGCCAGCGGGAACTTGAACTCGATATTCATGACGTCGTAGACCTTGCCGCCGTTGAGCGGGCCGATCTGGCCGTTATTGGAGTAGCCGCGCACGGTCTCCGCGCCGCCCAGGAAGTAGCGCTCGTAGACGGGCACCGACTTGGTGCTGCCGAAGCGGCCCACGAAGCCGAGGCGGTTGGCGATCGAGAGGACGAAGGGGTACTCGTCGATGGAGAACAGCTTGAGGTTGTAGCTGTGGGAGAAGGTGGGCTTGTAGTAGTTCACGTCGCCCTGCAGCGCGCCGCCGGCGTATTCCAGGCCCAGCGAGGTGCGGCAGCCGCGGGTGGGGTCGTAGGTGCTGTCGCGGGTGTCCCGGGCGAACTCCACGTAAACGGAGGAGGTGACGCTGGTGCCGTCCTGCAGCTCGCCCGCGTAAATATCGTCCACCTCGTAGATGCGCACCTGCTCGTAGGTGTAGGAGGTGGTCAGGTGGTACTTGTCGTCCTGGAAGCGCGGCCCCAGCGAGATCTTGCCGCCGGTGCGGCGCTCGGTGTAGGCCGAGACGGTGTCGCGGTAGGGCTTGTAATGGCGCGTGTTGAAGATGTCGAGGCCTAAGGAGGTCGGGTGGCTGCCTATCCACGGGGTGGACCAGCTCAGGTAGTAGTCCTGCACCTTCTTGCCGAAGTTCCAGGAGAGCGAGGTCTTGTAGGCGCGGCCGAAAAGGTTGAGGTGCGACAGCGACAGCGTGCCCACCAGGCCGTCGGTGGAGGAGATGCCGGCGCCGGCGGTCAGCATGCCGGGCTTGCCTTCGGCCACGTCGAAGACCAGGTCCACTTTGTCCGGGTCGGCCGTGGGGTTGATCACGGGGCTGACGTCGTCGATGAAACCCAGGTTGAAGATCTTCTCCTGGCTGCGGCGGATCTTGGAGGAGCTGAAGACCTCGCCTTCCTTCTGGGTTATTTCGCGCTTGAGCACGTAGGTCTTGGTGGCCTTGTTGCCCTCCACGTCCACGTGGTCCACGAAGATCTGGTTGTTCTCGGTGATGGTGAAGGTGACGTCGGTCTCGCCGGTCTTCTCGTTGTAGACCCGCTCCGGCTGGATGCCCGCGCGGAGGTAGCCTTTGTCGGCGTACTTGTCCTGGATGCCGCGCAGGGTGTCGTCGAAGCGGTCCTGGTTGAACAGCTTGCCCCGGCGGTACTCCAGCCGCGGCTCCAGCTCGCTGGGCAGGTAGACGGTATTGCCGGCGAAGTAGGTGGCGCCGAACTTCTGCTTGTTGCCCTCGGTCAGCGTAACGTGTATGGTGACGCTGGAGCGGTCCGCGTTAAAAGAGACGGTGGAGTCCGTGATCTTGAAGTCGGCGTAGCCGTTGTTCTTGTAGAAAGCCTCCAGCGCCTTGTAGTCGGCGTCCAGGTCCTGCGGGGTGTAGATCTTCTTGGGCCTGTTCTTGAATTTCTTCACCAGCTTCTTAAGCTTGAAGCCGGCGGCGCCTTCCAGCTCCACCGCCGCCACCCGGGCTTTCTTGCCCTCGGTGAGCGCGATGGTCAGAAAACAGAGATTGGCCGCCGTGTCGAACTTCACCTCGTAGTCGGCCCTGGCGTCTATGAAACCTTTCTCGCGGTATTTGTCCGTGATCTTTATCAGGTCTTCGCGTACCTTCAACTCGTCGAAGAAATCTTTTTCTTTCAGGGTCATCTCGTCCTTGACGGCGCCCTTGGACATGCCCTTGGCCCCGGTCACGGTGACCGTCTTGACCATGGGTTTCTCGGAGATGATGTAGGTTATCCTCACGGGCGTGGAGGAGACGCCGACCGCCGCCAGTTTGGGCGAAACGGGGAGGCCGGGCAGGTCGTCTATCTCCACGGAGATCCGGTCTATGCTGCCCAGGCCGAGGATGGCTTCTATGTCCTGGCCGACGAACGACCGCTGGTAGAGGCGCTTTTTCCTGGCCTTGCCGGTCTTCAGTATGGCCTTGGCCTTTATATTAACGCTGCCCTTTACGGCCGTTTCGGCCACTTCCCAGGGGCCGTCGGCGTGCTCCGCCGGCGCGGCCGCGGTCTCCGGAGGGGGGAGGGGGGCGGGTTCGGCGGCCGTCGGGTCCTGCATGCCGGGCAGGGCGGCGGGCGGGATGCCAGGGCTGGCCGGCTGCGCCGCGGGCGCCTGCTGCTGCGGCTGGTCTGGCGTCTGGGCCGAAAGGGGCAGGGCGGGGAGAAGGGTCAAAAGAAGCAGAAGCTGGAGTTTTTTCATCATATCCTTAAAAAATCGGGCGGAGCGCCCTTCCGGCAGGTGTCAATCTCCGGCAAGGGTGTCAATATAGATATCTTACTATTTTTGCCGCGCGGCATAAATCGGTCTTTCCCGTATTTTATGCTAGAATTAGCGGAGTTTGATATCGCTGACATAAATACTACGGGTCAGGGCGCCCAACGGTTGCATCCCGGGCGCGCAAAAACCCCCAAGCCGATCAACGGAGGAAGAATGAAAAAAGTCTACATACTCGACACTAACGTACTCATCCACGACCCGCTTTCCTTCACCAAATTCGAAGAGAACACCGTAGTGATCCCGATCTCCGTCATAGAGGAGCTGGACAATTTTAAACATACCGCCGACGAGCGCGGCAAGAGCGCGCGCATCGTGTCGCGCAAGCTCGACGAGTTCCGCATCAAGGGCAAGCTGAACGCCGGCGTGAAGACCGAGGCTGGCGGCACGCTGATCGTGGACCTGGACCACGTGCAGGTGCTGCCCAAAGAATTCAAGCTGCTCGAGATGGATAACCGCATCCTCAATACCGCCTACTGGTACGAGCAGAAAAAGCACAGCGCCATCCTGGTGACCAAGGACATCAACCTGCGCCTCAAGGCCGAGGCCGTGGGCCTGACCACCGAGGATTACGAGGCCGGTAAGGTGAACGTGGACGAGCTGTACCCCGGCCTGGTGTCGCTCGACGTGCCTTCCGCCTCCGTCGACAAGTTCTACAAGGACCACGAGCTGAAGAGCCCCGAGAAAGAGGAGCTTTCCCCCAACGAGTTCGTGGTGATCCATTCCAAAGAGGACCCCAAGAAGTCCGCGCTCGGCCGCGTGGACCCGAACGACGTCTCCAAGATCCGCGCGCTCGGGGCCGAACCCTCGCCGTGGGGCATCCGCCCGCTCAACAAGGAGCAGCGCTGCGCCATGGAGCTGCTGCTCGACGACTCCGTCAAGCTGGTCACGCTGCTCGGCGCCGCCGGCACCGGCAAGACCCTGATGACGCTGGTCTGCGGCCTGCAGAAGGCCGTGGAGGAGAACGTCTACCGCAAGCTCATCATCTGCCGCCCCATCGTCCCCGTCGGCAAGGACATCGGCTTCATCCCCGGCACCAAGGAGGAGAAGCTCTCCACCTGGATGGGCGCCATCTACGACAACCTCGAGTTCGTGATGGACAAGCGCCACCAGGAAAGCGCCGTGGAAAAATTCGAATACCTGCTGCAGAACGAGAAGATCGAGATCGCCTCTGTGACGCATATCCGCGGCCGCTCTCTGCCCAAGCAGTACATGATCGTCGACGACGCCCAGAACCTGACGCCGCACGAGATCAAGACCATCCTGTCCCGCGCGGGCGAGGGCACCAAGGTCGTCGTCACCGGCGACCCGTACCAGATAGACAACCCCTACCTGGACATCGCCTCCAACGGCCTGACCTACATTGTGGACCGCATGCGCGGCCAGAAGCTGTACGGCCACCTGACGTTCACCAAGACCGAGCGCAGCCAGCTGGCGGCCCTGGTGGCGGAACTGCTGTAACCCCGGGAAAGCCGGAACGGGCGGGCCGCGGAGAAAAACCGCGGCCCGTTCTTTTTTGGGCCTAAAGACCTAGGCGGGCCTGGGTCTTATTGCTCTCGGCAAGGTTTGCCAGTATAGTTAAACTATAACTGTAACGCTGTCGTTAAAAATGCGGATAAAGGACGTCAACATGCTTAAGAAAAACTTCTGGTTAAATGTTTTCGCGGTAGCCGCCCTCTCTTTCACTTCGATAGCTTCTTATGCCGGCGCGCAGGAACTTAAATCCGCCGCGCTCGGCGACCTGCTGGATAATTCGTCCTATACCAACCTGGTAGAGCTCCCCGTCCCCGCCGAGGTAGCCGCCCCGGAAAAGGCCGCCGGCCTCGCCCCGCAGCCCGGCAAGGACTTCACCCCCGTCATCAAGGACCAGGCCCGCATCAAGGCCATCATGAAGCTCGTTTCGGATGTTTATAACGGCAAGCCCCTGCCCTACTCGCAGGACGGCACCACCTTCAAGAACAAGGAAGGCAAACTGCCCGCGCAGCCCGCCGGCTTCTACAAAGAGTACACGCTGCTCACCGGCAACGCCCCGCACACCGTAGTGATAGGCGGCACCACCTATCAGGTGGCGCCCGACCTGAGCGCCCGCGGTTCCGAGCGCGTTATAATCGGCGGCGGCCAGAAGATCTATTACACGCCCGACCATTACGCGCATTTCATACTGCTCGAAGTAGTTTACTGAGCCGATGGGCCCCGGGGAACAAGGACTTTTCCTGGACCTTAAGGGCCGCGGCATGACGGCGGAGGGGATCAATAAAATGTTCCCTCCGCCGGTTTATTTTACAGCCTGGATAGACGGGGCAAAGGTCCCCGCCAAGGCCGAACTTATGGAGGCGCTCGCCGACAGTTTCAAATTTCCCGCCTATTTCGGCCGCAACTGGGACGCTCTTCTGGACTGCCTCCGGTCCCTGCACGAAGAGCTGCCGGCAGGCGGCTACGCTCTGGTAATAAGCAATTCCGCCTCTTTTCTCGCCTCCTCCCCCAAAGACCTGGAGGATTTTGCCGATGTGGCCGGCGAAGCCCGGGCTTTCCTGCTGGAAAAGTCAAAAACCCCTTTTACCGTGGTCCTCCTTTGAGTATATACATATACTTAACTTCCCGTTGAAAATATTAATATTTTCTGCTAGACTATAGCAGCGCATTTGGGTGCGGCGCTGTTTTGCGCCTTTGGGACGGTCCCAGTGGGGGAGGTTCTATGGAAACCACGGAAATATCCTTAAAACTCAACTTCAACCGCAGGCAGATCTCGGTTCTGCTTGCTTTCTTTCTGCTGGCCTGGCATCCGGGCTTTATCGGCTCCGAGACTTTAACCCTTACCACTTATTATCCGGCCCCTTACGGCGGCTATGTCAGCCTGCTGACCACCAACCAGACCCTGCTGGCCAGGGACGGCGGCAACGTGGGCATCAACATCGCCGGGCCCGGCAGCAAACTGCACGTGCACGGGGCCACGCAGATAACGGACGGCAGCGCTAATGCCGACACGGCGTCCTACGGCACCTTCGGCGTCACGCGCCCTGCTTCCGGCCAGACCCTTACCTATATCGCGATGACCCGGCAGGGCAACGTGGTAAAGGCCATGGGCATAGACTCCAGCAATAACTGGGTCTTCGGCCTGCCCCAGGCCGGTACCCAGCGCATCACCTCGCCCCAGATGACCATTACCCAGGGCGGCAACGTGGGCATAGCCACCTCCTTCCCCAGCCAGCGCCTCAGCGTCTCCGGCAATATCTCGGTGACCGGCGACATCATCATGACCCCCGGCACCGGCTATATCCGCAACGTCTGCTCCAGGGTGCAGTACACCATAGGGCCCCAGGCGTTCTGCCCGGCGGGGGCCCGCGTGATGGGCTATATGGGCGACGGCGTGGCCCGCGTCTGGGGCTTCCTGCCCCTGAACCAGACTTCCACCGGGGTCGGCCGCTACATAGTGCTCGGCGAGGACTGGGGCGGCACCATGGTCTGCTGCCGTATAATCTGACGGGTTTAGAACGAGTTTACGGAGGACAGGGCTTTGGACAACAGGATCGCAAACGTTAAGGTAGACCTTAAAAAATACAGCCTCGACGCCGCGCGCTACGCGGCTTACGCCCTGAGCGGCGAGGCTTTCGTTTTTATAAGCCGCGCCGGCGCCGGCGCCGTGGCCGTGTCGCTCTCGCCTAAAGACGGCGGGTCCGGAGCCGCCCTGAAGGGGAAGTTCCTGGCCGAACTGGAGGACGAGAAGCTGCGGGAAAAAATTTCGGCCGAGAACAGGGAGCTCAGGGAGTTCCTTACGCTGAAGGCGCTCTCCTCGCCTACCCCGGCCCCGGTCCCGGATTCCGGGCTTACCCCGGAACAGGAAAAAGAGCTGGCCGACCTTATTTCGCAGGTCGAGAAAGAAATTAAAGAGGACGTCCGCGGGGGAGCCGCGGACCCGCTGGGACTGACGAGCACTTGGGAAGACAAGTATGGCGCCAAAAAGCCCCGTAAAAAATAAAAAGTCCGCCAGGACGCCCCTGGCCCGCTGGGAGCGGGTGGCCGGCGGCCGCCTGCTGACCAACGACGCCGGCTGTCACGCCCTGCTGGGCGAGAAGGATTTCGCGCGGGTCATGGCCGGCGGCATAACCAAAAAAGACCCCCTCTTCAAGCGGCTCGCCGCCGCGGGCTTCGTCCGGGAGAGCATGGATTTTGAAGGGCTGGCCGCTAAATGGCGCACCCTGAACGCGCACCTGGACCAGGGGCCGGGCCTGCACATACTGGTGCTGACCCTCAGGTGCAACCATAAATGCCTCTACTGCCAGTCCAGCGCCGCCGGCGAGGGCGCAAAAAAGACGGACATGGACCGCAGGACCGCGCTGGCCAGCGTGGATTTCGCTTTCACCTCTCCCAATCCCCTGATAACCATAGAGTTCCAGGGCGGGGAGCCGCTGCTGAACTGGGACGTGCTGAAGGCCGCCGTGAAGCGCGCCCGCGAAAAGGCCGCCGCCACCGGCAAGGAACTCAAGCTGGCGCTGGTCTCCAATTTTACCCTGATGACGGAGGAGAAGGCCCGTTTCCTCCTCGAGAATGAGGTCTCCATCTGCACCTCTCTCGACGGCCCGGCGGACCTGCATAACAAGAACCGGATCTTCGCCGGCGGCAACTCCCACGCCGCCACGGTGCGCTGGATAAAATATTTCCAGGAGAAACACGCGCGCCAGTCGCAGCAGTACCGCGTCTTCAAACCCGGCGCGTTGCTCACCGTGTCCCGCCAGTCCCTGCCCCGCTGGAAGGAGATCATAGAAGAGTACGCGGCGCTGGGGCTGGAAGACATCTTCGTGCGGCCGCTGGCCCCCATCGGCTACGCCCGCGGCCTCTGGGACAAGATCGGCTATACCCCGGAAGAGTTCCAGGAATTTTACGGCCGCTGCCTGGACTACATCCTCGCCCTTAACCGCCGCGGCACGGTCATGCGCGAAAAGACCGCCGCCATGATGCTGGAGAAGATAGTGAACGCCACGGAGCCCGGCTACCTGGACGCGCGCTGCCCCTGCGGCGCGGCCATAGGCCAGATCGCCTACAACTACAACGGCGACCTCTTCACCTGCGACGAGGGCCGCATGGTGGGCTGGGAAGGCGACGACATTTTCCGCGTCGGCAACGTGTTCAAGGACAGCCTGCGCAAGGTCCTCGCCTCGCCGGCCGCCCGCGCCTGCGTGGTCTCCTCCAATCTCGAGGCCCAGCCCGAATGCTCGCGCTGCGCCTATAAGCCCTATTGCGGCGTCTGCCCCGTGTACAACTACGAGGCGCAGGGCTCGCTGTGGGGCAATATGCGCTCCAACGGCCGCTGCAGCCTGTTCAAGGGCGTCTTCGCCGCTATTTTTAAAAGGCTGGGGAACGCCCGCGACAAAAAGGTGCTGGAGAGCTGGGTGGCAAAAAAATGAAAAAGCAGACTGACGCTAAAGAACTGGTTTTTGACTCGGCGGTCTATTCTAAAGAGGCCGTCGAGCTGGCGGCCTACGTCTTCGCCGGGCGCTGCGGCGTAAAAGTCTCGCCCGGCAAAGGCGTTCTGGTCGCGCGGCTGTCCGGGGGCGCGGCGCTGGACCGGCTGGCCGGCGAGTTCGCCAACGAGGCGCTCAACCAGCAGTGCCGTATCGACCTTGCCAAAAAGAATTCAAAACTGGCCGGCATGATAGTGACCAAGGCGCTGCTGTCGGCCTGCGGCGAAAACAAGCCGCGCTTACGGGGGAGCAAATGAAAAAATCAGTGGTGATCGCTATTGTCGGGCTGCTGGCCCTGGTGCTTTTCCTGCAGTACATGCAGCGGCGCAGCCCCGTTCCCGCCCTGCCGGCGGGCCAGGCTACGCCCGTCGCCGAGGCCCCCGCGGGCATACCGCTGCCGGCCGAGGCCACCGCCTACGCGGCCCAGCAGCCGTCGCAGGAAACGCGGCCCTCTGCCCCGATAAAGGCCCCGCCCTCTTCGGTTTTCAAGGCGCCGGCCGAAATGGCCGGGGCCGGCCCGCTGCCCACCATCAACGCGGACTTCGCCCGCGCCCCGGTAGGCTACACCGGCAAAACCCTCAACGGCATCCTCTCCTCCCACGGCAAGGCCTGGGGCAACGCCACTTTCGGCCCGGACGTCTTCACCAAGGAAGAGAACGACGCCCTCTACAGCCTGCTGGCCCAGTTCTTCTCCTGCAACGCCGTGGCCTACGGCGACCTGAACATGTGCAACTTCCTGCCCGGGTCCCTCAACAAGAAGGATAAATATTTCTGGAGCCCGCATTACCAGTGCGTGGACCCCGCCAGCCGCGTGCTCTTCTACGCTTACGCCGCCGGCCGGTTCAACGTCAACGGCGAGTCGGTCTGCCGCAAGTATCTCGCGGGGGACAGCGTGGAGGGCGCCAAGGTGCCGCCGGAATTCTGCCGCGAGGTGGCCAAAGGCTTCTCCTATATCTGCGACATGGCGCCCGCCCGCGACAAGAGCCGCTGCCGCGAGGCGTTCCCCGCCGACAGCCGCAACTGCAGGACCCAGGACTGCATGGACAACAACAGGCTTTACCTCTCGCTCCGGGACAACAACATCTCCGCCTGCCCCGAGAAGTACATGACGGAGTGCGGAGTTTTCTCCACCAAGTCCGGTTCGGTCTGCTCGCTCATACTCGACAAGATCGCCGGCACTTTCGCCCAGACGGAGGCGACGCACGAACAGAATATGAGCCCCGAGAAAAAGAAACGCCTCGAAGAGGCCCGCAAGAAAGAAGAGCAGAAAATAATAGAAGACGTGAATAAAAACGCCAGGAAGGCCTTAGGTAAGGATTGAAGGAGCCGGCCATGAAAAAGAAAAAACCCGGAGTAAAAAAGAATATAAAGCTCTTCCTCAACAGCGAAGAGGGGAAGATGCTTGACGCCGACATAGTGAAGGCCGGCCTCGCGCTGGGCATACTCGGCGCGGCGATGGTGGACCAGGCGAGCGCGCAGACCATCCACCAGAACTACTTCTACCCGCCGGCCGACCCGACCTCGCACGTCAGCCACCAGAGCCACGGCAGCCACGGCTCGCACGGCAGCCACGGTTCGCACGCCTCGCACGGCAGCCATGGTTCGCACGGCAGCCACGGTTCGCACGGCAGCCACGGTTCGCACGCCCGCGGCGGCTGGTGCTAGCAGGGCTTTAACGGCGCTCCCGCGTCCCGCATCCGCGGGCGCGGGCGGCTTCCGTCCGCGTCTCCCCCGCAGCCCCGCCCCCCGGCGGGTTTCCGATGAACACCATCCCCCAGGAACTAGACATCTGCGTTTCCAACCAGTGCAATATGCGCTGCCGCTACTGCTATTCCGGCAGTCTCGACCGCTCGCGCGCGCAGCGGCTGGACCTGCGCAGGATGAAACTGGCCGTGCTGCAGTATCTGCGGGCCGCCGGCCCGCGGGCCGAGAAGATCAGCATCTCCGGCGGCGAACCGCTGCTGGATAAAAAACTGCTGCGCTCGCTGCTGCCCTGGCTGCGGCGCGCGGCCGGGCCGGACCTGGAGATAGAATGTTTTTCCAACGGCCTGCTGCTGGACCGCCCCACGGCGGAGCTGTTCCGCCGCAGCGGCGTGCACCTGAAGATAAGCCTGGACGGGGCGCCCGCCAGCCAGGACCTTAACCGCGTCGATGCCGGCGGCGCGCCGAGCTCCGCCCGGGTAGTGCGCAACCTGCTGGCCATCCCGAAAAGCCTGCGCCGCAGCCTCGGCATCTCCGCCACCGTGACGCGCGCCACCGCGCCCCGCCTTTTTGAAAATATTAAATTCCTGGCTTCGCTCTGCGCCGGCGACCTGGGGCTCTCTTTCGCGGTGCAGGAGCGCTGGACGCGCGCCGACCTGGCCGGCCTGGAGTGCGAGCTGCTCGCCGCCAGCCGCTGGCTTAAGGGCGCTGGCCGCGGGGCTTTCAAGGACAGCCCGCGGTTCGGCTACAAGCTCATGCGGGCGGGCAAGCCCTGGCTGGAGAGTTTCTGCGGCCAGGGCGAGATCTCCATCGGGCCCGACGGGTATTTCTACCCCTGCTCCATGCTCTCGGCTTCCAGCGTAGCCCAGGAGCCCGCGCTGCGCGCCCGCTACGCCGCGGGCGACTGGCGCACCGGCCCGGACCTCGCTAAGGTCAGGGCGTCCAGGGAAAAAATTTTCAAGGCGGTCATGGCCGGAGGGCGCCGCGAGTTCCTGGGCTGCCTGCTCTGCATCTATTACAGCAGCCTGCTGCACGGCGGCGACCTTAAAGCCATGCTCAAGAGCAGCACGGATATCGTCCGGCTGCTGCGCGCTACGGGGATGGGCTCCGGAAACCCGGACGTGCCGCGCGCCGGGGCGGCCAGGTGAAGGCCGCCGCCCGCCGGGACAAGTACAGGGTGGTGCTGGTGCCGCCGCTGCACGCGGACGGGCTGCTGCCGCTGGCCGCGGGCCTGCTGAAGGCCTGCGCCCTGCGCGATCCTTTCCTGCGCGGGCGCGTGGAGATAACCATCCTGGAGCCCTGGGTAGGCGCGGAGGAGGCTCCGGCGCGCGTGGCGGCGCTGAAGCCGGACCTGGCCGGCTTTACTGTCTACGGCGGGCTGGCGCTGACCAAGAAGGCGGCGCAGGGCGTAAAAAAACTTTGCGGCGCTAAAATAATCTTCGGCGGCCCGCTGGCCGGTTCGGTGCCGGCCGGCGAGATCTTCTCCGGAGGCGCTGTGGACTACGCCGTAGCCGGGGAGGGGGAGCTGGCCTTCGTGGCGGTTCTCAGGGCGCTGCTGGGCCGGGGAGACCTGGCCGGGGTCAGGGGCCTTTCCTACGCCGAAGGCGGGCGCGTCGCCGTCAATCCACCCGGCGAGTCCGTCAAAGACCTTTCAACCGTGCCCTCGCCCTACCTGGGCGGCCTCTTCAAGTGGGCGGGCTACCCGCGCATCCCTTTCGAGAACTCGCGCGGCTGCCGCGGGTCCTGCCTCTACTGCGCCATCACCAGGAATTACCGTGAATTCGGCATCCGGCGGGCCAGGGCCGAACTGGCCCGCATCCTGAGCGATTTTCCCGAGCTGCGCACGCTTTTTCTTATAGACCCCGACCTCTGCCAGAACTCCGCCATGCCGCAGCTGCTGCGGCTGCTGGGCGGGGAGGTGTCCCGGCGCGGGATCAACGTGGAGATACAGATGGACCTCCGCAACCTGGACGAGCGGAGGATCCCGCTCCTCAACGACAGGGCCTTCATTCTCGGCGTGGGCGTGCAGAGCGTCTTCCCCGAGACCTGCCGGCTGATCAACAGGCGGATGGATTTCGGCGAGCTCCGGCGCAAGACCGGCCTGCTCGCGGCCGCGGCCCCGCGGGCCAAGGTGGTGCTCAGCTTCATCATAGGCCTGCCGGGCGACACCTATAAGAACTGCCTGGCCAACTTCGACTGGGGCCTTTCGGTCAACGCCGGGCTCTTCTTCCACCGCCTGCGCGTCTACCCGGGCACGCCGCTGGGCAAGGCGGCCGCGCGGCTGGGCATTAAGTTCCAGGAGCTGGACCCCTATTACGTTCTCAGCGTGCCGTCGCTCGGCGCGGCCGGGCTGAAGCGCGCCTGCGCGCTGGCCCGGGAAGTGTCGCTGGCCGCCAACATCGTCTTCGCGGATAAGTATTTCGGCTTCCTGTTCCGCCATATCGCGCGGGGCCACGCCGGCGAGTTTCCCGGGGTGGCGCTCTGCCGCCGGGTGAACAGGCTGGCCCGGGCGGACAAAGGCATGGCGGCGGCCGCGGCCGAGACGGACGCGTTCCAGGACGACGGGGACTGGTCGGGGCTGGACGTGAACACTTTCAGGGAACGCCGGGCCTGGCTGATAGGGGAGTTGGCCGGGCTGGAGCGAGGCCGCGAGAGGCGGGCCTTCGCGGCGCGCTACGCGGGGTTCTGCGAGGCGCGCCTGGCCTGGGAGAGGGTGGACGGCGCCACGGCCGACAGGGTGCTGCGCCTGGCAGCAGGCGAACGGCTGCGTTCCCCCTCGCTGCTCGTCTGCGGGGCGGCCTCCTCCGACCCGGCCCGGCTTTCCGGCTGCGACTTTTCGCGGGAACTGCTGGTAGAAGAAAAATTCGGCTTTTTCCCGACCCCGCCGGCCCGGGACAGGTTTTACGCGGACAGGCCCGCCCTGCCGGCGGCCGCGGCCGGTGCCCTTAAAGGCGGCCATTTCCGGGATATCGTGGTTTCGCAGGTGCTCGGCGCCCTGCCGGCGGCCGGGCGGGTCGGCCTGCTCAGGCGCCTGCTGGGCTCGGCCGGTTTTGGCGCTAAATTATTCATTATCGACAGCGGCCTGGGCTATCCTGAATTCGGCCCCGGCTGGGAACTGACCGGGAGTTGGATGGAGTGCGCGCGGGAAACCCTGGAGAACGACCTGCGGTCGGCCGGCTGGCGCCTGACCAGGACGGTGCCGCTCGGCAAATGGAGCGTCTTCTGCGCCGAGAGGGCCTGAACGCCAGATTTGATAATATTTAAATGATGAAGAAGAAAGCAGCCGCCGCCCGCCCCGCCTCCCTGCCCGCAAAGGCCGGGGTGGTGATCCTTGGCGCCGGCCTTACCGGCCTGGTCGCCGCCCGCGAACTGCTGCGGGCCGGCCGGCGGGATATACTGCTGCTCGAGCGGGACGCCAGGCCGGGCGGCCTCATGAAGACCAACCGCTCCGGCGGGGTGACGATAGACGAGCTGCCGCACGTTTTTTTTACCAGGAACCGGCGCGCCGCCGGCGTCTTCAGGGCGCTCGCCGGCCCGGTCTACTCGCACCGCCACCGGCTGGGGGTAATGTGGAAGGGCGGCTGGGTGGATTTTCCTTTTCAGGACAACATTCACCAGCTTTCGCCCGAAGACAGGCGCCGGGTGCTGGTGAGCCTGCTGGAGAACCGGTCCGGCGGCCCCGCCCCCGGCCCCCGCAACCTGGAAGAGTACGCCCTGCGCGAACTGGGCGCCGGGATAACGGACCTTTTTTTCCGGCCTTACAACGAGAAACTGTGGCAGACCCCGCTGGCCGGCATGAGTTACGCCTGGCTCGCCTCCAAGATCCGCCTGCCCGGCCCGGCCGGCCTGGCCGAGAGCATCCTCGGCGGCAAGCCGTCCTCCCGCGGCGACGTGGCGCCGCACGCGGAGTTTATTTACCCGAAGACCGGCGGCATAGAGGGCGTGATAGAGGGCCTGCTGGGCGAAATAGCTCCGGTCTCGCCGCTCTGCGGCACCGCGGTGACGGGCATAGACGCCCGGCGCAAGACCGTGCTGACCTCCCGCGGCCCCGTGCGCTACGGCCGGCTCATCTCCACCCTGCCGCTGGATAAAGCCGTCGCGCTGGCCGGCCTGAGGGACTGCCGCCAGGCAGCGCCGCGCCTGCGCGCCACGCGGGTGCTGTGCCTGCATTACGCCCTCTCCGCCGTGAACCTGCCGCCCTACCACTGGATCTACGTGCCGGACCCGGCGCTGCCGTTCTACCGCCTGACCCGCGCCGACCTTTTTAACCCTCGCGCCGTGCCCGGCGGCAAGGCCCTGATCGTGGAGTGCGCGCTGCCGGGCGGCAGCGCCGCCGCGCCGGCCGGCCTGCAGGCCCGCGTCACCGCGGCCCTGCTGCGGCTGGGAATAATAAAGAAGAAAGATATCAGGGGCGTCTGGGCCTACGACCATTGCCCCGCCTACCCGGTGCCGCACGCGCGCCACGCCGAGGACACGGGCGCCTGCCTGCGCTCCCTGGCCCGGGCCGGGATAATTTCAGCCGGGCGCTTCGGCGAATGGGCCGTCTACAACATGGACCACAGCATCGAGGCCGGCCTGGCCGCCGCCGGAAAGATCCTGAAATGATCCCCGTCGTCATACTTACCGCCGGCAGCGGCAAGCGCCTGGGCGAGGTAGGCAGGCGCTTCCCGAAGGCCCTGCTGCCGGTCGGCGACTCCACGCTGCTGGAGATGCACCTTAAAGCCTTCCTGGCCGCCGGCAGCCGCCGGTTCGTCATAGTCACGGACCCCGCCGGCAGCTCCATAGAGGCCGCCGCGCGCGCCGCGCTGGCCGGCACCGGCTCCGAACTTTTTATCGCGCCGCAGGCCGAGCGCCTCGGCATCGGCCACGCCGCCTCCCTGGCCGCGCCGTGGCTGGCCGGGGGGCCCTTCGCGCTGGTGCTGGGCGACACCTACTATTCGGCGCCGCGTTTTTCCGGCGCCGTAAAGACCGTGGCCGAGGGGCGTTCGGACGCCGTGCTCTCCGTGCGCAGCGTCGAGGACGAAGCGGCCATCCTGAAGGAGTGCACTATAGCCCAGGACGAGACGGGGCGCGTGCTTAAGATCATAGAGAAGCCGGCCCGGGCGCTCAGCCTGGTCAAACCCTGCGGCGTCTACTTTTTCGGCCCGCTCTTCCTGCCGGCCCTCGCGTACACGCGCCCCTCCTCCCTGCGCGGCGAGATAGAACTGACCGACGCGATACAGAACCTCATCTCGGCCGGCGGCCTGGTCACCGCCATGGAGACGCTCTCGCTGGACGTAAACATCACCTATCCCGCGGATATCGTGAAGGCCAACGCCGCCTGGCTGGCTGAGCGCGGCCTGCGGGGGTTCGCGCACCCCGGCGCCGAGGTTGGCCCGGGGGCGGAACTTGAAAATTCAGTAGCGGCGCGCGGCGCCTTTGTCGGGGCCGGCGCCAGGATCAAAGATTCCGTAGTCTTCCCCGGCGGGCGGGTGGCGGCCGGCGCGGAGCTCTCCGGTGCGCTGGTCCTGGCGGACCTTATTGTGCCCGCCGGCGGCCCGGTATGAAAAAGAACCTGGTCCTGGTCCAGCCGGGCATCGGCGATATGGACATGTTCCGCGACAAGCCCACGCCGCCGCTGGGGCTGCTAGCCGCCGCGTCCGTGGCCTGCCGCGAGTTTGAAGTGAGAGTGGTCGACCAGCGCCTCCCGGGTGACTGGCGGGCGGCGCTGGCCGCGGCGATAGACGCCGATACGGCGGCGGTCTGTTTTACGGCCATGACCGGCCAGATGATCACCCGCGCCCTCGAGGCCGCCCGCGAGGCGCGCCGGCTTACCGCCGCGCCGCTGGTCTGGGGCGGCATACACGCTTCGCTGCTGCCGGAGCAGGCGGCGGCCCACGAGCTCGCCGATTACGTGGTAGAAGGCGAAGGGGAGAACGCGCTGGCGGAACTCGCCCGCCGCCTGGCCTCCGGCGCCGACACTGCCGGCATCCCCGGGGTGTGGTTCAAACGCGACGGCCGGCCCTCGGCCCCCGCCCCCCAGGAACTCCTCGACGTCAACGCCCTGCCGCCCGTGCCCTACCACCTGGTGGACATGGAGCGCTACGCCCAGACCTATAACGGGCGGCGCATGTTCTTCTACCAGTCCAGCCGCGGCTGCCCCTGCCGCTGCGCCTACTGCTACAACCGCGCCTTCAGCCGAGGCCGCCTGCGCGCCAAACACGCGGACCTGGTTCTCAGGGAAATAAAAGAGCTCCGGGAGAAGTACGATTTCTCCCTGGTCTACCTGCTCGACGATAATTTTTTCATAGACCAGGGCCGCGCGATGACGATCCTGAAAGGCCTGAAGGCGCTGGGCCTGGGCTGCGTGCTGCAGGGCGTGGACATAGAGACGCTGGCCAGGCTGAGCGACGCGGACCTGGACTTTCTGGAGGAGGCCGGCGTGGTGCGGCTGGCCATCGGCGTGGAGTCCGGGGTAGACCGCGTGCGCCGCGAGATCCTCAACAAGTCCGGCAGCCTGGAGCTCGCGCGCGCGCAGGTGGCGCGGTTCAAGGGCCGCAGCATAGCGGTGCTCTGCTCCTTTATCGTCGGGCTGCCCGGAGAGACTTTGACGGAGATCCGCGAGACCATGCGCTTCGGGATGGAGATCCTTAAACTGGGCGACAATTTCCGCATCCCTCAGTTCTATATCTTCGCGCCCTACCCGGGCACCGAGATCTACGCCGGGCTGGAGAGGAAGGGCGTCGCTTTTCCGGGCAGGCTGGAGGACTGGGGCCGCTACGAGTGGGACTATTCGCACATGCACGAGGGGGACCCCTCGATGAAGGATTTCCTGGAGCGCGCCTGCTTTGTCAGCAAGTTCCTCGACCGCAAGATGGACGACTATGGCGCCGGTTCGGCCGCGCTCAGGGCGCTGTACTATCTGTACAGGCCGCTGGCCTGGTTCAGGCTCAGGACGGGTTTTTTAAAGCCGCTGCCCGAGCGCTGGGGCTACGGCCTGCTGAAGAATTTTTTTCGCGCGACGGCTCACTGAAAGAAATAGCCGCGGCGCAGGTATTTAAACAGCACGCCGGCGATCTCGGCGAGATAAGGCAGGGGGGCCAGGCTGGAAGAGCCGGGGCCGTAATAGGCGGAGACGGGCACCTGGGCCACGCGCAGGCCGAGCTTGCCGGAGCAGAGCAGCATCTCCCCGTCGAAATGGAATTTATCGGTCAGGGTGTCGAACCGGATGGCGCGCAGCGCCCCGGCCGAGTAGGCCAGGTAGCCGGTGTGGTACTCGGCGAAATCCAGGCCGAACACCAGGTTCTCCAGGGCGGTGAGCCCGCGGTTGGCCCAGTAGCGCGCGAACGGCATGCCCTGTTGCCTGGCCTGGCCGGACAGCAGCCGGGAGCCCACGCAGACGTCCGCGGCGCCGGAGAAAACAGGCGCCGTTATGGCCGGCAGCTCTTCGGGGGCGTACTGCCCGTCGGCATGCAGCAGGACCGCCGCCCGGCAGCCGGACTCCAGCGCGGCCTTCAGGCCGGTTTTCTGCGCGGCGCCGTAGCCGCGGTTGGCCAGGTGGGGCAGCACGCGCAGGTCCAGGCCCAGCCTCTGCCCGGCGGCCGCGGCCGCCGCGGCGGTGCCGTCTGAACTGCCGTCGTCCACCAGCAGCACGGCCGCGCGCGGCAGGCGCGGCAGCACGGCGGCCAGGCGTTCCAGGGTAGGCTCTACGCTTTTTGCCGAGTTGTAGGCGGGGATGATAATGGCGAGTTCTGACATCAAAAAGTATTTTTTTAAAATTTTAGAGAAAGCCCCGCTCCCGGCGGGGTCCCGGGCGGCCGTTTTTTACCTGCTGGCCCCGGCCGCGGCAACTTTCGCTCAGTTATATTATATACGTTCCGCGCACAGTTATCTCCTGTACCTGCTGCCGCTGCCGGCTTGGACCGCGGCCGCGGCCGCCTTGCCGCTGCTGGTTTTAGAATACGCGGCGACCAGGCTGCTGGAGGCGAAACGCCTGGGCCCCGGGCCCCTGGTCTGGCTGCCAATGGCGGGCAGGATGCTGGTGCTGCTCCTGCTCTCGGTGCTCTTCTTCCTTTTCCCCATAACCGCCCACGGCCGCCCCGACATCTTCGCGCCGCTGGTGGGGCTCTGGCATTTTGTGGGCTGGATCCTGCTGTACGCCAACCCGCTGCCGGCCGCGGCGCTGCTGGCCCTGATAGGCGCGGCCTACTGGGCCCTCGTCTATCGCCGTTCCGCCTTCCGCCTTACCGTAACGCTGCTGCTGCCCGCCGCCTGCGCCGCGGCGCTGTTCGCCCTGCTTTACTTCCACCCCGGCGGGCCCCTGCGCGAGCTGCGCTCCCGGCCGGCGGGCCTGGAGAAGGTTTTCCCGGCCGAGGGTTACGCCGGGGCCGAAGGCGAGCCCTGGCCCGCGGGGACGCTGCACCCCCACGAGGTCTACGCGGCGCCCGACGATTCCTGGGCCGCGCTCTCCTTTGGGGCCACCTTCGGGCGCGACGCGGCGCCCAGGCCGAGCTTCGCCTGGGTAGACCTGCTCCGCCCGGAGTTCAGGGCTTTTTACGAGGGGTCCCAGGTGCGGCGGTTCTCTTCGGAATGCCCCGGGCGGCTTTACTTCGCGCCCTGGCACGCGCCGTACCTGCTGGAATACGTGCCCGGCGCCGATTCGCTCAAGCGCTTGCCGCTGCCGGCCTCGGTCGGCGGGTGGCCGGTGGAGGAACTCTTCGCCGTGCATAACGCCTGCGGCAGGGTGTACGCGGTCAATAACCTGAACCCGGCGCTGTTCGCCCTGGACGGCTCGGGCAAGCTGCTCAAATCGCTGTCGCTGCACGAGGCCGGCCTGATCGGCAACGGCGCCGTGGTCTTCCAGGTCAAGCGCAACCCGCGCCGGCGCACGCTCCTGGTCTCGCTCTACGGCCAGGACCCCGCGGCCAGGCCGGGTTTCTGGCGGCTGATGTGGTTCATGCACTGGATCGGCGCGCAGCCGGGCCGGCGCATCCTGGAGTTCGACGAAAATACCCTGCAGCTGACCGGCGCTTCCGATCCCTCCAGGGCCTTCATGGACCTGGCGCTGTCGCCTGACGGCCGCAGGCTCTACGCCCCTTCGGTCTTCACGCAGGATATCTACATGCTGGATGCGGAGAGTCTGAAGATCATCGGCAAGATCGACGCGCCCTTCCATGTGAGGAAGCTGGAGTTCTCCGCCGACGGAAAATTTCTTTACGCGGGGTCCTATCTCGGCGGCGACGTGGTGGTCTACGAGGTCTCTTCTTCTAAAAGGCTGGGGTCTTTCTACGTGACGCCCCGCATCGAGGGCTTGTCGGCGACCAAAAAATATCTCTACGCCGCCGGGGCCGGCGGCCTGTTCAGGATCTCCAACGATAAAATAATTCCCGCGCTGGGGCGCTGAGCCGGCGGGGTTCAGCCGCGGCGCCGGTAAAGCTTGACCCGCACGGTGAGGGCGTTCTTCGCGCGCGCCGTGCCGGGGTCGCAGAGTACCCGGCCGCCGCCGCCTTCGCAGGAGACCCGCCCGGTGGCCGTCTCCACGTTCAGCCGGAAACTGCCTCCTCCGGGCAGCGGGATCTCCTCGCTCAGCTCCGGGGGCAGGGCCGGCAGCGGCCGCCAGTCCACCTGGATGAAGCCTGTCTCCCGCTCGCCGGCGATGCCGTCGAAGACCGGCCGGTGCAGCAGCGTCTTGTACCCGCCGTGCCTGGTCTCGGCGACTATTTCCCCGCCGGTGAACCGGGGAGAGATCTTCAGCCCGGATTTCTCCGCGAGGGTGCGGCTGAAGGCGTCGCTGCCGGCGAGGGACAGGAATACCGCCGGGGTGGCCAGCGCCGCCCAGAGCAGGGAGGGAGCGTTCCTTACGCGTTTCAGAACAGCCTCCCGGTCAGGCCGAAGGTAATGAGCCTGGCTACGGCGTCGACGCAGATGCCGCCGCCGAAACCCGTCATAAAAAGAAAAGCCGGATAAAGAAAGAGCAGCCGCCCTGAACCGGGGGAGTGGACGGCGCCTTTGACGGAGAAACTGATGGCCCCGGCCGGGCAATTATCGGCGCAGCGCCCGCACTTGACGCAGGCGCTGCCCGGGGTTGCGGTTCCCGGCTTTATCGCCAGGACCGGACAGTTTTTTGCGCAGGCGCCGCAGGCGGTGCAGCGGGCGGCGTCCACGCGCATCTTGAATGGGGCCAGGCGGTCCATGCCGTTCTGCAGCGCGCCCAGCGGGCAGATGAAGGCGCATTGGACGCGGCGCTTGGTAAGTATCGGCAGCGCCGCGGTAAAAGCTCCGAACATGCCCAGGTGCACCCAGAGCATGAGCTTGTCGCTGACAAAGTCTCCCGGCGGCAGTTCCGTCGCGGCCTTGACCGGGCAGAGAAGCCCGCAATAGGCCGGCATCATGGAGGCGGCGGTCAGCAGCGCGAACACTATGAGTACGGCATAGGGCAGCGCCCTGAGCCAGCCCGGCGTGCCGAGGAGCGCCCTGGGCAGCAGGCGCGAGAAAGCGTCGTCGAGGCCGCCGAAGAAGCAGCCCCAGCCGCACCAGGCCTTGCCCAGGCCCAGCGAAGCGGCCAGCCAGATGACGAACATGAGCCCCGCGGCGGCGTAGGTGCCGGCGACGGCCCCGGGCCAGATAATGGTCTTGCCGACGGCGGCCGGGATCAGCATCATCGGGATCACGACCGGGCACATGGGCACGCTATCCCGGAAGATGAAATCCACAAATTCGCCCTGCCGGGAGTTGAGTTCCAGCATGTTGCCCATGAAGGAGACGGCGAACAGGCCGGCGATAGCGATAAAAAGCGGGGCCCGCCAGCGGTCCGTCTTGCCGGTATGTATCATCGCTATGAAAGCGGCGTTGAAAAAAAAGAAAACCAGGAGGAGCGCGGCCCGGTGCGGCCAATCCGGAGGAATAACGCCCCTTGTAAGCAGGTAGGCGCTCAATGCCAGCATAGGCAAAGAAAGCAGCAGCGTGCGCAGTAGCCCCCGGAACCCCATGCCCACATTCTAGCGAAAAAACCGCGGCTGAGGAAGTTCTACCCGCGGTTCAGGCGCGGGGCGGCGGCGTCAGCCACCGGGTGTAGAGGTAGCGCTTGTCTGTGCGGTTGCCGAGGGCTTTTTTAAAGAGGGCTTCCATCAGCCCCGCCAGGGCGGGCGCGTCCACCGGCCTCAGGCCGGTTTCTTTTTCCAGCCTCAGCCTTATTTCCCCGTCCAGTTTCAGGTACCAGCCGAAAGCTTCGGAATAGCGCCCGGCCTGGGCGTGCAGGAGCGTCTTGTTGGCCCTGGTCCAGTTGCCGTCGCCGGCGAAGGAGAGCTGGCGCAGCGCCGCTCCCCGGCGGCCAAGCCTCCGCAGGGCCTCGCAGTACCAGAGCCGGGCTTCGGCGTCCCGCGGCAGCAGCCGCACCGCCTGGCGCAGGAGGGAGAGGGCTTTGCCGGTTTTCCCGAGGCAGAGCCAGGCGGCCCCCAGCCAGCAGTAGGAAAAAACGCTCTTTTTTTTATTGGCCGCCCTGAGGTCCCCGAGCGCCCCGCGGTAGTCGCCGTACAGGAGGCGCATCTGGCCGCGCCACGCGGCGATGTCGGCCGAGTGCGCCGGCGCGGCCTTCAGGGCCGCGGAAAAATCTTTAAGCCCCCCGGCTCTCCGGCCGGCGCAGATGCGGGTTTCCCCGAGCAGGCAGCGCGCCACCCAGTCCGCCCCGTCGGCGCGGACGGCGGCGCGCAGGTCGGCCTCCGCCTCCCGCAGATCCCCGCCCAGGTTGAGCAGCGTCCAGCCGCGCTGGAAGCGCATCCAGCCATAGGCAGGTCCGGCCGGCCGGGCCTTGTTGAAAAAGACCAGCGCCTCCTCCAGCCGGTTAAGCCGGCGGTGCAGCGCTCCCAGATAGTAATTCTTCCACGCCTCGCTCCCAGCGCCTGCCCTGAACCGGCGCAGGGAACGGATATGCTCTTCGTAATAGCCCGGCGGGGGGGCGAAGCGAATGTCGATGAAAGGGTCTTTTAGAGGCAGCCGGTCCGAGCCCCTGAGCCGCACTAGCTTTTCTCCGGCGGCGAAAGCCCTGGCGTACAGGCGCAGTTCCATCAGGGCCCGGAACAGTTTTTCCGGGTCTGCGTCCCGCCCCGCCGAGACCGCGAAGCGCGCGAACAGCGCGCGCATGCCGGGGATGTCGCCGCCGTGGCCCCGGGTGACGGCCTGCTCGTAGAGCCCCTCCGGGCCGTTGCCGGAGCCGGGCGACAGCCTGCGGAGAAGGAGCTGGTTTATTTTTACCGTGGACATGAAATATTTTTGCGCGGGGCTCAGCGCGGGCCCGGACGCCGGACCCTTTTCAGGTTGGCCAGGCCGCGGGCGATAACGTCTGGGCGGTAGAAGAGGCGCCGCACCAGCCCCCACATATTATGCGGGAGCCTGAATTTGCCGCCGGACAGTTTTGCGCCGGCGGTTTTAAGCGCGGCCGCTTCGGGCGCGAAGACTTTCAGGAAATCGGCCTTGTGGACGCGGCGGAACCAGGCCAGGTCCATGGCCTGCTCGTCGGTGAACTTTGTCAGGGCCGAGTAGATCATCTCGTCTTCGGGGCCGCAGAAAACGCCCCTGTCGGCCGGGCAAAGGCCGGAGCCGGCCCGCGCCAGCCAGCCGTCCCAGCCCGCGCGGTTAATGTAGCGCGCCGCGCCGAAAGCGCGCGAGACGGCGCCGGGCCCGAGGCCCAGTACCGAGCGCCTGCCGCTCAGGTCCGTGGTCTGCCTGTTGCGGGACTCTTTCGTGCGGCCCATCGAATCGGAATCTATCTTTAGGTAGCCGGCGCGGGCCAGCAGCCGGAAGCCTTGGGCGCGCAGCGCCTCCACGGCCCGCTCGTCGCCGGCCTTGCCGCCGGTCATGGCGTGCACTGTGTACGGGGTGTTGATGAAAGTGTTCAGGTGCACCTGGTCCGGCCCGAGTTTTATGACCTTCTTCAGGCCGGAGAGGAAGCTGGCGCGGTCCTGGCCGGGCAGGCCGCAGATGAGGTCGATGTTGACGCCGATGCCGCGGGCCTTCAGCGCGGCGTGCGCGGCGGCCACCTGGGCCAGGCCCTGCCGCCGGGAGTTCGCGTTGAGGACTTCCGCGTCCATGGACTGCACGCCGATGCAGACCCGGCTGACGCCGCAGTCCGTGTAGGCCGAAAGTTTTTCTTCCGTCACGTCGTCGGGGTGCAGCTCCAGTACGGTCTGCGCGCTGCGCGACACCTTGAAGCGCCGGCGCAGCAGGGCAAAGAACTCACGGGTCTCGGCCGGCGTCATCATGGACGGCGTGCCGCCGCCGATGTAGAGAGTGGAAAAACGGACGTTCTTGAAAAGCGGGGCGTAGAGGGCGGCTTCCTTGTCCAGCGCGGAAAGATAGCGCCTGAAAGAGGCGGTCCTCTTTTCGCCGGAAGAGCCGATGGCCGTGACCGGCAGGAAGCAGAAGCGGCAGCGGGCGCGGCAGAACGGCACGTTGACGAACAGCCCGGCCTCTTTTGTGAGCCCCAGGCTGCGCCCCCAGGCGGCCTTTATGCCGGCGCCCTGGCGGCCGAAATCCTGCCAGCTGCCGAAAGGCGGGTGTTGCTCGGCATAGCCGGTGTAATCCAGGCGCCGCAGGGCCGCCAGGAAGGCGTCAAAAGCCTGTTCCGAGAGTTCCGCCATAATTTCAGGCTTTAATTATATAATAATAATATCCCGGCACCCGTAAACGCCGGGAAAGTTGGCTTTGTCTTGAATGAACTCATTGCTTGAAAAGAACATAAGGTTCGCGACCGGCAGAACGCCCGGCCTGAACAAGGCCGTCCTCGCGGCGCGCCTCGCCAATATACGCTGGCCCGTCAGCCTTAAAGCCCGGGTCTGCGAGGTTACCGTAAATTCCGCCTGCAATAACCGCTGCCTGTTCTGCTACGCCGAACCGGGCTCCTTCGCGAACGGCCCGGAGCCCTCGCTGGAGGAGATCTTCAAGGCCCTCTACACGGGCCGCCGGCAGGGCTGCTGGATAGCCGCCGTGATCGGCGGGGAACCGACGCTGCGCGGCGATATCGACAAGGTCGCCTCCTTCGCCCGGAAGGCCGGCTACTCCTGCATAAAGCTCTGCACCAATGGCGCGCGCCTGGCCGACCCGGCCTACGCCAAACGGATGGCGGCCGCCGGTTTCAACATGTTCGACGTGTCCCTGCACGGGCACAACGCGGCGCTGCATGACCGGCTGGTGGGCGTGCCGGGCGCTTTCGACAAGGCCGTGCGGGCCATGCGCAATGTGCGGGAGCTGGGCCGCGAGACCGGCACTAACCTGGTGGTCAACGCGCTGAACTATAAACATTTTCCGAAGTTTATGGACTTTGCCTATAACGGCCTGGGCGTAAACTACTTCAACATCATCTACGGGCATTACCGCGGCGTGATGGCCTGCAATGAAAAACTGCTGCGCGTGAATATTTCTAAAACCCTGCCCTATATAGTCAAAGGGATGGAAGTCTTTAAAAAGTCCGGCGTGCCCGCGCTCAACCGCGTGCTGGTCAACTTCACCCCCTGCCTGCTGCCGCGCCATATGAACCTGCTGGCCGACTGGGAATCCGATATCTCCGAAGGCGACCCCCTGATGCCGGCCGACGGGGCCGTGGTGAACATGGCCGAGATGAAGAACCTGCAGAGCTGCAAGCCTGCCAGCTGCGCGCGCTGCGCGCTGGACCGGCGCTGCCGCGGCTTCGACGCCGAGTACATAAAGCTCGCCGGCGGCAGGGAGTTCAAGCCGCTGGCCAGGGCCCCGCGCTCTTTCGCGGTTAAGACCCTTTTTGAGATATGATAAAACCGCGCAACTGCGAAGTCATACTGAACTACGACTGCAACGCTAAATGCAGGTTCTGCTACCACCCGGAAGCGGTGCTGAACCAGGTGGCGGAGCGCATGCCTTTTGCCAAGGCCGCCGAGGCGCTGTACAAGGGCCGCCGGGAAAAATGCTGGGTCGCCTACCTGATAGGCGGCGAGATCACCATGCGCCCCGACCTGCCCAAGATAGTGCGGATAGCTCGCGACATGGGCTACCCCTACGTGCAGGTGATGAGCAACGGCCTCAAGCTGGCCGACCCCGCCTACGCCAGGGAGCTGGTGGAGGCCGGGGCCAACATTTTCCGCGTCTCGGTGCACGGCCCCGACGCCGCCACCCACGACGCCCTGGTCGGCGTGCCGGGCGCCTTTAAAAAAGTGATGAAGGCCTTCGACAACCTCACGCGCCTGGGCGCCGAGATCTCCGTCAACCACGCGCTCAACAAGAGAAACTATAAAAAGCTCAAGCCCCTGCTGGAGATCATCAGCGGGCGCTTCGGCATAGAAGATTTTAACGTGATCTTCCCGCATTACAACGGCATGATGGCCGCGCGGGCCTCCGAGCTGAAGGTGAGCGTGACCCAGGCCGTGCCTTATGTGCGCGAGGCGCTGGCCTATCTCAAGGATTCCGGCGCGGCGATAGAGGACACGGTGCTGGTGAATTTTACGCCCTGCAATCTCCCGGAGGCCGTCCACCTGATGGCCGAATGGGAGCGCCCGGCCGGGACGAAGGACGAGCCGCTGTTCCATATCGACGGCCGCGAGGACCGCATCCACGGCCTCAAAGAGCGCCTCTGCCTCAAGAACAAGGGCTGCGAGGCCTGTATCTACAACGCGCGCTGCATGGGCTTCGAGAAATGGTACTCGGACCTGTTCGGCGGCAGCGAATTCCGCCCCGTCCGTAAACCAGCCGTCCCCTTCCCGCTGGTGCCCTCCCACAACCGCTTGAAGAGGGCTCAGGTTTTACTTAAGAAGAAGGGGCTTCGTGCCGACGCCGGGGCAGGGTTAGCAAAACCCTGTCGGAGGCCCGAGCTTGCGTAAGCGCGAGGGCCGAGACGGGGAGTGGCGAGCACGGTGTGCGAGACCACGTTTTTGCGTTCCTGCCCCGGTGGCGGCGCAGCGATGACCGGAAACTGAAATAACGATGAAGTTCAACAAGGAAATACTGAAGTTCAAGATAGCCGTCACCTCGGGCTGCTGCCTGCGGTGCACGCATTGCTTTATCGACAAGAGCCGGGTCGAGACCATCCCCGCTCCCTCCGCCCTGAAGGCCGTGGAGACCTTCCTGCGCTCCCCCGGCCGGACCAAGACCCTCGAGATCTACGGCGGCGAGCCCCTGATGGAATTCGAACTGGTCAAAACCATCATCACCGCCGCCCGCTCACTCGCCAGAAAACTCGGCAAGACCCTCGCCGTCTCCGTGGCCAGCAACGGCGTGCTGGCCGGCGCCGAGCAGCTGGACTGGCTGGCCGCCCGCGGCGTCCGTTTCGCCGTGAGCTTCTCCGGCAGCGGCCGCAGCCACGACCTGTCGCGCAAATTTATTTCCGGGAAAGGCTCCCACGCCGCCGTGGAGGCCAAGATCCCGATGTTCCTCTCAAAGCTGGGCGAGGGTCTGCACGTCATACTCTGCGTGCACCCGCGGCGCGCCGCGGCCGCCTACCAGGATTTCCTGCGGCTGGCGGAGGACGGCTTCCGAAATATCGGCATAGAATGCGTGCACGGTTTCCCCTGGCGGGCCGCCGACTATAAAGCTTTCGAAGCCGGCATGAAAAAGATAGCCGCCTACACCCTGGCGCACGCGGGGGACAAATCCCCGGTGGTGCTGGAGCCGCTGCTGGAATTCCTCAGGGACAAAGAATTCAAGAGCACCTTCTGCCCTTTCCTGCGCGACCTGGAACTCTTCCCCGACGGCACCCTCTCCTTCTACCCTTACCCTTTCCTGCGCACTGCCGCCGAGCGCAGGGCCGCGGCCATCGGCACGGCTGATGGGGGGGTGGCTAAAAAATACGCCGCCTGCGCTCCTGCCGCCGGTTCCCGCCGCTGCCTGGCCTGCGCCCGCTCCTATTACCGCCTGCCCGGCCTGGCCGACGGCAGCCGCGCCCACGCCCTGCGCACGGAAGTCTGCCGCGCCGCCGCGGCGGAGCTGGTGCGCAGGTCCGCCGCCGAGCCGGCCATGAAGGCCTACCTGAAGCGCCTGATAAAACTTTTTAAGAAGGGTTACATCTGATGGCGAAGAGGGACGACCGCCCCATGGAGTTCAACTTCGCCCGCCGCGGCGGAGGCAGGCTGCTGTCCAATGATCTGTCCATGACCACGGAGCTGAGCGCCGCTGAGCTGTCCCGTTTCGCCCGCGGCGCGGCCCTGCCGCCGGCCTTGCGCAAGGGGTTGGAGGAGAAAGGCTTTTTCTCCGGCCGGCTGGATTTCGCCAGGCTGCTGCCGCGGCATTTCGCGGCCCTGCTGGCCGATTGGAAAGGCCCCAGGGTGCATATCGTAGCCGTGACGGCCGACTGCGACCACGCCTGCCTTTATTGCGGTGCCTCGTCCGGCTCCGGCGGCTCCCACATGACCCGCGCGACGGCTAAGAAGACGCTCAATTTCATCTTCAGCACGGGCGCCCCTGAACTGGTGATAGAATTCCAGGGCGGAGAGCCGCTGCGCAATTTCGGCGTGGTGCAGTACATGATAGGCGAGGCCAAACGGCTCGCGGCGCGGGGGGGACAGAGCCTGCATTTCTCCATGGTCTCCAACCTGGCCGGCCTTACGGCCGAAAAACTGGCCTACCTGGCGGCGAACAAGGTGACCTTATGCACCTCGCTCGACGGCCCCGCGGCCATCCACGACAGCGGCCGCAAGTATTCCGGCGGCTCCAGCCACGCCGCCGCCGTCCGCGGCATAGCCCTGGTACAGAAGCTCGCGGCGGCCGGGGAGCTGGAACCTCTTAACGCCATCTGCACCGTCACTAAATATTCCCTGTCGCAGCCGAAGGCGATAGTGGACGAATTTTTAAAGCGCGGCATCAAGCGCGTGCAGCTGGGACCGCTGGAGCCTATCGGCCGCGCCGCCCGCGCGGGCCTGGCCGTGACCCCGGAAGAATTCCTCGCTTTCTACGCCGAAGCCCTGGAGTATATGCTGCGCCTGAACCGCAGGGGCGTGGCGGTGTATGAGAAGGGCGCGCTGATGTTCCTCAAGCAGATGGTGGGCGGCGAACGCCCGCGCTACCAGAACCTGGACCTGCTGTACCGCCTGGCCTATGGGCCCGACGGCTCCGTCTACGGTTCCGACGAGGCTCGCCTGCTGGCCGCCGGCGGCAACGAATTCTTCAGGCTGGGCTCGGTGGAGGACTCCTTCTGCCGGTTGGCCTCCTCCCCGCTGGGCAGGACTCTGATCCTTTCCTGTTTCCCGCGGCTGACGCAGCCGCGCTGCGCGCGCTGCCCGCACAGCGCCTGGTGCCGGGTCTCTCCGGTCTATAACCACGCGGCGCAGGGCGGTTTCTGGGGCGACATGATGACCAACGGCCGCTGCCGGGTCTTCATGGGCGTGTCGGACCTGCTGCTCGCAAAACTAAAAGAGCCGGCGGCGCGCAAAATGCTGGAAGGCTGGGCGGAGGGTTATCAATGAAAGCCGCCATGGACATAGAGCGGCTGCTGGCCTGCGCCGACAGGGACTCCCTGCCGGAGGCCCCGCCCAATTATCCGCCCATGGCGGCCTGGCCCGAGCTGCGCGGCACGGAGAAAATAGTGGCGGCCTGGCGCCGGTCGCTCCGTTCCGACGGCGGCCGCAGGCCGGTGGTCTACGTGCACGTGCCTTTCTGCGAAACCCTCTGCCGCTTCTGCGGTTTCTATAAACTCCCGGCCGCGCCCGGTGCCATCGACCGCTTCCTGGACGCGCTGGAGAAAGAAATAAAGATCCTGGGGCCGCTCTTCAAAGGCCGCCCGCTCAGGTTCCTCTGCATAGGCGGCGGCACGCCCAGCCTGCTGACCATAGCCCAGCTGGACCGGATGTTTAAAATGCTGCGCGCGTATTTCAAGGTCACGCCCAAGACCCGCATAGCTTTCGAAGCCAGCCCCAATACGCTGGACCCGGAGAAGCTGGCCTTCCTGAAGTCCGCCGGAGTGGAATGGCTGGCCATCGGCGTGCAGAGCTTCGACCCCGCCCTGCTTAAAGGCCTTAACCGCCGCCAGGACCCGGCGCAGACGGTGGCGGTAATAAAGCAGGCCAAGGCCGCCGGCATTAGACAGGTGGAGGTGGACCTGATGACCGGCCTGCCGGGCCAGACCGGTGAAAGTTTTCTCCGCGACGTCCGCACCGCGGCCGGGCTGGACGTGGAACGCGTCTATCTTTTCGATTTCCAGCCGCGCTGCGGCACCTCCGCCGGCGAGCAGGCCGGCTCGCTCAAGCGCGGCGCGCTGGAGGACGCCAGGGCCTGGCGCCGCCGGGGCATGGATATTTTAACGGCTAAGGGTTATAAAATGCGCTGCGGGCACTGGGTCTACAAGCGCAAGGGCGACTGGTGGCCCTACAGCTACGACCAGGGCGAGGAAGGGTCCTACTCTGTGCTCGGCCTGGGGCCCAGCGCCGTGTCCTACGCCATGAACGCCGCCCGCTACCGCAGCGTCTCCGACGAGAAGGTTTACGAAAGGACGCTGGCCGGCGGCGCGCTGCCGCCCGCCGCGGGCTGCCTGCTGAGCCAGCGCGACGAGATGGTGAACTTCGTGCTGCTGGACGCCCTGCACCGCGGACAGGTGGACAAGAGGAATTTCCGCCGCCGTTTCGGCCGTGGCCTGGCCGAAGTTTTTGGCGAAGAGATAAAGGCCGCCAAGGCGGCCGGCCTGGCCGCCGACTCGGGCCGGGCGCTGCTGGTGACGGACAGGGAACGCGCCACGGTGGAACTGCGCGGCGCGCTGTACTCCCCAGAGGTGCTGGAGCGCCTGGTAAAAATTTACGGCCGCGGGAACGCTCCCGGCCACGAGCGGACCGGGGCCATTCTCCCGGCCTTCAACCGGCAGGCGGAGCATGTCCACGAATGCAGCCTGCAGGCAGGCGCGCCGGAGGCGCTGCTTTACGGCGGAGCACCCGGGCCCGCCAGGGCCGGCAGGGACCTCGCCCTGGAATTATTGCGGGCAGCGCGGGAAGGAAAGAAGGAAGCCCTGCTGCTCTCGGGCGCGGCTTCGCCCGGCCTGGCCGAACTATCGGCGGCGCGCTATGCGGCTGGCGCGGGTTTTAAAAAGATCTCGTTGTTCTCCCGCCTGCCTGCCGGGGCGGATTTCTTCAGGAACCTGAAGGCCGCCGGGGTTTCCGGTTTTCTCTTCAGGTTCGGCGCTGTTGTGTCCAGGGAAGAGCTGGCCGCCGTGAAGGCCGCCTCCGCCGCCGGGCTGAAAGCCAGGGGCGTCTACGTGCCGGGCACGGCAGCCACGCGGGGCGCCGTCGCCGCCATGAAAAAACTTTCATCGGCCGGAGCCGCCGGGTTTATAGTCTCTTTCCCCGAGGGCAGGGAGAACATCGCGGTTGATTACGCGGCTCTCGTGCCGCTGGCGCGCGCCGCCGGCCGGCTGGGCGCGGAATTCCTCAGGGCCCCGCTCTGCGTGCTGTACCCGGACTGGGAGCGCTCGCTGGACTGCCTCAGGGGCGGCCAGGGCGACGCCCGCGAATCCGGCGGGAGCGCGGGGGCGGTAAAGCCCAAGCTCTGCCTGCAGTGCCGGTTCCTGCTTAAATGCCCCGGCCCGTCGCTCGGCTACGCCGAAAAATTCGGTTTCAGGGGACTTAAGACCATTAAATGAAACGCATAGACATAAAGATCGGCTTCGGCTGCAACAACATGTGCGATTTCTGCGCGCAGGGCTCCAAGCGTTATAAGGGCCCCGGCAAAAGCCTGGCCGAGATAAAAACCGCGCTGGTGCGCGCGCGGAAGACCGGCGTGAACGCCGTGGTATTCACCGGCGGGGAGCCCACCATCCACCCGGACCTGCTGGCCGCCGTGAAGGCCGCCCGCAAGCTGGGCTACGACACCGTGCAGGTGCAGACCAACGGCCGCCGCTTCGCCTATTACGATTATTGCCTCTCGCTCAAGAAGGCCGGCGTCACCGAGATGGGCCCGTCGCTGCACGGCTCCACGGCCGCCATCCACGAGGGGCTGACGCACGCCGAGGGCAGCTTCAAGGAAGGGGTGCAGGGTATCCTCAACTGCAAAAAGCTCGGCATGTACGTGCTGACCAATTCCGTGATCACTTCCCGTAACTACAAGGACCTGCCGGCCCTGGCCAAGCTGCTGGCGTACCTGAAGGTGGACCAGTTCCAGTTCGCCTTTGTGCACCTGGTGGGCTCCGCCTGGGAGAACCGCAAGTGGCTGACGCCTAAAATGACGGCCGCGATGCCCTATATAAAAAAGGCGCTGGACGTCGGCCTCGCGGCCGGCCTGCCCTGCTATACCGAGGCCATCCCTTACTGCCTGATGAAAGGCTACGAGGACTGCGTGGCCGAGCGGGTGATCCCCGAAGGCCCGGTGGCCGACGCTGACCTTTACATAGAGAGCTACGGCGACTACCGCCGCGGCGAGGGCAAGGTCAAAAGGGCCGAGTGTAAAAAGTGCCGATGGTTCAAAGCTTGCGAGGGCCCCTGGCGCGAATACCCCGAGCTTTACGGCTGGAGCGAATTTAAACCGGTGAAAAAATGAAGAAGCCTAACCCCTGCGAACCTTTCGACCTGCGCTTCGAGCCCGACGGCGCGGGCTATATAGTCTCCGGCCCGGCCGGCGCCGCGCTGCGGCTTACCGCGGCCGAGTTCGCGGTCTTCAAGGCCGGGAAAGCCAAGGACGGTTCCGCGCTTTATAAAAAACTGGCGGCCGCCGGGCTGCTGCGCGGCCGGCTGGACCTGGATGGCGTGACCGCCGGCCTGGCTAAACTTTCCGCCGGAGTTTTCGCCGGCCCCGGCCTGCATATCCTGGTGCTGACGCTCAAGTGCAACCACGCCTGCGTGTACTGCCGCGCCACCGCCGGCGGCGCCGGTGACACGGCCATGAGCCACGGTACCGCGCTTAAATCCGTGGAGACCGCTTTCCAGTCTCCCAATCCCAGGATCTCCATCGAGTTCCAGGGCGGCGAGGCCCTGCTCAACTGGGAAGTGTTGAAGGCCGCCGTAGCGCACGCCAAGAAGCTTAACCTCAAGGCCCGCAAGGACCTGGCGCTGTCCGTGGTCACCAACCTCAGCCTGATGGACGAGGCCAAGGCCCGCTGGCTGGTCAAGGAAGGCGTGTCGGTGTGCACCTCGCTCGACGGCCCCGCTCCCATCCACAACGCCAACCGCCGCTGGTCCGGCGGCTCCTCGCACGCCAGGGCAGTGCAGTGGTTGAAGTATTTCAAGGACGCGGCCGCCGGCGGAGGTAAGGATTCGCTGCCCTCGGCTCTGATGACCACTACCCGGCTTTCGCTGGAGAACCCGCGGGCCATAGCGGACGAATACCGCGCCCTCGGCCTGGGCGGCATCTTCCTGCGCCCGCTGTCTCCTATCGGCTACGCGGCCGGCGTCTGGCCGGACATCGGCTACGCCCCGGGCGATTTTATAAAGTTCTACCGGGCGGCCATGGCGCGGGTGCTGGAGATAAACCTCTCCGGCGAGAAGTTCGTAGAGCGCAACGCCGCGCTGCTGGCGGCAAAGCTGCTGCGCGGCGAGGACCCCAACTTCCTGGACCTGCGCTCGCCCTGCGGCGGAGCCATAGGGCAGCTGGCCTACAATTACGACGGGGACGTGTACACCTGCGACGAGGGCCGCATGCTGGCGGCCTGCGGCGACCCCTTCTTCAGGCTGGGCAGCGTGCGGAAAAACTCTTTCGCCGAGCTGATGACGGCCCCGGCGGCCCGCGTCTGCGCCATGGCCTCCTGCCTGGAGAACCAGCCGTACTGCGCCCGCTGCGCCTTCAAGCCGTTCTGCGGCGTCTGCCCGGTGCATAATTACGCCACGCAGGGCTCGCCCTGGGGCGACATCCGCGGCGGCGGCTGGTGCGAACTGCAGAAAGGGATGTTTAAAACTGTTTTCGCGCTGCTGGAGAACAAGAAGAGCCGCAAGGTCATAGAGAGCTGGCTGGAAAAGTGATATGCCCGATATAGCCGTCTGGAATAAATGCGACAACCGCTGCGTCATGTGCACCAACATGACGTCTTTCGCGCTGCAGCACAGCGGCCAGTACCGGCTGAAGGCCCAGGTAGAAAAAATGGAGCGCTACCTGAAGGGCCTGGGCAAGATCTACCTGAAAAACCCCGACAAGGCGGGCTACGTTAACCTGACCGGCGGCGAGCCCACGCTGCACCCGGACTTCTTCCCGCTGCTGGCCTATTTCAGGCGGCGCCTGCCCGGCACGCCTATAACCCTGCTGTCCAACGGCCGCCGCTTCGCCGACCGTAAATTCGCGGCTAAGTTTGCCGCCGCGGCGCGGCCGCCTTTCGGCGCGGCCATAGCCCTGCACGGCCCTAACGCCAAAGTTCATGACCCCGTGGCCGGAGTGCGCGGGGCTTTCGGCCAGACCGTGAAGGGGCTGGAGAACCTTTTTTCGCTGGCGCCGGAGCTGGCCGTAGAGATACGCATCATCCTGCACAAGAAGACCATTGCCGCGCTCCCGGCCACCCTGAAATTCCTGCTGGAAAAATTTCCGGATACTTCCCGCTACTCCGTTACGCTGATCCATTACGAAATAGAGGGCATGTCCGAGACCAACCATAAGTCTGTAGGCCTGAAATTCGCTGCCTCCTCCAAAGTCCTGGACAGGGCACTGCCCTTGATACGGCGCTTCGCCGATCTGCGGCTTTATCATTTCCCGCTCTGCCAGGTGTCGCCGGAACTGCGCCCGCTGTGCCGCGTCACGCTGCCGCGGGAGGACAGGATCTACCCGCCGGTCTGCGGCCGCTGCGCCGTCAAAAAACGCTGCCTGGGCCTGATGCTGGAATACTATAAAAAGTTCGGCGCTGCCGAGCTGAAGGCGCTGCGGTAAAACCCCGCCAATAACACCATCTACCCGCCCGGCCTGGATATGGGTTTCCGGATGGAAGTAAGCGGGGCCGCTTATGACCGCCTGAAGGTGCGCATGCATGGCGTGGGGTCTGATGTTTCTTCAGCCGACCTGCCGCGGCTGCGCATGCTGCAATACGCCGACGACGGCACAATAACGGACATAACCTCGGCGCATACGGCGACTTCTGTGGAAGGGACCACGCAGCACAATTCCATTTTCGCCGTGGCCGCGCCCGTGGGCGTATTCGCTAAAATCGGGCCCGTGGCCGACAACACCGGCAAGTATAAAGGTATTAATAACTATATTATCGAAGCCTGGATTTAAGGTTTTCTGAAAACCAAAATACGCCTTGAATATTACGGTTTCGTCTGTTATAAAGTATGTGGGGACCGGTCTGGGTTAGACAACACCGTTAAACAACGTTCCGTTACAGGAGACTTATGAACAGGAATATTATTTGTTTCTGCGCGGTCGGTATATTTGCCCTGGGCGTGCCGCTATGCGCGCAGCAGACCCCTGTGGAAAAATCCACAAAGCTAGCAAAAAAAGATTACCGGATAGAAGAAGAAAAAGACAGGAACGGCCATAGAACCAAAGTTAATCTTATATCGCCCGATGGCAGGGTCTTAAAAAGTTTTTCTCCGAATGATGTCACAACTGCAAAAAGCGGAAGGTACCTTCTTCACCAGTCGGCATATCGCGCGCAGGAGGACAACGGCTATCTTGAAAAAGAAAAAACACTTTACAGCATTAAAGGCGAAAAGAAATGGACCAGGACTTATCGCAGCTATCCGGCTTCGTGGGACCCGGAAGTGGGCGATCCATCGTGGGGCAGCGAGGGGATATCCGATGACGGCGACAGGTGTTATTTTAACTGGCGCGACGAAGAGGGGAATTATTGCGTAGGCGTTTATGATGTGGCTGGCAAGGAACTGGCAAAAGCGTGCCGCCCAAACGCGATATATAAAGTGGAAATCTCCCCAGACGGCAAGCTGGTGGGGGCGGAGACTTACCTTGCCGAGGGAGACAAAAACATAAAGCATATCTTGTTCTTGGAAGTGGGTACTGGAAAGACGAGGCTGGTAAAGGCGGAAGGGGAGGGGTGGCAAGGAGGATTTTTGTTATCAAGTGGTGGCCCGCTACTGCCAGGAAAAATACTGCTGTGGCTGGAAAACAATAATAACCCAAATAGTTATAGTCGCGTTTATGTGGGTTTTTCTAGTCTTTCTGATAGTCTTGTGAGATTGTTTCAAAATAAGGGTGAAGGAAAATGAGATTTTTGTTGCCTTTGCTTCTTTTCATCCCCCTTGGCCTCTCCGCCCAGGATCTTCCTGCGCCTTCCCCTGCTCCTGTGCTTTCCGATTATGGCCCAAGAAACTATCCTGGCTATAAATGGCACTGGGGGATTGATTACGACGGAGACATGTGGGATGCCATATATTCCGTGGAGGGTGGAACGATTAAAGATATAAGCTCTTTTGTTCCGTTTACGGTAGATGGCAGCAGCTATTGGATCTGGCACATCGACATTCAAGGAGCCCCTAACCGGTACTGGTATTACATGCATATATTTGAAAACAGAAGTCCGGAAGACATTCAAAACAACCCCAGTGTTTCCGACGACGGAGGATATGAGTTGAGGCGGACAAGGCTTTATAATCCATCCAATTTAACACAATATGAAACTCACAATGTAGTAATCCTCTGGTCTGATAGGCTAAACAATCGTGCGGCAAAAATCTTGTCCCCGCGAGGAGGCTGGCTGGTGCAAACTGGGATCTCCACCGCTCCCTATATCCTCTCCGGCTCCACTTGGGCACTAACGGAAAACACAATAGTACAAAGCAGCCCTATAGCCCCCACTGGGAACTCTGGGGTGGTTCTTTCAGGAAACGGAGACGGTTCGCATTTACATTTAGCCGCCTCTTCCAACTACCCGATGGGCGCGTTAAAATACGACATCAACCCGCTCCATTATGTGCGGCATTCTACGGTGGCTTATAGTGTACAGATATTGAGTCCTTCCTTAAACAATCTTCTATACCGTGTCCCCGGCGCCGCCGAGGCCGACCAGGTGGGGGAGCGCGTCAAGGTGAATGTGAATTCCGCTGGCAGTCTGGACCTAGACCGAGTAAAACTGTATCTCTTCGACAAGTCCGTCAGTTCTTTAACGTATAGCGACGACAATCTTGCTTCGCAGATTATTTACGGCGGTCTGCCGCCGGATTTGCCGTTGAGTTCACCCCAGCCATACCAGATTACGACCAGCACTCCCCGCTCGCGCGGCTCCATTTACCGCACCGGCATAGACCCGCTGACCGATACTGCGGGTAATGACGATTTCTATTTTATCGGGTTCAATACCAGGCAGAACGCTTCGGACTCCGGGGACGCGCCCATAAGCGACAGATCTAAATTCCCCGACGGCGAATACGCGCTGGTAGCCATGGCCGAGCGCGCAGGCAGGGACAGCGAGGATGTGTTCTATAGCACCGCTGCCGTGGGCATAGACAATTTTCGTCCTTACCTGGAAGATGTGCGGGTGCTGGCGGCAGACCTGCCCGGAGAGCCGGTCATACGCCGGCACGCCTGGCTGCTGGAGAACAATCTGCTGGTCTCTAGCGAACCACTTAAAAGCTGGCTGGTCCCCGGCGAATACTGTTCTGTCTAGTCTAGACTGAAACTTTTTCCAGGCTAATTCTGTTGACACTTTCGGCCTTCCTGTTTAC
>MGUA01000019.1:47255-60586 GCA_001799735.1 Elusimicrobia bacterium GWB2_63_22 | reverse complement strand
GGCCGGGGTGGGCATGATGGGCGCGCCCACCATCTTCATCAGGCGCGGGTAGCCGGGGGCCTGCTGCATCACGTGCTCCAGGAAGATGTCGTGGATCTTGTGGCGCGCCGGCATCAGGTTCTCGCGCTCCAGGGTGGGGCGCAGGTTCTCGGTGATGATAAGCGCGGTGCGGTCGCCGAGGATCTCCTTGATCTTCTCGTGCGCCATGTTGTTGCCGGCGTAGATGACCGGCAGCTTGTAGGAGGCGCCCAGGCGCGGCTTGGGGTCGGCCGCCTTCAGGAACTGGGCGAGCTCCACCACGTGGGTGACGGTGCCGCCGTCGGTGCCGCCGGAAAGGAGCATCATGTCGGGGCGCAGCTGGCGGATGCGCTCGATCTTCTCGTGGTCCGCGCGGCCGTCGTTGGAGGCCAGCACGTCCATCACTATGGCGCCCGCGCCGAGCGCGCAGCGCTGGGCGGATTCGCCGGTCATGGCTTTCACGGCCCCGGCCACCATCATCTGCAGGCCGCCGCCGGCCGAGGAGGTGGAGACGTAGATATCGGCGCCGATATTGCCGTTATTGGGGGTTATGATCTTTTCGCCGTCCAGGATCTTGCGGCCGGAGAGCTCCTCCACCTCGGTGATGGAGTTCAGCACGCCCTTGGTGACGTCTTCGAAGGGGGCTTCCACCGTGGTCGGGGCCTCGCCGCGGAAGGTCTGGCGGTAGGTGTCGCCTTTCTTTTCTATCAGCACGGCCTTGGTGGTGGTGCTGCCGCAGTCGGTGGCTATGATAACTTCAAGGTCTTTTTTTGACATTGGTGTCTTCCTTTTTCGCGGTTTCGTCGCTAAGCTGACTGACCAGGTATGTAACTGCCTTGCTGTTCTCCAGTATGGCCCGGTACTTGGCGATCTCCTCTTTGCCGAAGAAGGCCGCCAGCGCCGGCTCTATGAAAATTATGCCCTGGGCGCCCAGTTCGTGCAGGGGGCGGGTACTCTCTACCATGAAAGCGGCCACGTCGCCCATGCGGCGCTTGCGGACTTTCTCGGCAAGGACATCCAACAGCCGTTTTTCTTCCGGAGTCGGTTCCGGAGGTTCCGGAATTTTGAAGGCGTTGTCCCAGATACCCATCGGCTTATTATTCTACAATAAAAATAAAAAGAGACAAAGATTACTTTTAAACCTTGAAAACCGGCCGGGCGTGGTGTATACTAACTTTACAAGGTCCGGGGCAGGGACGGAGAATTTATGAACAACAGGAATCCGCTAAACTGGAAGGCCGCGGCCGCGCCCGCGGTAGTGCTTACCGCCGCGCTGGCCATAGGCGTGGGCTATTTCGCGGGCGGTTCGGGCGATTCGCCCGCCTCCTCCCGGACCTCCGCCGGGTTCAAGTTCGACTCCGGGCCCAAATACGCCCCCGGCTCCTCCCCGTTGGCGCGCACCGAGCAGCAGTCCGGCTCCTCCATAGAGCTGTTCAAAAAAGTCAACGAAGGCTACTCCAAAGAAACCGGCGCCGCCAGGGAGGCGCCCGTAAAGCCGCGCAAACAGATGAGCAAGGCGGAGCTGCGCGAATTCATGCGGCAGGCCCGCGCGGAGGTCAAGTACGACCCGGAAGCGCTGGCGGCCGCGGCCCAGGCGCAGGAAGCGCAGCGGCAGGGCGGCAACGTTTACAACCCCGGCGCCAGGAACGGGGCCGGCGGCCAGGCGGCCGCGGCCGGGACGATACGCGTCGCCGGGCAGCCCGCGCCGCGCCTGCAGGCCTCCGGGAGCGGAGCGCCTTCGACCGGCAGGAAGAGCGCTTTTTCGGCCGGGTTCTCCGGCTCGGGCCTCGCCCGGAGCGGGCGGCAGGGCGCCGGGCCGCAGGGCCGTTTCACCCAGGGCAGCGAGGCGTCCTCTGAAGATTCCTCTTTTTCCGCCTCAGGCGGGCAGGGGGGCGGCCGCGACCTCAGCGCCGGGGCCTACGGCTCTCACGGCGGCGGCCAGTCGGCCGCGCAGAACGCGCAGACCCCGGAATCGGCCTCCACCACAGGCGGCGGCCCGCAGGACGAAAAGACAAAGCGCGAACCCATGCCGGTCGCTTTCATCTGGCCCCGCTCGCTGGACTTCGGCAAGATGTACAACTACGAGACGGGCGCCCGCCTGGTCATCATCATGAACATCGGCGACGCCGAGCTGCGGCTGGGCAGGATAGAGAACATGGACGACGAGACCCCGTTCTACCTGGAAAAGGACAAGTGCACCTCCGCCAGGCTGGCGCCGGGCAAGAGCTGCACGTTCAGAGTGCGCTTCTCGCCGAAGGCGGCCAAGGAGTACTACAGCGGCCTGTCCATAGGCTCCAATGACGACGGGGCGATGGACTACCAGACCTACGTGGAGCTGAAGGGGGAATCCAAGTACTCCTACCTCACCTGGTGGTGGCGGCACAACTGGAACGGCTCGGCCGGCTACTCCAACAGGCTGGCTTTCGACCTGGTGCCGGAGGGCTACAGCATGGACGAGGTGCTGCGGGTCTACAATACCGGCGGCGAGACCTGGCACAGGATAAAGCTGGACACCGCCCGCCTGCCGGGCGTCTTCAAGGTCGTGGCGGACGGCTGCACCGGCCAGTCGCTGGCCCCGCACCAGTCCTGCGCGGTTACGGTTAATTTCGTGCCCAACTCCGCCACCAACCGCAGCTTCTGCGCGGCGGGGTACGGCCAGTACCATTCGGTGAACCTGACCAGCGGCGCCAAGCTGCTGCACTCCAGGCCCAAGTTCCCGCCGCTGGTGCTGGAGAAGCCGGTGGAGGCCCTGCCGAAAGGAGAGCTCCGGGTGCTCGCGGACTACGACGAGTACTACAACCACCACCAGCTGGTGCTGACGGTGCCGGTGTCGGCAAAAAGCTGCGCGCCCTTCCCGGTCGCCGGGCTGGAGCGCGTGCAGCATTACTACTACTTCCGCTAGCCTGCGCGGCGGCGGAACGAGAGGGCCGGTCCCGGTACGGGGCCGGCCTTATTTTTTGGGGAAAATTATTTTCAGCCTGGCGCCGGGCTTTACGCCGTGGGCCCTGGCGGTGCCGGCGGGCAGCTCCAGGACGAGGGCGGCGGAGGCGGTGGCCCGGGCCACTTCGGCGTCGGGCTGGCCGGCCCCGGACCGGGGCACGCGGTGAAAGACCTTCACCACCTTCAGCCGGCCGTCCAGGAACACCATATCCAGGTCCACAAAAGTATTCTTCATCCAGAAAGACCTGGGGGCGTAGTCGCTAAAAACAAAAAGCATGCCGCGGCCGGGGGGAAGGGTTTGCCTGAACATCAGGCCTTTCGCCTGCTCCTCCGGCGTGAGCGCCAGTTCCGCGGCCACCCGGTAGCCGTCCGGCAGCGTGATCTCGGCGGAGGCGGCGCCGGCGGGCACCCGCAGCGCCGCCGCGGCCGGGACCAGGCAGCACAGGAGGGCGGCGAGCAGGAGGCTATTTCTTTTCATCGGGGACGGCGGCCGCCGGTGCCGTAGAAACGGCCGGGGCCGAAAAAGTGGAGGTGGAGACCGCCAGGAAAAGCGGCAGGCGCAGGTCGGCGGCGGCTTTAAGCAGGCCGGCGGCGTCGAACAGCGCCACGGCGTCGGCCTTGTGTTTTTTAGCCAGCCCGGAAAAACTCCCGGCCTTGGGCAGCTCGGCGGCCAGCCGGGAGAAAGGGACTGACGATTTTTCCGAGAGCAGCAGCAGCGCGGCCAGTTCCTGCCGGTAGATGCCGCCCCTCAGGTATTTGAAAATTTCCCGCTCGGGCTCGGTGGATTCAAAAACCGCGTAGAGCGTGGCCGTGCTCACTTCGGAGCCCAGGGCCCAGGCGAAGGCGTCCTCTCCCGACGTGTCGGGTTTGGCCTCCTCCGCCCGCAAAAAAGCGTCCGGCCCGACCTCCGCCCCCAGGTACATCTGGGCGGCGGCCGGGACGGAGAGGGCCAGCAGCAGCAGGGCCGTCAGCCGGCGCATCGTCAGAGCGACGTGGTGACGAGGGTCTCGGTGGTAAGCACCCCCGGTATGCAGCGTATTTCCTGCACCACGATATTGGAAAGGGTGGGGAGGTCGTCCGTCTCCATGTCCAGCACGAGGTCCCAGCGGCCGAAAACGGCCGACATGTGAACCACGCTCTTAAGGGCCTTCAGCTTGGAGAGGGTCTGCTTCTCTTTACCAGGCATCAGTTTAACTAGCACAAGTCCGGTTACCATAAGCTTATTCCTTCCGCGGGAACACAGCCCGCGCCCAACACTCCTATTATACAACCGGCTCCGCTCTAATTCAAGCGGCGATAGCGGCAGGGAGGATAAATAATTTATAATTAGAGGATGCGTGTTCTTATACAGCGCGTCAAACGCGGGGGCGTGCGGACGGGGAGCGTCCACAATACTATCGGCCGGGGCCTGGTGGTCCTGCTGGGCGTGGGCAAAGGCGACACCGAAGCCGACGCCGGCCTGCTGGCCGAGAAGACGGCCAACCTCAGGATCTTCCCCAACGAAGCCGGCAAATTCGACCGCTCCCTGCTCGACGTAAAGGGGGAGGTCCTGGTAGTCTCCCAGTTCACCCTCTACGGCGACGCGTCCAAGGGGCGCAGGCCGGATTTCACGGAGGCGGCGGCGCCGGCGGAAGCCGACCGGCTTTACAATATTTTCGTCCAGGCGCTGCTCGGCCTGGGACTGCCGGTAAAGACCGGCGTGTTCGGAGCGGACATGGAAGTGGAGCTCGTCAACGACGGCCCCGTGACCATCTGGCTCGACAGCAGGAAGTAGGCGCCGCTCAAGCCCCTTTACACCCTCATGACGGACGGAAACACTATGCGCGACAATAAATTATTCATCCTGGCGCCCCTGCTGGCAGCAGTCCTGGCCGCGGGCTGCATAAACCCCGCGATGTTCAAGAAGGGCGCCTACGCCGTGGACGACTGGGAAAGCTGGACCGGCTGGAACGACACCCACGGCTCCAACCAGGCCGCCAACGACGGGCTGTATTACCGCCTGTCCGCCGGCCAGGACGACACCCGCGACGAGCCGTCCGACGGCTACGCGCCCGGCCTGATCATCTCCCGGGAGCTGACCGGGGCCAAGTGGCGGGCCGACCTGGAGGCGGATTTCAAGATCCCGACAGGCGCTATGAAGCGCTTCTCCTACGGCGTCTGGGTGGGCGGCGACGCGGCCAGGCCCTCCATAGGCAGCGCCTCGGCCACGCTGAAGATCGTAGCCCAGCGCCAGAACGGGCCCCGGCCCGCCGACGACAGCCTGATAGTTTTCTGCCTGCCGGGCGCGCGGCCCTTCGCGCTCCCGAAAGACCTGAAGGTCCTGCGCTTCGAGCGCGACGGCAATTTCTTCTCGGTCTCGTACGCCATGAACCGCAAGACCTTCGTACCCGTCTTCCGGCTGGACGCCGGGAGCGCCGCCGAAGCCCCGTCGCAGAAGCTCTTCATCGGAGGCTTCTCGGGCGGGGACCCGCAGGGCGCGCACATGCGCCTGAAAAGCCTGAAACTCAACGGCACCGAAGTTTTAAGATAAAAGGAAAATAATGAAACGACATTGGAAAAAACAAGAAAAACACGCCGCCTCCGGAGGCCACGAAGCCCTGGTAGAAGGCGTAATACAGCATCACGGCACTTTCGCCTTCCTGCTCTCGGAAACGGAAGGAGCCGGCGACGCGTTCCTGCGCGGCCGCGGCCTGGACATGGCCATGGACGGCGACAGGGTACAGGCGAGGGTGCGCCCCGAAAAGACCGGGCGGCTCGCCGGAGAGATAGTAAAAGTTATCAAGCGCGCCCATACCACCATGGTAGGCGTGCTCCGGGGCGTCAGGACGGCCTGGGCCCTGTTCCCCGAAAAGGGCTCCGCGCCGCCGGCCCTGGTGTCCGGCTTCGCGCCCGGGATAACCCCGGCCGAAGGCGTCTTCGCCGTGCTGGAGGTCAAGCGCTGGCCCGAGGGCGGCGAGCCCGCCTCCGGCATCGTCACCGAGATCCTCGGCAACCCCGCCGACGTCAGCGCCCGCATAGATTCCATCCTGCGCGCCCGCGGCATCAACGAAGTTTTCCCCAAAGAGGTCATGGCCCAGGCCGAGGCCTTCGGCATACGCCTCGACCCGGCCGCCTGGAAGGGCCGCGAGGAGCTCTTCGACCTGCCCGTCTGCACCATAGACGGCGCGGACGCCAAGGACTTCGACGACGCGGTCTCCCTGGAGCCGCTGCCCGGCGGCATGCTGCGCCTGGGCGTGCACATCGCCGACGTGGCCCATTACGTAAAGACCGGCACGGCCCTGGACAAGGAGGCCTACGCCAGGGCCACCAGCGTCTACCTGCCCGACCGGGTGGTGCCGATGCTGCCGCCGGCCCTCTCCGACAACCTCTGCAGCCTGGTGCCGCGCCAGGAGCGCCTGACCATGTCCGTCTTCATGGACCTGGACCGCGCCGGCAACGTGGTAAAGCGGCGCCTGGCCTCGACCGTGATCCGGTCCTGGCGGCGCTTCACCTACGAGGAGATCCAGGTCATGCTCGAAGGCGGCAAAGTGCCGGACGTGCAGAAGGCCGTGGGCGAGGCCGTAAAGCGCATGGGCGAGCTTACCGACATCCTCTACCGCAGGCGCGTAGCCCGCGGGGCGCTGGACTTCAACCTGCCCGAGTACAAGATCAACGCGGACCCGCACGGCCGGCCGCTGGGCGTGTCGCTGCGCCCGCGCCTGAAGGCCCACCGGCTGATAGAGGAGTTCATGCTGCTCGCCAACGAGGCGGTGGCCACCGAGCTCAATAACGCCAAGCGCCAGTTCCTGCACCGCCGGCACGACTCGCCCGACCCGCTCAAGCTCAAGGCGCTCGCTACGGCGCTGGGCTCGCTCGGGCTTTCCGCCGGGCACATCCACGGCGCCAACGTGCAGAAAGGCCTGCAGGACGTGCTGCGCCAGGCCGAGGGCCACCCGCTGGCCAACCTGATAAACTCGCTGATGGTGCGCAGCATGCGCCAGGCGGTGTATTCGCCGGTGTCGCAGGGCCACTTCGGCATCGCCACGCGCTTCTACTCGCACTTCACCTCGCCGATCCGCCGCTACCCGGACCTGATGACGCACCGGGCGATAAAGGCGCTGCTCGAGGACAGGAAAGAGAATTACGGCGCCTTGTCGCTGGAGAAGGCCGGGGTGCACTGCTCCGAGCGCGAACGCGCCGCCTCCGACGCGGAGCACAAGTCGGTGGACATTATGCGCGCCGAACTGATGAAGGACCTGGTCGGCACGGTGATGGAAGGCTCGGTCACCTCCGTGATCGAAAGCGGGGCTTTTGTGATGGTCGGGGACACCGGCGCCGAAGGGCTGCTGCGCGTCAACGGCCTCAAGCCCGGCACCAAGGTGAAGGTGATGATCGCCTCGATAGACTCCACTACCGGCAAGATAGACCTGTCGCTGGAGGGCCGCCCGCAGCAGGCGCAGCCCGCCCGCGGGAGCGGGCAGCAGCAGCCCGGGGGCGCGGACCGCTGGAAGGTCTCGCCCTGGAAAAAAGACCGGAACAAGGACGGCGGGGGGAGGGGCAGGGGCCGCGGACGCGGCAGGGGCAGAAAAGGCTGACGCCGCCGCGACAATAAAAAAACCGGAGGGCAGCCTCCGGTTTTTTTATTTGCCCGGCCGGGCCTACTTGAGCAGCAGGGCCTTCATCCGCTCCACGTCGGCGCGGTACGCCTCGGACTTGAGCAGCTCGGCGTGATACAGGTCGCCGAAGACCTTGCCGGCGGCTATGTCCGTCGGGAAATGCACGCCGCCGATCACGCGGTCCAGGGCGATCTCGTCGGCCCTGGCCAGGAACTCTTCCCGGCGCGCCGGCACCACGTCGGCCATCACGTTGGCGAACACCCGGGAGAAAGACGAATGACCGCTGGGATAGGAGAAGCCGCTGCTCTTCTTTATGCAGGGTTCGGCCTGGCCGGGATAAGCCTTGAACGGGCGGGGGCGCGCCCAGCGCTTCTTCATGTTGGTCACGGCCTCCTCCAGGTCCAGGGCGAGGCGCTCGACGAACTTATTGAACTCTTCGGGCGCGGGCTCCGGGAACGGGCTGGCCTTGCCCCACAGGAAATCTATTTCGGCCTTGGCGGTGACCCTGGCCTTCTCGCAGTCCGCCTCGGTGCGCTTGTTCTGCCAGGCCATGATGGCGGCGAGATCCGCCTCCTGCTCCCGCGACCCGGCCGCGGGGGGCGGGGCGAACTGCGCCGTCTTGAACTGGTCCGCGGGCACGTAATAGACCTTGTGCTCTACCAGGTGCGCCTTCTTGAGCGCTATCTGGGTGCGGGGGGAGGAACAGGCGCTGCCGCTCAGGGCCAGCGCGGCGAACAACACCAATAAATATTTTTTCTGGAAAGTCATGCCCCAATTATATCACTTTGGGTTAGTTCACCGAATATCCCGTAGCGAAGATAACCGGAAGGGCCGGACGGGGCTATCCCCCTCGAACCCTTTGCGGAAGGGGGGGCCCCGCCCATAATTTCCGAAAGGGCGGGGGGAAACCGACGCAAGGGTTTCCATCTTCCAGGGTTCGAGGGGGATAGCCCCGTCCGGACCTGACCAAGTTTGATCTTGTATGTAAATATCCATTGTCAACGCGCGGTCAAAAATTAAATAATAGACCTATGACACCGGCTATCAACGAAAAACGGATGGTGCAGCTGTTCTGCGACCTGGCCAGGATCACGTCGCTCTCGGGCAAAGAAGGCGCCATCGCGCGCCGCCTTTCCATCCTCCTCAAATTCATGGGCGCCGAGGTCACCATCGACGACGCCGGCCGCAAGATAGGCGGCGAGACCGGCAACCTGGTAGCCCGCTTCCCCGGCACCGCCCCCGCCGCGCCCTTCCTCCTCTCGGCCCACATGGACACCGTCGGCCCCGCCGCCAACGTGCGCCCCGTGGTCACCAAGGACCGCATCGCCTCCGACGGCACCACCGTGCTCGGCGCCGACTGCAAGGCCGGCATCGCCATCATCGTGGAGGTCATCAAGACCCTCGACGAGAACAAAGTGCCCCGCCCGCCCATAGAAGCCGTCTTCACCATCAGCGAAGAGATGGCCCTGATGGGCGCCAAATACCTCGACTACGCCGCCCTCCGCTCGCGCTACGGCCTCATCTTCGACAACGAGCAGTCCCTCGCGCACGTCATCACCAGCGCCCCGGCCGCCGACAAGATGGACATCAAGGTCTACGGCGCCGCCGCCCACTCCGGCGTCGCTCCGGAAAAAGGCATCTCCGCCATCAAGGTGGTGTCGAGCGCCATCGCCGCCATGAAGCTCGGCCGCATAGACAGCGAGACCACGGCCAACATCGGCTTCATCTCCGGCGGCAACGCCATCAACATCGTGCCGCCCCTGGTGGAACTCTCCGGCGAGGCCCGCTCCCACGACCCCGCCAAATTAAAGAAGCAGACCCGCCACATGGAGGACTGCCTCAGGAAGGCCGTCAAAAAGATAAGGGTGCGGGACGGGGGGAAACTGATAACCCCCCGCTACGAGTTCCTGGTGGAACAGAAGTTCCCCAACCTCCGCATAGACAAAACCAACCCCGTGCTGCCGCTCATCGCCGCCGCCATGAAGGAGGAGGGCCTTAAGATGATCCCGTCCGCCTCCGGCGGCGGCACCGACAGCAACGTCATGTACGGCCACGGCATAAAGGCCCCGGTGCTCTCCACCGGCATGCGCGACGTGCACACCACCCACGAATACCTGGACCTCAAAGATTTCTTCGCCTGCGCCCGCCTCACCCTTAAAGTGCTGGAGGGCTGGACGAGGCTGGGAAATATAAAGAATTAGAGGACCGCGGCCGGACAAACCTATGACACATATCTTCGACCCCGCCGAAAGGCACAAGCTGGACAACCCCGAGCGCCGCGCCGAAATGCCGCCGGAGGAGACCCTGGTGAAGGCCGGCATAAAGCCCGGCGACATTATCCTCGACATCGGCTGCGGCATGGGCTACTTCTCGGTGCCCGCCTCCAAGATGACCGGCCCGAAGGGCATGGTCTACGCCGTGGACATCTCCGGCGTCATGCTGGCGGACCTGCGCTCCATGAGCGCCGCCACCGGCCTGTTCAACATCCAGACCGCGCAGGCCACCCACGCCAAGCTCAATATCCCCGAGGCCGACTACACCCTGGTGCTGCTCTCCGACGTGCTGCACGAGGTGGAGGACAAGCAGGCCTTCCTGGCCGCGCTGAGCGCCGCCGTAAAGCCCGGCACCCGCCTGTCGGTCATAGAATGGGCGAAGAAAGAAACGCCCAAGGGCCCGCCGCTCAAGGAGCGCCTCTCCGAGGACGAGATGCAGGTGCTGCTCAAGAAGGCCGGCTTCACCGAGCCGGCCGCCGCGGCCCTCTCCGACGCCCACCTGCTCTACACATGCAGCAAAAAATAGGCCGGGCCTACATCCTGGCGGCGGTCTCGGGCCTGCTGCTCGCCGGCGCCTTCGCCCCGTTCGGCCTGGGCGGCCTGGCCTGGGTAGCCCTGGTGCCGCTGTTCTACGCGGTCACCGTCGCCTCCGGGGTGAGACAGGCTTTCCTCCTCGGCGGCACCACCGGCCTGGTCTTCTACATCCTCGCCCTCTCCTGGATGCCCAACGTGGTGCATTATCTGGCCCTGCTCTTCTGGCTGGTCTTCGCCCTCTGGCTGGCGCTGCACGCCGGGCTGCTGCGCGCCCTGTGGGACCTGCTGCACGGCAGGGGCGGCCTGGGCAGCGCGCGCGCCCTGGCCTGGGCCGCGGCCGCCGGGCTCTCCTGGGCCGGCATAGAATATTTCCGCTCCGAGCTCTGGCCGCTCGAATGCCCCTGGCTGGGCCTCGGCTATTCCCAGACCTATAACCCCGTAGTTTTCCAGTCGCTCTCCCTTATCGGCGTCTACGGGCTGTCGGCCTTTATCGCCGCCTTTAACGCGGCCCTGACGCTGCTGCCCCGCCGGCGGCCGCTGCTGGCGCCGGCCGCCCTGGCCGCCCTGGCGCTGGCCGCCGCCTACGCCTGGGGCGCGCAGCGCCTGAGCTCCGGGGCGAGCGAGGGGGGCCGCCCGATAAAGGCCGCGCTGGTACAGGCCGAGCGCGCCGACATAAACACGCTCGCCAGGCTCAGCCTCCGGCCGGAGGCCGCCGACGCCGACCTGCTGGTCTGGCCCGAATGCTCGGTGACCATGCCGTCGGTGCAGGAACCCGCCCACGTCTCCCTGCTCGCGCGGAAACTGAAAAAATTCAAAGGCGAAGCCGTGATCGGCGTCTGCGTGGACGCCAACCGCGCCAGGGGGGTAAAGCGCGGCAACTACGCGCTCGTGCTGGGCCGGGACAAGCGTACCGCCGGGCTCTACCACAAAATGCACCCGGTGCAGTTCGTGGAGGCCGGGCTGCCTTCCAACAAAAAACCGGAGCCGGTCGTCACCCCGCTGGGCCGCCTGGGCCCGCAGATCTGCTATGACCTCGCCTTCGAGGACGGCACGCGGGCGATAACGCGCGGGGGCGCGGAGGTCCTTATAACCCCGACGCTGGACCCGGAGGAATGGAGCCTGCTGCAGCACCAGCAGCATTCCGACATGTCCGCGGCCCGCGCCGTGGAGTCCGGCCTGTGGCTGCTGCGCGCGGCCTCTTCCGGCGAGTCCCAGGTCATAGACAGCCTGGGCCAGGTGCGCGCCTCGCTGGCCAGCGGCAGGGAGGGGGTGCTGGTGGCGGAGGCCCGGCTGGCTCCCGGCGGGACCTTCTACACCAGTTACGGCTGGCTGCTGCCGCCGTTCTCTTTTATTTTCACGCTGGCCGCCGCGGCGCTGGTAATACTGAGGAAAGTAAGATAAAATCGATACTAATGAAACGCGCCTACCGCATCCTCTGCGTCGACGACGAAGATTTCAACCTGGACCTCCTGGAGGCCCTGCTTAAGCCGCACGGCTACGAGACGCTGACGGCCCTCAACGGCCGCGAGGCCCTGGCCGTCCTGGCGGCCAAGCCCGTGGACCTGGTGCTGCTCGACATCAACATGCCGGTCATGAACGGCCACGAGCTCTGCAAACTCCTCAAAGCGGACCCCCAGCTCTCCCATATCCCGGTCATCATGATCACCTCGCTCGACTCCAAAGAGAACAAGATGAAAGGCATGGAGTCAGGCGCGGAGGAATTCCTCTCCAAGCCCTACGACCAGACCGAGCTGCTGCTGCGCATCGGCAACATGCTGCGCACGGCGGAATTCGAGGGGGCTTTCGACTACCTGATCCTGGCGCTGGCGCGCGCGGCCGAGGCTAACGACATCGACACCGGCAACCATATCCTGCGCGTGGCCGAGTACGCCGCGCTGGTCTCGCGCGAGCTGGGCCAGTCCGAGCGCTTTATCGAGACCATCCGCAACCAGGCCACGCTGCACGACGTGGGCAAGGTGCACATCCCCAGCCATATCCTCAAAAAACCCGGCCGCCTGACGCCCGAGGAGATGGAGGAGATGAAGCAGCACACGGTCTTCGGGGCCATCATTATCGGCGACCACCCGCACCTGGAGTTCGGCCGGCGCATAGCGCTGTGCCACCACGAGCGCTGGGACGGCACCGGCTACCCGAAGGGGCTCAAGGGCGAAGAGATACCGCTTGAGGCCCGCATCACCGCCATCTGCGACTGCTACGACGCCCTGCGCAACTCCCGCGTCTACAAGCCCAATTACGACCACGACGGCGCCTGCCGCATCATTACCGTCGGCGACGACCGCATGCGGCCGGAGCACTTCGACCCGAAGGTGATGGACGCTTTCAAGAAGCTGGCGCCGCAGTTCGACGAGCTTTACAAGAAGATGCTGGACCCTAAGGAGAAGGTTTAATAATGACCGACACGAAAGAAGAATCCTTTATAGGCAGGTTCATGGTGCTCAAGGGCGCCGTCAGGGAGCTGTGGATCATCTTCGCCACGAAGATAATGACCATCCTGGCCTACGCCCTGGTGAACTCCGTGCTGGTGCTGTGGCTCTCTTCCGACCTGAAGTTCAGCGACACCAGCGCCGGCTTCGTGATCGCCAGCTGGTCCATCATCCTCACCACCTTCACCGTGATGGTCGGCTCCCTCGTAGACGCCGTCGGCATCCGCCGCTCGCTGATCGTCGGCTTCGGCCTGGCGGCGCTGGCGCGCTTCGTGATGGCCTTCGCCGCCATCCAGTACATAGCGGTGCCGTTCGGCCTGTTCCCGCTGGCCCTCGGCGAAGCGCTGCAGACGCCAGTCATGGTGGCCGCGGTCCGGCGCTTCACCACCACCAAGCAGCGCTCCATCGCCTTCTCCGTCTATTACTCCATGATGAACGTAGGCTTCGCGATAGCCGGCTACGTGGTGGACAAGGTGCGCGGCGGCCTGGGCGAATACGGCCACTTCACCGTGCCCTACCTCGGCATC
>MGUA01000019.1:0-47237 GCA_001799735.1 Elusimicrobia bacterium GWB2_63_22 | reverse complement strand
CATCCTGACCTGGTTCGCCATGCGCGAGGGCGTGGAGGTCACAGACGAGGGCGTGAAGATAGTCCCGGCCGTCTCCAAGTACCAGGGCGAGACTTTTACGAACGCCTTCCTGTACTCCTGCCGCGACGCGGCGGCGGACTGGTGGCGCATCTTCAGCTCCCTCTGGGCGCAGCCGGCGTTCTACCGCTTCCTGGCCTTCTTCGGCTTCGTGGTGTTCGTCAGGTTCATTCTCTATCACTTCTACTACACCTTCCCCAAGTTCGGCATCCGCGAGCTGGGCGAAGGCGCTCCGATAGGCCAGCTCTTCGGCACGCTGAACGCGGTAGTGGTCATCATCCTGGCGCCTATCGTGGGCGCCCTGACGCAGAAGGTCACCGCTTATAAATCGGTGATCATCGGCACTACCATCGCGGCGCTCTCGGTATTCCTGATGGCCGTGCCGCCGGACATGTTCCAGCCGCTGGCCGACGGGCCGCTCGGTTCGGTCATCGCCTGGTGGCTGAACCTGGACCTGGCCGGCAAGCCGCTGAATCCGCTGTTCCCGGCCATAGTCCTGGCCGTGTTCATCTATTCCATAGGCGAGGCCTTCTACTCGCCGCGGCTCTACGAGTACCCGGCCGCCATAGCGCCCAAGGGCCAGGAGGGCTCCTACATGGCCCTGTCCATGCTGCCGTACTTCTTCGCCAAGTTCCTGGTAGGGCCGCTCTCCGGCATACTGCTGGCGGCCTACTGCCCCGCCGAGGGCCCCCGCAATTCCCAGATGATCTGGGTGTGGGTGGGGGGCATGGCCCTGGTAACACCTATCGGCCTGCTGCTGGCCAAGCGCTACATCCAGGTGCGCGAAGCCGGCCGGGAATAAACACACTCCTCATAAGCAACGCGGCCGGGACTAGCTCCCGGCCGCGTTATTTTGGTTACAAGGTCTTTAATAAGCTCTATTTATTATCTACAATTTAGCTATGACCGAACCTAAAGACCTGTACTCATGCCTTGCCAGAACGGCCGAAAGAAGCCCCGAAGAGACCGCCTACGTGACCGGGGATAAAAGAATGTCCTGGCACGAGGTCCTGTTCTCCGTGGACCGCGCCGCCGACATGTTCTGGCAGCTGGGCCTGCGCAAAGGCGACCGCGCGGCCATAGTGCTGCGCAACTCCCCCGAATTTATAATCTCCTATTTCGCCATGGCCAAGCTGGGCGCGGTGGCCGTGCCGATAAACTACCTGGTCTCCAAGGGCGAGGAGATCGCCTACATCCTGGAGAACTCCTCCTGCAAGGGCGTGGTGACCGAGAAAGAGTTCGTCAAGAACTACATCGGCGTAAAAAAGAACCTCCCGGGGCTCAAGTTCATCATCTCGGCCGACTTCTGCGGCCTGGACGGCGTCACGGACTTCTGGCATTACCTCAAGCACGCGCATTACCACCCCCAGACCCAGAAAGCCGCGGCCGACGAGCACGACCTGGCCACCATCCTCTACACCTCCGGCACCACCGGCCACCCCAAAGGCGTGCTGCTCTCCCACCACAACATGACCGAGAACGCCCGGGCGGCCATTTCCGTCATCGACCCCACCAAGAAGGACGTCTTCATGGCGCTGCTGCCCATGTTCCACACCTTCTCGTGGACCGGCAACGTGATAGCGCCCATCCTGATGGGCTGCAAGACCATGATCGTCAAGAGCATCACCCCGCCCAAGCCCTGGCTGCAGGCCATGGGCCGCGAAGGCGTCACCATCATGATCGCCGTGCCGCAGATCTACGGCGTGCTGGCCAAGGAGGCCCGCGGCCTCAAGAAGTTCTTCCTGAAGTTCTGGAGCCTGCGCAAGGTGCGCTTCTGCCTGTCCGGCGCCGCCCCGCTCAACCACACCATAGTGCAGCATTTCCATAAGTCTTTCGGCCTGCATATCCTGGAAGGCTACGGCCTCACCGAGACCAGCCCCGTGGTGACCATCAACCCGCCCAAGGGCCGCAAGCACGGCTCGGTGGGCAAGGCCATCCCCGGCGTGAAGATCCGGATAATGGACGAGAACGGCAACCACCTCAAGCACGGCGAGGAGGGGGAGATCTGCGTGATGGGCCCCAACATCACCCGCGGCTACCACGGCAACGAGGCCGCCACCCGCGAACTTTTCACGGACGACGGCTGGCTGAAGACCGGCGACATCGGCGTGCTCGACACCGACGGCTTCCTGTTCATCCGCGACCGCAAGAAGGACATGGTCATAGTAAAGGGCCTCAAGGTCTTCCCGGCGCAGATAGAGCACACCATCAACGCCCATCCCAAGGTACTGGAGAACGCCGTGATCGGCATCCCGGACAACTCCGGCAACGAGACCATGAAGTGCTTCTGCGTGGCCAGGCCCGACGTGCAGCTGGAGAAGGGCGAGATCATGCAGTTCATAAAAGCCAATTTCGACGCCTACAAGCGCCCGCGCGAGGTGGAGATAGTTTCCTCCCTGCCCAAGAACACCCTGCAGAAGGTGCTCAAGCGCGAGCTGCTTAAAAAAGAACTCGAGAAGCGGGCCGCCGCGGCCGGCGCCGCGCATAAGCCCACGACCCCGGCGCACTAAGCGCGGGAGCGGCACAGGTAAGGCAGCGATGGAACTGACACCGAAGATACTACGCGTTTTCCCCGAAGCCTGGCTTGTGGGCGGGGCCCTGCGCGACGCCGTCCTGAAGCGCCCTTTCAAAGACATAGACCTGGCCGTGCCGCCGTCGGCCGACTTTGCCTCCCGGGTGCGCGCGCTGGCCCGCGCCTTGGACGCCGCCTGCTTTCCGCTCGACGAGGAGAACCAGGTGTACCGCCTCAGCCCGCGCCGCCAGACCGGCCTGCAGGTGGATATCATGCCCTTCGTGGGCGGCACGCTGGCCGCGGACCTGGCGCGCCGCGACTTCACCATAAACGCCATGGCCCTCCGGCTGGAGCGGGACCACGCCTTTAAGGCGGGCCGCGACGGCGCCTACACTTTTAAACCCGCGCGCGCCGCCATAACCGACCCGTTCGGCGGGCTCAAGGACCTGGCCGCAAAAAAAATAAAGCCGGTAGCCGCCGATATCTTCACCGAGGATCCGGTGCGGCTGATGCGCGCCTTCCGCATAGCGTCGGGCCTGAATTTCGCCATTCCCGCGCCGGTGCTCAAGGCCATAAAGAAACACGCCCCGCTGATAGCCAAGCCCGCCCGGGAGCGCGTGCGGGAAGAGCTGATGCGCCTGCTTGAAAGCGACGAGTCCCATCTCTGGCTGGCGCTCATGCACAAGGCCGGCCTGCTGTGCGCCGTGTTCCCGGACCTGGCGGCCCAGGAGACCTGCGCCGTGGGCTATTACGGCAAAGGCGGCGTGCTGACCCATACCCTGCGCGTGGTGGAACGCATGGACCACCTTTTCGCCAACCAGGCCGCCTACCTGCGGGACAACAAGAAGGTGGCGACCCTGATCCCCGCCCCGCGCCTGTTCAAGCTGGCCGCCCTGCTGCACGACATAGCCAAGCCGCCCAAGGCCGCCATGGTAAAAGGCCGCCTGCGCTTCTTCGGCCACGAGGAATTCGGCGCCGTGATGACCGAGAAGGTGATGGGGGACCTGCGCTTTGCGCGCGACGAGATCCGCCTGGTCGCCGCCATCATCGGCACGCATTTGCGCCCGGGCAACCTGGCCGCCAACGATGTCATCTCCGACCGGGCCATGTTCCGCTTTTTCCGCAGCATGGGCGAATACACGGTGCCGCTGCTGGTGCTGTCCTGGGCGGACCACGCCAGCTACGTCTCGGCCGAACAGCTTAAGAAATTCCGCCGCCGCCTGCACGACACGCCGGCCCCGCTGAAGCCCGGCCTGCCCTACAATTCTCCCAAGAAGACCCTGCGCTATATGCAGGTGCTCAACGGGCTGCTGTCGGTGTACATCAGGAAGAACCTCAAGCTGCGCACCGCCAGGCTGGTGGACGGCAACGACGTGATAAAGCTCCTGAAGCTGACCGAGGGGCCCCGCATCGGCGAGCTGCTGGAGAAGGTGCAGCTGCTGCAGTTCGAGGGCAAGGTGAAGACCCGCGACCAGGCCCTGAGGGCGCTGAAGGGCATGAAGTAGCCGCTCCTGCAGCCGCTTGCCCGAAAGGCCTACTGTAAGGTAGGCCTTTTATCTTTAATATATAGTGCCATAGGCCCGTGCCGTTGTTTCCTCCAAAAGCTAGACTATATTACGAGCAGGTGGAGGAAAAACATGAAGAACAAATTTGCGCTTACGGCCGGGCTGGTACTCTTCGCGGGGCTGGGCCTCGCTTTCGCCGCCGCCGACGTTAAAACCCCGGCCGACTCCGGGATAAAAGTAGAGAGCCCCAAAGTCAAAGAATTCAAGGACATCCTGTTCAAGCTCGTCCGCCAGGACGAGTACCTCGACGAAGCCGTAGAGACCCTCGACACGGCCAACAGCCGGTTGACGGTGGCGGACCTCTCCGCCTTGCGCGTCAGCCTGCGGTCCATCGCCAACAACCTCCGCCATATCTCCGCCCTCAACAAGGCCGAGTTCTCGTCCATAGAGTCCGGCTCGGAGCTTTCCGCCTATACCAACACCATCATGAGCTACAGCCGCAAGGTCAACCGCAAGGTGGGCCAGGTCAACGTGCTGGTGGCCGGGCTGGCGGCCAAGAACAAGAAAGCGGCCATGCGCGACGCCGTGGCCTCCAGGAAGGGCGGCAAAAAAGTCCGCGGCAAAAAGATCACCGATATAGTGGCCGAGCAGCGGGCCATGGACGCCCTGGCCGCCGAGCTTAAGGGCCTGGGCGCCGCGTCCCGCAGCCTCAACGCCACCAGCAAGTGGCTCTACATCGCCTCCAAGTAAAAGGCCGGCCGAGCGCCGCAAGATCCCCCGCGCCCGCGGGGGATTTTTTTGGCGTCCGCAAGTATTGTAAAATTGTAACTATGAAAGACCCCCTTGAAGCGGCCACCCGGCAGATCCTTGAAGCCCTGGGCGAAGACCCGGCGCGCGAAGGTTTGATAAAAACCCCGCAGCGCGTGGCGCGGGCCCTGCGCGAGATCACCTCCGGCTATAACGCCGACATGACCAAGGTTTTCAACGGCGCCTTCTTCAAGGCCGACTACAAGGAGATGGTGATAGTAAAGGACATCGCCTTCTACTCGCTGTGCGAACACCACATGCTGCCCTTCTTCGGCAAGGCCCACGTGGCCTATATCCCCAACGGCCGCATAGTGGGCCTCTCCAAGATCCCGCGCCTGGTGGAAGCTTTCGCCCGCCGCCTGCAGGTGCAGGAGCGCCTGACCGGGGAGATCGCCGGCATGCTCTACAAGGTGCTCAAGCCGCGCGGGGTGGGGGTGGTCATGGAGGCCGAACACCTCTGCGTCAGCATGCGGGGGGTGAAGAACGAAACCTCCTTCGCCACCACCAGTTCCATGCTGGGCGTCTTCCAGAGCGACAGCAAAGTGCGGCAGGAATTCCTGAACCTTATAAAGAAACAATAATATTATTGAAATCTTATACTCTTTTAAGTAGAATTTACGAGTATTATTCTTATCTTGAGAGCGGGGCGTAGTTTTAACGCGGGTGTAGTTCAATGGTAGAACGAGTGCTTCCCAAGCATTAGACGTGGGTTCGATTCCCATCACCCGCTCCAAATTTCAGCGTCGGTTGCAGCGTTTGTTACTGATGTAGGTTTTTAGCAACGTTATAAACTTTGTGGTGATGGGAATAGTTCCTTATAGGGGAAAGCTCGCTAACGCTCGCTGTCACCCGCTCTGAATTTACTGGGTTAGTATTTGGGTGATGGGAACTTCCTTTCACCCGCTTTAGATTAAGAATAGTTATCGACACACCTTTCATTAAAACATGACAAAATCCAAGACTTTCTGGGCGGCGGCGGCGGTAGTCTGCCTGGCCGTCATGTCCTATGCCGGCTACGCCATTTACGAACGCGTCTCGCTGCATTTCTCCGGCGATACCATAGAGGTGCACCCGGTGCCCCTGCCCGTAGCGCAGGAGGACGAAGAAGAGACAACGCCCGCGGCCAAAGAAGAGACCGCTGCCGTGGAGAAGGCCGGAGACCCCGCCCAGACCCCGGCCGCCGAAAAGCCGCACGCCATAAAGACCCTTTTCGAATACAAGGACGCCAAGGCCAAGTCGGTATCCATAGCCGGCAGCTTCACCTCCTGGAAGAACGTCAAGATGGCCAAGAAGAACGGGGTCTGGAAGGCCGAGATCTATATCCTGCCCGGCACCTACCCTTACCACTTCACGGTGGACGGCAATAAGCGGCTGGCCCCCGGCAAGCCCAAAGCCCCTACCGGCGACTCGCTGGTGGATGTAAACTAGGCAACACTTAAACTTTTGTTAACAATCCTGTAACAGGCGTTTGGTAGACTATACCCGGGCGATTATGAATTTTAGAAAAGTCCTCTCCTTATCCCTGCTGGCGCTGGCAATCCTATTGCCGGACGCCGGCGCGCAGATGGTGGACAGACACAGCCACTCCACCACCCTGCTCCCCGACGGCAACATCTTCATAGCCGGCGGCGTCTCCGGCGCCGGCAACACGCCCATCGTCGCCGACAACGCGCAGATGTACAACATGGTGACCAACAATATCGACGCCTGGGGCAGCACGCTGGCCCAGCCCAGGTCCTCCCATACCGCCACGCTCATGTCCGACGGCCGCATACTCATAGCCGGCGGCTTTAACAACGGCACCCCTCTTAACAGTATCGAAGTCTGCAACCCGATAGCCAGGACCTGCGCCGTACCGGCCGGCGCGCCCGTGCTTTCCCCGGCCAGGGGGGGACATACCGCCACCCTGCTGTCCAAGGGCCCCAATAACGGCAAGGTGCTGCTCTGCGGCGGGCAGACCGCCGCCGCCAATACTAATATTACCGAGACCTGCGACCTTTTCGACCCGGTCAACAATACCGTGGCCGACGCCGTCTCCATGGTAAGCTCGCGCATGGGCCACTCGGCCGTGCTGCTCCGGTCCGGCAACGTGTTCGTCACCGGCGGCCGCCGCCGCAACGCGGCCAACACCGCCTGGATCTACGAGCCCATGAACGAGATGTACGACGTGCTGATCTCGTCCTGGTCCCCCAAGGACAACCTGCTGCAGGGCAGGATAGACCATTCCGCCACGGTGCTCAACAACGGCATCATCATGATCTCCGGCGGCTACAATTCCACCAACACCTACAGGTGCGTCAACGACGAGGGCGAAGAATGCTGGACCCCCGCGGACGCGGAAGCCTGGAGATACACGGGGATAGGCAGCGCCGCCGCCGTACAGGACTGGGGCAGCCACGGCTACCTGGACGGCGCCGAACTCTTTGACCAGAACGGCGGCCGCATGGTGCTGGGAGAAAACACTTTTGGCACGTCGCCCTACCGGGTGCACAAGCACTCCGCCCTGCTGCTGCCCGACGGCGGCTGGAACATGCACGGCGGCTACGGCGGCATAGTGCGCACGCTGTTCGAGGCCAGCCCCAACCTGGACGACGACCCGGCCGTACTCATCGTCACCGTCCCTACCGCCACCCCGGGACAGGCGACAATAAACTCCGCCGCTTCGAACATACGGATACCGCTGGAATTCAAGTTCGCCAGGGACGTTTCCGGCCGCCTGGTGAACGCCGACGCCTATTTTGCCAAGCTGGAAGACCCGACCGCGCCGGCCATAGCCGTGGAGAACGTGGAGTTATTCGTAGGCAACAGCACGGCCACGCTGGACGGCTACCCCGTGGGCACGCTGATAGACGACCAGCATGAGCCCGGCGACTTTGACAGTATCGTCACGCTGCGCGTGCCGCAGGGCGATACCGAAAGTTGGGCGGTTTTTGAACCGGCCAACCTCAGCTCGGACGGCAGCTCCGACCCGGCCCTTAACGTCTCGGCCTACGCGCTGACCTTCCCCGCGGTAAACCCGATAGACTCCACGGAACCGAACTCTCCCCAGAACATCACCGGCGGCTCCCTAACCGGCACCCTGGGCCTCACCCTGCCCAAGATCTACCGCGGCATCAGGGGCACGGCCGCCATCAGGAGCGGCACCATAACCGACCCCGCCGGAAACTACGCCATCACCATAGCCGGCGCCGGCAGCGTAGCCAATATCTCCGTGGACAACCCGGTACTCCCCTGCGGCGACTCTACCTGCGTTTTCCAGGTCTCTGTGACCATCCCCAGCATTACCGGCGAGATAAGCAACCTCCAGGAAGGCGTCACTATCCAGGCCAATTCCGCCAACCTGCCCGCCGGCGGCCTGCTTAACGTCACGCTGCAGTTTACCTATACCGCCAACGAGATACGCCCCGCCGACGCGCAGCCGGCCTTCAGCTACAGGCGCTCCGGCGCCGTGGTCCGGGAAATGATCTTCTCCAGCGCGCTGGGCTTTACCCCCAACGCCAATACCTGGAAGCCCCTCAACAATACCGACGTCTCGCCCACCCTTGCCGAGCCGGTGTACAACCATACGGCGCTCCTTACCCCGGCGGGCGACAGCGCAATGATAGGCGGCCGCAACTGCGAAGACGGCGTGCTGGACCCCGATATTCCGTCCGTTCCCTGTCTCACCCCGACCTTCTCCGCCACCGAAGTCGCCTCCATCTTTATCCCCGTCTACAAGGGCTCCGGCGACGGCAGCGGCGACTGGGCCGACGGCAGCAAGCTGAATTCCAAACGCGCCTTCCATACCAGCACCATGCTGTTCGACGGCCAGATCCTTACCTGCGGCGGCTCGGACGGCGTAAAGCCGCTGGCCACCTGCGAGCTGATGGACCCGGAGACCAAGGCCTGGACCCCCACCGCCAGCATGAATTTCGCCAGGACCCGCCACACCGCCACCCTGCTGCCCAACGGCAACGTGCTGGTGGCCGGCGGCGCCACGCCGTCCAGCTCGGCCGTCAACACGGCCGAGATCTTCTACCCTGCTTCCAGGAGCTGGGTGCTGACCACGCCCATGTACGAGACGCGCCAGAACCACACCGCCACCCTGATGCCCGACGGCAACGTGCTGGTGGCCGGCGGCGCCACGCAGAGCACCTTCTCCGCCACCACCGAAGTCTTTATCACCTCCACCTCCTACTGGGAGCGCCACCCCAGCTGGGACTCCGCCCCGTACAGGATGACCGAGCCGCGGGCCCAGCATACGGCCACCCTGCTCAAGAACGGCAACGTGCTTATGACCGGCGGCACTAACGGCTACGCCGCCGTGCTCCGCAGCGAGGTCTACAATTACTCGGGCAGGTCTTTTACGGCCGGCCCCAACCTGAACACTCACCGCTACGGCCACTCCGCCACCCTGCTCAGGGACGGCCGCGTGCTGGTGATAGGCGGCTCCGATAACGAGGTAGCCCAGTTCACCGGCGAGATCTACAACGGCGCCTCCTGGACCTACACGCAGACCCCGGGCGCCACGCCTGTGCCGATCCTGCTCACCTACAACCGCGCCAGCCACAGGGCCGTGCTGCTGCCCAACGGCAAGGTAATGGTCACCGGCGGCGAAACCGCCGGCGGCTCCCAGAGCCGCTCCGAAAGTTTCGACCCCGATTTCATGAGCTTCACGGACCAGGGCGGCACCGAGGCCCGCAGCCACCACACCTCCCTGATCACGCGGGACAACTATATCCTCAACATCGGCGGCTGGGACGGGTCCAAGTACCTCGACACCACCGACATGGCCTATTTCTCCTACTCTCCCGACGCCGAAGGCCTGGAGGCGGAAACGCAGCGCAACCCCGTTATCTCCACCGGCACGGTGTTCTTCGACCGGGGGGACCGGTTGACGCTGCAGAGCGCCACCACTAATTTTCACGGCATCAGCGAGGCTTCCGGCGGCAGCGCCGGTCCCATGAACTCCTCGCATTCCAATCCCCGCGTCTACATGCAGCAGATAGACAATGCCAGCGGCTTCATGGTGGACCTCTCCACCAGGATCTACTCCCACTACGGCGGCATCTACAGCACGGGCACCTGGGAGAGCACGCTTTCCTCCATCACCATAACCGCGCCCTCGGAGATAGGCGCCCTGCCCCACGGCTGGTACCACGTGCGCGTGGCCGCCAACGGCCAGTTCTCGTCCGGCCACACGGTGCAGGTAACCGTGCCGCGCCCCACCGGCACCACCACGGCACCGGAGGCGGAAATCCTCGGCACCAGCTCCATAACCTGGAGCTGGAGCAACGTGGACATCGCTTCTGCCCAGGGCTACTCGGTCTACTCGGCCAGCAGCAGCATCTTCATCACCACCGTCTCCTTCACCTCCCCGGCCGAATACACGCAGACCGGCCTGAGGCCCAACACCGAGGCCTCCATTATGATCTCGGCCTATAACCTGGGCGGCTACGGCCCGCTCACCAGGTCGGCCACCTACTACACCCTGGCGGCCACGCCCAGCACGCTCACCGTCACCTCGGCCAGCTTCGAGCGGGTCTCCTTGTCGTGGGAGCCCAACAACAACACCCCGGCCACCACCTACGAACTGTCCATGTCCCCGGACAACTTCGCGGACCCGCTGGCCATCTCCACGCCGGTGCCTTTCAGCGTTAACTTTACCAGCACCTTCACCACCATCAACCAGCTCTCGGCCAACCAGCTCTACTTCTTCCGGGTAAGGGCCAGCAACGGGGCCGGCATACTTACGCCGTTCAACACCAATCAGACCTCCACCGTAACGGTGGGCGGGGTCACCAACCTCACCGGCACGGCCGTCAGCAGCTCGGCCATCAGCTGGTCCTGGGACGAGGTGGACGGCTCCGGCATCTACTACGAGGTCTTCGACGTGACCGCCGGCACGCAGAACGTGGTCTATGTCGGCAGCACCAGCTACAACTACTTCATGCAGCAGGGGCTGCTGGCCAACACCAGCCACACCGTCACCGTTAACGCGGCCAAGGACCTTACGGGGTTCGGCACGGTAAGGGGCCCGGTGGCCGTGTCCCGCTCCATCTACTCCCTTACGGTGCAGCCGCTGCCGGCCACGCCCAACGTCTTCACCAACGTCAGTACCGGCAGTTTTACCGCCTACTGGATAACCAACGGCAACCCGGAGGGCACCCTCTACAAGCTGCTGCTGTCCACGCACAGCGACTTTGTGGAATACTCCTCTTTCTCCACCACCGGCGACTCCCTGGACTTCACGGGGCTGCTGCCCAACGAGCGCTACTTCGTGCAGATCACCGCCCTTAACGGCGCCGGCGCAGAAGGCACCCCGCTGGACCTCGGCTCCAAATACACCCTGGCCCGCGCCCCGCTGGCCGTGATCCCGGTGGCCACCACCATGTCGGGCGTTACGCTGGGATGGGAGACGGCCGACAACTCCTCCACCACCATCTACGAGGTGCGCGGCACTACGGAGAACTTCACGCTCTCCGTCACCACCTACGTGCCGTTCGCGGCCCTCTACACGCAAAATTACGTGCAGCTGACCGGCCTGCTGACCGGCACCTCCTACTACTTCGACGTGGCCGCGCGCAACGGCGACGGCAAGGTGACGGCCCGCATACAGGCCGTGCCCTCGGCCTTCACCCTGGCCGGCCCCCAGAGCGCCCCGGCCGGCTCGGTCGGCGGCACCAGCGATCCCACCGTGGCGACCACCATCACCGGCACCCTGCCCAACGGCAGGGCCGTGTCCATGTACATCCCGGCCGGCGCCTTCCCGTCGCCCACGGCCATAGCCATCTCGTCTTCCAACCTGAACCCGTGCGGCTACCTGGTGGGGGGACAGCCGATAACCGTCTCCGTCTACTCGCAGGACGGCGCGCAGCCGCAGACCCCGGTGAACCTGACGCTCTATTACAACAGCGCGGAGTCCATCGCGGCCATCGACGCCAACCGCAACCGGATGGTGATAGCCCGCTACAACCCGGTGTCCGGCCAGTGCCTGCCGCTGGAAACCGTCATCGACACGGGCCCGCGCACCATCACCGCGACGCTGAACCATTTCAGCCTCTTCCAGCTCATCGTCCGCAACGCCTCCACCAGCCTGGCCGACGTGCTGGTGTACCCCAACCCCTTCTACACCAACAGGGGCAACGGCTTTGTCACCATCGCCAATATCCCGGCGGCCGCCAAGGTGCGCATCTACACCCTCTCCGGCGAGAAGGTCTGGGACGGCACGGCCGGCACCACCGGCATCATCATCTGGAAGGGCGTCAACAAGTCGGGCGAGCTCGTAGCCAGCGGCATTTACCTGGCGGTCATAGATTCCAGCGCCGGCAAAAAAGTGCTGAAGCTGGCGGTGGAGAGATGATATGAAGAACCACACCGCCATACATCTCGTTCTGACCTCGGCCCTGCTGCTGGCCGCGGCCCTGCCCGCGGGTGCGGTGGACGACCCCCGGTATTTCGCCAAGACGGCGGCCGGCACCACCACGGCGGACTTCCTTAACCTGCCCGTAGGCGCGCGCGCCGCGGCCATGGGCGGCGCCTATTCGGCCGTCGCGGAAGAGGCCTCGGCCATCTACTGGAACCCCGCCGGCCTGGTGCAGATCCCCAAGCTTTCCGCCGTGTTCATGCGCGCGCAGTACGTGGAGGACATCAGCTACCAGTACGCCGCCTACGCGCACCGCCTGAATTACGACTCGGTGCTGGCCGCCTCCATCCTGATGACGGACATCGGCTCCATAGACCGCACCGACGTGTCGGGCAACACCCTGGGCGCCTTTACCCCGCGCGACCAGGTCTTTACGCTCTCCTACAGCAAGGCCGTGCTCGAGTTCTCGGACAAGGACATCGACGTGTCCATCGGCGTGTCGGCCAAGTACATCCGCTCCACCATCGTCGAGTCGGCCAAGGCCTACGCCGGCGACATCGGCATCATGACCTACAACTTCGGCGACATCCCCTACCGCCTGGCCGTCACGGCCACCAACATGGGCGGCGGCCTGAAGTACGCCGAGGAGTCCAACCCGCTGCCGCTGACCCTCAAGCTGGGCGGCGCCATTAACCCTTTCCGCAACATGCTGGTGGCGGCCGACGTGGTGTTCCCCAAGAGCAACCGGCCGAACGTGCTGTTCGGCGCGGAGCTGGCCACCGCCCCCAACGAGCTCACCCGCCTGTGCGTGCGCGGCGGCCTGAACGCGCAGCAGATCCGCGACGGCCTGACCGGCTTCTCCATGGGCCTGGGCGCGACGCTGCACTTCTTCAGCCTGGACTACGCTTTTGTGCCGATGGGCGAACTGGGCACCACGCACCGCATCTCGCTGACGTTCGACTTCCCGTTCCGCAGCCCGATCTTCCAGCGCAGGGACCGCACCATCTTCACCAAGATGAAGGGCATCTCCTTCAAGTAGGTCCAGACAGCCCCAAGAAAGAGCCGGGTCTCGAGCCCGGCTCTTTCGTTTTTGCGGTCTTACCAGGCGGGCCCCATTGTCCGCCTGGGAAACACCCAGCTCACAGGCCGCCCCCTGCGGTTGACAGGGGGGGGTAAATAATATAAATTGATAAATCGGAAAAATACAATGAAAGCGCTCGGCCAACACTTAATACTGGAGCTTTACGGCTGCAGTCCCAAAACCCTCTCGTCGGTCTCCGGCGTGCAGGACGCCATGCTTAAGGCCGCGCGCGCCGCCGACGCCACCATCATAGATTCCATCTTCCACCTCTTCAAGCCCCACGGCGTTTCCGGGGTGGTGGTCATCGCGGAATCGCATTTCGCCATCCACACCTGGCCCGAGCACCGCTACGCCTCGGTGGACCTCTACACCTGCGGGGACAAGACCCGGCCCTGGCAGGCGTTCAAGGCGGTCAAGAAACTTTTCAAGGCGACGCATTTCAGCGTGATGAAGATGGAGAGGGGGCTGCTGCCCAAATGAAGAAACCCGTCTTCGACTGGATAAAGAACTCGCGCAGCGTGCTGCCCGGGGGCGACTGGTTCGTGGAGTTCTTCACGCCCGGGGAGCTGCACGCCCACCGCTCGGAGCGGGTGCTGGAAACCTCGGCCACGGCCTTCCAGGAAGCCGCGCTGATACAGACCCATACCTTCGGCAAAGTGCTGGTGATAGACGGCGAGACCCAGTCCAGCCAGTACGACGAGGCCTTCTACCACGAATCCCTGGTGGCCCCCGCCCTGCTGGCCCACTCCGCCCCCAGGAACGCGCTGATCCTCGGCGGGGGGGAAGGCGCCACCGCCCGGGAGCTCCTCAACGACCGCGGCATGCAGCGCGTGGTGATGGCCGACATCGACTACAATATCCTGCGCTTCGCAAAAAAGCACCTCGGCTCCTGGCACAAGGGCGCCTTCGCCGACCCGCGCCTGCGCCTGCTGGCCCAGGACGCCAAAAAATACGTGGAGCGCACCTCCCTTAAGTTCGACCTGGTCTACTCCGACCTGCCCAGCCCGGTAGAGGGCGGCCCCGCCGTGCAGCTCTACACCCTGGAGTTCTACCGCCGCCTCAAGCGCGTACTGGCCCCCGGCGCCGTCTTTACGGTGCAGGCCGGCCCCGGCACGCCGCTGCAGTTCGACCTGCACCCCGCGCTGGTCAACACACTGACCCGGGCTTTCCGCTTTGTAGGCAGCTATACCGCTTTCATCCCCTCGTACGATATGCCGTGGACCTTCCTGTACTGCACCGACGACGCCCGCCTGGCGCCGCAGCGGCTCTCGGCGGCGGCGCTGGACAGGGCGGCGGCCGCCCGGCTGAAGCGCCGGCTTGTCTATTCCGACGGGGAGACCATAACCGGGGCCTTCTGCCTGCCGAAGTACTACCGCGACAGGATAAAGGCCTCGCGCGCCGTGATCACCGAGGCGCGCCCGATGTTTTTCAGCACTTCGCAGCACTAGGAGTTTAACATGAAAAAAACCAAGAAGGCAGCCCCCAAGTCCTCTCCCAAAAAGCCCGCCGCTAAAAAAGCCCCGGCCAAAAAAGCCGCGGCCAAAAAAGCCGCGGTCAAAACCGCCCCGGCCAAAAAAGCCGCGCCGGCGAAGCTGCAGCAGGGCGGCCCCCTGTCCCGGCAGGAACTGGCCGAGATCTCCGCCTCGCTCAACGAGATGAAGGTGGACCTGGCCAAGAACGTAGAGGACAAGAAAAATCTGGACATGCTGGAGCCCGAGGTCGGCGACTCCATAGACCAGGCCACCCAGAGCCTGGACAAGGAGATCCTTTTCGAGCTCTCCGACAACGAGCGCAAGATGCTGCGCGACATAGACGCGGCCCTGCGCAAGATGGAGAAGGGTTCCTACGGCCTCTGCGAGCACTGCAAGAAGACCATAGAAAAAAAGCGCATCAAGGCCCTGCCCTCGGCGCGCTACTGCATGGCCTGCCAGAGCGGTTCCGAAAAGAACAGGGCCTGACCGCCCCGGCGTAAAAAGAAAAGCCCCGCGGCAGGCGGGGCTTTTTCTTTTGGAGGCGGCAGCTTCAGGGCCTCAGTTCGCGGGGGGGCGGGGCGTCCACCTTGGAGGACACCTGCACCTCGGTATGCCGCCAGTTGCGCGCCTTGGCCGTTATCTGGAACCTGCGCCCGTTAGAGGCGATGGCCAGCGTGTTCGGCTCCAGCGTCTTGTAAAGTTCCGCGCGCACGGCGCCGACGTTGCCGGTCAGGTCGGCCAGCTTTTTCAGGTCGTTGGTGTAGCGGCCCTCCTGCTGCATATAGATCTCCTCCAGCTTGGCCAGCTTGGAGATGGTGCGGTGGGCGGTCACGATCTGCCTTTTTTCGGAAGGGGTGATGCGGAGCACCGTCTTATTGAGCCAGGAGCCCAGGAAGATGGCCATCAGGCCCCAGGACACCGCCAGCACCAGCCCGGCGGCCACGTCGCCGCGTTCCTTTATGCTGACCACCCGGCTGCCGGCCACCAGGTCGTGCAGCGCGCGTTTGTTGTTGGTAAAGAGGGCCAGGATATAGCCCAGGTTGAGCGTGGCCGAGCTGAGGAAATAGGCGACGGACCGGATGAAGGCCTTGCCCACGGACAGGTCCCCGCCGTCGGCGGCGCGGACGCGGATGTTCATAAGCCACTTGCCCAGCGTGGCCCGCCCGCCGCTGGAGAAGACGGTCTCGTACACGACGTACGCGGCCACCCACACCAGCTTCCACTTCAGCTCCCCGCCGGAGGAGGGGGACACGAGGCCCGACTTTATGGCCGGCTTGAGCGTCCAGTAGATCATCATCACAAACGGCAGCGCGTCTATCACGTAGGCCACGAAGCGTTCGTTAAAGCCCGCCGGCACGGGGCCCTCCGGCCGTGGCCCGTCGTCAACGTCGGCTTCGGGCGGGGCGGTCAGGCCCGGGATCTGCGGCAGCGGCTTGAATTCGAAATCGTTGTTTTCCATAATAGCGGCCCCTCTCTTTCAGGACTTGCGGGGAAACCTTGTAAAAGCATTATATATAAACTTTGCGAAGTATTTGAATACCCGGCCAAAAATTGTTTAAATATGCCTATATGTGCAGGATGACAGCCATACTTTCGACCCGGCCGCAAAACGGCTCCGATCTGCTGTGCGGCGGCCCCAAAAGCCTGCTCGCCCAGGCCGACGCCGTTAAGGGCCGCTTCCAGGACGACGGCTGGGGGATCGGCTTTTTTAACGGCGCGCCCGCGGTGGTCAAGAGCCCCCGGCCCGCCCGCCTGGAAAGCAAGAAATTTTCGGCCGCGGCGGCGTCGCGCTCCGGCGTGGTGATCGGCCACCTGCGCGCCGCGTCCAACCCGGCCGGGCTGCCCAGGGCGAGCCTGCTGGGCCGCGCCAACACCCAGCCCTTCGCGGCGGGCGGCTGCCTGTTCGCGCACAACGGCACGCTTTTTATCAAGGACGAGATCCGCAGCCTGCTCGGCAAGTACGCCGCCAAGGTCAAGGGCGACAACGATTCCGAAGTCCTGTTCTGGCAGGTCATGAAGATGCTCGACGCCTACGGCTCCCCCGAGGCGGCCCTGGAGATGGCGCTCGACGAGATCCGCACCGTCTGGATCTCCTGCCGGAGCAAGTACCCCGGCCGCCCCGCGCCCTACCGCGGCCTCAACATGTTCCTGGCCTCGCCCGGCGCGCTCACCGTGCTCTGCCATTACCAGCCCAGGAAGGAAGGGGGCAAGGGCGCCCTGCTTACCCCGGGCTGGGAATACGGGCGCATCGCCTGGCGCAGGGAAAAGTCCCGCCTCGTTTTTTCCAGCGAACCGGCCGACGGCGGCCCGGGCTGGCGCAAGATGAACGACCCCGAAATAGCCTCCGCCTCGGTAAAGGCCGGCAGGCTTGAGGTTTCTTTCAAGAGGATCAAACTATGAAATGGTTCCTGCTGCTGCTTATTTTCATCGCCGGCATCTACTACCTCGTCAACCAGCACAAGACCGAGGTGAAGCAGAAAGAAATGGCCCAGATGGCCAAGAAAGACCAGATCATCGCCCTGCCCGACCCCGGGCTGCCGGTGAAGCCGGAGAAGACCTACGTGATAAAGTTCTCCATGGCCACCCTCAAGACCCTGCGCTCGCTGACGCAGGACTCCAACGAGAAGGTGCGCTTCGCCTCCGCCGAGCTGCTCTGGCAGCTGCAGGACGAGAGCGCCCCCGGCGTGATCAAGAACCTCTTCGAGAACGAGACCGAGATCTCCGTAAAGCAGCAGCTCATCCAGATGCTGGCCAAGGACAAGAGCAAGCTCAGCCTGGCCCTCCTCAGCGAAGCCCTTAAGGACTACGACAGGGAGACCCGCCTGAAGGCGGTCGAGGCCATCGGCACCTTCTCCAATAAAGACGCCATCCCCGCGCTCAACCGCGCCATGGAAGACTACGACGAAGAAGTGCGCCTGAAGGCCCTCGAGGCCGTCAACCGCATCCGCCAGGACATAGAAGCCCACAAAGAGCAGCAGCTGCGCGAGATGGAGAACAAGCCGCTCTTCCGCATAGAATAACCCGGACTTGACAATTTTTTTCCGGATTTTTTAAAATCTTGGAAGACCGGCGGTTACTCAGGACCGCCGGAAAACCCCTGAGAAACAAGGATCCAACATGGACTCGGAAATATCCAAACTGAACCAGAAAATTCAGCAGGACGCGCTTTTTATCCAGGACCTGCGCAAGGAGATGGCCAAGGTGGTGGTAGGGCAGGAGGACCTCATCAGCGGCCTGCTCGTCGGGCTGATAGGCAACGGCCACGTGCTGGTGGAGGGCGTGCCCGGCCTGGCCAAAACCCTGGCCGTCAAAACCCTGGCCCAGACCATCGCCGCGGCCTTCCAGCGCATCCAGTTCACCCCTGACCTGCTGCCGGCCGACATCACCGGCACGCTGATCTACAATCCCAAGGAGAGCACCTTCTCGGTGCGCAAGGGCCCCATCTTCGCCAACATCATCCTCGCCGACGAAATAAACCGCGCGCCCGCCAAGGTGCAGGCCGCGCTGCTCGAAGGCATGCAGGAGCGCCAGGTCACCATCTCCGACTCCAGCTACAAGCTGCCGGACCTGTTCATGGTGCTGGCCACCCAGAACCCGATAGAGCAGGAAGGCACCTACCCGCTGCCCGAGGCGCAGGTGGACCGCTTCATGCTCAAGGTCAACATCACCTACCCCAACAAGCAGGAAGAGGCCAAAGTGCTGGAACTCATGGCCCGCCAGACCCTGCCCACGGCCGGCAAGGTGGTCAGCGTGGAACAGGTGCTCAAAGCCCGCCAGACCGCGGACCTGATCTACGTCGACGACAAGATAAAGAACTACGTGCTCGACCTGGTGATCGCCACGCGCCAGCCGGAGCAGCACGGCCTGGCCAAGATCAAGCCGTGGATCAACTACGGCGCCAGCCCGCGCGCCACCATCTTCATGATCCAGGCCGCCAAGGCCTACGCCTTCATCAACGGCCGCGGCTACGTGACGCCCGAGGACATCAAGGCCGTGGGCTTCGACGTGATGCGCCACCGCATCCTGCTGACCTACGAGGCCGAGGCCGAGAACATCGGCTCCGAGGATATCCTCAAGAGCATCTTCGAGGCGGTGGAAGTCCCGTAAGGACACGCCGTCATCCCGGCGGAAGCCGGGATCCAGTACTGATGCCTGGACGCCGGCTTTCGCCGGCGTGACAGGAAAAAAACCGATGAACACAGCTGAATTACTAAAAAAGGTCCGGCAGATAGAGATCAAGACCGGCCGCCTGGTCAGCGAAACTTTCGCCGGCCAGTACCAGAGCGTGTTCAAAGGGCGCGGCATAGAGTTCTCCGAAGTGCGCGAGTACGTGCCGGGCGACGACATCCGCTCTATAGACTGGAACGTCACCGCCCGGGCGGGCAAGCCTTTCGTGAAGCGCTTCATCGAGGAGCGCGAGCTGACGCTGATGATCATGTGCGACGTCTCGGCCTCGCAGGCCTTCGGCTCCGGCGCCAAGCCCAAGAGCGAGGCCGCCGCGGAGCTGGCCGCCATGTTCGCCTTCTCGGCGCTCAAGAACTCGGACAAGAGCGGCCTGCTGCTGTTCTCCGACAAGCCCGAGCTCTACATCCCGCCCCGCAAGGGCAAGAACCACAGCCTGCGCATCATCCGCGAACTGCTGGCCTACCAGCCCAAAAGCCGCGGCACCGACGTGGCGATGGCGCTGCGCATGGCCAACCGCGTGATGAAGCACAGCGGCATCGTCATCCTGATCTCGGACTTCATCGCGCCGGATTACACCAAGGAAGTGCGCCTCACCGCCCGCCGCCACGACCTGATCCCCGTAGTGATCACCGACCGCTTCGAGCGGTCGCTGCCGCAGGCCAAGGCCCTGCTGGTCACGGACCAGCTGGAGGGGGGGCCGGCCTTCACCGCCGACCTGGGCAGCCCCGCCTTCCGCGCCGCGTACGAAGCCGCGGCCGCCGCCCGGCGCGCCTCCATGGAAGCGGTGCTGCGCTCCGCCGGCGCCGACTGGATAGACGTGGACCCCGCCCTGCCGGTGCACGGGCCGGTGGAAAAATTCTTCCGCCAGCGCCGCAGGTTCAAGCTGCTATGAAGACCGCCCTCGCCCTCCTGCTCCTCGCGCTCCCGGCCGCCGCCGCGGAGGAAGTCTCTTTCAAGCTGACGCTGCCTAAAGGCGAAGTGAAGCTGGCCGCGCCGTTCAAGCTGCACCTGCAGGCCACCTACCCCGCGCATTATTCCATCCGCCCGGACACCGCCGCCGCCGGCGGGGAAGAGTTCGAGGTGCTCTCCTTCTCCCGGCTCAACTCAGCCGCGGCGGGGGGGGCGAAGATAGACACCTTCGAGATAGCGGCCAAGGCCTTCGCCCTCGGGCAGAGCACCTTTCCGGCGGTGACCTGGGAGCTTTACGCCGCGGACAAGCCTTCCCTGCAGGCCAAAAGCCCGCCGTTCCTGGTCGACATCAAGCCCATCTTTGAAAAGACGGAAGGCGACATCAAGGATATCTACCCGCCCTTCCGCTATATCCCGTGGCTCTGGCTGCTGGCGGGCCTGCTGGCTGTCCTGCTGGCCGTGTTCCTGTACCGCCGCTTCCGCCCGGCCCGCGCCGCCGGAGCGGCCTACGCGGACTGGAAGGACCCGCGCACGCCCTACCAGCGCGCCAGGGAGCGCCTGGAGCGGCTCGCCGCCAGCCCGCTGGCCGCCGCCGGCAAGATGCGGGAACTCTACACCGGTTTTACCTACGTGCTGCGCCTCTACCTCAGAGAAGAGTTCGCCATCGACGCGGAGCTCATGACCACCGCCGACCTGACCCGGGAGCTCAAGCGCACCGGCGCCGACGTAAAGACCACGCTGCGGGCCAGGGAATTCCTGCACAAGGCGGACCTGGTTAAATTCGCCAAGCTCCACCCGGGCGACGCGGCCGCCGACGCGGCGAATCTGCTGGAGCTGCTCGGGGACTTCGCGCGCGCCGCCGAGAACGCCAGGACCGTGGTGGACAAAGTAGTGACCACGGCCCAGTCCCAGTCGGGGTACAAACCGTGAACCTCTTCAAGCACCCCTGGATCCTGCTGCTGATGCCGCTGGCCGGCGTGCTGGCCGGCCTGGCCTGGGCCCAGCGCCACCGCCGCCTGCATTCGGCCGGGGTTACCGCGCCGCTGCCACCCCGGGACAGCCTGCGCTCCCGGCTCTTCCGCTACCTGCCTTTCTGGGGCAGGGTGCTGGCCATCTCGCTCATCATCCTGGCCCTGGCCCGCCCGCAGAAGGCCAGCCGCGGCGAAGTGCCGCCGGCGGAAGGCATAGACATCATGCTGACCATCGACACGTCGCTCAGCATGGCCGCCATGGATTTCGCCCCCTACAACCGCCTGGACGCCGCCAAGTCGGCCGCGACGGATTTCGTAAAGAAGCGCGCCAACGACCGCATCGGCGTCACCGTTTTCGGCGGCCTCGCCATGCTCACCTGCCCGCTCACCCTGGACTACCAGTCGGTCTTCGACCTGATAGACAGCATCTCCATGGGCATGACGCGCGCCGACGGCACGGCGGTCGGCGACGCCATCGTCACCTCGGTCAACCACCTGAAAGACAGCAAGGCCAAGAGCAAGGTCATCATCCTGCTCACCGACGGCCGCTCCAACGTGGGCCTGGTGACCGACATGGCGCTGGCGGCCCGGACCGCCGCCGCCTACGACATAAAGGTCTACACCATCGGCACGGCGGGCAAAGGCCAGGCCCAGGTGCCCACCGGCGACCCGGCCCAGCCGGTAGTCTACATCGACGAGGACCTAGACGAGCCGACCCTGCGCGAGATAGCCGCCCTGACCGGCGGCGAGTTCTACCGGGCGAAGAACTACCTGGAACTGGAGAAGATCTACTCCCGCATAAACGCCCTGGAGACCACCAGATTCGAGGCCAAGAGCTACACGGACTACTCGGACAAGTACGAATATTTCCTGGTCCCGGCACTGCTGCTGCTGGCGCTGCTGTTCCTGCTGGAACGGACCTATTTCAGGACGGTGCCCTGATGGAACTGTTCCGCTACCCGCTCGCGCTCGTCTGGCTGGCCGCCGGCTTCGCGCTGCTGCTGCTGTTCCGCTACAAGGCGGAGGCGTCGCGCCAGGCGGCGGCGTGCCTGATCTTCGGCGACTCTTTCGAGCGGCTCACCTCCGGCGCCCCGGCCGCGCGCAGGCGCCTGCGGGGGATCCTGTTCATTACCGCCGTCGGGCTGGCCGCGCTGGCCGCCGCCGGCCCGCAGTGGGGGGCGGAGCTTTCTCCCGTCACCGACCTCAAGGGCAACATCGTCATCGCCGTGGACGTCTCGCTGTCCATGGGGGCCAGGGACTTCAAGCCCAACCGCCTGGCCAACGCCCGCCTGCTGCTGGGCGCCATCGCCGAGAAGTTCGCCGATTACCGCATAGGCGTGGTGGCCTTCGCGGGCGACGCCTACGTGCAGTGCCCGCTCACCACCGACCTGGAGGCCATCACCTATTTCTCCTCGTCCATGACCCCCGGCATGCTGCCGTCGCAGGGCACGGATTTCTCCATCGCCATAGACACCGTGCTCAACATGCTGTCTCGCTACGGCGGGCAGAAGGTGATGGTCCTTATCACGGACGGGGAGGACCACTCCGCCGGCCTGGACACCGCGCTTAAGACCGCCGCCGAACAGAAGCTCAAGATCTTCACCATAGGCATCGGCAGCCCCGACGGCGAGCTGGTGCCCATGACGGATTCCGCCGGCAACACCATGGAGTACAAGAAGGACCGGGCCGGCAAGACCGTGGTGACCCGCCTGGACGAGAACACCCTCATCAAGATCGCCAGCAAAACCGGGGCGGCTTTCCTGCGCTACTCGGGGCCCGACGCGGCCGCCGAGGAGGTGCGCGGCGCCGTGGGCGCGCTGGAGCTGGAGGGCAGCAAGGGCAAGGGCCGCGCCAGCTTCAAGAACCGCTACCAGTGGCCGCTGGCTGTGGCCCTGCTCCTCCTTTTGATAGAATTACTGCTTATGGAGAAGGGGCTCAAGCTGGAATTCAGATTTTCCCGCAAGGCAGGCGGGAGGGCCGCGGTCTTCGCGGCCGCGCTGCTGCTGGCCTCCGCCGCCTCGGCGGCGGGGGGGGCGGCCGAGGCGCGCAAGGGCAACTCCGCCTACAAGAAGGGCGACTGGCCCAAGGCCTCCGAACATTATTCCAGGGCCGCCGCCAAGGCCCCCGCCGACAAGCGGATAACCTTCAACCAGGGAGATGCCTACTACCGCATGGAGGATTACGCCAAGGCCGGCGAGGCCTTTGAGCAGGCCGCGGCCTCCCCCAAGGTGGCGGCGCGCGCCCATTATAACCGCGGCAACGCCGCCTTTAAGGCCGGCGACCTGGCCGGCGCGATAGCGAATTACCGCAAGTCGCTGGCCCTGGCCCCCGACGACGAGAACGCCAAGTTCAACCTGCAGAAGGCGCTGGAGCAGAAGAAGAAGAATTCCTGCAGCGGCGGCGGCAAGGACGACAAGGACAAGAAGGACGACAAAGGCTCTGACAAGAAAGACGACAAGGCCGGCGGCGAAGGCAAGGACAAGCAGCAGCAGGACCAGCAGAAGAAAGAGCAGGACAAGCAGAAAGAGCAGGAAAGGAAGAAGAACGAGGCCAAAGAAAAGAGCCGCCAGATACTGGAAATGATGAAAGAACGCGAAAAGGCCGCGGCGCAGCAGCAGGACGCCGCGCGGCGCGCCCCCGGCAAGCCGCAGACCGAGAACCGCCTGGAGGACTGGTGATGCCGGCCCGCCCGCTTAAATTTTTCTGCGCCCTGGCGCTGGCGCTGCTGCTGGCCGCCCCGGGAGCGGCGTACCTGGCCGTAACGGCGGAGACCGACCGCAGCACGGTGGAGATAGACGGCAACCTCTACCTCACCGTCACCGTCTCCGGGGACTCGGCCAACGTCCCCGAGCCGAAGCTGCCGAACATGCAGAATTTCAACGTCTATTCCTCCGGGCGCAGCCAGAGCATCTCCATCATCAACGGCAAGATCACCACCTCGGTCTCGTTCACCTATATCCTGACCCCGCGCTTCATCGGCGCGCAGACCATCCCCTCCATCTCCGTCTTCAACGGCAAGGAGAAGGCCATAGCGCCCGAGCTGCAGGTGACCGTCACCAAGGCGAAAGCCGCGCTGGCCGCCCCGTCGCAGCCCGCGTCGCGCCCGGCCCAGCCCGCGCGCCCGGCCGCCCGCAAGCAGGCCGCAGGCGGCGCCGACCGCGTGCCCATCTTCATCAAGGCCGAGACCGACCGCAAGTCGGCCTACCCGGGCGAGCAGATCAACGTCAGTATAAAGTTCTACACCTCGGTGCCGCTCTCCTCCAACCCGCAGTACGTGCCGCCGGCCTTCAAGAACCTCATCTCCGAGGACCTGCCGCCGGTGCGCAACGGCGAGACCGACATCAACGGCGTGCGCTACGCCTACAGCGAGATCAAGGCGGCCATGTTCGCGCTGACGCCGGGGCCGGCCGAGATCAAGTCCGCCACTGTCATCGCCCAGGTGCCGACCGACGAGCAGATAGACCCGTTCGACCCCAACTTCTTCCAGAAGTTCATGGCCAGGAGCGGGGCGCAGGGCCAGAGCAGGGATTTCTCCACCGACCCCATCAGCATCGACATCAAGCCGCTGCCCGCGGGGGCCCCGGCCGCTTTCGGCGGGGCGGTGGGCACCTACTCGGTGCTGGCCTCGGCCGACCGCTCCGAGGCGCGCACCGGCGAGGCCGTTAATTTTTCCGTCACCGTCACCGGCAGCGGCAACCTGAAAGCCGTCACCGCCCCCAAGCTGCCCGACCTGGCCGATTTTAAAGTCTTCGACACGATGAGCTCCCTCGACATCCGCAAGGACGGGGACGTGATCAGCGGCAAGAAGACCTTCACCTATATCCTGGTGCCGCGCGCCGAGGGCCGCAAGACCGTGCCGCCGGTGAAATTCGCCTTCTTCGACCCGCGCGCCGGCGCCTACAGGGAGCTGGCCACCGACCCGGTGACGCTGACCGTGGAGAAAGGCGCCCAGGCCGGCAAGAGCCTCAATTTCACGCCGGGCAGCGCGGCGGCTTCCGCCGTTACGCAGTCCGGCTCCGACATCCGCTACGTCAGCGAGCGCAAGGGCGGGGACGCCCTGCCCTTCGTGGCCGCCCAGGTCAACACGCTGCCCTACTGGTCGCACGCCGTCCCCGCGGCCCTGCTGGGCCTGTCGTTCCTGCTGGCCAGGATGAACCGCTTCAAGCTCGCCAACCCGCTGCTGTTCAGGTTCCGCAGGGCCCGCAGCGAGGCCGCCCGCGACATCGAAGAGACGGAAGCCCTGATAAAGGCCGGCAAGCATAACGAGGCCGTCTCCACCCTTTACGACTCCTACATGGCCTACCTGTCCGACAAGTGCGGCGTAAAGGTGAGCGCGCTGACCATCCGGAAGGCCACCGATCTGATAAAGGCCCGCTTCCCGCGCGCCAGCGCCCGGGCCCTGGAAGAGATCAAGGACCTCTGGTCCGCCCTGGAGCTGCGCCATTTCTCGCCGGCCGCCGCCGAGGCCGAGGGCGCGCGCGACCTGACCAGAAAATATTCCCTGCTCATAGAGCTGCTGGAGAAGGAACTCCGATGAACAAGCTCCTGCTCGCCTGCCTGCTGGCGCTGCCGGCCGCCGCCTCCGCCTACGACCTGAGCGAGATGGCCGAGTTCAACGACCATTACAAGAACGCCCGCTACGAAGAGGCGCTGGAAGGCTACCGCAAGGTGGTCAAGAAAGAGCCGGCCAACCCCTGGGGCTGGTACAACGCCGGCAACGCCCAGTTCCGGCTGGGGCGCATGGGTCCGGCCGTCTTCAACTACGCCAAGGCCTTCACGCTCAACCCGCGCTCGGGCGACATCCGGGCCAACCTGGACTTCGCCCTGCGCCAGACCGGCCAGCGCCTGGTGCCCGAAGGCGCGCCCAAGGCGCTGCACCTGCTCTACTACCTGTTCTCCGACGGCGAGCTGCAGGCGGCCGCCATCCTGTTCTTCTGGCTGGCCTGCCTCACCGGCGGCGCCGGCTTCCTGCTGGACGGCAGCGGGCCGGGGCGGGCGTCGGGCCGGGCCTCGCTGGCGCTGGGCGCGCTGCTGCTGCTGTCGCTGGCCTGGCTGGGCGCCAGGCAGTCCTCCACTTTTACAGCCGCCGGCGTGGTCACCAGGGCGGGGGGGACGCGCATGCTCAGCGGCCCGGGCGAGAGCTTTAAGACCTACGCCTCGGCCCCCGAAGGCCGCCTGGTGAAGATCCTGGATTACGACGACGAGATCTATTACGAGATCGGCCTGCCCAAGGAAGGCATAAAGGGCTGGGCTCTGAAGACCGAAGTGGAACGCCTTTAACGGCGCAAGGAAAAAACATGAACGTAGCCATCGCCAGCGACCACGCGGGATACCCCCTGAAAGTTCTGCTCGTCAAACACCTGGCGACGCTGGGCCACGAAGTGACGGACCTCGGCACCGACTCCCCTGACCGGGCCGTGGACTACCCCGATTTCGCCGAGAAGGCCGCCCGGGCGGTCACCTCGGGCGCCGCGCGGCGCGCCATAGTGGTGTGCGGCTCCGGCGTAGGCGCCTGCGTGGCGGCCAACAAGCTCAAGGGCATCCGCGCCGGGCTCTGCCACGACACCTACTCCGCCCACCAGGGCGTGGAGCACGACGACATGAACGTGATCTGCCTCGGCGCCCGCATCATCGGCCAGGCGCTCGCCTTCGAGATCGCCAAGGCTTTCCTCTCCGCCGAGTTCAGCAACGAGGAGCGCCATAAGCGCCGCCTGGACAAGATCAGCGCCCTGGAAAAAAATAATTGATGCTGACCCCCGCCGACATAGCCGCCACCCGCCAGAGCCTCTGGCTGGACAACCTGCGCCGCGACCTGATCCTCGACGGCACTATCGCCCGTATGAAGGACTTCCGCGCCGTCAGCGGCCTTACCTCCAACCCCTCCATCTTTGAGAAAGCCCTGGCCCTGGACTGTTACGCCGGGCCCCTGCGCGACCTGGCCGCCGCCGGCGCCCCCGCGGAAAAGATCTTCGAGACCCTGGCGGTGGAGGACATCCAGCGCGCCGCCGACATCTTCAAGCCCGTCTACGAGGTTTCCGGCTGCCTGGACGGCTTCGTCAGCATGGAAGTTTCGCCCCGGCTCGCCCGCAACGCCGCCGCCACCGAGGCCGAGGGCCTGCGCCTGTTCGAAAAGATAGGCCGCCGCAACCTGATGATAAAGGTCCCGGCCACGACGGAAGGCCTGGCCGCCGGCGAAGCCCTGCTGAAGAAAGGCGTCAGCGTAAACTTCACCCTGATCTTCTCCGTGGAACGCTACCGCGCGGTCACCCAGGCCTATACCGGGGCCATGAGCTGGCGCTCGCGCAACCGCCTGCCGCTGGAGGGCGTGGCTTCGGTGGCCAGCTTCTTCGTCAGCCGCATCGACTCCGCCGTGGACGCCGCCCTGAAGGCGCGGCCGGATGGGGCGCCGAAGGAACTGCTCGGCCGCGCCGCCATCGCCAACTCGGTGCTCGCCTACGAGCTGTACCGCGAACTTTTTTATACCAAGCCTTATATGGCTTCCGGCATGCCGCCGCAGCGCATACTCTGGGCCTCCACCAGCGTTAAGGACCCGGCCTACCGGCCTTCCCTTTATATGGAGGAGCTGGCGCTGGAGGGCTCCGTAAATACGGCCCCGGAGGACGCCCTGGAGGCTTACTTCGCCGCCGGGCGGATAAACAAGGAGCCCCTGGCGGACCGCGCGGCCGCCGCCCGCACCTATTTCGCCGGGCTGGCCAAGGCCGGGGTGGATTTCAAGCGCCTCCTGCTGGAGCTGGAGGCCGACGGCATAGCCAAGTTCGCCCGCTCCTACGACGGCATCCTGGCGCTCATGGAGGCCGCGCGCCGGGCCGCGCCCGCGCAAAAGCCCGCGGCGCCGCCTGCGCCGCCGGACCTGGCCGACAGCGAGGCCGAAGCCTGGCTGTCCGCCGCGCTAAAAACCGCCGCCGGCGCCGGAACCCTGGAAGAAGCGCTGGCGCGCTCCGTCAGCAGCGGGGTACAGCTGGTCTCCTGCCTGCCGGACGCCCCGGGCGTAGAGGCGGCAGTGGAGAATTTCCGTGCCTCCCTCCCGGGCAACGCCGGCAAGTGCCCGCTCGCGCGGGGCACCGGCGCGCTGCGCTCCTCCGGCGAGATCCGCCGCCGCGGCCCCGGCCGGCCCCTGGTGCTCATCTTGACGGCGGGCGCCGAAAAAGATATAGTAGCTTCGGGGGAAAAATACATTTTCTGGCAGCTGGAAACAGCGCAAGCCATTGGCGACTTCGAAGCCATGGATCTACGGAACAGGCGCGTTCTGAGACTGCATTTGAAACACCCCCTGGACAAGTCCCTGGCCCTTCTGGGCGAGCGGATAGCCCGGGTTGGCAAAGCCGGAGTCACCGGCAAAGCCCTACAAGCGGAGGAAAGCGAAATGCTTAAGTTAGCCGTGAAAAAGAACAATAAAACCAACAGCACCAAGCCCGCCACCAAGATCGTTGACACCAACGAATACGTGGTCGTAGACTACCCGAAGAACCTGGAGAGCGTCACCACCAGGCAGTATTCGGTGCGCATCGGCGCCAGCGACTGCACCGGCGTTGACATTTCCGTCAACGACCAGCCCTGGCAGCCCTGCAGGCACGCGGTCGGCTACTGGTGGTTCGACTGGAACAACTTCCAGCCCGGCACCCACCAGCTGGTGGCCCGCATGCACAAGCGCAACGGCGAGTACCTGATCTCCAAGCGCCGCCGCTGCAAAGCGCTGTAAAAACTGTCTCTCTAACGCAGGAACAGCCGTCTTTTCGTGGAGCTCCCCATGGGCCCCGTCTAGGCGGCTGTTCCCTTATTACCGTTTTTGTACAATAAGAACATGATAAAAACGCCCCGCTGCCCCAGGACCAGGATCCTCGCCACCCTCGGCCCGGCCAGTTCCTCCCCGGCCCTGCTGCGCCGGCTCTACGCCGCCGGCCTCGACGCCGTCCGCCTGAATTTTTCCCACGGCGACAACGCCGGCCACGCCGCCCGCGTGGCCCTGGTGAGGGAACTTAACCGCAAACTGCGCCGCCACATCCTCATACTGCAGGACCTCAAGGGCAACCGCATCAGGATAGGACGCCTGCCCGCGCCGCTGGAACTTAAGAAACGCCAGCGCGTAGCCCTGGTGCAGCCCGGGCGCGCCTGCCGCGCGGGTGAGATACCTTTTGATTACCTCGGCTCGCTCAAGGTTATAAAGAAAGGGCACTTTGTCTACATCGACGACGGCAATATCGCCCTGGAAGTGAAGGGCGTGGGCCGCGACTCGCTTGACTGCGAAGTGGCCGCGGGGGGAATCCTGAAGGAGCGCAAGGGAGTGAACATCCCCCTGGCCCGCCTGGACTTCCCGCTGCTGTCTGACGAGGACAGGGCCGACATAGCTTTCGGCCTGACGCTGAAACCCGATTTTATAGCCCAGTCCTTTGTGCGCACCGGGGAGGACGTGAGAGCCGTGGCCCGGCTGGTAAAGCCGTCCCTGCCGGGCTGCAAGATAATCGCCAAGATAGAGGCCCGCGAAGCCGTTAAGAACCTGGAGGAGATAGTTAAGGCCGCCGACGGCGTAATGGTGGCCCGCGGCGACATGGGCGTGATGTTCCCGCTGTGGGAAGTGCCCATGCTGCAGAAGCGCATTATCGCCCTGTGCAACCGCCTCGGCAAACCCGTCATCACCGCCACGCAGATGCTGGAGACCATGACGGCCAACCCCATTCCCACCCGCGCCGAGGTTTCCGACGTGGCCAACGCCGTGCTGGACGGCACCGACTACGTGATGCTCTCGGCCGAGACCGCCGCGGGCAAATACCCCGTAGAGGCGGTGCGCATGATGAACCAGATAATCCGGCACACAGAAGGCTGCCGCCCCAGACCATAGGGCCCAGAAAACTCAAGGCCTTTAGTACCTGTCGCCGCGCTCCCCGCGCGGCTATAATAGTATCAGTGAAAACCCGTTTATATTCCTGGAGCCAACTATGAACCATTCCGTTAAAGGGCTGTTCGCCGCCCTTTGCAGCCTCATGCTTTTATCACCCGCCGCCTCCGCCGCCCCCCTGGACGAGCTGGAGAGCCTGGCCGGCGCCTCGCCGGAGGATTACGGCCGGGTCTTCGACAAGGACCTGGCCTCGGCCACCCTGGGCAGCCAGCCGCAGATGACGCAGGCCCAGCTCAAGCAGCTGATGCTGTCCGACCTGGACTCCGTGCGCGCCATGATAGCCGCCCGCTACGCGCCCGCCGGCTGGAAGAAAGACCAGTACGGCTGGGACCTGGACGCCGAGATACAGCGGGCCAGGGACACCGTGAGCTCTTCCGAGAGCTTCGGCGTGAAGGACTACCAGCTGCTGCTGAAGTCCATGCTGAACTCCATGAAGGACTACCACGTCTCCGTCTCGTTCCATTCCACCGAAATGGCCTACCTGCCGCTCAGCGTCACCCAGGCCGGCGGCCGCTACTTCATCTCCGGCATCAACCGCAAAGCCCTCCCCGAGAACATCTTCCCGTTCAAGGTCGGCGACGAGATAACCTCCTTCTACGGCCGCCCCGTGCAGGAGGTGGTAAAGGAACTTGAAGCGCGGGCCGGCCAGGCCGGCGTGCCGCAGACCGACGCCACCATGTCGGCCATGATGCTCACCTTCCGCAGCGGCGCCTCCGCCGACGCCGTGCCGCAGGGCCCGGTCTCGCTGGGCATAAAGCCGGCCGGGGCGGCAGAGGCGGTGCAGTACCCGCTCAAGTGGATGTACGCCCCCGAGCTTATAGCCCCGCAGCCTTTCGTCTCCAAGGGCGCCCTGGGGCTCCGGATACCGATGTCCTGGCTGGGCATGATGATGGTGCAGACCGCTGCCGCGCCCGGCGGGGAACAGGCCTCCTTCGGCATAGGCAACAAGGACGGCTTCCTGCCGGATTTCGGCGAGAAGGTCTGGACGGCCCCGGCCGACAGCCCCTTCAGGGCCTACGTCTACAAGTCGCCCTCTACGGGCAGGAACATAGGTTTCGTGCGCATCCCCACCTACGGGGTGAGCGACCCCTCCGGCCAGGCCAAGGCCTTCGGGGCGCTGGTCAAGGAATTCAGCCAGCGCGCCGACGCCCTGATCATCGACGAGACCAATAACCCCGGCGGCATAGTGCTCTACCTCTACGCGCTGGCGGGCATGCTTACCGACAGCCCGCTGGCCGTGCCCAAGCACTACATCTCCCTCACCCAGTCGGACGTCTCCGAGGCCATAAAGTTCATCCAGGAGACCGCCGGCGCCAAGACCGAGGCGGACGCGCAGGAAGGCCTGGGCCCCGACGTGGCCGGCTACCCGGTCAGCCTGGAGCTGCTCAAGAACTGGACGGCCTTCTACGCGGACACGGTAAAAGAGTGGAGCGCCGGCCGCACCATCACCTCGCCGCTGGCGGTGTTCGGCATCGCCGCCGTAACACCCAACCCGGAAACGCGCTACAACAAGCCGCTGCTGATCCTCACCAACGAGGCCGACTTCTCGGGCGGGGACTTTTTCCCGGCCATCATGCAGGACAACGGGCGCGCCGTGATCTTTGGCACGCGCACCGCCGGGGCCGGCGGGGTGGTTAAGCCCTACAAGCGGGAGAACAACCTGCTCGGCGTGGAGACCATCAACCTCACCGCCACCATAGCCGAGCGCCCTAACGGCGCCCCCATAGAGAACCTGGGCGTCACCCCCGACGTGCCGTACGCCGTGACCCCGGAGGACGTGCAGGGCAACTTCGCCGGCTACCTGAAGGCGGCCGACGCCGCCGTGAACGCCCTGATAAAATAGGACCGCTCCGGCCTCGAATGAATAAGGAACAAAAAGAGATTATCCGCAGGACCGCGGCCTACGCGCGCAAAACCCTGGGGCGCGAGGCCACCGGGCACGACTGGCTGCACGTAGAGCGCGTGTGGGCCAACGCCAGGATGCTGGGTAAAGGCTCGGGGGCCGACATGTTCGTCGTAGAGCTGGCGGCCCTGCTGCACGACATCGCCGACTGGAAATTTCACGGCGGGGACGCCTCCGCCGGGCCGAAGAAGGCCGCGGCCTGGCTGCGGAGCCTGAAGGTGGACGAGGCCACGGTGGCGCATGTCGCCTCTATCATAGCCGAGTCGTCCTTTAAAGGGGCCCGGGTCCGCAACCGCATCGCCACCCTGGAAGGCCGCATCATGCAGGACGCCGACCGCCTGGACGCCATAGGCGCCATCGGCATAGCCCGCGCCTTCGCCTACGGCGGGGCCAAGGGCAGGGACATCTACGACCCGGCGGTAAAACCGGTGCTGCACAAGTCCGCAAAAGCCTACTCCGGCTCGGCCGGCCCGACCCTGAACCATTTCCACGAGAAGCTGCTGCTCCTCAAAGGCCTCATGAACACGCCGGGCGGCAGGCGCGCCGCCGCGGGCCGACACCGCTTTATGACGGCTTTCCTGCGCCAGTTCGGCGCCGAAGTAACCGGCCGCAAATAAAAAGCAAGCCTGCCCCGGCCCGCGCAGCAGCTCTTGTCAGACTCCTGGAGGACTTATGATAAAACTTGTAAGGCAATACAGCGTTTTCCTGCCCAACACGCCGGGCGCCATGAACAAATTCCTGGAGCACTTCTTCAGGAAAGAGATAAACATTATCGGGATCGCCTCGGAGCTGACGGACGAAGCCGGGATAGTGCGCATAACCGTGGACTCCGAGAACCCGATCAGCAGCGTGCTGACCCAGGAAGGCTTTACCACCGTTGAGACGCCGATGATACTGATGGAACTTATGGACAAGCCGGGCATGCTGTTCAGGATGTCCACGCTGCTGAGCGAAAACGGCATTAATATCACCACTGTTTACGGGACCACCTACACAGGCTCCGTGGGCCATCTCCTGTTGAACGTTACCGACACCCCCCGGGCCATGGAACTGCTGAAAGAACTGGTCTAACGTTTTCTCATCCCCGCTTCCTCTATTTTGCTACCATTACGGCAGGGGCGGCGGGTCATGATCTCAGTCGGAAAGAAAAACAAAATGCCTGGCTATTGCGCGGAAAAACGCCGCTTTGCCGCGGCCGGAGCGTTCCTCCTGCTGCTGCCCGTGCTTTTGCCAGCGCGGGCGCTTGCCCAGGACATGAAGCATGTCCTGGTGCTGCATTCCTACCATAAAGGCCTCGCGTGGACGGACAGCGAAGATCAAGGCATCAGGGCGGCGCTGCAGGCCCGCGCCGGCGAGCTTGAGGTGCACACCGAGTACCTGGACAGCAAGACGGTAAAGAGCGAAGATTACGACAGGAGATTCTCCGCACTCCTCGAGGCCAAATACGCTTCCATACCGCTCAAAGCCGTTATCTCCACGGACGACGACGCCTACGCCTTTTATCTGCGCAATCGCGCGCTTTTCCGCGGCGCTCCGTTAGTGTTCTGCGGCGTCAACTATTTCCAGGAGTCGCAGCTCAAAGGCCGGGAAGACCTGGTCACCGGCGTCATAGAGGCCTTCGACATCCCGGCCACTCTTGAGACGGCCCTCCGGCTGCACCCCGGCACAAAGCGCGTCGTCATCATCAACGACTCTAGCACCACCGGGCTGGCGAACAAGAAGATCATTGCCGCCGAGGTGGTCCCCAGGTTCAGCCGCCGGGTCTCTTTTGTTTTCTTTGAAAACCTGACCATGCGGGAATTGCTGGAGAAAACAGCGGCCCTTTCAGAAGGGGACATTGTTTTGCTGATGACGTTCAACCGGGACCGCGCCGGCGCGGTGTACAATTACGAACAGAGCATCAACCTGATAGCCGGGCAGACCCAGGTCCCGCTTTACGGCATTTGGGATTTCTACCTGGGCCGCGGCATAGTAGGCGGCAGGCTGACCAGCGGCGTAGACCAGGGCAAGACCGCGGGGGAGCTGGCCCTGCGCCTACTCGACGGGGCAAAGCCGCGGGAGCTCCCCATAGTCAGGCAAAGCCCCAACAGGTACATGTTCGACCAGCGGCAGCTGGAGCGCTTCGCTATTTCAACCTCGGCCCTGCCTCCCGGCAGCCTGGTCCTCAACGCGCCGGTTTCCTTTTACCAGCTGCACAAAGGGCTGGTATGGTGGAGCGCCATAGTTTTCGCCGCCCTGGCCGCGATCCTGCTGCTGCTCCTGCAGAACATCTACCGGCGAAAGCGGGGGGAGACGGCGCTGGCGCGAACGCATCTGCACCTCGAGAAAACCTCCAGGTTCATGACGGCGCTGCTTTCCGCCATTCCCACTCCCGTGTTCTATAAGGATAAGGACGGCCGGTATCTGGGCTGCAACCGCGCGTTCACCGAGCTGATGGGGGTGACGTCGGAGGCCATAAGGGGGAAAACGGTTTATGAGCTCTGGCCCGGCGAGCACGCAAAGACCTACCACGCCAAAGACCTGGAACTGATGGCGCATCCCGCCCGGCAGGTTTATGAGTTCAAGGTGCGCGACAAGGACGGGCTGGAACACCCAGTCATCTACGCCAAGGACGTGTTCCGCGACGAGAACGACCAGGCGGCGGGCATAGTAGGCGCCTTTCTGGATATAACCCGGCTTAAGCAGGCCGAGACCGAACTGCAGGCCACCAGCCAGCAGCTGATGGACATCGTGGATTTCCTGCCGGACGCCACCTTCGTTATAGACAAAGATAAAAAGGTGATCGCGTGGAACCGCGCCCTTGAACGAATGACCGGCATTCCCAAGAGCGAAATGCTCGGCAAAGGGGATTTTGCCTACAGCGTCCCCTGGTACGGGGAGCGGCGCCCCATACTGATAGACCTTATCGGCGCGGAAAACGAAAAGATAGAGAAGACTTATGATTACGTTTACAGGGCGCCGGACGGAACTCTTTATTCCGAAGTCTTCGTACCTTCGCTGAACCGCGGCAAAGGCGCCCACGTCTGGGTAACCGCCTCTCCCCTTATAGGGAGCGACGGAAAGCCTTACGGAGCCATCGAAAGCGTGCGGGACGTCACAGCCCGCAAACACGCCGAGGAGATGCTCGCGGAATCGGAAGACAAGTTCAAGACCCTGGCCGAAAAATCAAAGGTAGGCATCTACCTTGTACAGGATAACGTTTTCAAATATGTTAACCCCGCAATGTCGGAGTTCTTCGGTTATACCGCGGAAGAGTTAGTGGGCAAAAAGGGCCCTAAGGATGTGATCTTTCCGGAAGACCTGCCGCTGGTCCTTGAGAACCTGAGAAAGCGCCTTGTAGGCGAGATAGAGTCGGTCAACTATGATTTCCGCTGCATCAAGAAGACCGGGGAGATATTTTACGCCGAGGCGTACGGGGCCAAGACGACCTATGCGAGAAAGCCGGCCGCTATCGGGACCCTGCTGGACATAACCGAAAGGAAAAAAGCGCAAACCGTAATTTTAAAACTGAACGCGGAGCTTGAAAAGCGCGTTGAAGAGCGCACGGTACAGCTGGCCGAGGTGAACAAAGAACTGGAAGCCTTCTCCTATTCCGCCGCGCACGACATGAAAGCCCCGCTGCGCCGGCTCAACACCTTCGCCGAGCTGCTGGCCAAAGAGGCGGGCCCGGGGCTGCAGCAGGGACTCCGCGGCTACCTGCGGAGCATCAGCAAGGCGGCGACCCAGATGACGCTGCTGGTGGACGGCCTGCTGAAGCTTTCCACCACGGGAAAGAAAACCCTGGAATTGGCGCCGGTGCGGCTAGCCGACCTGCTGAAGGAAACCATCGCGGAAATACAGGCCGAGACCGCCGGGCGCGCGATAACCTGGGTGGCGGCGGAACTGCCGGAGACTAACTGCGACCGGGCAATGATAAAACAAGTTTTCCTGAACCTGCTCGGCAACGCGGTTAAATATACGCGCGACAGGGCCGACGCCAGGATAGAGATCTTTCTTGCCTCTACCAAAGACGAACACGTAATAGGAGTGCGGGATAACGGGGTCGGCTTCGACCCGGCTTACGCCGACAGGCTCTTCGTAGTGTTCCAGCGGCTGCACCGGGCCGAAGAGTTCGAGGGCTCCGGGATTGGCCTCTCTACGGTGAAGCGCATCATCTCCCGCCACGGCGGCAGAGTATGGGCGCAAGCCGTTCCCGGCCAGGGCGCCACTTTCTATTTCACCCTGCCGCGGGCCGCCGTCACTTTATGTCCATAACCCACTTAAGACAGTTCAAGGTAGCCGACTACGCGATCTTCGATTTCGCGGCGTCTTTCATAGGCATGCTCCTGCTCAGCCCTTTATTGTCGGGCTTGGCCCGCCGGGCCGGGTGGCAGGTGCCGCGCATGAACTGGGTTTATATGGCCCTGCCTCTCGGCATAGCCGCCCATCTGGCCAGCGGCAACCTTACGCCGATGACAAGGGATTTCATGGACCCGCGGAGCCACTACCTTGTAAAGGCCGTAGTGATCGGCTTTCTCATCCTGGGCCTCAGGAACATCCGCAGGAATAAAAAGCAATAATCGGCGGAGGGAGCGAACCTTTCTTGACTATAAAGGAACCAAAGCTGCGCCACTTCCGCCCGCTGCTGGCGGCGGCGGGGCTTGCGCTGATAGGCGCGGCCGTTACAATACACATAGTCCTCATAAAAACCAGGGCAAACCGGGGCGGGATAAAGTAAAATACAGGCATGACCGAATCCATACTGCTCATCGTAAAACCCGACGGCATGATCAAGGGCCTTGCCGGCCACGTGCTGCGGCGCTTTGAGGAAACAGACCTGAAGCTGGTAGGGGCGCGCCTGGCCAAGGTGACTGACCAGCTTGCCGCCACGCATTACCACCACCTGCGCGACAAGCCCTTCTTCGAGGAACTAATACACTTTATAACCGGCCGGCTCTACGCGGGACAGGGCAGCGTGCTGGCCTTCGCCTATACCGGCGAGGACGCGGTACGCAAAGCCCGCGCCATAGCCGGCGCCACCAACCCTGAAGAGGCCGACTACCGCTCCATCCGCGGCAGCTTCGGCCGCGTGACCACCAAGGGCGTGTTCGAGAACGTGGTGCACGTCTCCTCCGACGCCATAGAGGGAGAGCGGGAGATCAAGCTCTGGTTCCATCCCGAAGAGATAACCGTGGACCTGTTTCCCGCCATAAGCGCCGGCGGGCAGTCGGCCTGGGCGGACCCCGGCGGGCCCAAGACCCGCACCGGCCCCTGGCCGCAGGAAAAAGTCTAGGCGGCCATCGCAGGAGGATTTTACACATGTTCGACCTGGAAACCTGGGAGATGCTGAGCTACGTGGTGACCGTGATCGGTCTGCCGGTCGCCATAGCGGTGTTCGTTTTCGAGCAGCGCAAAGAGCGCGAGAACGAGGAGGACGAGGTCTACCAGTCGCTCTCGGACAATTACCAGGAGTTCCTCAAGATAGCGCTGGCCAACCCCGACCTGCACCTGTTCGCCGAAGGAAGCACCGCTGAATTGACCCCGGAGCAGCGGGAACGCATGGCCATCATTTTTGAAATGCTGGTCTCCCTGTTCGAGCGCGCCTACCTGCTGCTCTACGAGGAGCGCATGACCCAGATGCAGGAACGGCGCTGGTCCTCGTGGGAGGACTACATGCGGGACTGGTGCCGGCGCCAGGATTTCCGGGCCGCGCTGCCCGCCCTGCTGCGGGGGGAGGACCCGGAGTTCGCCGCGTACCTGGAAAAACTCGCGGCGAAACAGAATTGAGTTTCAACAAAGAGGCCGTAAAATGAAACCGTCGATCATCACATCCCTTGCAATTTTACTGGTCTCCGCATCTTCCGCGCAGGCCGCCGAAGTTTTAAAGAGCTTCGACGGGTTTGGCCTTGAATACACCATAGACACCCCTGCCGCAAAAGACCCCTCCAGGGTAATTATCCTGCTCCACGGCTCCGGGCAGCATGACATGGACGAGGATCTCAGTTCCGTTTCCGCCCCGGGAACGAAGAACCTGTTCTTTGTGGACGTCGCCAACGCTCTTACACAGAAAGGCTTCGCCGTGATCCGCTACAATAAACGGTCCCACCAGTGGAAGCAAACGGCAAAAAAAGACCCGACGTTCATAAAATCCGCCGGCTTCATTAAGTTCACAGAAAACCCCTTGAAATATTTCGTGGAGGACGCGGCGTCCTTCGCCAAATTCGCCCTCAAGACTTTCCCTAAAGCCAGGGTATATTTCCTCGGCCACAGCGAGGGCACCCGGGTGGCTTTGCAGGCAGCGGAAAAGACTCCGTGGATACGCGGCGCGGCGCTTATAGGCTTTACGGCGCAAAGCCTGGACATCTCTATTTTCGAGCAAATAGTTTACCGGCCCCTTTATATTTTTGAGGCGCTCGATCTGGACAGGAATTCCTCCTTAGGCCAGGAGGAATTAAAGAAGGACGACCCTTTGAGCAAGAGTCTCGCGAGACAGCTCCCGGTTCTGGATCTCAACAAGAACGGTTCCCTGGACCGCTCTGAATTCATGGCCGGTAATTTCGCCAATATTCTGCTGGATGCCCCTTCAATCCCGGAGTACCGCAGACAGGAGGCTCTGTACAAAAAGTCCGCGGCCATAATTAAGGACGCTAAATTCGATATCGCCTTTTTCCAGGGAGAATTGGACAACCAGGCCCCGGCGTACAACGCGAAAGCCATCCAGATAATGAACGACCTCGTCTGGAAAAAAACCAACCTGCATTTCCGTTTCTACGACGGGCTGGGCCACGCCCTGGACAAACGCACCGATCTTCAAGACTTGGTCTATCGCCAGGCCGACCAGCAGGCGCTCGCCGACCTGGCATCAGATTTAGACTCGTACTGGAAATAATGCAGAAATCGGAAAATTTAAAATCTGCGGAACTTCGCAGCGGGCCAACACCCTCATCCAAGAGAGTCTGCATACTCACTTTCGGATGACCTGTGGGGACGATTCCGCCTTGCTTTGTATCGGTTCCTAAAAAATCTCTATAGATCTAGCGCCTAGATCGCTCGATGATACCGCGAGAAGCCGCTCGCCGGCCACTATGCGGCTCCCCGTTCGTCTTTGGAAGCGGTAGGCCGATCCCCCGTGGGGCGGGGGAGAACACCAAAGAAAAATATCCCCGGAGGAAGACGCATGAGCATCATCCCTCCGGGGATTTTAGCCGCCGGCCGCCCGGCTTCCGGCCCCCCGGGTCCCGACCCGGGGTGTTAGCCGGTGGCGTCAGTAGACAATCTTGCAGGGCACCTTCTCGAGCGGCGGCTCCTGCTCTTCGCCGTTTATCTTAACGATCATATACGGATTTCCCGGATTATTTGCGTCGGTCCTGATAGCCAGGTCCAGCTTAATGGTTTCGCCGTAGAACGAAAGAGTTCCCGCGATGTCGAGATGGTCGGGACGGGGGTGCCGGGTAAGGACAACATTGTTGAGTTCCAAGCCCTCCTGCGCGCCTTCCTCCGCCCCGTCTACCTGCCAGACGCGGGCCGAGTTACCGTTCAACGCGACGGCGTGCCCGCCGCCGTGGGTCTGACAGACGTATTTGGGATTTTCCACTTTGGTAATGGGGCTGGTATTGCGGTCCGGAGCTGCTTTGGCAACGGAGGAAGCGGAAACTTCCGCCATCCAGGGAGACCAGTGCTTGTTTTTGGCGTCCGACGGGACATAGGCTTTGAATTTCCCGTCCTTAATATCTCCAGCCGGTACCCCCCGGACGATAGCGAACCGCAGCATTTTCCCGGAATCGAACTCCACGACCAGCATGTTCACCCTGGAAGCCGCCGCGGGGGAATAGTTCTGCTGCTCGAAAGCGACGAGGTAAGAATAACCGCTGTCGCTGCGCAGGCTGGCGAGATCCGCCAGGGCGTATTCCAGGGAAGTCCTGAAATCCGCCAGGTAGTCCAGGCCGTGTACCGGAGAGAAGGCCTGGAGGTAAAGCGTATTTTCATCTTTGACCAGGGTCGAGTAGAGGACATATTTAGAATTAGGACCCAGGGGGCCGGGCGCCATGTGGTCGTGCGCTCGTCCATCCAGCCAGCCGTCAATGGGGGTCCCGTTGGCCCGCAGGGCGGCCTTGGGGACGGGGGGAGCGGGAACTTCCGCCACAACCGCCGTTACTTCGGAAACCTCCATGGCCTGCAGGCCCGCGAACTCCGCCGCGCAGGCGCTGCCCGCCAGGACCGCCGTTACCGCCAGAACCGCCGCCGCTATCGTGCTTTGCTTTTTCATTTCTTTTCTCCTTGACCGAAATTTTCCGCGAACCCTATGCTTATAGTATAGAACTCCCGTCGGGAAACCGCATGAGGCGGAAGTGCCAATTTTGAGGCCTGATGGTTTATGGCGCCGGACGATACCAAAAAAGCCTTTTTAGTCCCACGCCCCGGGACCAGCCGGCAAGCGGGCGGCGCTTGCCGGCGCTGTTTTCCTCCTCAATCCCGCTTAACGTACTCGCCGTCCGCCGCGGCATTTACGCCCATGTAGGCGCGGCAGGTAGCGTCGGCGCCGCTGATCTTAAGAACGCGCCCTGAGGCCTGCAGCATCAGCCGGCAGCCCTCCTCGCCGTTAAATACGAATTCTCCGCCCTGGCCGCGCAAGGCCACGCCGCTTATCTGCGCTTCGTGTCCATTGACACCCGAGGCGGTGAGCAGCTGGAATTCGACCTTTTCAAGGCCGCCCTCGGAGAACTGCCGCGCGGTCACGGTGCCCTCGGTGTAGGCGTTGCTCAGTTGATAGGTGCCGGAAAGGGCGCCGCCGTTGCGGGCAGCCTTGTAGGAGGCCGGCCGCAGGTCGCAGAAGTAGCCCCAACCCACGCCGTCGCCGCCCAAATAGGAAGCGACCGGGGCCTCTTTGGTCACATAAATCTCCGCGGAGGGGACTTTCCCGTCCAGCAGGGCCTGGGCAGAACTTACGCCGGACAGCAGGATCTTAACGCGCGTGCCGCCGGCCAGGCCGGACGACTTGTAGTTTTCCAGCGTGACGTAGGGGAAAGACGCGGTAGGAGTGCCGCCGACGGCCGTGCCGGACGCGTAGGCGCCGGGTTCGGGAAAGCCGCCCAGCGTGTAACGCGCCGACACCACCTCGCGCGGGCTGCCGTGTTCCGTATCGAGATAGTTCCCGAACCTCTCCAGGGTCAGCGAGCAGACGCGTCCCGTATTAATGTCGTAATCGCGCGTCTGCCGGTTATAGGAAAAAAGCGTGCCCTCGGCGTACACGCGCTGCCCGGCGGTCCGGGACTTGCCGGAACCCGTCCGGCAGGGAACGTTCTTCAGGGAAGTCTCCTCGCCGTTGAGCAGGGCGGTAAGCGCCATACCGCCGCTCTTCGGGTCCTGCTTCAGGGCGATATCCAGTTTAAGATCCTGCCCGGCGAAGGAAAGATACCCTTGCGCCCCGAGCCTGTGCGGCAGGCCGGACCCGTCAATATTTACTTTATTAAGTTCTATTCCTTCTTCGGCCCCGGTGGAATAGCCGTCAAGCTGCCAGATTTTCGGGGCCTTTCCCCCGATGCGGATGGCAAAACCGCCGCCCTCGTCCTGGCAGATATAATCCGGGGCAACCACCTGGGTGATAGCGGGGGCGCCCAGGATGTCCTTTACGGGCGCTGCGCTTATCTTCGTTATTTCAATGTCCCCGGCCTGCTTGGCGGACGACATCACTCCTGAAGCCCGCATAGTCTGCAGGCCCGCGAACTCCGCCGCGCAGGCGCCGCCCGCCAGGACCGCCGTTACCGCCAGAACCGCCGCCGCTATCGTGCTTTGCTTTTTCATTTCTTTTCTCCTTGACCGAAATTTTCCGCGAACCCTATGCTTATAGTATAGAACTCCCGTCGGGAAACCGCATGAGGCGGAAGTGCCAATTTTGAGGCCTGATGGTTTATGGCGCCGGACGATACCAAAAAAGCCTTTTTAGTCCCACGCCCCGGGACCAGCCAATAAAAAAACCGCCGGGCTGACCGGCGGTCTTTCTATGGGGCGTTACGCGGCTTCAGGGTTTGAAATCGCTTAACTTCACCAGGCGGCCCTCCACCGCGAACAAGGCTTTGCCCTCGGGGCTCTCATAAGCGTGGGCCGTCAGCACGCTGGTATCTATGATAGGCAGGAAGCCGGTCAGCGCTTCGCGGTCGGCCCGTATGAACCCGCACCTTCGCCATGTAATACGGCCTTCATCTAGCAGCTTGCGCTGGAACTCGTGCGCGCGCTGCGGGTAGCCGGGCGGCAGCAGTTCGAGCCTGGGGAATTCCAGTAAGGCCCCGGCCAGCGGGCAGGAAAAGGCGCCTTCCTTGGCTTTTTTAAATATATCGGCCGCCAGGAAATCCTTGCAGACGGCGACAGCCGTTTTCCTGGCCAGCCCGGCGCAGGAGCCCAGCCTTTCCGCGCTCCAGTCGCCGCCGTCCTTGGTAACAAAGAGAAACGCCTTATGATGGTCGAAACTTTCCAGCGAAGCGGCGGCTTGGGCCACCGTAACGGGGTATTTCTTGCTGCCGAGCGCGTGCCCCATGGCTGAATGCATGGGCGGCAGGCCGGCGGTCTCATCCTTAACGGAGATAATGGGCCGCAGTATATACCTGTAGGTTTCGTCCCCGGCCATGGTCCTGAGCCAGGAAGCCGCGAGCTCTCCCAGCGCCCCGCTGTTAGGCAGCAGTTTAAGCGCCGGAGCCAGGCGGGTGAGCGCCTCTATAGGCGGCAGCACCCGGCCCTGCTCCCACAGGAGGTATTTCCGGTAGGTGATCTTCAGCACCGGCTGGCCGCCGCTGTCATGAAAGAACCTGTAGCCGGTGGGGAAACCGGCGGCTTTGCGCAGTTTAACCAGCGATTCCGAGAATGGGTTTGCCATTGGAATATTCTACATTATGTCGCCCCATGAGGCGGGGGAGAAACCCGGCCTCACTCCGCTTAATATGCATTTTCATTTTTCGATGTTATTGGGGACCGCGAGATATCGTCGCAGGCGTGGCCACTGCGCGGCCCCGCACTGCACTACGGTGTCGCTGCGCTCCACCCCACCCGCTGTTCGCTCGCCCTGGCGGGCTTTCTGTTTTGTTTATGTCGCCCCCGTGGGGAAGGGAAGAGAAGATAAGAACGCCACCTTTCATTTCGAAACCTCAAATAGTAATATTTAGCGACAGGGGATTTTGGGAAAGCACCAAGACTGCCGGTTAAGATGAAAATGAAGAATACGCCATTTATATGCGTTGTTATTTGCGCGACGCTCGCAGGGCCGCTCCAAGCCCAGGAGACAAGAAAACCCAAAGCGCTGATGGCCGCGTTCAGTGTCGCCGAGCGCCCTTGCGGTACGGTAGAAGAATGCCGCGCCGCTATACTTAAAGGTCCCCAGGAAAACAGGGAGCATGCCGCGGCTACACTTTTATCATTTGGGAAGGACGGCTTTGCCGAATTGGCGGACTTGTACAACTCCACAGATGCCGGCGTCCGGAAAGAAGTTGCCGCCTTAGTAATGCGGAACAGGCAACCAACCCTCCCGCTGCTGATGGAACTCCTAAAGGACCCGGACAGCCGCGTGCGTGATAACGCCGCCGGGCTGCTTGGGCGATATTGGGATATAGCTCCCGTGCCTGGACTAATCAAAGCCCTGAAGGACAGTTCCAACCGAGTACGGGCCAAAGCCGCCTGGGCTCTTGGAACAAAAGGAACGCTGGCGAAGGACGCCATACCGGCCTTGACCGTGGCACTCAGCGACGGCGACAGCTATGTGCGGGAAAACGCCGCTGCAGCGTTGGGACAGATGGGAGCCGTCGCAAAGGAGGCAGTTCCGGCGCTGATAAAAGCACTCGACGACACGGATAAAACCGTACGAGGGAAAACAATAGAGGCCTTAGGCAAATTGGGGAAGGAGGCCAAGGCCGCCGTCCCGGCCCTGGAAAGATCCCTCAAAGATCCCGACAGCGAGCTCCGCAAAAAAGCCGCTTGGGCTTTTTCCGAACTGGGTCCGGCGGCGGCCGGGGCCGTGGCCGGACTGGCCGCCTCTCTGGGGGACAAGAACGACGAGGTAAGAGGTTATGTCTCCCGTGCTCTTGCGCAGGCAGGCGAACCTGCGGTAGCTCAACTTGTTAATATCCTCGCCCACTACGAGGACGGTCTAAGCGTATCCGGAGCCATAGAAACCCTCAGCGGAATAGGCCGGCCGGCCGTACCGGCCCTGGCCGAAGCACTTAAAAGCGGGGATGCCCGCCTGCGCACCCGGGCAGTCAGCACGCTGGAAAGCATAGGTCCTCCCGCCAAAGACACTCTTCCCGGCTTAAAAGTCCTCCTTTCCTCCGCCGACGATGACGCACGCTACAACATATTGAAAGCCCTCTGGCGCATAGACCCGCCACCATGGAGAGTGATCAAGGAGCACCTCAATGACCGCGATTTCCGCGTAAAGATGATAGCGGTGTCTGAATTGTCCCGGCGGGACCTGAACAAAAAAGATGCTATTGTCGCGCTTGTAACCGCCCTTCAGGACAAAGATTCCTTTGTCAGCGGCGCGGCTTTCATGCCGCTTGCCGCATGGGAAGAGCAGGCTAAAGACGCCGTGCCGGCCTTGATCGCCATACTGCTGGACACGAAAAGCCACAACCGCATGGACGCCGCTTTTACACTGGGCCGTATTGGCCCCGCGGCCAAAGACGCCGTCCCGGCCCTCAAGAAAGCGCTGGAGGACGGCGATCAGTTCCTCAGGTCGCGGGCGACACGCGCTCTCGAAGAGATAAATTCCGAAGAAGAGCACAAGAAAGGTTTCATCTACGGTCTCGCAAGATAAGAGAATGAAAACACCTTTATCGGAAGAGTTGCTGGGCCTCTTCGCACCGGACCCGGAGGCTCTCCTTAACCGCCTGCGCCCGTTGATAAACGACCGCATGCTGGCAGTGATCGCGGGCGCGGACTACGGCAACGAAGCAGAAGAACATCTCAGGGAGTTGAAGCCCATCCGTGATAACGGGGCAGTCCCCGCCCCGGTTCACTGGCATCCGAAAGAGGTGCTGGACCTTACCCAGTGGCTCATGCCGGAGCACGAAGACCCGCGCTGGAAGGCAGGACTGTCCTTACGGGAAAACCATCTGATACGGCTCTTTTCCTGCGCGGCGCTGCTGCGCATTGCCGGCGAACTGGAGAACGACGGGTATTTCGACGGGGAAAACCAGACCATCGCGCCATTGGCGCATAGCGCCATGTTCCTCGGGGAGGAATTGCAGAGGGACGCGCTCTCATTGCTGGCGTGGCGCTTAAAACTGGACCGCGACCTGGGAGAAGACGCGCCTTTTTTCGGCCTGGGCTGCCTGCTGCTGGCGGCGCACACCGGCGCGACGGCGGCCACGGTCAGCGGACTGGCGGCCTGGGTAGTGGCGCAAGAGGCCGGGCTGCGTTCGGAGAAGATAGGGAGGAAATTCGGGCCTTGGCTGCTTGGCTTTAGTTTTCACACATTGCGCAACAATCTCTGGCTGGAGCTGCTCAACGCGCGCGGCGCCGGATTGAAACCCGGGGTTGAGGCAGTTCTGTCAGACCTGCGCGACCGGGCCGCCGCGCCCTGGGAAGACTATTTCGTGCCAGCCGAATTATTGGCGAAGGGGATGCGGGTCGGGGCAGTTCGGCTTTGGACGCTTCCGGACGCGCTTGAAGTGGCGCGGTTGCTGGGGGAAGAACTGTTCGATATGAAGACGCTGCGGTTCTTCTCGCCCGATGGAGCCGGCTGGGTGGAAACCGCCCGGCAGGATATTCCCCGGGTAATATCCCGCGCGACAAGCGCGGGGGAAATCCGGGCGCATTACAGGGAACAGGCTGAAAATCTCTCCGTCCTGCTCCGGGAGCGAATGAGCGCCTCTCCGTTGGCGCGCGTGGCATTTGAGCTTCACTAACCAAGCCGGACAGAAATGACTATCGGCAAATTAGTCAAATATTGCATATTGCAATATGTAATATTTTCTGCTAGGCTATTACTATGAGACCCTTTAACGGAATCAAGGCACAGGATATTGCCATACTCCTTAAACTTGTCGCATTGGGCGACAAGAAGTGGCGCCATATCGACCTGGTAGCGGCGCTGGGCCTGTCCCAGACCGAGATTAGCTTCTCGTTGAACCGCTGCCGCACGGTCGGGTTCCTAGACTCGACAAAAAAAACGGTCATGAAGACGGCCCTGCTGGAATTCCTTGTGCACGGGCTCAAATACGTCTTTCCGGCCAGGCCGGGGCCGATCGTCCGGGGCCTGCCCACGGCCCATTCCGCCGCGCCGCTGGCAAAACATATCATAGCGTCGTCAGAAGACATGTACGTCTGGCCTTATGAGCACGGTCGTGTACGCGGACAAACCATAGAGCCGCTTTACGACAAAGCCCCACTGGCGGCAGAGAAAGACAAGGCGCTGTATGAACTGCTGGCGCTAGTGGACGCCGTCAGGGCCGGCCGCGCCCGCGAGCAGGCGCTGGCCATCCGCGAACTTGAAGCCCGCCTCGGGAAGGCCGACAAATGAACAGCCTTGAAATGCTGGCCCACATAGCAAAAGGCCTCGGCCCGCTGAAAGACAAGGTCGTCTTTGTGGGCGGCAGCACGGTTTCGCTGTATCTCACCGACCCCGGCGCCGCAACGGTGCGCCCCACGGAGGATGTGGATTGCGTGATACAGGTGCTGACCCGAGGCCAGTACTATAAACTGGAGCAAGAACTGGAGCGCCTCGGTTTCCGCCATGTCACAGAGACGGGCGCACCGATTTGCCGCTGGAGCTACCGCGGTCTTACCACCGACATAATGCCGACCGAAGGCGCCGTGCTGAATTTTAAGAACAGCTGGTATCCCGACGGCTACGAGCAAGCCATCAGCGTAAAACTCCCCGGCGGCGAACAAGTCCGCATCTTTTCATTGCCGTATTTCCTCGCCTCAAAGCTAGAGGCGTTTAAGGACCGCGGCAATGGAGATTTTCTGACCAGCCCGGACATGGAAGACATAATCACCGTGCTCGATGGTTCTGAGCACATCGCCGAAGAGATTTCGGTCGCGCCCACCAAGGTTAAAAAGTATCTGGCGGGGCAGTTCCATGAATTCCTGCGGGATGATAGATTTACCGAAAGCCTCGAGGGCAACCTGCGCGCACCCGCCGGTACCGCCGCCCGCGTTGAGCGGATCAAGAAAATACTGGCTTCCTTGTAGCGACGCATTGCAAACCCGATCCCAAGATAGTTTCATGGAATTACCCCACAAGGAGGTTCCATGAAAGAAAATCCTTTTCTCGGCAATAACATACGCCAGACCGCTAGGAACAGGAAGCGGTACTATTCCGTCATCGATATAGTAGCGGGAGTTACGGGCAGCAGTAACCCTCGGGATTACTGGTACCGGGTTAAAAAGCGCCGGGGAACCAAAAGTAATGTCGACTTGTCGACAGTTTGTCGACGACTGCGCCTGCCCGGCCCGGACGGCAAATACTACTTCACCGACTGCGTGGACCTGGATGGGATAAACCTGATACTGAAGCTTGTCCCGTCTAGTATAATTGAAACATATTTCAACGCTTAATCTTGTTGACACTTCAGCCTCCAAATAAAGCAAAACAGGAGGCAGTATATGAGT
>MGUA01000018.1 GCA_001799735.1 Elusimicrobia bacterium GWB2_63_22 | reverse complement strand
GCTGACCGTGAGCAACGCCTTCGCGCAAGCCCTGATGGCCTCCGGCGAGAAAGCGCTGGCCAAGACCTCCCGCGACGCCGCGGTGAACTTCGCCATGGACGAGAACCGCGACCTGTACGACTTCACCCGCATGGTGGTGGCCGGCAGCAAGAACGCCGACGTAAAGCTTAAGGGCCAGGCCCTGATGAACTTCATCACCGGCGAACTGGTGCTGCTCAACCGCACCCGCGACGACAAGGGCGGCTACTGGAGCGGCCCGAAAGCGTACACCCTGGCCAAGGGTATGGCGGCCTACTTCCCCAACAGCAGCCTTGGGTCCGGCTACGCCGACCTGGCGTGGGCCAAAGCATCCAAGTGGGACGAGTTCGTCCTCTGGATCAACCAGCCTTAATAAGTAACTTAGGCAAAAGAGAGGGCCGGCTTAACCGCCGGCCCTTTTTTTTGGCCCGCACAAGGCGTAAAAAAACATAAAATATCGCTGTAGCGTGAACAATATGGATAAAAAAGAAAAACCCGATCTTCTCAAGCAGATGTCCAGCGTGGTCAGCCACGAGCTGCGCAACCCGCTGGCCATCATCTCCAACTCGCTGTACTTCATAAAGACCAAGCTGGGCGCCGGCGGGGCGGCCCTGGACCCCAAGCTGGTCAAGCACATGGGCATCATAGAGGGCGAGGTGAAGCACAGTAACGAGGTCATAGAGCAGATGCTGTCTTTTACCCGCAAACTGGAACTGCAGCTGGTGCCGCTTTCGCTGGACGCTATCGTGGAGGAGGTGGCCGGGGGCTACCCGTTCCCGCCCGGTATCACGCTGAAGTCGGCCGCCGACCCCGCCAACCCGCGCGTGAACGTAGATAAGGATGCGATCTGCAACGCGGTGCGCTGCGTGCTGGCCAACGCGGCGCAGGCCATGCCCGAAGGCGGCACGCTGGCCGTGGCCTTCTCACAGGACGACAAGATGGCTTCCGTGGTATTCACCGACAGCGGCCCGGGGTTCCCGGAGGGCGACGGTGAGAAGGCGTTCGAACCGTTCTTTACTACGCGGCCGCGCGGCCTGGGGCTGGGGCTTCCCATCGCCCGCAAGTTCCTCCGGGCGCACGGCGGCGACGCCAGGGCGGAAAACGCTCCCGGGAGCGGCGCCAGGGTCACCCTCTCCCTGCCCCTTTGCAGATAGGGAGGCAAATCCCGCAATTAAAAGGCCCGGCCGAAAAATCGGCCGGGCCTTTTTTGTGCCAGCGAACGCTGCTGTTACTTGGCTGCCTCGGCGGGCTTGCAGATCTCGTCGTCGGCTTCGGGCTCTATCTCGTGGGCCTTGGCCAGCTCGCAGGCGCGTTTTTGCTCGGCCTTGCCCATGAAGTAAATGGCCACGAAGATGGCGGCCAGGCCGAACCAGTCTTCTATTGACGGCGGTTTCTGGCCGGCTATCAGCCACCAGACCACCAGCGTGGCCACCGTGCCGGCGACCAGGGAGGTCACGCGGTTCACCAGGCCGGCGAAGGTGGCGGTGCGGCCCTTGAACATGAACAGGAACACCGAGAAGAAGGCCGCCGCGCCGAAAGGCAGGCCCGACATGATGCCCTCTTTCCACAGCGCCGGGGTGTTGACCAGCGAGTCTTTGAACTGGAAGCCGAAGGTCTTGGGGTCGGCGACGCCCAGGTCCACGGAGTGGTACAGGAGGACGGCGGCTATCAGTATGGCCACGGTGGAGGCTATCTGCTCCACGGCGAAGAAACCTTTGGTGTCGTAGATGGCGTCCTTCTTGCGGGTGTTCTTGTAGTAGTTGAAGATGTAGATGCGGATGGAATAGGCCGTCAGGTAGGCGCCCAGAATCGTCATCGCGGCGGCATTGTTGATGAAGTCGAAGTCGCCGGGCTTCACGTAGATCATCTTGATGCTGACGGCTATCAGCGCGAAGACGACGGCCACGTTCTCCTCCCAGTACACGATTTTATGCAGGATGCCCTGCTTTATCTGTATGGTGTCGATGATGCGGCTGATGATGATGACGCTGGCCCGCATGATGATCATGGCGACCATCACCGAGATCGGCAGCACGTACATCAGCGTGGTCGTCGGGATGATGACGGCCGTGCAGACGCCGGAGGGGATGATGTAGAGGAACTCGCGGGGCATCCTGACGCCCAGGACGGTCGTGTAGTCGCTGGATTTGAACTTGTACCAGCCCCAGATGATGACTACCAGGTTGCAGATCAGCATGCCGCCTATGGTGTTGTAGACGGTGTAGGTATTGCCGCCCATGCCCAGGGTCTTGGCGAAGTACTTGGCCAGGAAGCCGGTAACGACGTAAAGCCCGAAGTAGGCGAAAGAATACTGCAGCAGCCTTTCGGTCGTGCCTTCGTGGGTTTTTTGCGTGAACACTGTGTGCAGAGTTTTTAACATGATTCTCCCTCAATGCTACGGGGGCGTGCTGCGCCCTGGCGTTACTATATTATTGTAAATATGGGCCGTGCCTGCAAATAAAAAGGCCCGGCGGGGGCCGGGCCCTGGCGCGGGGCGGGGGTCTTTACTGTTTCTGGGCCCGCTTGCGGGACAGCTCCGCGGCTTTTTTTATCTTGGCCATCAGGGTGTCCAGGTCGAAAGGTTTTACCAGGTAGTCCATGGCGCCGAACAGCAGGGCGTCGTTGAGCGTGGCGGCGTCGTTGAGGCCGCTGACCGCTATGATCGGGATGTGCGCGGCGGCGTCCCGGTTGCGGATGTCGCCCATGAGGCTGATGCCGTCCACGCCGGGCATCATGATGTCCATCAGGATCACTTCCGGCAGGTCTTCCGGCTTGGCCGAGGCGAAGAATTCCCGCGCCTTTTTAGGCTCGGAAAAGGCGCGCACTTCGCAGCCGGCCGAGGCCAGGCCGGTCTCGTAAACTTCGAGGATGGTCTCGTCGTCGTCAACCGCGGCGACCTTGATTCTGGGTTCTTCTGCCATAGGGTTATTCTAACAAAAAAACTCGTTTTTTCAGCGTTTCTTTTTCGGCGCGGCCGCCGGCTTCTTTGGGGCCGTTGCGGCCTGGACGCGCACCACGTCCAGCACCATGCACTTGAACGTGCCGCGCGTGCTGGGGAGGTAGAACAGGGTGCGCAGGCCGTAAAGCTGGCGCGAGGAGATATAGTCCTGCAGCTCCCGGCGCACTGCTTCCGTTTCCAGCGGGACCAGCCGGTGCGGTTCTTTTATGGCGGCCAGCAGGGGCTTTACCTTCTGTATATCGTAGGTCTCTATGTTCTTGACCTCGCCTTCGCGGGCGGCCTTCGCCCTGAAGGAGTCCAGCTCCTCGCCCTCCACCGGCTCCGCGCGCAGGAAGGCGGCCAGGCCGGCCTGCTTGGGCATGCTGGCGGCGGCTTTCTTTACTTCCCCGAAAGCGTAGGAGAAAGCTTCGCCGAAATTATTCAGCGGGGCCACGGTGCGCGTGAGCTCGCCGCTGATATAGGCGGAGAGCTTAAGCATGTCCCCGCGGTAGAAAACCATCTTGCTCTGCTTTACGTTCTGGGAATTTACGATCTCCGAGCTCTCGATCTCGCGGAAAAAGTCTTTGACCAGCTGGGGGGCGATCTTGCCCCTGCGGGTCACCAGGGTCTTGGCCGTTTCTTCGCGCAGGAGGGCGCTGCCGTCCTGGCTGACCTCGAGATAGTATTCCTGCCCCGTGGCTATGGAGGAGACCGTCATCCAGACGGTCTTGGAGCGCGCCCCCTGGTTGTAGGGCCTGAAGGCCGCCAGGGCGGCGGCGCAGGCGACGAGGGCGGCCAGCAGGACGGCGCGCTTCACGGCTTTTCCACCGCCCGGTCCGCGGACCAGGCCCTCCCGTATTTAAAGGCCGCCGCGGCCAGGGCCAGGAAGGCCAGGTTCTGCAGGAACTCCCCCGCGATGGAGTTGCTGCCCGAGGTGCCGAAGCAGCCGCAGGAGGTGATGGGGAGCTTGCGCAGCCAGGCCTGGCCCAGCAGCAGTTCGAAGAAGACCAGCATGACGCCGGAGAACAGGGCGGACCAGCGCGTGAAAACCCCGGCGGCCAGCAGCAGGCCGGCGTAGAGTTCCACCCAGGGGGTCACGTAGGCCGCGTAGAGCGAGAGCTGGGAGTTGAGCACCCGGTAGCTCTCTATCGCGTAGGCGAACTCTTCGGCCGGCGCCAGCGCCTTGGTGACTCCGGCGTAGATGAAGATGCCGCCTACGGCCAGCCTGGCCGCCAGGCCTATGATGTCTTTTGTCCCGGGGTTCATGGTTTTGCCGCCTTGCGCATTACGTTATCGAATTTCATGGCCTGGTCTATCAGCTGGCCCGCGCCCACCGCCCTTTTTCCGTTGACGAAGAAGGTGGGGGTGGCGTTGACGCCTTTCATGTCGGCCTCGGCGATATCCAGCCGGAGCCGCTTTAGCGTTTCGGGGGCTTCCGAGCAGACCCGCAGCTTTTCCCAGTCCAGTTTAAGCTGTCTGGCGAAAGTCTCGAATTCTTTGGGCTGGTCCTTGGCCCCGGCCCATTTTTCCTGGCTCGCAAAAAGCAGGTCGGTGTATTCCTTGAACTTGCCCTGTTCGCCGGCGCAGTCGGAATAGGCCGCTGCCTGCAGCGACCAGGGGTGGATGTTGAGCAGCGGGTAATGCTTGAAGCTGACGCGCAGGCCCGCTCCGAAAACCTTGCGCATCTCGTCTATCCTGAGCGTGGCCTGCCTGCAGGCCGGGCAGGCCAGGTCGGTGTATTCGTAGACATGCACCGGCGCGTCCGCGGGGCCGAAGGTGCGGAACCCGGGGGCCGGGCGTTCCGGCCCCAGGTTGAGCTGCCGGGCCATCAGTACGGCCACGGTGGAGACGAAGATCAGGGTAAAGGCCAAGGCGGCCAGCCGCGCGTTTTTCTGGTCTATCATAGGGGAAATTATATCACTTTAACTATCTTGGCCGGCGAGGTGGCGCCTTTGATCAGCATGATCTTTTTTGCGTCCACTCCCAGCGCCACCGACAGCTGGCGTATCGCCGAGAGGTTGGCCAGGCCCCGTTCGGGCCGGGCCTTGGTCCAGATCTCGTAGGCGTCGGCGGCCTTCTTTACCAGGCGGTCGCGCCGCTCGCCGGGATGTACCTTCAGTTTTATGAACATCAGCCCTTTATCAGCGTCTCGGAGGTCATATCCGCCGGCTGCCCCAGGCCCAGCACCTGCAGGATGGTCGGGGCGATGTCGGAAAGTATGCCGTGCGGCCGCAGCTTGACGGCCGCGGCGTTACTGGCGACGTAGATGAACTCCACCGGGTTGACCGTGTGGGAAGTCTTGGGCATGTTGATCTTGTAGTCCCACATCTCCTCGGCGTTGCCGTGGTCGGAGCTGATCATGACGACATAATCGTTCTTGAGCGCTTCGTCCACCAGCCGGCCCACCGCGGCGTCGGTGATCTCCACGGCTTTCCGGGCGGCCTCGTAGATGCCGGTGTGGCCCACCATGTCGCAGTTGGCGAAGTTGACCAGGATAAAGTCGTAACCCCCGGAGGCGATCTCCTTGAGCGCGCGGTCGCAGACTTCGGGGGCGTTCATCTCGGGATGCTCGCCAAAGCTGGACGGGTCCCAGGTGCCCTTTATCTCCACCTGGCTCTCGTTGGCGTAAGGCTCTGTGCGCTTGCCGTTGAAGAAGGAGGTGACGTGCTTGAATTTCTGCGTCTCGGCGAGGCGCAGCTGCCTGAGGCCCGCCGCGGAGATCACCTGGCCCAGCAAATTGTCCATGCCGCCGCCCTCGTCCATCGGGGGCAGGGCGCTGAACTTGAACGCGTCGTAGTAGCGGGTGAGGCCGCAGTAGACCACATCCATTTTCTTTGCGCGCTTGCCGGGGTAATTGTCCTCTACAAAGGCCTTGGTGAGCTCTATGGCGCGGTCCTGGCGGAAGTTGAAGTGGATGACGGAGTCGCCGTCCGCCATGCCGGGGTAGCCCTCTATGACGGTCGGGGGGATATACTCGTCGACTATCGGTTGGCCGTTGGGGTTCTTGAGCGTGGCGTAGGCGCTGTTAAGGGCGGCCTCTGCGGAGGCGGCCCTGGCGCCTTCGGCTTTCGTGATGGCGTTATAGGTCTGGTCGACCAGGGACCACTTTTCACCCCGGTCCATGGCGTAGTAGCGGCCCATGATGGTGCCGACCGCCGCGTTGCCGACTTCCTTTATGACCTCGTCGAGCATCTTTACGAAAGCCAGGGCGGAACGGGGGGGCGTGTCGCGCCCGTCGGCGAAGAAATGGATCCAGACTTTTTTGATGCCGCGTTTTTTAGCCTCGCGCATGATGGAGTACATGTGGTCCTGGTGCGCGTGCACGCCTTCGTCCTGGACCAGGCCCATCAGGTGCAGGGCGGAACCTTTGGCCGCGCAGTTGTCGAGAGCGGCTTTAAGGGCGGGGCGGCCGAAGAAGGTGCCGTCCTCTATCATATCCTTGATGCGCTTGAGCTCCTGGATGACTATGCGGCCGGCGCCGATGTTGAGGTGGCCGACCTCGGAGGAGCCCTGGTAGCCCTTGGGCAGGCCCACGGCCTCGCCGGCGGGTTCGAGGACGGTGTTGGGGAATTCCTTCAGGTAGCGGTCCATGTTGGGCGTGGCGGCGTTGACCACGGCGTTGTACTTGTCGGGTTTGTACATGCCCCAGCCGTCGCGGATTATCAGCAGCACTTTTTTCTTGTCCATAGTGTCGTCCTTGGCCCTCGGAATAGTCCTTATATTTTAGGAAATAAGGAGGGGGGAATGCTTGGTGTTCCGCGGGAGGTTGTTTAATGCGGGCGGATTGTTTAAAATTGAGGGGCGGTGCGGCCGATCAAGGTATATGGCGACACAAAAAGAAAAAACGGCGGAAGGGTTTCCCCAGCTCCAGGCGATAGGGGTGCTGGAGTCCTGCTTCAAGGAAAAGTTCGGCACGCCCCGGCAGCCGCATTTGGTGCCGGGTTCCACGGCCCGGCTGCGCGTCTACCCGCGCTATAACCCCGAGCATTCCCTCGCCGGCCTGGGAGAGTTCAGCCACGTGTGGCTGATCTCCTGGTTCCATCTCAACACCAACAAGACCTTCCACCCCAAGATCCACCCGCCGCGCCTGAAGGGCGGCAAGATAGGGGTGTTCGCCTCCCGCTCGCCGCACCGGCCCAACCCGCTGGGGCTGTCGCTGGCCAGGCTGGAGAAGGTGGAGGGCGACACGCTCTACCTTTCAGGCATAGATCTGATACACGGCACGCCCATCCTGGACATAAAGCCGTACCTGGCCTTCAGCGACGCCGCGCAGGCGCCGGTGGACGGTTGGGTGCCGGACAACGCCTTCCCCGAGCTCGCGGTGGTGCTGTCGCCGCGCGCCCTGAAGGATACCGAAGGGGACGCTCCCCTGCGCGCGCTGATCGCCGGCGCCCTCAGGCACGACCCGCGCAACCGGCGCGACGCCACCCAGATGAAGGAAGGGGCAGAGCTGGAGTTCTTCCTGTGCGACCGGGAGGTGCATTTTTCCGTGGCCGGCGAGACGGCCACGGTGTCGCGCGTTGCGGCCGCCGTTAAATTCGATAAAAAGTTCCGCAGAAAAAAACCGGGCGCCTAGTCCGGTTCTTGCCTTTCCGCCGCCGGGAAGTCCCGGCGGTTTTGTTTTTATTAATAGAAGGCGACGGTAGTGAGGCCGAAGACCACGAGGGAGTGCATCTGGGAGTAGTCTATTCTGAAGAAGCCGTCCTCGCCCCAGCCTGTGCCCCAGCTGTTCTTGACGATGAAATACTCTTCCTCGTCGTTATAGCCTACCAGCAGTACGGCGTGGCCGCCAATGCGCTTGCCGCCCACGCGCGTGTATACGCCCGACTTGTAATGCATGAAATCTTCGTAGAGCTGCATGGAGGTGGGCAGCGGTCCGTAATGCGCCAGCGCGGATTTTATCCTGTTCAGCGACGGCCACACCATGCCCCAGCTCTCGATCTTGTGGGTGTTCTTTTCCCAGCCGGGCGCCGCGGAGGCGCAGGAGCCGTTGGCCTCGGCATAGGGGTAGGCGGCTTCCGCGGGCAGGCCTTCCCTGACCAGGAAGACGGGGAACAGCACGCCGCCCTTGCAGCTGCCTACGCTGCTGCAGGAAACGTAAACCTGTTCGGACAGGTCCAGGTCCCGGCCGGGCTTGCCCTGCTTTCTCAGCGTATAGGATTCCAGCGCGCCGGTCATGGCGAAAGACCAGCAGGAACCGCAGCCGCCCTGGTCCTTGGGCCGGGTGACGAAATTGCCGCCATGGTTGCGCCAGTCTATGGAGCGGGGAATAAATTTGACGGGAGGCTCCGGCGCCTGCGGGCCGGTGGGAGGGGTCTGGTCCAGGCCGGCCAGGTTGCCCCACTGGTCTTCTGGCAGATTGGAGACCGAGGTCTCTCCGGCTACCCAGCGTGCCCTGCCGGACCTGATGGACTCCTGAAGTTCGGCTATCCTGGCGGCGGCGGTGCCCTCGGCCGCGGCGGCGCCGGCCAGCAGGCCAAGGGCCAGTGCGGCTAGAGCGGCGCAACGCAGGGGGGAGGTCTTCATAATATATAGGATACGTCCCGGCCGGCGGTTTTTCAAGGCCATAGGGCCCAGGCCGGCTGGGCCCACCGGGACCCCGGGGGGCTTAAAAAGGTATAATATACGCAGACGTGATGTATCCAACCTCTCGATTTTAATCCAGATACAGCTAGTTGCTATAACGGGCCCAGGTAAGGCCGAAGGACGCTCATACATGATACTCGCAGCCCCCCAGGTAAAACAGCAGACTTTCCGCAGGACCAAGATCATCTGCACCATCGGCCCCGCCTCGGAAAACCCGGACTGCATCCGGGAACTTATCCGCGAGGGCATGAACGTGGCCCGCATAAATTTCTCCCACTGCAAGTACGACGAGGCCCTCAAGCGCGTGGACATGCTGCGCGAGGCCCGCGCCGAGGCCGGCGTGCCGTTGGCCATCATGCTCGACACCAAGGGCCCGGAGGTGCGCATGTTCGGCTACAGCAAGCCGGTCACGCTGACCGCCGGCGAGCGGCTGTTCGTGGAGAGCTTCGAGGGCGCCCCCGAGGCGGCCGCCGAGTTCCCGCCGGAGAAAAAACATTTCTACACCAACCTGCCCCGCATAGACAAGCTGGTGCAGATCGGCACAAGGGTGCTGCTGCAGGACGGCTTTATAGAGACCGAGGTGACGGAACTGCACCAGGGCGCCGTGACCGTGCGTGTGCTTAACGACGGCCGCCTGAAGGACAAGGCCCACCTGGCCGTGCCCGGCGCGGACTACCCGATCCCGTTCCTGTCCGAGAAGGACCGCAAGGACATAGCTTTCGCCGTGGAGAACCGCTTTGAGTATATAGCGCTCTCTTTTGTGCGCACCGCTAAGGACATTGCCGACGTGCGCGAGCTGGTCAGGAGCGTGCGGGCCGATTCCCCGATAAAACTTATAGCCAAGATAGAGGACAAGAAGGCCCTCGCCAACATCTACGACATCATCCGCGATTCCGACGGCGTCATGGTGGCCCGCGGCGACCTGGGCATAGAGGTGCCGATAGAGGAGCTGCCCGGCCTGCAGAAGAACATCATCAAGCGCTGCTACCTGGCCGGCAAGCCCGTGATAGTGGCCACGCAGATGCTCGAAAGCATGACCGACAAGCCCTATCCCACCCGCGCCGAGGTGACCGACACCGCCAACGCCGTGATGGACCTGACCTCCGCGGTGATGCTGTCCGGCGAGACCGCCAACGGCGCGCATCCCGCCCGCGTGGTCAACATGATGGCCCGCATCATCGATAAGACCGAGTCTTCGATAGATTACCACGCCATGGCGCGCGTCACGCACGACTACGTGGACCGCGACAATATCACCAATATCATGGCCTACAGCGTGGTGGAGACCGCGCACGACTGGAACGCCAAGGCCGTGGCCGTGATCACGGCCAGCGGCATCGGCGCGCAGGCGCTGTCCAAGTTCCGCCCCGGCGTGCCGA
>MGUA01000017.1 GCA_001799735.1 Elusimicrobia bacterium GWB2_63_22 | reverse complement strand
GAGGTTGGCCAGGCCCTTTTCGGACTGGACCTTTACCAGCGCGGTGGTAAGAGTGGATTTGCCGTGGTCGACGTGGCCGATAGTACCGACGTTAACGTGAGGCTTGCTGCGGTCAAACTTAGCTTTTGCCATTTTGATCTCTCCTGATTTTTAATCTGTCCTGAATCTATGTCTGCAAAAAGGAAAGCTGGGGATGGGGATCGAACCCACGACCTTCTCCTTACCATGGAGATGCTCTACCAGCTGAGCTACCCCAGCAAAAACGAGCTTTCCTAAAGCGCTGCACCGAGAACTAAAGTTAACCCCAAGCGGGCGACATGCGAGCGTCAGCGAGCTCTCCCCTTAAGGAGATTCCCATCGCCGTCTGCTCAAGCGCGCCAGTTAAACCCGGCACCAGACGTCTGCTCTGAGAACTAGAGTTAATCTAAGCGGGCGATGGGAATCGAACCCACGTGATCAGTTTGGAAAACTGACGTTCTACCATTGAACTACGCCCGCGCAACGTAAAAGAACCGTAAAAGCGTTCCGCCTTAAAGCGGCTACGGAAGATAAATTATATTTATTTAACCCTGTTTAGTCAAGAATGCGCGGCCGGCCTATACTTTAATATAATAACTTACCTCAAGGGGGCAGCATGAACAAGAACGATTCCGGAGACAAAAAGTACTACCGCGTACTCAATATCCTCAACCGCCTTAACGAGGGCCCCGTGAAGATCTCGGACCTTTCGGCCGAATTCTGCGTCTCCGAGCGCTCGATACAGCGCGACATAGAGCGCATCAACCTGACGGGCTTCCACCTCGACTCCGTGCAGAAGGGCACTTACGCCTTCGCCCCCGGCGTCTCACTCAACAGCTTCAACCTCTCCAGCGAGCAGCTCTCGGTGCTGGTGCTCATGCGCGAGCTGGCCGGCAGCCTGGGCGGCGCCATAAAGGACGCCTTCGACAACGTGTTCGCCAGGGCCACCGCCTCCACCTCCGGGGAGTCCCCCTTCTACTCCGTAGGGCCGAGGGCCCTTAACCCGCTGACGCGCAAGTTCTACGAGGATATAGTCTTCGCCATAGAGCACAACAAGAAGATAAAGGTCCGCTACGTCGCCGCCTCCGGGGAGAAAGACCGGGTGCTGTGCCCGGTGAAGATCCTGGCCAGCGAGCATTTCTTCTACATGATGGCCTCCGTGGACGGCGGCAAGGACGGGCAGTTCCCCAAGTTCCGCGTGGACCGCATAAAGCGCCTGGACATCCTTCCCGACGAGTTCCCCCCGTTTTCCCCGGAACTGATAAAAAAAATAATAGGCCCGGCCACCACCATCTGGGGCGTCAACGAAGGAAAGAAGATACAGGTGCGGCTGAAGGCCGAGGGCGCGGCCGCGGATTTCCTGCAGAGCAAGGAGATCCTGCCGCTGCAGAAAGTCTCCAAACCCGCCCCGGACGGCTCCGTTACGGTAAAAGCCGTGATACACCACCCGATGGAAGTGGTGCCGCTGGTGCTGCACTGGATGCCCGAGATCTCCATCCTGGAACCGGCCGAATTGCGCGCCGAGGCCGCGGACCGGATAAAGGCCTACCTGAAAAAGGCCGGCAACTAAAACCCGCGGCAACAATGAACACCGCAGAACTCAAACCCGTTTACCTTATACTGCTGGCGGTCTGCCTGGCGGCCGGGGCCGCGCTGTGCCTAGACCTGGAACGCCGGCTGTACGCTCCGCCCGACGGCGGCGTCATCCTGCGCGCCCAGGCCTCTTCCGAAGAAGAGGAGGAGGACGAAGAGGAAGTGCAGTACACCAGCCGCGAAAGCCGCACCGAGGCCGGCACCTCCCAGAGGATCTTCAAGGAAGGCGCCGCGCGCAAGGCCGAATACCGTTTCATAAATTTCAATAAAGACAGGCTGACCATCTCTTTCTCCATGCGGGACGCCGACTACCGGCGCTACACCGCCGGCTACGGCTATTCCGACGCGGACCTGGACATACTGAAAGCCTGGCGTGAGAACGCCCGGCAGGCTGCCTGGAAGGCGGCCCTGCCTAAAGGCGGCAAGGCCGCGGCCGACGCGGCCGTGGCAGCCGTGGACCTGGACTACGATACGCGCCTGCGCGCGCTGCTGCGCTCGCGCGGTTTGGCACTGCGGGCCGGCAACCTGGTGGAATGCGACATGCCGGTCATAGTAAAGAGGAATGTAAAGACCCTGAACCCCCTGGCGATGGCTTTTCAAAAATTAGCCGCGGAGAAAAAATACGCGGAAGAGGACCTGGTGGGCGCGGTGGTCTCGCTGGTGCAGACGGCCATACGCTACAAGGTGCCGCCCGCCGTGGAGAACGGCCTGCATACCGGCGGCCTGCTGCCGCCCGGCCGCGCCCTGCTGGCCGGCTGGGGCGACTGCGACACCAAGACCGGCCTGCTGGCGGCCATACTCGGCAGCTGGAGCGGCATCCGCATGGTGGGCATAGCCGTGCCGGGCCATTACCTTATGGCCATCCGGCGCATCCCGGGCAAAGGCGACATGTTCGTGCGCTACGAGGGGCTGGAATACGTGCTGGTGGAGCCGGCCGGCCCGGCCTGGCTGGAGCCGGGCCAGGTGGGCGTGCACACCAAGGAACTGCTGGCCGGCCGCGAGGGCTACAGGGTGGAGCCGTTCTTTTAAAGATTTGGGATAAGGATTTAGGGAGGAATAATGTTCACAACAAGAATACTGGTAAGCGTTTTCGAGTTCCTGCTGTCGGTGGTGATGTCCGGCTTCATCATCTACCTGACCTACAGGGTCTTTATTAAGGCCAACCCCGACTTCGACATGGAGGAGGAGATAAGGAAAGGCAACGTCTCCGTAGGCATCCTGGTGGGCACCATACTTTTCTCGGCCTCCATGATACTGCAGAAGGGCCTGGGCTCGGTGGTCAGCATGTTCCGGCTCTACGTCTCGTCTCCCGGCGAGAGCGGCCTGGCGCTGTGGAAGCTGGGGCTGCTCTCGGTGGCCCACCTCGGCCTCTCCATGCTGCTGGCGGTCATAACCATCTCGGTCACGCTGCGGCTGTTCGGCAAGCTGGTGCGCAGCCATTTCCACGCCGGCAAGGAACTGGAGAAAGGCAACCTGGCGGTGGGAATAATACTCTCGGCCGTGGTGCTGGTAGCCGCGCTCTACGTGGGCGAGGGCGTCAGCGCCATCTCCAAGGCCCTGGTGCCGCAGCCGTCCATAGGCCAGATAGAGATCATGCAGTAGCCCTTTCCGCGACAAAAATACCGCCCGCGAACCCGACACTACGGTGTCGGGTTCGTCTGTTATGCTATTGCTATGACCAACAAGAACAGACACTCGCTCATCAACGCCACCGCAGGCATCCCGGCCCTCGGGCTGAAGGCCGGCCTGCGCGTCTACACGCTCGGAACGGGGGCCGACACCCAGGTGTTGTTCTCCATGCGGCTCTGGCTGGCGGCGGCCCAGCGGCAGGAGCGCCTGGCGCGCGGCTATGCCTACCCGGCGCGCTGAGCGCCGCACAAGGGGGACTTATGGCTTGGGAAATAAAGGGGTGGATCTGCGGGGGCTACGTGGCCGCCCGCGGGGACGGGGAGATGGTTTTTATCTACCGGCGGCCGGACTGGGGCACGGGCATGAGCGGGGTACGCGCGTTCTACGAACTGCGCAGCCGCGGCAGCATAGTGGGCAGGATCACCGCGGAGAATTCCTGGCGGCCGCAGGTAAAGGCCGAATGGCTGGCGGAGACGGACCGGCCGCTCAACGAGGCGGACCTGATAGAGATAGCCGGCGCCTTGAAATTTTAACGCTTCCGGCCCCCGGATTATGTAGTAGAATCTGAGCGGGGGTGCCCCGGTTTGGCCGGGGGCTATGGAAAAGCAAAAAGGTTTCCTGGAAGAATCGCTCGCGCAGTCGCAGGGCAAGGACGTTTGCCGGGCTCTTTTCGACGGCTCGCCCGACGCTATTTTTTTGGCCGACCCCAAAACCGGCATAATCCTGGACGCCAACCCCGCCGCCGAACACCTGACCGGCCGCCCCCTGGAAGAACTGATAGGCCTGCACCATTCCGCCCTGCACCCCCCCGCCAAGGACGCAGCCTCCCGCCGGATTTTTAACGAGCATTGTCAGCGCCCGGGCGCGCCGGCCCCCCGGCAGGAGGTAGAGCACGAGCTTTTAAAAGCCGACGGCTCCGTGATCCCCATAGAGATCACCTCGAAGATCATAAAGATCCGGGGCCGCAAAGTGCTCCAGGGTTTTTTTCACGACATCAGCGCGCGCAAACTGGCCCTGGAAGCCCTGGGCGAGAGCGAGGAACTGTACCGGTCCCTGGTGGACCACGCCCCCGTGGGGATAATCCTGCACCAGCTCGGCCGGATCCGGTTCGTCAACCGGAAAATGGCCGACCTGGGCGGCTTCCCGGACCCGGCCCAGCTGGCGGGGAAAAGCATCATGGACTTCATCCACCCCGACTACAGGGAGCAGACGGCGCAGCGTATAAAAGCTTTAACGAACGAGATGGCCACCCTGCCTCCGGCCAACATCAAACTGATGGCCCCGGGCGGACGCAGCTACGACATGGAATTGATATCCATGCCGATCACCTATAAGGGCGAAGACTGCATAATGACCATAGTCCAGGACATAACGGAGCGCAAGCGCGTACAGGACGCCCTGCGCGAGAGCGAGGAGCGCTACCGCACCCTGGTGGACCGCGCGCAGGTGGGCATAGTGGTGCAGAAGAAAGGCCTGGTTAAATTCGCCAACAGGGCGATGGCGGAAATAGTAAAAGTGGCAGACCCGGCCCTGCTGGTAGGCAGGAGCGCCCTGGATTTCATACACCCGGACTCCCTGAAAGCGGCCAAGCCCCGGACGAACCTGGGGGCGGTCAGGCTGCATCCGCCTACGGAAGAGAAACTGCTGGCCGCGGACGGCTCGGTAGTGGAGGCGGAAGTGCTGACCGTGCCGATAAACTACCAGGGAGAGACCTGCACGCTTGGCATAATAGTGGACATAACGGACCGCAAGCTCGCGGAACTGCACTTGCTGATCGCGCACCGCAAGCTCCTGGCCTCCAACACCGAACTGGAAAGGCGCGTGATCAGGCGCACCTCGCAGCTGGAGGAACTCAATAAGGAACTGGAGGCTTTCTCCTACTCGGCCGCGCACGACCTGAAAGCCCCGCTGCGCCGCATCAATGTTTTCTCGGACATGCTGGAAAAAGAAGCCGGGCCCTCCCTCGAGGGCGCCAACCACGACTACCTGGTCAATATCCACAAGTCCGTCACGCAGATGACCGAACTGGTCAACGGCCTGCTGTGCCTTTCCACCACCGGCAGGAAGCCCCTTTCGTTCGAAACCGTCCCGCTGTCGAAACTCCTGGAGGAGGCCGTAGCCGACATAAAGGCCGAAAACCCCTACCAGGAGATAGCCTGGAACCTGCAGGCGCTGCCTACCTTAAGCTGCGACAGGGCCATGCTCAGGCAGGTGCTGGTGAACCTGGTAGACAACGCGGTAAAGTACTCGCGCGGCAGCAAGCCGGCCAAGGTGGAGGTTTTTTACCTCAAAAAGGAGCGCGAGCACGTGATAGGCGTGCGCGACAACGGGGTAGGCTTCAGGATGGAGAACGTGGACAAGCTTTTCGGCGTTTTCCAGCGGCTTCACCGCAGCGATGATTTTGAGGGCACCGGCATCGGCCTTTCGATAGTTAAAAGGATAATCACAAGGCACGGCGGCAGGGTCTGGGCCGAAAGCGAGCCGGGCAAAGGCGCAGTTTTCTATTTTTCTCTCCCCAGCAGATGACAGTTGATTTTGCTCAACCTCTTTATGTAGTATTCTGGGTATGAAGGCAACCGCCTTTATACTGATAACCCTTCTTCCGGCCGCGGCCCTCTGCCAGACACCCTGGTATGCTCCCTCGCGCGCGGACATAGCTGTCCCCGCCCCGGACCAGCCGGCCGACACCCTGGACGCCTGCCCCAAACTGGGCAAGCTCAAAACGGACGAAGGCTACGCCGACGCGCCGGCCGTGAAGGAAGTGGCGCAGGTAGGCGCGGAAGCCCTGCCCCTGCCCGCCGACGACCTGGAGCGCGAAAGCCTGATAGAGGTATTAAAGACAAGCCTGGATTACTGGAACGCGCGTCCCGACAGCGCCAAGATCCAGCTGGGCGCGGACGCCTACGACGCCCCCCGCCTGCGCCGCACCATGAAATCCCTGCTGGAGCTCTTCTCCGCGGCCATGCCGGCGGAAGAACTGCAGAAGGCGCTCAGGGCCCGCTTCAAGGTCTACCGGGCCTCCGCCGACGACGGCACCGGCCGGACGGTGATCACCGGTTATTACGAGGCCGAGATCCCGGTAACGCGGACCCCGGACGCGGAACACAAATACCCCATACACCTCAAGCCCTCCGACCTGGTAAAGACCACGACAGAGATGGGCGTGGATTTCGACTACGGCCGCTACGACGACGCCGGGGTCCTGGTCCGCCACTATTCCCGGCAGGAGATACACGCCGGGCGGCTTGACGGCAAGGGGCTGGAACTGGTCTGGTCAGCGCACCCTTCGCAGATCATGCTGCTGCAGATACAGGGTTCGGGCGTGCTGCGCTTCCCGGACGGCGACTACATCCGCGCCGGCTTCGACGGCGCCAACGGCCACCCTTTCCGCAGCGTGCAGAAGATCCTTATCGATTGCGGCGAGATCCCGGGCATGTCCTTCAAGGATTTCATAAAGTACCTCTCGGCCCAGGGGCCGCGCGAGGAACGCCTGGCGGACCTGAACCCGCGCTACATCTACTTCCGGCAACGCGACAAGGACAGCAAACCCTACGGGGCCATAGGCCGCGCCCTCACCGCCGGCCGCTCCATAGCCATAGACCCCAAGTACGTGCCGCTCGGCCTGTTCGGCCTGCTCAAGAGCCGCCGGCCAGTGGCGCAGGGCGAAGGCCTGGCCTTCAAAGATTTCAGCCGCTTCATCTCCACCCACGACACCGGCTCGGCCATACGCGGCCCCGGCCGCGTGGACCTGTTCTGGGGCACCGGCCCGACCGCCGAGACCGAGGCCTCCTCCATGAAAGCCCCCGGCGAACTGTACCTCTTCATAGAGAAATAACCCCGCCCCTTGACCTGTCAAGATTTACCCCCTTGACAAACCAATATTATCTGCTATACTATTTTCGGAGCGGAACACCTTATCGACGGTTGCTTTCCGCTCCTTCACTCTGAGGGAGACAGCGCGGGCAAGTGCCCGCGTTGTCATTTTATATGCGCAGGAAGGCCAGTCCGCCTGGACCGGAACGCAAAACACGGCGTCGCGCACACCGTGCGCGCGCCTCGTCTCTCGGCCTCCGCGCTTACGCAAGCGTCGGCCTCCGAGACGGTTTTGCTAACCCGGTCCAGGCGTCCTGCCCCAGCCTCGCATACGGGCACTAATCAGATTTTTTTGGAAAGTTCGTAGAAGACGATGGCCGCGGCATTGCCCGCGTTCAAGCTCTCCACCCCGCCCTTCTGCGGAATAGAAACTATCACGTCGCAATGCTCGCGCGTCTTCTGGTGCAGGCCCGCGCCCTCGGAACCGATAATAACGAAAGCCGGCAGCGTAAAGTCCACCTTGGGCAGCGCCTGGCCGCCCATGTCCATGCCGTAGATCCAGAACCCCTTCTCCTTGAGCTTGATGATGGTCTGGTTCAGGTTCACCACTTCCACCACGTTCACCCGCTCCACCGCCCCCGAAGCCGTCTTCTGCGCCGCCGCGTTCATCCCCGCCGAACGGCGCTCAGGCAGGATCACCGTAGAAACCCCCAGACAGGCCGCCGACCGCACGATAGCCCCCAGGTTCATCGGGTCGGTAATGCCGTCCAGCGCCGCCCAGACGGTCTTCTTAAGGTCCTTCTCCAGCCCCAGCGCGTCGTCCACGGTCAGCCGCCGCGCCGGCTCGGCCTCCAGCAGCACGCCCTGGTGGTTCCCCCCCGCCGCCAGCTTATCGAGCAGCTTCGGGTCGCAGAACTCCACGTTCACGCCGCTCTTGCGGGCCAGCGCGGCCAGGTCGTTAACCCTGGCGCCCTTCTCGGTGCGCGAGATAACCAGGCGCAGCACCCGGCGGCGCCCGGCCTTGATTATTTCTTCGGCGGTGTTAATGCCGTAAAGTATTTCTGAAGCCATAGGAGATTTTCAACTGGCGGCCGTCAGAACGGAGACGGGTAGACCGGGTCTTTTTCTTTGGAGATTATGAACAGCAGCGCGGCCAGGATCTGCGCCGGGTGGCCCAGGCGGGCGAAAGCGAAATCCATGTGCACCTGGAAACGCGACGCGGAGGAAGGGTCCAGGAAAACGAAACCGGCCCTGCGCTCCTGCGCGTAAATACCGTAATGGGTGCGCAGCGCGCCGCCCAGGTTGCCGAACAACTTGCGCAGCAGGTAGCCCTTGGGGAAATCGTCGCGGATGGTGAAGACCACCATGTTGTCGGTGTCCACGAACTCCCAGGAACGGTCCATGAGGCCGCCCTTGCGGACCAGACGGGCCACTTCCTTGCCTTCACCGTCCCTGATCAGGCCGTAAACTATCTCGGGCTTTACTTCCATCACCAGCGTGGACTGCGCGTCGAAGAGCTGCAGGGAAGACTTCTTGCTGAAATAAGCCGCCAGCCCGAACACGAAAGGCACCAGGAAGAAGAACTCCGGCAGCGAGGCGAAGAACCGTCCGAGGGGCAGCCGCAGCATCACGTTAACGACCGCGTCGCCGTGGCCGACAAAAGCCAGCAGGCTCCAGCCCACGTGCAGGAACAGGCAGCCGTAAACCGAACCGGCCAGGTAGATCTCGTGTTCGTACGAGTAGCCCGCGAGCAGCAGCTGGCGCTGGCGGGTCACCACGTTGTAGGTCACATCCCGCATCGTGGTGACCGTGGAGGCGAGGAAAGGGAAGAAGAAGTCGGGCGGCACTTCCGCGGGCGGGGGCGGCAGCTTGGGATTCTTGTAAGCGGCGGCCGCGGAACGCGCGGCGAAGGAACCCGCCACCCACAGGCCTATCACCACCGCCCAGACCGCTATCGGCAGCGGGGAACGGGGAACGTAGGGCGGCAGGCCGGAGTCGTCGCGCTTCTTGGACAGGCCCGCGAGGAAGTTCTGCGCGGCCTCGCCGGCGGCCTGCGCCGCGGGAGTCTCCGTGGACTCGTCCACGGACACCGCGGCGGCAGTGGACAGAGCGAAGGCGTCCATCACGGACTCGGTGGAACCCTCCACCGCGGCGGTGGAAACGTTCAGGGACCCGTCCTTGAAGACCTGCGTGATAAATTCGTCGTCAGGGTCCGGCTGTTCCTTTTTGCGGCGCACCACCTTGATCTTCTTGGGCTTGGGCAGTTCTATCTTTTCGCCCGGCTTGCGCAGGCTGGCCATTACGCCGCGGAATTCGCCGTCAGAAAGCCCGCGCGCCGAAACCGCGTAGGAGGCGCTGTTGTAGGTAAAGAAAGCGATGTAGACGGGCGCCCCCATCGACTCGTAGGAAGTGTAATAGGCGGTCGAGACGCCGTGCAGGCTCACCTGGCTCACGTCGCCGGAGAGGCTGGTGCCCTTGGAGCGCAGGGAGTCCACCTGCTCCTTTACGCGGGCCTTCAGGTAATAGTCCCCGAGTTCGGAATCCTGCTTGGAAAATTCGAAGAAAGACTTGCCTTTCTCCAGTTTAAGGGTGACGGTAGGGTCGTCGGTCTTGCCGGAGTCCCAGCCGGACGGGAAATCCACGGCGATAACTTCGCCCTTGTCCTTGAATTCCCCGGCAAAAGCGCAGAGGGGCAATGCCAGAAGCAGCGCCGCGCGGAGAATTGTGTTTCGGTTCATACGGTGATAGAGAAATATAACGTTTACCTTCAACGTTATCAATACAGTATAGAAAATTATTGTAACTTAAGTCACATCAAGAAACGCTCAAGTAACGGCAGCGCCAGACGGCCGCCAGGGTCAAGGGGCAATTCACGCGCGAATCCGGCTATTTTGCGGCGCGCGCGGACCGTTTTTTAATAACGGGGCCTGAGTTGACAACCCATATTTAGGTTTGTAATATAAATCTATAGCTTTTAGTCTGTTTTCAGTTTCTACTGACCCGCAGAAAAATCAAAAAGGAAGGAAATCATGTCTAAACCCTCAGCAGTGGCGGAGAAAGGCAAAAAGTCCGTTCATGATTATGTAAACGGCGTGTTGGCGAGCGTTATCGCCAAGAACCCCGGCGAGAAAGAATTCCACCAGGCGGTCAAAGAAGTCCTCGAAACCCTCACCCCGGTGCTAGAGAAGCACCCCGAATACGTGAAGGCCAAGATCCTCGACAGAATTGTGGAGCCCGAGCGCTCTATCACTTTCCGCGTGCCGTGGACCGACGACAAAGGCGAAGTCCAGGTCAACCGCGGCTTCCGCTTTGAATTCAACAGCGCCATCGGCCCGTATAAGGGCGGCCTGCGCTTCCACCCCTCGGTGAACGCCAGCATCCTCAAGTTCCTGGGCTTCGAGCAGATCTTCAAGAACGCCCTGACCACGCTGCCCATGGGCGGCGGCAAGGGCGGCTCCGACTTCGACCCCAAGGGCAAGTCCGACGCCGAAGTGATGCGCTTCTGCCAGAGCTTCATG
>MGUA01000016.1 GCA_001799735.1 Elusimicrobia bacterium GWB2_63_22 | reverse complement strand
TCGGCATTTTCTACGGCAGCCAGGACGCCAAAGTAGTCGTGGGCCCGAACGGCTTAGCCAACGCCGAAGTCTCGCTTCAGACCGGCGTGAGGACCGGCGGGAACGGGATAACCCTGGTCATTAAAGGTCCCGTGGAACTTGTGGGCACGGCCAGCGGCGTTTTCCAGGCCACTTCGAATACCCCGGCCTGCATGACCACCTCCTGGAACGAAGGCTCGGTGACCAAGATCCCCAAAACGGTATACCCCGAGTTCAAGCAGAAGAACGGGCTGCTGACGATCCCCGCGGCCATCGATTCAAGCTGCGGCTTCAAGCGGGTAGGCGGCGGCAGCCTGAATTTCTCCATCCCTGGCAAAGCGCCGGCCTATAACGCCGTTACACTGTTCCCGGACGGCGGCGGTGCCGCGGAACAGCGGGTCGTCTGCAAAAAGGTGCTATCCGGCCCGAAGGGCAACGAGCCTATGCTCATGTGCTTTGGCGACATCAGGCTTAATGCCGCCGGCGACGCGGTAGTGAACGTGGCTTTGGAATAAACGGCAGTTGACTGCAACCTGGGCGACTAGAAGGCCGGCTCCATGCCGGCCTTCTTCCGCTTCAACACATAATAGAACGGCTTGGCGCCGCGGAAGATATAGTCGCCGCTCTTCCACTCGAAGAACAGGTACTCCGCGCCGCCCAACTTCTTTATCTCGTAGCGGCTGGCGGTCCGGTCGCCCTGGTGCAGCACCAGGCCCCTGGTCCAGGTCCACCAGGGCTTGTTGCCCTTGCCTTTGGGCAGGAACACCAGCTCCTTGAGATAAAGGTCGCCCTGCCAGGCCTTGGCCGCGGGGTCGAACCGCTCGGGGCTCTCCACAAAATCCACGCTCTCCCACGCCCCTATCACGGCGGGATCGTTCTTGAAAGGCAGGTCTATATTGTCGCGGCGGATGACGGCCTTCTTCTTGAGCACGTAATACCTGGGGGCCTGGTGCCTTATCACGTAGTCCCCGCTCTTCCATTCGAAGAACATGTAGTCCTTGCCGTCCAATTTTTTCAGCTCGTAGCGGCTGGCGGTCTTGTCGCCGTGGTGGATCACCGCTCCTTTCGTCCAGGTCATCCAGCCGTTGGGACTCTTGCCGCCGGGCAGCAGCACCAGCTCTTTAAGATAGAGCTCGTCCCTGTCCGGCAGCTCGCCGGGTTTAAAATCGGCCGGTTTCTCCACAAAATCCACCGCCTCCCAGGTGCCTATCACGGCGGCGTCGTCCTCGAAAGGCAGGGCGATGTCGTCCACCATGCGCCCCTGCGCGTTGACCGAACTCTTGATCTCCAGCGCCCCGGCCGGGCAGGCCGCCAGCGCCAGGGCTAATATAAATATGGTTTTCATAACTGTCTCCTTAAAAACGGCCCTCTGCCTGGTAATCGTCCAGCCCGCGCCTGCCGCAGGCGCCAAAACCGTCGTCCGGCAGGCTGTAGGCCGCCGCGTAGGCGGCGGGCTCGGGCGCGGCCTTCTCGGGGCGCGGCCCGACAATGAAGAACAGGGCCGCCGCCGCCGCGGCGGCCGGCAGCAGCCAGGCCAGCGCCGGCACGCGGCGCCGGGGCCGCTCGGCCCGGTCCAGCAGGCTTTCGCGCAGCGTATTCCTCACGCGGCTCTCGCCGCTCAGGTCCGTCCGCCGCAGCCTTTCGGCCAGGCCGCCAAATTCCTTGAATTCTTCGCTCATATAGTCTCCGGCCCCAGCCGCTCCCGCAACTTCCCCATCGCCCTGAAAAGGATTACGCCGACGTGGCTTTCACCCAGCCCGGCCTGTGCGGCTATGTCCCGGTTGGTCAAGTCCAGCGTGAACTTCATGGCTATCAGCTCCCTTTCAACCTCCGACAGCTCGCCCAGGGCGGCCAGCAGCCGCGCGGTCTCTTCGTTGCGCTGCGCCGTGCCCTCCACGGATTCCCCGGAGGCGATAGTCTCTTCCCGGTCCGTGAGGCTGAACCAGCCGCGCACCCGGCGGCGCCTGAAATAGTCGTTTAGCGTGTTGCGCGCTATGGCGAACAGCCACGGCTCCAGCGGCGCCCTGGCCGGGTCGAAGGAGGCGAAGTTGTCTAGCACCTTCTCGAACACGGCCGACACCAGGTCGTCGGCGGCGCCGCGGTCCAATACCCGGTAGCGGATATAGTTGTATATCCGGGCGAAGTATTTGTCGTAGACCTCTTCAAAGCCCATTTGTTTGCAGGCGCTCCTACTTGTTATTACGCGGGACCCCCGAAAGTATTACAGGACCGCGCTGAGCCTGGCGGCGCGCTTATGCCTGAGATACTCTATTATCGGGGGCAGGATGGAAACGATGATAATGGCTATTATCATGACGGAGAAATTATTGCGGATGACCGGGATATTGCCGAAGTAATAGCCGGCCAGCCCTATGGACAGCACCCAGAACAGCCCGCCGGCCACATTATAGATGATGAATTTGCTGTAGGTCATAGCGCCCACCCCGGCCACGAAAGGCGCGAAGGTGCGCACGATGGGCACAAAGCGGGCGATGATGATGGTCTTGCCGCCGTATTTCTCGTAGAAGGCGTGCGTTTTCAGCAAATGCTGCTTGTTGAAGAACCGCGAGCCCTCGTAATGAAAGATCCTGGGGCCGATATAATGGCCGATGGAATAGTTCACGGTGTCGCCCAGGATGGCGGCCACGGCGATGAGCCCGAGGGCCAGGGTGATGTCCAGGTAGCCTACCGCGGCGAAGGTCCCCACCACGAACAGCAGCGAATCGCCCGGCAGCATGGGCAGCACCACCAGGCCGGTCTCGCAGAACACTATAAGGAAAAGTATCAGGTAGGTCCAGGCGCCGTAGTCCTGTATCACCGCGCCGAGATATTTATCCAGGTGCAGCAGCATCCCGAAAGCGTGCGCAATATATCCGAACAGCGTTGTAAGTATTTCCATTTTTCCCCTGAAAATGAAACTGCCGCTCCGCAGCGGCAATTATCGAAGGTTTAAAATCTGGTGGGTGGTACAGGATTTGAACCTGTGACATCTGTCGTGTGAGGACAGCGCTCTACCGCTGAGCTAACCACCCGTGCTTCTTTATAAATTTTACCACATTTGCCCCCGCTACTGGAAACCCGGCGGCTTAAATGTAGAAAAGCACCGCGAAATAGTGGGCCAGGCTGCCGGCGAGGACGAAGAGGTGCCAGACGCCGTGGAAATACGGGAAGCGCTTGTCCATTACGTAGAACGCCACCCCGGAGGTGTAGAACAGGCCCCCGATCATCAGCCAGCCGACGCCCCAGGGCGGCAGCGCCCGGATCAGCGGGCCGAGCGCTATGACTATCAGCCAACCCATCAGGAGATAGATAATGAGCTGCGGCACGCGGTTGCCCCGCTTGTGCAGGGCGTCCAGCACCACGCCGAAGGCGGCCAGGCCCCAGACCACGCCGAACAGCGACCAGCCCCAGGGCCCGCGCAACGTGACCAGGGTGAACGGCGTGTAGGTGCCGGCTATCAGCAGGTAGATGCTCTGGTGGTCCACCACCCGCAGGATGTGCTTCAGGCGGCCGGTGGAGCCGTGGTACAGCGAGGAGGAGAGATAGAGCAGGAACAGGGTGGCGCCGTAGATGGAAAAGCTGGTGATGCGCCAGGCGTCGCCGCGCATGGAGGCGGAGACCACCAGCACCACCAGCCCGGCCAGGGCCAGGACCGCGCCGATCATATGCGTCACGCTGTTTATGACTTCGTCCGTCTTCATGGCGTCATCACCCGCACCCCTCCGGGCAGGACCTCGAACACGGCGGGGAACCTGCCGTCCGCTTCGCCGTCGATGTTGAGCAGAACGGGCTCGTCGGAATCGGCCTCCAGCCTGCGCAGGCGCGTCACGGTTATGCCCGGCTGGCCGAGGTGCGTGCCCCGGTAGAGCTTGGGGAAATTGCGGGCCAGCGCCAGGCGGCTCATGTCGGCCACCAGCACCAGGTCCATCAGCCCGTCGTCGTCCCTGGTGTCGGGGGCGATCAGCATGCCGCCGCCCATGGAGGACGTATTGGCCAGCACGCCGAGGTGGTAGCGGCCGGAGATATCCACGCCGTCGGCCTTGAGCCGCATTTCTTTAGCGCGCGCGGTCAGCATGGCGCGCAGGGAAGAGACCGCGTAGGACGCCGGGCCGCCCAGCGGCTTCCCCGACGAGCGTATGTGGTGGGCTACTTCGCCGGCCAGGCCGAAGGCCGCGATATTAATGAAATGCCGTTCCCCCGGCGCGCCGTTATCCCGCGTATAGTTCAGCCGGCCCACGTCCAGCGGGCGGGAAGACCCCCGCGCCAGCATGGCGATGATGCCGTCCCGCTCCCGCGGGTACTTAAGGTGCCGCGACAGGTCGCAGCCGGAGCCGGCGGGAACGGCGCCCAGCACCAGCCGGCGCCGCAAATGCTCAGGCGCCGCCATCGCCCCCTCGAGCGCCTCGCAGAAAGTGCCGTCGCCGCCTACCGCTATAACGCGCCCGGCGCCGGCCGCAACGGCCTCGCGGACCAACCCCGCGGCCTGCCCGGGCCACTGGGTAACGGCGAAGGAAGAGCCGGGCGCCAGGCGCAGCGCCTGTTCCCGCACGGACTCCCACACGCCGCGCGCGCGGCCGTGGCCGGCGGCGGGATTGATTATAAAAAAATTGCCTGGCATAGCGTTTCGGGAGGACCTGAATAATTCTACAACATATAAAAAGAGAGGCGGCACTAAGAGCATCCGCTCCAGTGCCGCCTTTTTACGCCAGAACGCGAACTACTTCTTTTTCGCTTTCTTTACGGCTTTCTTCGCCACTTTCTTCTTGGCGACTTTCTTTGCAACTTTCTTTTTAGCTTTAGGCATTGTATCTCCTTGCGCCAACTGTGCGCGAATTGAATTCTATATATTGTCGCCAGATAATGCAACACTTTTTTTTGTTTTTTTAAAAAAATATTTTCCCGGGGCCGGCCGGCAAGGTTTTATATAATAAAAAAATGACGCCTCTGACCGAAGCCGCCGAGCTGGACCGCCTCCCGGAAGGGAAGCTCGTGCCGGTTTTTCCTAACGGCCTGCCGGTGCTGCTGCTCCGGCGCGGCGAAGAGGTGTTTGCCGTCGAGAACCGCTGCGCCCACATGGGCTGCCCCCTCGCCGCCGGCGAGCTGGACGGCTACGTGCTCAGGTGCCCGTGCCACGACTGGCGCTTCGACCTGCGGGACGGAAAATTTCTGGACGCGCCGGAATTATCGCTGCGGACTTACGCTGTAAAAATCAAGGACGGAAAAGTTTTTCTGGGGGTACCATGAAGAAGGTCGTCATTTACGCGCTCAGCACCTGCCTGTGGTGCAAGAAGACAAAAAAATATTTCGAAGACAAAAAAATACCGTTCGAAACCGTCGACTACGACAAGCAGACCGACGCCCGGCAGGAAGAGATGATGAAGGAGATGAAAGGCTCCGGCTGCACCGGCTCCTTTCCTTTTACCCGTATCGGGAGCGCCTGCGTGCAGGGCTACGACCCCGAAGAATTCTCGAAGCTGCTGGAGACGAAGTGAACATAGAGGCGCGCAAAAAAGCGCTGCGCTTTCTTTTCGAGCCCCTGGTGGACAAGCTCGGCTACAAGTTCACCCCGGCGGAGGAGGACGCGGACTTCCTGCTGGAGCAGGAGGCTATCCTCGAGGCCGAGACCGGCGTGCCCTACTGCCCCTGCCAGGCCCGCACCAGGGACCGCGCGGAGAACATGCGCATAGTCTGCCCCTGCATCCCTTTCCACCGCGCCCACTACGACGCCATGCGCCGCTGCTGGTGCGGGCTGTTCGTGCATAAGGACGTAACGGACCCGGACAAGCTCCGGCAGATCCCCGAGGACAAAATAAATGTTCGTTAAAGCCGCCGAGGCCGCAGAGATACTGCCGGGCGGCATGAAAGCCGTCACGCTGAACGGGCGCGAGGTGGTGCTGTGCAATTACGGCGGCGCCTTCTACGCCGTGGAGCGGGCCTGCGGCCACGCCAAAGCCCGCCTGGAGCGCGGCGCGCTGACCGGCTGGGTGCTCACCTGCCCACTGCACTTCGCGCAGTTCGACATCCGCAGCGGCGAGGCCCTCAGCGGCCCGGCCCCCAAAGCCCCGGCCTCCAAACATCCCGATCCCGCCGACCCGGCCCTGAAGACCGCCAGCCTCAAAACCTGGCCCGTCAAAACAGAAAACGGTTTTATCTTCATAGACCTTCCATAACTAAGCTGACACAGCATGTTGACAAAGGGACCGGGTTAGCAAAACCGTCGTTGAGCCCGCCGCTTGCATAAGCGCGGCGGGCGAATACCGAGCGAGGGCACGGTGTGCCCGAGCGTGTTTTGCGTTCCGGTCCCTTTGGCAACATGCAATAAATAGCGCCGGTCGAGCGTTACATTAGCAGACGCGGGAGAAAGGAGCTGATTATGAACACGAACAAATTGATGCTTATCACGCTGGCTTCGGGCTTTGCGCTGGCGCTGGCCGCGCCTGCGTTCTCGGCTGAAAAGGGCAAGGGGCCCTGCGCCGCGGACGCCGCCAAGTTCTGCAAGGACGTAAAGCCCGGGGAAGGCCGCGTGAAGGCATGCCTCAAGGAGCACGAGAAGGACCTGTCGCAGGCCTGCCGGGACCGCAAGGCCCTGCGCGCGGAAAAGCGCGGCGGCAAGCGCGAAGGCGCCCGGGGAAGGGACGGGAAGGAAAGCGGAACCTGCATGCGGCAGTACGGCAAAGGTTTCGCCTCCGGCTTCCGGAAAGGCTTTAAGATGCGCGGCGGCCTGGGCCAGGGGAAAGGCGGCAAGAATAAAGGCGCCCGCGCCTGCGCCTCCGACGCGAAGAAGCTGTGCGGCGACGTGAAGCCCGGGGAAGGCCGCGTAAAGGCCTGCCTGCAGAAGAACCTGGAAAAATTATCCGAAGGCTGCAAGGCCAGGCAGGAGAAGGCCGGGGAACGCCGGGAAGAAGCAAAGAAGAAAGCTTAAAGTTCTCCTGCGGTAAAAAAAGGCGGCCCCGCAAGGGGCCGCCTCACTTTATGGCGCCTGGGCCGCTCAGCGCGCGCGGGAGCGCTCTTCTCTCGGGGCCGGCTTAGTCATCTCGATGGGCTTGGAGACGAACAGCAGCGAGGCGTCCTGCACGCGCAGGCCGTAGAGCACGCCGTTAATGGCCAGCAGCCACCGCGGCGCGGCCTGCACCAGCGCGTCGCGCGTGACGGAGAAATAGTAGAGGCCGTCGGAACCCAAGCGCAGGGTGACGGTCCCTTCCTGCTCGGCAAGCGGCTCGAGGTTGCGGAAGACGGCGTAGGTTACAACGCCGCCGAAGGTGATCTTCAGGGAATCGGCGTAGAGCTTGTCAAAGAGCGCGGTAACGGACAGTTCCAGTTTCTCTTCGGGGCTCTTCTCTATGGTCACCAGGCCGTCGACGGCCTTTATGCGGAGTACCAGCCCTTTATAGTTATAGACGGCCCCGGCGGCCAGATCAGCTTCCCTCCACGCGCCGGCGCCCGGGCCGGCGGCGGGCTTGAGCGTGAACCAGGTCTCCCAGGCGTCGTCGAAAGATACGGTGGCCAGGAATTTGTGACCGCCGATCTCCACGGGCAGCGAGGCCGCGTCGCGGGCGGCCAGCAGGTCCAGCAGCGGCGCGCCGCCTATCACCGTGGTCTCGGCCCTGGCGGCCAGCAAGCCCGAGGCGGCGGAAGTTTCGGCGCGGCCCCAGCCGGCTCCGGCGGGCGCGGCGGCCAGCAGCAGTATCAGGAAAATTTTCATAAGCACATTCTATCAAAAACCCTGAAAGAAAAACCGCCCGGTCTTTCGGCCGGGCGGTTCGTCAAGAGAAAGAAGGATTACTTCTTTTTCTTGCCGGAATTCTTCATTATGGCGCGGGACACATTGCCTTTCTTGTCAATGAAGTAGAGGTAGCCCTTTTCTTTCTTCAGGCCGACCTTCACGGCGACCTTGGCTTTGCCGCCCTTCTTTTTACCGCGAGCCATCAGCGCGCAGGAGATGTCGCCTTTCTTGTCGATGAAATAAAGGTAACCCTTCTCACGCTTCAGACCGACTTTCTGTATCATTTCTGCCATGTTTTTACTCCTCCAGTTATCACTTCCCCCCTGCTCTCGCCGGGGCAGAATTTCGTCCCCGTCGGGGTCGATAGGAAAATACTACATTATGCCGACGGGGAATGCAATAGTTTTTTTAAGCATTTCCAAAAGACGGGATTCAGGGCCGCACGGCGGCCGGAACCTGGGGCGGCATCTTTTCTGGCTCAGGCTCCCTGAGGTGCTCCGTAAAGAAAGCCGAGACCTTGCTGCGGTAAACCTCGCCGCCCACCTCGGCGCACTTGGCGTGCGACGCGCCGGCGATCACCCACATCTGTTTTTTGTCCGACGGGCACAGGCCGAACAGCCTCTCCGCGTCGGCCAGCGGCACCAGGTCGTCGTTGTCGCCGTTGATGAACAGCGCGGGCATCTTCACCCGGTCCATATTATAAAGCGGGCTGTACGGCTCCGGGTCCGCCCCGAGTTTGCGGCGCACAAAGAACAGCGTCATCGCCACCAGCGGGAAATACGGCGTTTTCAGGCGGCGCCAGCTCCAGTTGGCCACCACGCGCCGGTAGGAAAGAAATGTGTTCTCCGCGAGCACGCAGGCCAGCTCCGGGTATTTCGCGGCGGCGTAGATGGCCACAGAACCGCCCATGGAGGTGCCGAACACCGCGGCCGTCTCCACGGCGTGAGGCCTGTTGAGCTTCAGGAAGTCGTAGGCCGCGTCGAAATCGCGGGTTTCGAGATAACCCACGCTGGACACGGACCCCTTGCTCTCGCCGGAGGCCCTGAAGTCGAAGTAAAAAAGGTTAAAGCCCTGCCCGGACAGGAAATGCGTGTCCCGCAGCATCTCGCCGCGGTTGGAGCCCCAGCCGTGGCAGAAAATTATGGTCTGCCCGGTGGCGCCGCCCACGGCGGGGATGAACCAGCCGCGCAGGCGCACGCCGTCCGCGGTGACGAACTCCACCGTCTCGTGCACCAGCTTGTACTGCTCCGGAAAATGCGCCAGGGCGGCCTTGCGGACGGGCTGGATGATGTCCCGGGTCTTGCTGTAGGACAGGTAGACGGCCAGCGCCGCTACGGCGCCGAGCGCGAAAAGGAACCAGTTAAGAAGTTCAGCCTTGCTCATAGTTTTCCTTTCAGCTCCAGCAGGTCGAAATAATCGTAATAGCCGGGCTTGCGGCCCGCGGCCCAGGCCGCGGCCTTAAGCGCCCCGACGGCGAACACGGCGCGGGAATGCGCGCGGTGAACTATCTCCACCCTCTCGTGGGGGCCGGCGTAGAGCACGGAGTGGTCTCCCACAATGTCTCCCGCGCGCACGCTGGTGATCGGCGGCAGGGCGCTCCCGCGCGCGGCGGCGAGGTACTCGGCAAAGCGCAGCGCCGTGCCCGAGGGGGCGTCCACCTTGGCCTTATGATGGGCTTCATGTACGTGGATGTCAAAATTATCAAGGGCGCGCGCGGCCTGGGCGGCCAGCGCGAAGGTCAGGTTGACCGCCGGGCTCATATTGGGGGAAACGAAGACGGGGATGCGGCGGGCCAGGGCTTTAAGCGCGGCCAGCTGCTTTTTTGAAAAACCGGTGGTCCCGGTCACAAAGGGTTTGCGGGTCCTGGCGCAGGCCGCCGCGTAGGCGCAGGCGGCGCCGGGCGAGGAAAAGTCCACGGCCACATCGGCCGCGGCCAGCAGGCGGGCGAAAGCCCCCGGGGAATCCACCCCGTCGCCGGCCCTGGCGTCCACGCCGCCGGCATAGACGAAGGGAGCGCCGGGCGCCAGCTCCGCGCGCACGGCGCGGCCCATGCGGCCGGAGGCCCCGCATACAATAACGCGCAGAATACGCCGTTTCATAAAAGCAATTATAAACTTTATGGCTTAAGGTTACAACAACGGGGAGCCCCGGCGGGCCTAACGATATCCTATCTATATAGATTTTAACTATCCTCTTTTGCTATCCTCTTTACTAATGATATACCTGCTTTCGCTGGTCATTGTCATACTGCTTTTCGTCATCGGCTCGCTGCTGCGGAAGGTCTATACCCTGCGCCTGGAGAAGCCCGGCTGCGAAGCGGAAGGGCGCGACAATTCCCTGAAGACCACCTGGGGCAAGTTCGACGAACTGCTGACCAGCCTGCTGACCATCCACGAGATCGGCATAGTCAGCGCCGGCACGATAAAGAAGGAAGATTTCTACCAGACCGTGGTCGAGTCCGCCTGCGAGCTCATCAATTCCCCGCGCGGCTCGCTGATGATCCACGACGCCCAGGCCGACGAGCTGCGCATCTGCGCCTCCAAGAACATTTCCCGCGAGGTCATAGAGAACACCCGCATAAAGCCCGGCCTCGGCATAGCCGGCCGCGCCTTCCAGACCGGCGAGACCATCTTCGTCACCGACCCGGCGCAGAACACGCAGTACAAGGATTTCATCGGCAAGGAAGAGCAGAAGGACCCGTTCATCGCCATCCCGCTCAAGCTCAAGGACAAGCCCTTCGGCGTGCTGAACCTGCACCTGTCGCGCGAGAAGGAATCCTTCACCGACTACGACCTGAAGTTCCTCACGCTGCTCGCCGGGGAAACCGCCATCACCCTGGAGAACATCAAGCTTTACGAAAGCCTGGAAAACTTCTACCTGGAGATGGTGCAGACCCTGGCGCGCGTGATAGACGCCAAGGACTCCTACACCGGCGACCACGCCGGCCGCGCCCGCCAGAAG
>MGUA01000015.1 GCA_001799735.1 Elusimicrobia bacterium GWB2_63_22 | reverse complement strand
AAAGACTGTTTTCTAAGCAAAAACATCTTACCATTAACGGAGGGTTCTCTTTTTTTAACGGATTTTCTTGGGACAGCCCTGCCTTTGTCCCCTACACCCCCGCCGGCACCGCTAGGCCGCGGGCGGCGCAGAAAGCGCGCAGGTCCGCCGGCAGCGGGATGGCGAACACCTGCTCTATCCCCGCCTTGCGCAGATCTATCTCGGCGCAATGCAGCGCCTGCCGCGGCAGCAGCAGCTTTTCCGCCAGGGCCGGCGTCCAGCCTGTGTCCAGGAAATTCAGGTAGCAGCGGGCGTCCGGCCCGTAGATCTTGTCCCCCACCAGGCAGTGGCCCAGCCATTGCGCGTGGGCCCGGATCTGGTGCATGCGGCCGGTGCCGGTGGTCACGCGCGCCAGCGTAAAACCACCGCCGCTGGCAAGCGGGGTAAAGTGCGTCACCGCGGGGCGCCCGTCCGGCCTTACGCCGGCTTTGGAATACACCGGGCTGGCTTCATCGTCGCCCAAGGGCTGGTCCACCGTCACCGGGCCGGAAAATTCTCCCGTCATTATGGCCAGGTAGACCTTCCCCACCCGCCGCCGCTGTATGGCGGTCTGCAGGCGGCTCGCCACGCCGGGGGTTTTAGCGAACACCACCACGCCGCTGGTCTCGCGGTCCAGCCGGGATACCAGGTGGGCGGCGGCCAGGCCAAAGTGCTCGCGCACCGCGCCGGCCAGGCTGGACCAGGGCCCATCCTTGGACGGGTGGCAGATCAGGTCTCCCGGCTTGTTTACAACTATGACCTTGTCGTCATGGTGTATTATCCAGCTGTCGAGCTCCGCAGGGGCTATCTGCCCTACGTTCACCAGCTGCGGCCGGCGCGGCCAGGGGCAGGCCAGCCGCGGGTTAAAAGCGGGAGTAGTATTAGTCATTAAAAATTAAATCCGGAATTCCGCAAACTGTCCCCGGCGCGCCTTGCGCCGGTTTATTTTCCGCCCCCGAGCAGCTTAACTACCCCGGGATCCTTTGCAAAATCAAGGGCGACCTTGCCGGCCTTGTCCTTTTTGGCTGGAAGCGCGCCATGGGAGAGGAGCATCTTTACCATGGCTACGTTCTCCATATTAGCCGCCAGCGCCAGGGGCGTCCGGGGATCGCCGTCGATCCCGAAGTCCAATTCGGCGTTAACATCCGCGCCGTTATTGGCCAGCACTTCTGCTATCTCTACCTTACTATGGCGAATAGCGGCCATGAGAGGGAATTCTTTCTCGGTCGCCCCTTTACCGGCGCCGTTCTCCAACAGGAGTTTAACGGCCGCCGCTGAACCGCCGGACACAGCGGCGTCCAGGGCGGAACTATTGACGTTATTGCGGGTATTCACCCCGGCGCCTTTCTTTATAAGGGAGCTCATTACGGCCACATGCCCTTTCTCCGCCGCGGCCATCAAGGCGCTCACCTGGCACTTTGTAAGCAGCTCAGGGTCGGCGCCATTCTCCAGCAGCACGCCGACAATACTGTCATAGCCGTTCCCGGCGGCCGCTACCAGGGCCGTTCCCTCGGCGCAGGCGAGACGCCCCTCGCTGACCAGCTTGTTCGGGTCCGCGGCATGTAAAAGCAGCGCCTTCACTATTTCCTCATGCCCCTTCCGGGCGGCGATGATAAGCGGATACGTTTCCAGCGCGGATGAGGCCGGCATTGTTTCGGTGTATTCGAATATTCTCGCGTTTGGATCCGCTTTCTGCGCCAGGAACCGCTCGACATCGGCGGCTTTCCCGCTCCTAAGAGCGGCCGTAAATTCCTCGAACCTCAGCGTACGCGCCGCCGCTCTTTTGCGCGCCACGGAATCCGCTATGGCGGCCGCAACAACTACGGCAAGGAGACCAATTAAAACTTTCTTCATATATTAATCCTTCCTAAATCTGCCATCTATAATGGTTTTTATCTTTTCGGCAACTCCGCCCGGAACTATTCTACACTTTCCCGCCCCCCTTTGCCGCAAAAACAAAACCGCCGGGATAGCCCGGCGGTTCGGCGCGCGCACACCGGGCGCTAGATGCTCATGCCTTTATCGCAGCGGTTAAGCCGGTAGAGCGACATCAGGCGGGGGTCCAGCACCGGCCTGGCGGCCTGTATTCTGGCGCTGATGCTTTCGCAGAAGCGGCGCTCCTGCCCGGTAAGCGGCGTCATGGCCTCTATCAGGGCGTCTATCCGCTGCACCCCGGTCCCTATCCCCTCGTAGGCGGGCAGCCGCACCGGCTCGCCGGAGGTGGCGTTCCTGGCGCCCAGGCCGGCAAGCAGGCCGGCAAAGAACTCGTTGTTGTAATACACCAGGCCGCTGGGGAAAGTAATGGTCCTGTTCCGCTCGTCTACCACTATCCCCTTAGTGGCCATGTCGGCGGCAAAGCCTTTAAGGATATTCTTGGACACGGTAACTACCGGGCCCTTGTCGTCGTTGCGGGAACCCAGCCGGTTCTTCTTCCAGGAGTCTATGGATAATTTCGCCGCGACCTCGCTGTGGAGCGTGTACTTGAACTGCTTGGCGTTGGCCGTTACCACTACCCCGGTGATCCGCCGGGTGTAGGAGTCGAACACCGGCCCGCCGGAATTGCCGCCGAAGGCGTCCAGGTCGGTGGTATAGATATTCCTGCCTATTTCGCGGATGGTCGCGTCGTCGGGATCGGTGATCTTTACGCTCATGCCCATGGGATAGCCGGCGAGGAACACCTTGTTGCCCGCCAAAAGAAATTCGCCGGTCCGGTCCAGCACCAGCGGCTCCCTGTCCCGCGCGGCCTTGGCGAGCCGGATGAGGGAATAATCCTGGTAAAGGTTCTTGTCGCCCATGGTGTCGGGGCTGGCGAGCTTGTGCACCACTATGGTTTCCACCTCGTAAACCTGGTCCTCGTTGAAAGTCGCCTCGTATTGCCCGGCCGCGGACTGGCGCCAGCCGAAGACGACATAGATGGACTTAAAGTAAGCATGGGCCTTGGGATCGCGCGACACGCAATGCCCGGCCGTTAAGACCAGGTCGCCGCTCACCAGGGACCCGGAACAGAAAGCCAGCTTTTTCTGGTCGTAAAAATCGGCATCGGCGGCAAAGTTCTGGCGGTCGCCCACCGTGTCGAGCTTAAGGGGGCTGTACGTCCTGGTTTCCTCGTCGAACACCAGCGAGGACCTGTCCACTATGGCCACCACGGAATCCGCCAGCTGCTGCAGGGGCTTGCTTACCCGGTAGTAGTCGGCCAGGGTATTGTCGCCGTAGATGGCGACCCGCTGCACCTGGGCGCCGCGGGTGGAGGTAACCTCCGCGGGAGCGGGGGCCGGCACCGGGGCGGCCTGCGAGCGGATCTGCTCAAGGCTGATATCGGAAAAATCGGCGGGCGCGTCCCTGTAGCCCGGCGCGGAGGACTTGTAGCCGCTGTACAGGGCGACAAGAGCCCCGAAAAAAGCGAATAGGATAAACCTGTCGGACAGTTTTATTCTCATATAATTAGAATATATAGCCAAAACCGCCCCGGGGCAAGGGCCATCAGGCACCCGAAACCGCCCCAAAAGGCCCACCCCCAAAAACACCCCCCCCGGGATCGCCCGGCGGTTTGGCAGGACTACCGCAAATAATTATATAGTCAAAGCGTCCCCATGGCATATAGACCTTCAGAACTTAACTCGCCCTGGTCGGCCTTCGGCTGGCGGCGCTCGCTGCTTTTAAAACTGCTGCTTACGGGTTTTTGGACGGCGCTAGTGCTTGCTGCCGGCCTGTACGGCGTTAAAAAGGTGCTGGAGCGGGAACCCGCGGCGGCCGCGGCTGAGCCGCCTATGCCAGAGCAGGAAGACGCGCCCCTGCCCGCGCCGGAGCGGCTGCCGCTTGCCGACGCCGGGTACGGGCCCGGCCCCAAGGCGGGCTCGCTTGCCCTGGTAAAAAAAGGGACGCTGCCGGAAGACCCCGAGCCCGACGCGGTTTTACGGGCCGCCAGGCCGAGGCTGCGCCCGGCTTCTTTCGGGAGTTCCGGAGGGAATTTCGCCAGCGCCGGTTTGGGCCGGGAAGCGGCGGACCAGGCCCCCGCCCGCGCACGGATCCCCGACGAGGCCGTGGTGCTGAACCAGGCCGCCTTAAAGAAAAAGATAGCGGTAAAAGGCGCAAGGCCGGTCTCCGCCGCGACGGCGAAACGCTATTCGGGGATAGACCTGGAATCGGAAGCGCTGCGCCTGGTCAGGCTGCGGCAGGAGGAGGCCCTGGCCGCTTCCTACAAACAACTGCGCCGCGAGCAGCTGACTCTTTCCGCCTTGATCTCCCTGCTGATAATTGTCCTGACGGTGCTGGGCTCCCGCGTGATCCACGCCTTAAGGCTGATAGAAAAACCCGACGGCTCCCACTGGACGCTGAAGTAGCCCCTACCCCCAAAAACAAAACCGCCGGGCTTGCCCGGCGGTTAGCGACTGGCTGCCAGTCTTTTTTAAAGAGAGCCCCACACTTCTTTTTCGGTCTTGTCCGTTATGAACTGGATTTCCTTAAGGTAATCCCTGTTAGACACGTCGGCCATGGACGTCTTAAGCGGGATCTCCTGGGTGGCGGGGGCCAGCCTGACCAGGTAGAACGTGCCGCCGCCGGTGGCCGGCATAAGGCAGGAGAAAAGCACGTCGTTGCCTCCGGCGTAAATCCTGTTCACGGCGGCGGTCATGGCCCTCTGGGCGTTCGCTTCCGAGCGGAAAATGTTGCTTACCAGCACCTCTTTATCTTCCGCCATCTCCTGCCTGTAAGCGGCCCAGTCGTTGGCCACTATCACAGCGGGGAGCGGGGCCGGCTCTTGCACGGCGGCGGCCGCCGCGGGGATTGCGTCCACCAGGGGCGTTTCTACCGCAGGGGGCGGCACAAGCTCGGCGAGAGCGGGGATCGCGGACTGCTCGGGGATGCGGGTGTCGGCAACGGAGTCCCGGAAGTCCGCCAGGGACACCGGCTTCTTGGTATTGCCCACTATCCCGACGGCGAACAACACGTTAAGCGACATCGAAAGCACTAAAGTAATTTTAGTCGTCATTTCTCTCCTCGTCCTAAAGGACGCTGCTCCTTATTATTCAAAGTTTTAACGCCCACAGCAAGCCCTTTCTCCCCGTTTTACAAAGATGCGGCCTCACCTGCTGAAAAGTTTTAATCCCACTGTGCCGGCCACTATCAGAAATATGCAAGCTACGCGGGCAAAATTGGCGGGCTCGTTCAGCACAAATATCCCCACCAGCGCCGTGCCGGCCGCGCCTATGCCGGTCCACACGGCGTAAGCCGTGCCGATGGGCAGGCCCTTAACCGCGAAGGATAACCCGTAGAGGCTGGCCACCATGGCCAGCCCTACCCAGACGCTGGGCCAGAGCCGGGTGAAGCCCTGCGTAGACTTAAGCCCGGAAGCCCAGGCCACCTCGAATAAGCCGGCGATCAGCAGCCACATCCAGTGCGAAGAAGTGTTCATCATCGACAACAATTCTAGCAAAACAAAACCGCCGGGACGGCCCGGCGGGGATAAGCTAAAGGTCAAAAGCAAGCAGTTGCCCCGTCAGCTTTTTAGGACCAGACCGAAAGAATTTTTAATTAAGGTATAGCGGATATACCCAAGTTTTTTAGGGCCGTTGGAACTGACAGGACAAACGGTATACTGCCGGACCAAAGCTCCATCTTTTAAATTAAAAGCGTCCTCGCCGCAATAGTCTCCCGGCGGATGCCCGCCCGGGGCGTTCTCCATGCCTATCGCCACACAGCCAGCCTCGCTGCAGGAATACGCGTAAAGACCGGACGACCAGGAATAACTTCTCGGGGAGAACGCGTAGATTTCAGGTTCGCCGTCGTTATTAAGGTCGGCCACCTCCACCCGGGAAAACTTCCCTTCCGGGACAGATTCCCCCGAGGAGCCGTTTATCGGCTTGCCATCGACCATGCCCGATATATAGAGCGTCTCTTTCTCCACCGCCACCGTAAAGGCATAACTCTTACCGCCTGCCTCATAAAACCTGTCGGCCCGGTAGGAATTTTTCTTGCACCCGCAGAAGAGCAGCACCGCCGCAGCCAGCACTACGCCACCCTGAAGGAATATAGCCGGAATTATTTTCATAAGATCTGCTTTTTTAACCTGAAGTTGACATGGCCACCTTCCACCGCGTAAAAACCCAGGGTTCCGGCCAGCCCGCCCCCCACTACCGCGCCCGCCCGGAAATTCGGCCAGACAAAAACCTCCAGCGCCAGCCACACCGGCGCCAAATAATAAAACCAGTCCAGCAATGCCGTCTTCCGTGTTTCCATTTCCACATTCTACAAAACAAAACCGCCGGGCTTCCCCGGCGGTTCGTCGCGCACTTGTGGCCGGTTTATTCCCTGAGGGTGTACACCAGGCCGCTCACGCCATGGCTTACAAGGAACGAGGCGGTGGCGAAACTGAGCCAGTAGTCCCCCACCTTAACCGGGCCGAAGGTGGCGTTCTTCAACTGGTCTATTGTCACCAGGCTTATGATCATAAGACCCATAGTCATATTGCCGGCCTTGTAAAAGAGCTGCAGCTCGCGCTCGTCCGGCTTCTTCTTGGAAAAGAACGCCAGGAACGCCATCAGCGAAAAGCTGGCGTAGCCCACGGGACCGAACAGCAGCACGCTTACCAACGTTACGATCCCCACTGCCATCTCGAACACATACCTTTTAATCATTTTACTTCCTCCTTTATATTGAACACTTCCTCCACTCTCACCCCAAAAAAGATCGCTATCTGCAGAGCCAGCGTAACAGATGGGTTGTACTTTCCTTTCTCTATGGAATACACAGTCTGCCTTGAGACGCCCAGCTTATCGGCAAGCTCTTCCTGCGTCAGTTCGCCCCTTTCGAACCTCAGCTTCCTGAGACTATTCTGCAGTTCCGCTTCTTTCACAACTCCTCCTTGGCCGAAACCGATGTAAACTACTGTGTATATATTGTACACCATTCTTTACATGATGTAAAGCAATGCTTACATTAATGCTAAATTATGATTGTTTTATCGTAACATTTTGCCACAAAACAAAACCGCCGGAATCTCCCGGCGGCTCCGCGTGACCTCAGCGAATAGTCATATAGTCATCAGCGTCCCCTATCCCCCCCCTTTACCGGATTGTTCATATATTAATATGATTTAGTGAGTAAAATTTTGGCGCAACAGGGGACAATAATGAAAAACAACAAAATCGCGGCGGGCCTTACCGCCGTTCTGGCTCTGATGCTGGCGGCAGGTGCGGCGCAGGCCAAACCGCCGTTCGGCTCTAAGCCATCCCAGCCGGAGGGCCAGCCTACAATTCAGAAGGGCATGTTTCCTTCTTTACCGGAACTTCCCAAGAGCACCTGCACCGTGAAACTTGGCGGCAACATGGAGGCTCTCACGCCGGAACTGCGGTCCTTTTACGACAATTCCATGATCTTGTATCACGACCAGGAGCAGCTCCGCGAGCGGGTAGTCAATATAGCTAATTTCCTGAACACCTCCGCCAGCCGTCTCGGCATGCTGGAGACCATAGACTCCGACCTGTTGAAGGCGGAAACGGCCCTGAAGAAGATACAGCAGGGCGCCGTCACCGCCCAGGCCATACCGCAGGCCAGGGAGAAGGCCGCCGCTTTGGAGAAGCGCGTCACCCCGGCCCTGCAGAAGGTAACCGCCGCGCGCGAGAAGATGGATGCTATTGTGGCCAAGACCAAGCCGCTGCGCGAAAAGCTGGCCGCCGCCGGCCGCGCGGCCAACACGGCCGATACGGCCATGGCAGCTATTGATTCGGTCCTGCTCCGAGTGCCCCTGGCCTGCCGCGTGGCGGCCGCCTGCGACAACTTCCCCGGCTCCCTGACCCACATTGATTCTTTCTCGGCCCTGGCCGCGAAGATAGACCCGGACATTCAGGAATACGACAGAGTGGTGAAGCTGCTGCTGGAAGGGACCACCCTGCCCTCCATAGACTTCTTCGATCCGTTCAGCACGCAGCTGGAAGCCGGCGACGCGCTGCGCGAGGAACTGGAGGCGATACTAAAAGAGATTGGCAGGCTGGTAGAGCAGCTTGACCGGCTAAACGCCGTACTGGACCGCTCTTTTTCGTTCTCCTTCCCTTATTACAATCCCACCTTTACCGACCCGGGCAGGGTATCGAAGTACACGGTGAGCGTGAGCTTCCGCACCATTATGAACGGGACCAAGGCCATAGAAGACAAAATAGAGAGCGTGCTGAGCGACTATCTTTGGGGCATCCTCAAGGGCCTGGGCCTCAGCGGCTACGTGAACGACCTGAAGAACGCGGCCAAGGAAGCCGCCGACGAACTGCTGCGGTCGGTGGGTTTTGATATCAGCGTGGACATCCCCGACTTCGGCGCGCTGGACGCGTTCACAAAGGCCATTCCCGACCTGGAGCTTGCCGTGGGCAGGGTAAACTTCCCCGATATTTCGCTTAACCGCCCCGACCTGGGGATGCCCGGCATAAGGGCCGGAGTGAACATAACGGGCATTGAGGCCAAGATCAATGAGCTCTTCCCGGCCGGTCTCAGCCGGCCGTTCAAGTGCAACCCGGCCCCGTGCAATTTTGATAACTTCCCGCAACGCTAACGTAAGCGCAACGGGTTCTGTGAAACGGCCGGGGAGAAAACTCCCCGGCCGTTTTTTATGACCTCGGCAAATAGTTAGATAGCAATCAGCGCCCCCCTATCCCGTTACTTGCGCTTAACCGCGTGCGACTTGGCGGCGGCCATTTCGGCGGCATAGGCGGCGCAGCCGGGGCAGCGCCCCTTAAGATAGGCGCCGCAGGCCCCGCAATAAAGCCCGCACTTGGCCACCAGCTTTTCATCCGCAATTATCTCTTTCATGCAATTATTCTACCAAAACAAAACCGCCGGGCTCCCCCGGCGGTTCCTCATGGCTACCACTCCCCATATCAGGGCATCTTGGCAACCGTGACGTAATGCGGTTTAAAGCCCCTCTCACGGGCCTCTTGCTGCCCCTGCCTCCGGAAGGACCTGGTCTTGTAGTCCACGGGCAATTTTGATCTCTTAACAAAACTCCAAAAGTCGTCCTCCACGGCTACACTTTCCCGCTTTGAGAGAGTAGCCTCCCCCCAGCCGGTAAGCATCCAGTCGCACTGCTTTCCGATATAATTCTTCCGGCGATATTTGGCGAACAGGGTCACAGGCCGCCCGGCCTTGAATAAAGATTCGTGGCTGGACTTCTTTAGCGCGGCAAGTGCAGTAGCTATTTCAGCCTTGAAGGCCGGCCCCAGTTTCTTGATCTTCTTATGGGTATCCAGCAGCACGCGCTTGTATAGGGCGCCCACCTTTGCCGTGGACAGTTCCCCACGCACAAGGGTTTCGGGAAGAGCAACTTTCTTCGCTTTTATAGCTGAGGGCTTAGCTGTGTAGATAAGCGCCACATTGTATTTCGGCAGCAGCGGCTTAGTGACGCGCCACTCGTTTTTTATCGGCTCCCCGAATTGGAAGACGGCATGCGTGGCCCCGCGCGGCCAGTTCTTATGAAGCTCGGCCAGCAGGTTATTATTAAGCTCCGAGAATTTTTTCAGCCTGTACTGGCTGTAAGTGCCTATCATCTTAAGCGGTTTCAGTTCCATGTTGCCCCCTGTATGCCCGCGAGTTTATCCTAAATATATTATCAATTTAAAAACAAAAACGCCGGGCTTGCCAGACTAGCGGAGCCTTGGCAGCACTGCCGGCTGAGTAAAAACATAATCGCGCGCCTTAACCGGCTGATGGCAGGCGAAGCAATCTTTAACAAAGCCTGCGTCGGCGCCGTACGGCTTAAGGTCGTTGCCCAGCCAGCGGGCGAAACCCCAGCCGCCGGTCTGCGCGTATTTGCGGGAATCTTTCAGCATAAACTCCACGTGCACAAAATCCCCCGGCACCGCAGCCGGCGGCCATTCTTCCATGCCGGCACGCCTCCAAACCACCTTGGCCAGCACCGCGCCGTCCGGCCACGGGGCAACACGGCCTTCCCGGGCCGCTTTTATAGCGGCCTTGTTGCCCAGCACCGCGCGCATGGTGTCATTGTCCGACCGCGCCGAAACGGAAATAATGCGCCAATCGGCGAAATCCGCCGGCAATTCTATGCCGTTAGGCGCCGGCAGCGGCCGCTCTTTTTTTGCCAAGGCCAGCCCGCCGGCCAGGCCTATAACCGCGACTGCGACAAGAATTCTCTTCATTCCCTCACCTCCACCAACATTCTCTGGCTTTCGGCGGCTTAGCCCCTATCTCACCGGCCCGCGCAGGGCGAGCAGCTGGGATACGGTGACAAAAGAGTAGCCGCGCGCCTTAAGGCCTTTTATTATGCCGGGCAGGGCCGCCCTGTCCGCGGCGCAGGCTTGGCCGCAGAGCGGATGCAGCAGTATTATGGAACCCGGCGCGGCCCTGGCGAGCACGTAGTCCTCTATGCGCGCGGCGTCGCCCGGGAAATAGGTGTCCGGCTCCAGGTCCCAGGTAACGCTGGTGACGCCGTGCCGGCTTAGGTACCACGGCAGCGTCAGCAGCTTCTTGCCGTAAGGCGGGCGGAAGGTTATGGCGCCCTTGTAGCCGCTGGCGCGGATAAGGGCGTCGGTGCGTTCTATTTCCCGCGCAATAAAGCCGGGTGTTTTGAAGACCATGCGCTTATGTGAATAGGTATGTGTTCTGTCTAGTTTAAATTGAAACATTTCCTTGGCCAATTCTGTTGACACTTTCAGCCGTTCCGCCTACTTCCCACTCTTCATAC
>MGUA01000014.1:22036-71539 GCA_001799735.1 Elusimicrobia bacterium GWB2_63_22 | reverse complement strand
GCGGACCACGTCCACGATCTCGATGACCTTCTCGGCGATCTCGGGCACTTCGGCCTCGAACAGGGCTTTCAGGAAGTTGCCGGAGGCGCGGGAGAGGACGATCTGCAGGCCCTTGTTCTCCTTGTCCACGCGGTGGATGATGGCGCGCACGCGCTGGTTGACGCTGTAGTGCTCGCGGCGGATCTGCTCGGAGAAGGGCAGGATGGCCTCGGCCTTGCCGAGGTCCACGAAGATGTCGCGGCCGGCCACGTGGTGCACGAGGCCGGTGACGATCTCGCCTTCGCGGGGCTTGTATTCGTCGAAGATGCGGACCTTCTCGATCTCGCGGATCTTCTGGATGAGCACCTGCTTGGCGGTCTGGGCCGCTATGCGGGAGAAATCCTGGATCGGCACGGGGATGTGCACGTCGTCGCCGAGCTTGGCGTCCGGCATGTGCTTCTGCGCCTCCTCGACGGTGATCTCGAGTTCGGGGGTGACCACGGGGTCGGCCACCTTCTTGACCAGGAAGCCGGCCATTTCGCCGGTGTCGGGGTCGATGCCGGCCATGATCTGGGCGGTCTTGCCGAAATACTTGCGCAGCGCGCTCACCAGCGAGTCGGTGATCGTCTTGAAGACGTCTTCGCGCTTTATGTTCTTCTCGCGCTCAAGCTGTTCGAGCGCCAGCAAAAGGTCCGATTTGTTCTTCTGTTCCTTGTTAGTGGTCATTTTTTTATCTTACCCCTGTGTTATTTTCCCTTCAGGATCTCGTCGTCGGTCGGATGAAGCCGGGCCTCTTCGATATCCTCCAGGCTGAATTTTAAGTCGCCGGACAGGAGCACCTGCCCGTTTTCAAAGCCGGCTATGTCGCCGTAGTACACGCGCGAATTGTTGACCGGCCGCTTCAGGCGCACCTTGGCGTGCTGGCCCATGAAGCGTTTGAAATCTTTTTCCTTCTTGAGGACGCGGTCTATGCCGGGGGAGGAAACCTCCAGGAAGTACCCGTTCTCGTAAAAATTGTTGGTGTCGAGGAATTCCCCGACCTTCTCGCTGAGCACCGCGCAGTCGTCCAGCAGCACGCCGCCGGCCTCGCGGTCCACGAAGAGCTGGATCAGCGGCTTGCCGTTATGGCTGGCCAGCTTGAGGTCTACCAGCTCGAAACCGCCCTGTTCCAGCGTCTTCTCAATTTCCGCCTCTAATTTGGACTTATCCATAGAAATCCCTGAAATGCCCTATTTATCAAAAAAAGCGGCCTGAACTTCAGCCACCTTCCATATATAATAATAGCAATTCCATTCTGTAAAAGGCAAGGCCGGAAACGGGACCCGGCAAGACTTTACACGCATTTTACACCCGCCCGGTTCAAACGCCGCAATGCAAAAAGTTATAATTTTCTCATGGATACACCTACTCATTCCGGAGCATACCGTTTCCGCCGGGCCCTTAACTGGGTCCCTCTCGGCTTCGCCTACGCTTTCCTCTACATGGGCCGCTACAACCTGACGGTCTCAAAGAGCGTGATGGGCGACGCGCTGATGACCAAGGCGCAGTTCGGCGAGATCTTCGCCGTGGGCGCCTGGGTGTACGCGCTCTCGTTCCTGGTGACGGGCCCGCTGGCCGACAAGCTGGGCGGCCGCCTGGCCATGCTGATAGGCACCGGCGGCTCGCTGCTGGTGAACCTGCTGATGGGCATCACGCTCTACGGCATGGCCAACTGGGGCTGGACCGTTTCCGTTTTCAGCTCCTTCATGTTCCTCTACGCGCTGAACATGCACTTCCAGAGCTACGGCGCCATCTCCATCGTCACGGTGAAGGCCCCCTGGTTCCACGTGCGCGAACGCGGCACCTTCTCCACTATCTTCGGCGCGATGATAGCCTTCGGCCTGTACTTCGCCTTCGACTGGGGCTTTGCGGTGGCCGAGGCCAGCCGCGCGGTGGCAGGAACTGACCCTTCCGTCATGGCCCGGATCTTCGCCGCCGTCTTCGGCCTGGGCGGCGCGGGCGTGGACCAGAACTGGTGGATCTTCTTCATCCCCGCCGTGATGCTGGCTTTCTTCTGGCTCATCATGTTCTTCTTCCTGCGCAACACGCCCGGCGAAGCCGGCTACAAGGACTTCGACACCGGCGAGGAATCGGTATCGGCCACCGGCGAGCGCCTGCCGGTGAAGCAGGTGTTCCTGAAGATCATCACGCACCCGGTACTGATCGTGGTCTGCGCCATAGAGTTCTGCAGCGGCGTGCTGCGCAACGGCATCATGCACTGGTACCCGCTGTTCGCCGGAGAAGTGGGCTTCAAGAAAGGTTTCTGGATCACCGACAACTGGGGCCTGATGCTGCTGCTGACGGGCCTGGCGGGGTCTTTCCTGACGGGCTGGTGCTCGGACAAGATCTTCAACTCCCGCCGCGGCCCGATGGCGGCCATTCTCTACGGCGTGATGGGTGCCAGCGCTGGCATCATGGCGCTGATGCTGGGCGCGAACATCTGGTGGGCAGGTATCGCCACGATGCTGATCTCGATGTCGGTGACGGGCGTGCACGGTATTCTCTCCGGCACGTCGACGACCGACTTCGGCGGCGCCAAGAACGCCGGCGCGGCCACGGGTATTGTGGACGGCATGGTGTACCTGGGCACGGGCATGCAGTCCATCGTCATCGGCCATATTACGCCGGTGGGGGAACTGGCCAAGGACCCGAACAACTGGAAGATGTGGCCCGTCTTCCTGATCCCTTTCGCCATCATCGGCTTCCTCCTCTCCATCAAGATCTGGAACGCCCTCCCCAAGAAGGCCGCCAAACCCGTAGCCGTCCCCGCCGAGCCCGAATACCAGCCCGGCACCTAGCAGGTAACTCAGCCAATCAGAAAACCGCCGGAGCATCCGGCGGTTTTTCTTTATAGCCATTCCACATCGGGCGTCCTACCGTGGGGGCAAGCGAGGGTATGCCTTCTCCGGGTACGCTCGGCCACACCGTGGCCTCGCTCTCTCACTCGGGCTCGTCGCTGCGCAAGCCTCGCCCTCGTGAGGCCCCTGCGAAGGCATACCCTCGCCTGCCCCTTGCATTCTCCAGCGACACTAGCTTCCACGTCGTAAAGAGAAACTGCGGGGGATGGCCGGGGCGGGGTCCCGGGCGACTTTGGGGAAAGGGGGGCCCCGCCATAATTTTCCGAAAGGCGGGGGGGAAACCGCGCAACGGTTTCCCTGCGGTCAGCCAGGAGCACGGGACCCCGCCCCGGTCAGCCCCCGACTGGCTATCGTTGCTATTGTGAAATGAAAAAGCCCCTTTGCGGGGCTTTTCCAATTAGTGCAGTCTTCGCTTTACTTCAAGTTCTTGGCGAAGTATTCGAAGGCTTTGGTGAAGGGCTCGGGGGGGGCGCTGAGGACGCCGGCGCCTACCTGGCCCACGCCGGCGTTCTTGTGGGCCACGCCGGTATCGATGAACGGCAGGATGCCGCTACGCGCCACCTTTATCACGTCTATACCCGTCGGCGTGCCGCGGAAGTCCAGAGCCGGGATCTTGTAGATATTGCTCTCGCCCGCCGTGATCTCGTACATCGCCAGCGTATAGTTCAGCGCGTCCGCGGCCTTGCCGCCCACGAACTGCACAATGGCCGGCGCCGCCGCTATGGCAAAGCCCCCCAGGCCGTTGGTCTCCGTAATGGCCGAGTCGCCTATGTCCGGGTTGGCGTCAGCCTTGGAGTAGCCGGGGAAATACAGCGCGTCCGGCACCTGGGCCGGGCCGGTGAACCAGCGCCCGCCGGTACCGGAGAGCTGCACGCCGAAGTCCGTGCCATTGCGGGCCATTACCACGACCACGCTGGAGTCCTTCACGCCGCGGCCGGCGTCGAGCGAGGCCTTGGACAGCGCCATCGAGAGGTTCAGGAAGAAATGGTCGTTGCCGTTGATGAACTCCAGGGACTTCGCCGCCGTCTCCGGGTCCTTGCAGGTCTTGATCACGGCGGGGGCGAGGGCGCGATAGAGCAGCGACGTGCCGGCGCGGTTGCGGTTATGCACCTCGTCGCCCATGTGCAGCGCCTGCGCCACCATGGTCTTCAGGTCTATGCGCCCCAGCGACTCTATAGCCGCCTTCAGCGTCGGGTAAAGAGTCTTTTCCATCCACTTCAGGCGCTCTATCACCTCGGGACCATAGGCGCCGTAGCGCAGCACCTTGCCCAGGCCCTCGTTCTGCGTGGCATAGGCGAAGTTGCCGTGCTCCTCGTTCTTGACGATGAAGACGGGCATCGAGGCCGAGATGATGCCGGCCATCGGCCCCACGGCGTTATGCTCGTGGCAGGGCTCGTACTTGATCCGGCCGGAGGCGGCCAGCTTTTCGGCCTCCTTGGGGTTGGCGGCCAGGCCCTCGTACATCAGCGCGGCCATGATGCCGCCGCGCATGGGGCCGCACATCCGCTCCCAGGTAACGGGAGGGCCAGCGTGCAGGATCAGGTCCCGCTTCATGCCGGGAATAACGTCGAGAGCTATGCCCATGCCGACCAGCGCCGGCTTGGCGGCGAGGATCCGGCCCAGGGCTTTCCCGTTGGCCTTGGCTATCCGCGCCGAATGTTTGGCCGCCTTGGCAAAAAGCCCAGCCTCCGCCGAGAGCGGCGGTTTGAACTGCGCCTGCACGCTCTTCACGCCGCAATCGTTCAGGCCCTGCCTGAAAGATTCCAGCCCGATATTGATCACCCTGAGTTCGGTTTCGAAAAGTTTCATAATTTACCTCTTGGCCGCCATACGGATTATCTCGCCGGCCAGGCGGCAGGCCCCGGCGTTGGAAGGCATCACCAGCACCCCGGCGGCCTCCAGCGCCTTCACCACTTTAAAGCGGGCCTGCGGGTCGGTTTCGGTGCCGGTCACCGAGGCCACTATAGAGAGCTCCTTGTTCTGGATGAAGGCCTCTACGAGCGAGGGCATGATATCCTCGAGAGGGTTCAGGTTGGCGCCGTAACCCAGCACCAGGTCCAGCAGCAGCACCGAGACCTCCGGCCGCTTGGCCTCGGAGACTATCAGCTTGTTGCGCAGGGAGAAGTCTATCATCGGGTGGGGGCGGCCGACGGTGAACTCGTCCTCGCCCAGGTCTATCACCGCGTGGCCCGAGAGCTGCATGGAGTTCTTCAGCTTGTTCTTTTTGTCGAGCGGGGCGTTGGAGAGCACCGCGCCGAGCATCTCCGGCAGTATCACCTGGGCCTCGCTGACGAACGTGCCGCCGGTGAACAGGCCGCGCAGGCAGGAGGTTTTCTTTTTCCTCAAGGCTTCCTTTTTGGCCAGCGCGAGCGATTTCAGGTTCATGTCGTAGATCATCTCGCGGGCCTTGGCTATCGCCCAACCCCGGCCCAGGCAGGCGGCCTTATAGGCGGCTTCTTCCAGGGTTTTGGCCGGGTAGAAGTTCTCTTTGAGCTTTTCCTTTATCTCTCCGCCCAGGAAGACGGCTACCACCGGCTTCTCTATTTTTTTAATCTCGGCGGTGATCTTTTTAAGTATCGCCGGGTGGGGGGGCTTGGAGACCAGCAGTATCACCTCTGTGCCGGGGTCGGCGGCCAGCATCCTGAGGGCCTGGATGAAAGTGAGCGCTCCCACCTCCAGTTTAACGTCGCGGCCGCCGGTGCCGATAGCCTGCGAGATGCCCGCGCCCTCGTTGGAGATCAAGGTGGTCACTTCCTGCAGGCCGGTGCCCGCGGCGGCTACCACGCCGATATTGCCGCGGCGCACGGAGTTGGCGAAAGCTATGGGGGCGCCGTTGATTATGGCGGTGCCGCAGTCGGGGCCCATCACCAGCAGGCCTTTCTTTACCGCGGCCTTCTTAAGCGCCACTTCGGTCTCCACCGGGATATTGTCGGAGAACAGCATGACGTTGAGCCCTTTCTCCAGGCAGTCCGCGGCCAGCGCCCCGGCGAAGCGACCGGCTACGGAGATGACGGCCAGGTTGGCGCCCTCGAGAGACTTGAAAGCGTCGTCGAGGCCGGCGGCCTTACGGTCCGCCCCTCCGGACGGCTGCGCCGGCTTCCTGTTGAGAAGTTCGTCGGCGGCCTTAAAGGCGGCCTCGGCGGCGGCGGGGGTTTTGGCGCTGACCGCTATGGCCAGGTCGCTATCTCCCGCTTTTAAGATCTCGGGCGTCAGCAGGCCGGAGGCCTTGATGATACCCTTGTTCTCTTTCGTCGCCATCACCACGGCCGAGTCCAGCACGCCGGGAACGGAGTTGAGCTTCTTGGCCACCTGCATCAGCGAGACGGAATCGAAATACGCGCCTTTCTTGATCACAGTTTTTATCATATGTTCTCCGTTATAGTGCCGCGTCAGGACGCGAAGACTTCGCGCAGCGCGAAAACCAGCCCGGCGCAGAAATCCGCGCCCGAGGTATGCCCTTTCTCCAGAGCCCGCTGCGCCGCGGTTTCCAGTTCGGCAGGGTCGCCGCCGCCGAGGGCCTTCATCAGGCGCCGCACCTGGGAGTTCACTTTGCCCTCGTAGGAACACCGCAGGAAAGCGTTGGAGACCAGGTTGCTGCCTTCGGCGCAGAAGAAGATCTGTTCTATCCTCGCCCCGGTGTCGAACCGCAGGCCTATGCGCGCGAAATTAAAACCCGCCAGCAGGCCGCTGATGAAATCGTCTCCGGAGGGGGTGAACCCCAGCCCCAGGCCGCGCATGGTCTTTACGCCGTGGACGTAGTCCCCGGCCTTAAAGAAGCCCAGGGCTTTCTTGAACCGCGCCAGCAGGTGCCGCTCGAACACGCGGGAGAAATCCTTTTCCAGCGCCGGGTCGAAGATAAAAGCCAGGCTCTTCGGGGGGGAGCGGCGGGCGAGGATAACGGCCAGCGCCTCCACCCCCGCCTGCACCGCTTCGGGCGCCGCGTCGGTATTCGGCACGCCGGAGGAATACCGGGCTTCGGGCTCCTTGCGCAGGCGGTTCTCGTCGATGTAGAAATAGAAGCGGGTGGAGCGCAGGCGTTTGGCCCCGGGGGGCAGCTGTTTGAGCACTACGTTGAAGGGGCCCGCGCCGGCGCGCGGCGGGACCAGCGAAACTATCACCTTGCCCTTGCGGAAGTTGATGGCGTTGGCGAAAGCCGAGTGCAGGCGGTAATCGCCCTCGGGAATGCTGTCGCCGTAAGAGATAAGGTCCATTGTCTTATTGCCAGGGAAATACTTTCCTTTCTCCCAGGAAGGGGAAGCGCTCCCGGGTCTTCTTTACCAGGTCTTTGTCCAGCGGGGCCTCGGCCATGTAGATGCCCTCCGCCGTACCGGAGTCGATGACGGTCTTGCCGAGCGGGTCGTAGCACATGGAGTTGCCGGAGTATTCCACCTTGCCTTCCAGCCCGACGCGGTCCACGCCGATGCAGTAGGCCTGGTTCTCCACGGCCCGCGCGCGCAGCAGCGTCATCCACTGCTCGGAGCGGCGCATGGGCCAGGCGGCTATCACCACGTAGACGTCGGCGGCGGGGGCCTGGTTCCAGAAGAGGTACGGAAAACGCAGGTCGAAGCAGACGGCCGGCATCACTTTAAGGCCTTCCAGCTCGAACAGCTCCTGTTTGGTTCCGGCCTTGTAGTACTTGTCCTCCTGGCCGAAGGCGTAGAGGTGGATCTTGGAGTAGGTATTCACCCGGTTGCCCTTGCGGTCCAGGGTGATCAGGTTGTTATAGCCCTTCTCCACCCCGCCGTAGGAGATGTTGATATTGTGCTCGGCGGCGAGGCCGGTAAAGAAGGCGCGGTCGGAGTCCGTAAGTTCGGACACGGCCGTGTTCATGGTGAACCCTGAGAGGGTCATCTCGGAGAAGACCAGCCAGTCTATCTCCTTGGCGCATTTGCAGTCCGACAGCAGGTCCGCGATCTTTCGCTTGTTGGCTTCCTTGTCTTCCCACTTGATGTCGTACTGGCAGAGGGCTACTTTCATTGTTGTTCTCCTAAAAGTCTACTTCGACGCCGCTTTGACGGCCAGGGCCACCTTCTCTTTGGTGACCGGCATGGTCTTGATGCGCACGCCCAGCGCGTCGGCCACCGCGTTGGCGATCAGCGGCGCGCAGGGGATCATGGTATGCTCGCCCACGCCGCGCGCCCCGAACGGGCCGTCCGGCTGGGCCACTTCTATTATTATCGGCACCACCACGTCGGGCATGTCCATGGACGTGGGGATCTTGTAGTCCGAAAAGTTGGGGTTGAGCAGGCGCCCTTTCTCGTTATAGCGCATATCCTCGTAGAGCACGGTGGCGAACCCCTGCAGCAGGCCGCCTACCACCTGGCCCTTCACCAGGTCCGGGTTGATGGCCTTGCCGCAGTCCACGGCCAGCGCCACCTTCTTGATCTTCATCTTGCCGGTTTCGCGGTCCACTTCCAGGATGATGCCGGCCGAGCCCGTCGTATAATGCACGTTGGGATGGCCGCCCTGCCCGGTCTCCGGGTTGCTGATGGCCGAGGCGAACTCCGGCATGAACACGCCGGACCCCATAATGGGCCCGCCCTTGAAGGTATGGTCCTCGGCCTGGATACCGTTGATGACGAAGTCTTTGAACGGCAGCGCGAAGGACGGCTTGGTGCGGCACTTCACGCACTCGTCAGCCAGATACAGCGTGCTCTTATCCAGGCAGTGCACGCGCTGCACCAGGTCGAAGATGCGCTCGCGCGCCTCCAGGGCGGCGCGCTTTACGGCGTTGCCGCAGCCCCAGGTCACGTGGGAGCCGACGGTCTGCCACTCGTAAGGGTTGCGGTCGGTGTCGGGCGTCTCCACGCGGATCTTGGTCACCGGCATGGCCAGCACTTCGCCGGCGATCTGCGCCATCACGGTCAGCAGGCCCTGGCCTATCTCCATGCCCGAGACCAGGATGTTGATGCTGCCGTCCTCGTTGAACTTGAGGAACGCGCTGGAGCTGGCGTTGGGCGGCATGGCGGGGGACTTCCAGAAGCAGACCACGGCCTTGCCTATGGCCTTCTTCGGATCTTTAGACTTCTCTTTAACGCCCCATTTAATTTCCTTCTCTACCCTTTCTATGGCCTCGCGGATGCCGTTGGGGTTCATATGCGCGCCGTAGGGCAGCGTGTCGCCCTCTTTGATGGCGTTGCGCTTGCGGAACTCCACCGGGTCTATGCCCAGCTCGGTCGCCATGCGGGTGATGTGCGACTCGAGCCCGAAGAGAAACTCCGAGTAGCCGAAGCCGCGGTAGGCGCCGCAGGGGGGCAGGTTGGTGTAGGTGCACATCGAGTCCACGCTGATATTGTCCACGCGGTAAGGGCCGCTGGCCGACAGGCCGGCCGCGTTGACCACGTTGGCGCCGTACTCTACGTAGGCGCCGGCGTCCCAGTGCAGTTTAAAGTCCAGCGCGGTGATCTTGCCGGCTTTGGTCACGCCCATCTTTATCTTGGCGGTGACGCCGAGGCGCTGGTAGGTATTGTAGAACTCCTGCGCGCGGTTCCACAGCAGCTTGATGGGCCGGCCGGGCACGGCGATGGCCAGCGCGGCCGCGATGATCTCCATAGTGACGCCGGCCTTGCCGCCGAAGCCGCCGCCGATGTAGGTGCTGATGACGCGCACGTCCTTGTGGCTGAGGCCGAAAGACTTGAGGGTCTCGGCGAACACGTGGCGCTGCGTGAAGGGGGACTGGGAAGAGGTCCACATGGTCAGGCGGCCGGAGGCGTCGTAGAGGCCGATGGCGGAGTGCGGCTCGATGGCGCAATGCGCGTAGCGCGGCACTATATAGGTGTCTTGCAGCACGAGGTCGGCTTCTTTAAAACCTTTCTCCAGGTCGCCCTTGCGGATCTTGCGCCAGTGCGCTATGTTGGTGCCGGGCTTGGGAAAGAACCACGGCACATGCGTGTAATCCTTGAGGTTCGGGTGCACGAGGGGGGAATCCTTCTCCAGCGCCTTCACGGGGTCCATCACCGCCGGCAGCTCCTGGTACTCCGCCTTTACCAACGCGGCGCCGCGCAGCGCTATCTTGGGATCGGTGGCCACCACGGCAGCCACCTGCTCGCCCACGAAACGCACCGTGTCGGTGGCAAAAACGTAGCGGTCGTTCATGTACAGCCCGAACTTCTGTTTGAAGTTGCGGCCCGTGACCACCTTCACTACCCCTTCCAGCTTTTCGGCGGCGGAGGTATCGAGGGATTTTATCCTGGCGTGGGCGCAGGGGCTTTCCACCAGGGCGGCGTAGAGCAGGCCGGGGCCGAACTGCAGGTCGTCGGTGTACTGCGCCGCGCCCTTGATCTTCTCCCAGCCGTCGATGCGCTGCACGGACTTGCCGACCAGCTCCAGGCCGTCGGCGGCGATTTTGTTTTTAGCGCCTTTTTTAGGCTTGGTTCTAAGTTTCTGAAGGTCCATAGTTACCTCTCAAATATACGATTATCCAGATAAGGGGAATTGTTTTTTACCTTTTGTGTGCCTAATCGGCTGAAATAAGTTTTTTAAAGGTGTCGGCTTCGCCTAAATAATATATCACCGCAGCTTTCCCCCAAGTAATGACTTCAAAGGCGTCGTTCTTAAGCTCGAACGTCTCCAACTCTGAACTATCGTTTGGAATCATGATTCTGCCTTTCCCGCGTAAAACCAGGTATGACCAGGTTGCATCGTGCAGGGCACCCACCTCTGCTAAAGGTGTTTTCGAGAACTCCTTTACGGAATACGATACCGCCTGGTGTACTTTGCCCGTGACTTCATATTTGGACAGTATCACAATGGTAAAAGCGTATTTACTGTCGTTCCCGATAAAAACAGCATCCTCAATTTTATCTCCGTTAAAATCCCCGAAGACCGCTGAAGGGGATTGGAATATAGTAAAAGGGTAGGCATGCCTGATTTCCGTCGGATAATAGCTTAACGGCCTCAGTTCAAAACCTTTTATCTGGCTACTGATCGCTTCATACATCTGGGGAGATACAAGCACGGAGTAAGTTGAGAAAGCGACCATGCTTTTCTCATCAGGATATTCGCTTTTTTCCAGTTTAACGGCCGCAACGCTCCTTGTGGAACCGAGAAGTAAAATTAGTGCAACCGACAACGCCATCGGCAGGCAATTGCGAAGTTTAATAGCAGACATTGTACTCGTCATAATCCTTATCCGACTTGCTCTTGAAATTTAGGTGGTAATGGTTCCCTTCATCCAAAACAGAAGCGCCCTGCTTTTCCGCGATAGACTTAATCTGAATAAGCTGGCCAGCAGTCAAACCATTAGTTTTCAAATCCACGTTATAGCCATCCCGGTGAGACCTATGCGGCGCAACCCAATACTTACATGGTTTATCATCCGGACACAAAACTTCCTCTCCGATATCGAATAAACCTCCCCATGGCAGGCTCATATCATTGAATACCAGGCCTAAGGCCTTTGGAAACGTTTCAGAATACTCTTTCGCGATGTTTTTCAACTTATCTATCACATCCTGACGCGCATAGTAATTGAAGGGATGAGCCTTAGTGGCACCGGTCGAAGAATAAAGATCGGAATCTGGCAAGGCCACCAAAGCAGGCACTTTTGCCTGAATTTTGAAGCGCTTGTAATCCATAAAATCCCCATAAGCACTTATGAGGAAATTGATTTCCGCGGAAAACTCAGGCAAAATCATAACCCAGGAAAGTTCCGTGTTTTGAGCCAGTTCGTAGACACAAGATGAGCCCTGCACATCGTACGCCGGAATACTACTTTGGAGGTCCAACGGGGGAGGGCCCCCTCCTAACTGCCCCGGACCGCCATGGAGATGCCCAGCGTGGGACGGGTAGAACGCGTAATTAAAACAAGTATTCCAAGACTGCCCGGATACAGAGACCGGGCGCATTGATATTTTCACGACAGTCTTGTTGTTTGTCGTACTTGGCAAAAACTGATAGGTCAATACCGGCTGTGAAGACACCGGAACAGGAGAGAACAATGGTGAGCCGTTAGTTGACGCAAGAATTGAATATACGAGCGGGGAAACTGAAAGGACGGATTGAACAGGGTAGCCTAAATGAACTTTATAATCTTTATACACCGAATAGAAAGTCAAATCCTCAGCCGCAAATACGGCCGAGAGCGAAGTCCAAATAATTATTACTGAACACAACAGTTTTTTCATAAACCGCGCCATTAAGGAATCTGGGGACAACTGGTCATATTGAAACGCACGGGGAAGGGGACTTTGAGGTTGTACTGGCCGTAGGTCCCGCTCTGCGCGCATTGGCCGCCGGCTACCGGCAGGGCATCTATCTTTACCGTCTCGAGCGTCATATTGCCGGGCTCGCCGCGCCACAGGCGGCGCACCTTATACCTGACCGGGGCGTAGCCGGCGAAATCATCGTTCACCTGCACCTTGGCCCCGGCGGGCTCGGTGATAACTTCTATGATTTCATCCACGAAGGGCTGGTCGGCGGTCGGCCCGATGGTCCCGAAGATCCCGGGCCCGGACCGCTTCGCGCCGCCCTGCGGCACGGAGCAGGCCGCCAGCAGGAGAGCCATCGCTAAAAGAAAGGAATGTTTCATAAATACCCCGTCACCCCGCGAACTCGACCCCCGCCACGTAGATTCCGTCGTCTTTCAGGACTTTCAGGATCGCCTCTATCTGGAGATCGCCGGGCGCATAAGCGTCCTTGTCCAGCCCGATGGCCTTGACCCCTTTGCCGGCAGCCCACTTCAGGCCTTCCAGCAGTTCTCCGGGATCGTTCTTCTTTACGAGCCTTACCGCGATCTCCGACTCCTGCAGGCCCGTGTTCTGCAGCTGCAGGGCCGTCATCAGGGACTTGGCGCGGGCCTGGTCGGTCACGAGGACCACGGCCTTGGGCTGCCCCATGAACCAGCAGCCGGCCAGGGCGGCCGCGGCGAAAGGAACGAGGAATAGTTTTTTCATGAGCTCCCCCGCGGTTATTTGCCTTTGACCGTCTCGGCGATGGCCTCGACGATCGGCTCGTAGCCGGTGCAGCGGCAAAGGTTGCCGGCGATGGCTTCCTTGATCTCGTGCTCCGACGGCTTGGGATTAGTCTCCAGCAGCTCCGTAGCGGAGAGGATGACGCCCGGCGCGCAGAAGCCGCACTGGAAGGCGTTCTTCTCGTGGAACTTCTTCTGCAGCCGCTGCGTCCACTTGCGGGTGGTGTTGGCGCCCTCGAGCGTGACGATCTCGGCCCCGTCGGCCTCCACCGCCAGCGCCAGGCAGGAGCGGATGGTGCGGCCGTCCAGCAGCACGGTGCAGGTGCCGCAGTCGCCGCGGTCGCAGCCCACCTTGGGGCTCTTTATCCCCAGCCGGCCGCGCAGCACGTCCAGCAGCACGTCGTTGGGCTCCACCGTTATGGCGATCTTCTCGCCGTTGAGTTTGAACTGGATATCGTGTTTTTTCATAGGTCTCAAGCTATATTTTCCGTTCCGTACGCGGGGCCTTTGCCGAACAGCCGCGCCACGGCGTGGCCGGCGGCGCGCTCGAGCATGATCTGCGCCATATGCAGGCGGTACTCTTTAGAAGAGCGGATATCGCCGATAGGGGAGATCTCCTGCAGTATCGCCTCTTTGGCCGTCGCCAGCACCTTGTCGGAGAGCTTGTTGGCGTTCAGCGCCGACTCGGTCTTCGGGCAGCGCCCGGGCTTGGGCCCCAGGGCGCAGACGGCTACGCGGTAAGTGTTGTCGGCCAGCGCCAGCACGGCCACGCCGCCCTGCGCCAGGTCCTCGCCCTCGTAGCGGGCGAGTTTCATATAGCAGCCGCCGTGTTTTTTCTCCGGCAGTTTAAGCTCCAGCGCCGTCACCAGCTCGCCGGGCAGCAGGGCGGTCTTCTTGGGCCCGGTGAACCACTCCCCGATGGGGATGCGGCGCAAGCCCTTCAGGCCGCGGACCAGCACTTCGGCCTCGTAGACGGCCAGGGCCGGCGCCGAGTCCGCCGAAGGCACCGCCGAGCAGATGTTGCCCGCTACGGTGGCGCGGTTGCGCACGCCTACGGAGGCGACGGTCAGCGAGGCCTCCCAAAGGACGGGGAATTTGGACTTTATGAGAGGCGAGGCGATAAGTTCCGCGAAAGTCGCCAGGGCGCCGATGCGCAGGACGCCTCCCTTCAGGGCGAAGCCGGAAAGTTCGGCCAGGGCTTTTATATCCACCACTACTTCGGGTTTTGCCAGGCCTTCCTTGAGGTGCACCACCAGGTCGGTGCCCCCGGCCAGGGCCCTGGCCTTGTCCCCATAACGCGAAAAGACCTGGAGGGCCTCGTCCATGTCTTTGGGTTTAACGTAGTCAAATTCGGCAGTTATCGGCATTTATCCTCCCGCTCCAGAAATGGTCCGGGCCGGAAGCCTAGGCTCCCGGCCCGGCCAGGGACGGCTCAGGCGGTCCAGGCCACCACGCGCCCCATCGCCGACTCGAGCTCTATGCCCTTGAGGGGGAAGAAGCCCAGCCAGCAGCGCTTGTTGGAAAGCTTGTCTATCTCGCCGCCGATGTTCTCGGCGTGCACGAGGCGCTTGGGGAAGAGCTTGAGGTGCATAACCTGGTAGAACTCCTCGGTGGGGAACATCTCGTCCCATTTCTTGCCGTAGGTCTTGACCAGCTTGTTCTCGGCCTCGACGAAGAGCTTGGGATGCCAGTTGCGGATGATGGTGTTCATGGGGTGGTCGGCCGAGCCGCAGTCCACGCCTATCCACTTGAATTTCATGTCGAGCGCCCACTTGTGGAAGCGCGGGCCGGGGCCGGGGTGCTTGCAGAAGTAGCGGACCTCGTCGCAGGTGCCCTTCTCGTACCAGGCGTACTTGTGGTAGCCGGTGTTGATGATGAGTATGTCGCCCTTGCGGATGTCGGCGCGCTTCATGAGCAGCTCGGGCTCATAAAGGTCGTAGTCGCCCACGTCCTTGGAAATGTCCACGACGACGGCCTGGCCGGCCCATTCCTTCATCGGCACCTCGCCGATGGTGCGGCCGGCGCTGTAGAAATGGATCTCACCGTCCATGTGGGTGCCCACGTGGTTGGAGGTGGTCATGATCTGGCCGTTGGCGCCCTGGCCCATGTGCGCGCCGGCTATGCGCTTGAAGTACTGCAGCTGCAGCGGCATGTAGCTCGGCCACGGGGGGGTGTGGATGCTGAGCGGCTGGGTAAGGTCGTACATCTTGGCCTTATCAAGGAATTTAATGAAGTCGTTGGGTTTCATGGTGTCCTCCGGGGGGGCCCCGCCGGTGCCGGAGGGCCGTTCTTCTATAGGAAAATTCTAACAAATGCGGGGGGGTAAATAAAGGCAAAAAGGCGCCGGGGGCGGCGCCTTTTTGAGAGACCCTTCCGGGTGTGCCCGGATCAGTAGGATTTGGACATCAGGACCCGCTGCTTGGACGGCTTGCCGGTGAGGATGCAGACGCCTTCGCCTTTGGCCTCCGCCGGGATCTGGTCCTCGAAGGGGATGTTGCGGATGCTGGTCTCGAACCGCTTGGCCAGCTCGTCTTCCTGCGCGGCGTCGCCGGCCCAGTGGACCCAGGCGAAGCCGCCGCCCTCGCCGAAGAATTTCTCGAAGTCCTCGAGCTTGTCGATGACCCGGGTGCGTTCGGTCCTGAGGTTCCGGGCGCGCTCCAGCAGCTCACCCTGCATGGCCGCCAGCGTGGGGACGATGGAGGCTATAGCCTCCGCCCTGGGGAGGAAAGCCTTGCGGCGTTTGCGCTGGGCCTCCGGCGTTTCGCCTTTTATTTCGGCGACGAACCGGCGGGCGATGCAGAGCGACCCCTTCTCAAGGTCCTTCGGGCCGACTTCTATCCGCAGGGGCACGCCTTTGCCTTCCCATTCGTAATACTTGGCGCCGGGCATGATCCCGTCCCGGTCGTCCACCTTTACGGCGACGCCGAGGGCCTTCAGTTCCGCGGCCACTTTCTTCGCCTCCTCCACGGTCCGGACGCGCTCCTCGTCGCTCTTGTAGATCGGTATCACTATCACCTGCACCGGCGCCAGCTTCGGGGGCAGCACCAGGCCCGCGTCGTCCGAATGGGTCATGATCAGGGCGCCCACGAGGCGCGTGCTTACGCCCCAGCTGCTGGCGTAAACGTATTCCAGCTGGCCGTCCTTGTTCTGAAACCTAACGTCGGCGCCTTTGGAAAAGTTCTGGCCCAGGTAATGGCTGGTGCCCATCTGCAGGGCCTTGCCGTCCTGCATCAGGCCTTCTATGGAAAGCGTCTCCAGGGCCCCGGCGAAGCGCTCGCCCTCGGTCTTGCGCCCTTTGATCACCGGCACCGCCATTACGTTCTCGGCGAAATCGGCGTAGACGTCCAGCATCCGCCAGGTTTCCTCAATGGCCTCTTTCTCCGTGGCGTGCGCGGTATGGCCTTCCTGCCAGAGGAATTCCGCCGTGCGCAGGAACAGGCGCGTGCGCATTTCCCAGCGCACGACGTTGGCCCACTGGTTGATCAGGAGCGGCAGGTCGCGGTAGCTCTGGATCCAGTTCTTGTACTGCGCCCAGATGATGGTTTCGCTGGTGGGCCGCACCACAAGTGGCTCTTCGAGCTTGGACTCGGGGTCCGGGACGATCTCTCCGTTCACGGATTTGAGGCGGTGGTGCGTGACCACCGCGCACTCCTTGGCGAAGCCGGAAGCGTGCTTCTCCTCGCGGGTGAGGAAGGAAAGCGGGATGAAGAGCGGGAAGTAGGCGTTCTCGTGCCCGGTCTCCTTAAAGCGGTCGTCGAGCTCGCGCTGCATCTTTTCCCAGATGGCGTAGCCGTGAGGCCGTATGACCATGCAGCCGCGCACCGGGGAATGTTCGGCGAGGCAGGCGTTCTTTATGACGTCGAGATACCACTGCGAGTAATCCTGCGCGCGGGGGGTGACCGCGGCTGACGCGGCCTTCTGCTGGTTGTCGGGTTTGTTCATAAATCCTTTTCTCTCTTCTGTATGACGGTTACTTCGAGCTCCGGATCTTGCGGATCACTTCGTTGACCCACTCGGATTCTTTCACTACCTTGATCTGCTTGCCCTTCTCTATCCAGATGCCGCGGCCCTTGCCGCCGGCCACGCCGAAGTCGGCCGAGCGGGCCTCGCCGGGGCCGTTGACCACGCAGCCCATCACGGCGATCTTCATGCCCTCCGACTTCTTGAGCAGCTGCGGGTCGGAATAGATGCGGTCCTCGAGCTCGTGGATCACCTTGCCCACGTTCACCTGGCAGCGGCCGCAGGTGGGGCAGGACACCAGGTCGGGGCCGTAGCGGCGCAGGCCGAGGGCCTTGAGGATCTCGTAGGCGGCGCGCACCTGCATTACCGGGTCCTCGGTCAGCGAGACGCGCACGGTGTCGCCTATCCCCTGCGTCAGCAGCAGGCCGATGCCCAGGGAGGATTTTACCGTGCCGGCCAGGAAGCTGCCGGCCTCGGTGACGCCGAGGTGGAGGGGGATGTCGGACTTGGAAGAGAACAGCGTGTTGGCCATCAGCGTGCGCTCTATATCGTCGGCCTTCAGCGAGACCACGATATCGCGGAAATCTAACCGTTCGAGGATGCGGACCTCGTCGAGCGCTTCCTTGACCATCTGCCGGGCCCAGTCGTAGGGCTTCCAGGCGGGCTTCGGGTGCTCCCGGAGGGCCTTCAGCGAGCCGGCGTTGACGCCGATGCGGATGGGAATGCCGGCGGATTTGCAGGCCTTTACCACTTCTTTAACCTTGTCCCGCTCGCCGATATTGCCGGGGTTGATGCGCACCTTGTCGGCGCCCTGGCGCACGGCCTCGACGGCAAGGCGCCAGTCGAAATGGATGTCCGCCACCAGCGGGATGGAGATGCCGCTCTTGATGCGGCCGAGGGCCTGCGCGGCCTCCATGTCGGGCACGGCCACCCGGATGATCTCGCAGCCGGCGTCCTGCAGGCGGCGTACCTGGTCCACCGTGGCCTTGACGTCCCGGGTATCGGTGTTGCACATCGACTGCACCGAGACGGGGCTGGAGCCGCCGATGGAGAAACGCCCGACTTTTACTTTGCGGGTTTTGCGGGTTTTGCCGTGGCAGGAACAGGCCATACTACTTCTCCTGCTGCTGCGCCGCGGCCGCCTTCTTGGCCGAGCGCGAGGTGACGATGCGCATAATGTCGCTGTACGTGGCGAAAATAAAAATACTGAGGATGAACGCGATACCGACCGCGTTAACGTACTTCATGATATCCGGGGTCAGCTTGCGGCGGGAGATGCCCTCGAAAATATAGAGCACGGCGTGGCCGCCGTCGAGCAGCGGGATGGGCAGCAGGTTGAAGAACCCGACGGCCACCGAGATGAGGCCGATCAGGAAAACCAGGTCGGTCAGGCCGGTATGGGCCGCCTTGCTGACGATGTTGACAATGCCTATCGGGCCGGCGAGGTCCGGCTTCTCGCGCTTTGAGATGTTGGAGGCAAGCGTCTTCACCGTGAAGGCCGTCCAGTACCAGCACTGGTGGGCGCCCATGGCGATGCCCTTGAAGAACGGCACGCTCTTGTAGATCACGGCGGGGGAAATGCCTATCACGCCGCGGCCGGAAGCGTCCGGGGCCTTGCGGGTGGTCATTTTTACGGTGGCCTCGGCGCCGGCGCGGGCGTAGGTCACGGAGATCTCTTTTTCCACGCTGCCGTAGATCTTGCCGGCCATCGCGGCCCAGGAGTCCACCGGGGCGCCGTTTATCTTGACTATCGTGTCGCCCGACTTAAGGCCGGCGACTTCGGCCGGGTAGCCCTGGGAGATGTCGCCGAGGACCGGCTTGTCGGAGACGGCGGGCTCTCCGACCAGAAGTATCACGCCGGAAAACAGCAGGAAGGCCAGCAGGTAGTTCATCGTCGGGCCGGCGGCCACCACGCCCAGGCGCACGTACCAGGGCTTGGCGAAATACTCGTCGGGGGCCCCGGAAACCTCGTCAATGCTCTCGCCGGCGGGCTTGACGTAGCCGCCCAGCGGGATGGCGCGCAGCGAGTAGCGGGTGGGACCGCTGGTGCGGCCCCAGAGCTCCGGGCCGAAGCCGAAGGAGAAGGCTTCGACCTTGATCCCCGAGAGCCGGCAGACTATGAAGTGGCCGAACTCATGCAGGAATATCACCAGGCCGAAGGTAAACAGCACCGCTAGTATGGATATGATCATTTTTTCCTCTTCTTGATTTCCGAAAGGTCCGCGGCTTTCTGACGGGCCCAGCCGTCGGCCTCTACGGCCGCCCCGAGCGTAAGGCGCCCGGCCCCGCCGCGGCAGGCGGCCAGGGTCCGCTCCACTATTTCGGGGATGCCGGTAAAGCCCAGCCGGCCCGCGATGAACTTTTCAACGGCCACCTCGTTGGCGGCGTTGAGCACCGCCGGGTAGATGCCGCCTTTTTTTGCGGCCTCGAAAGCCAGCTCCAGGCAGGGAAAGCGGCGGAAGTCGGGGCGGGCGAAGTCGAGCCGCGCCAGCTTGAAAAAATCCAGCGGTTCGGCGAGCGAGCGCGCCCTGTCGGGCCAGGTCAGCGCGTACTGGATAGGCAGGCGCATGTCCGGGTTAGAGAGCTGGGCCAGCACCGAGCCGTCCTTGAACTCCACCCCGGAGTGCACCACCGACTGCGGGTGGATGAGCACCTCTATCTTCGAGATCGGGAGCGAAAAAAGGTTCTTTATCTCTATCGCCTCGAGCCCCTTGTTCATCAGCGTAGAAGAATCCACTGTGATCTTGGGGCCCATGCTCCAGCGCGGGTGCTTGAGCGCCTGCGCCGGGGTTACTCCGGAGAGGGAGCCCTTGCGCGCGTAGAACGGCCCGCCGGAGGCCGTCAGGAAAACGCGCGAGACCGCGTCGTCATACTGTCCCGGCTTCACGCCCGCCAGGCACTGGAAGATGGCCGAGGGCTCGGAATCCACGGGGAGGATCCTGGCCTGCCAGCGTTGGGCCTCCTGCATCAGCAGCTCCCCGGCCATCACCATCGGCTCCTTGTTGGCGAGGGCGATGTGCTTGGAGGCGCGGATGGCGGCCAGCAGGGGGGCGAAGCCCACCGCGCCGGTAACCGCGCTAAGAACGATATCGGCCTCCGATAGCGAGGCCATCTCGGCGAGGCCTTCCACTCCTGGCGGCAGCACTTTCACGCCGCGCGGCGCGGAGGCTTTAAGCTCTTTCCAGGCGTCGTAATCGAAAACAGACACGTAGGCCGGCCTGGCCTCGCGCATCTGCGCGGCCAGGGCCTTCAGGTTGGAGTTGGCGGCGAGGCCGAGCACCCTCCAGCCCTTGCCGAGGTTCTTGACGGCCTTCACGGCGTTGACGCCGATGGAGCCGGTGGAACCCAGTATGACGACGTTCTTGTTCATCAGCGGGCGAAGACCGCGTAGTAATAGATCACCGGGGCCAGGAAGATGTAGGAATCGAACCGGTCCAGCACGCCGCCGTGGCCGGGCAGCAGGCTGGAGGAATCCTTGGCGCCGACGGCGCGCTTGAGCATGGATTCGGCGATGTCGGAGACCTGGCCGAAGATCCCTATCAGGACGCCCGCGCCGGCCGCGAAAGCGTAGGAGACCGTGCCGTTCATGAACCGGCTGATGACCAGGGCGGTGACCACCGAGGCGATGAAGCCGGCGGCGGCGCCCTCCCAGGTCTTCTTGGGGCTGATGGTGGAAAGCTGCCGGCGGCCGAACGACTTGCCCAGGAAATAGGCGGCGGTATCCATGATCCAGACGGTGACGATCAGCATCAGCGTGAGGCCCATGCCGTCGGGGCGGAGGTCGCGGATGGCGACCAGGTGGAACAGGCACCAGGAGATCATGAAGATGCCCAGCAGCGTAAGGCCGATGCGCTCCAGGTACTTCTTGGCGGAGAACAGCTCGTAGCTCATGACGCCGATCACGGTGAGGGCGATCACGAAGCCTGTGAAATTATTGCCGCCCGCGACCGCAGCGCTGTAGCGGTCGAAGTAGAGCGCCGCCGGGATCAGCAGGCCGAACGCGTAGAGCGTGGGGACCTGCACCGGCTTGGCCCCGAGCTTCATCAGGGTGGCGAACTCGTAAAGCGACAGGGCGATGAGGGCGAGAACGAAGACGGCGTAGGCAGCCCCGCCGGCGCGGATCAGGAGCAGCACCACCGGTATGCCGAACACGGCCGTAAGCACTCTGGGTAAAAGCATTATTTTCCTCTCCTTCTTTCGCGGTCCTGGTATTCCAGTAAAGCCTTGTTGAACTCTTCCGCCCGGAAGTCCGGCCAGAGGGTCTCCGTGACGTAGAACTCGGAGTAGGCCGTCTGCCACAGCAGGAAATTGGAGATGCGCATCTCGCCCGAGGTGCGGATCAGCAGGTCGGGGTCCGGCAGCGGCGAGGTGTAGAGCAGGGAGGCGAAGGTTTTCTCGTCCACGCTTTTAAGCCCCGCGGCGATCGCCCGGTTGGCGGCGTCCAGAATCTCCTGGCGCCCGCCGTAATTGAGCGCGATGTTGAGCACCATGCCGGCATTCCCGGCCAGCCGCGCTTCGGCGGCGCGCAGGGCCTCGCGGGCGGGCTTCGGCAGCTCGTCTATGCGGCCGGAGAGCATCAGGCGGACGCGCTCCCGGTCCAGCTGGTCCGCGTAGGAGATGATGGTCCGCTTGAGCAGGAACATCAGGGCGCTGACTTCCAGTTTCGAGCGGTTCCAGTTCTCGGTGGAGAACGCGTAGATGGTGAGCGCCTTTATCCCGGCGTCGCTGGCGGCCTTCACCACCGCGTGCACAGAATCCACGCCGGCCTTGTGCCCGGCCACCGAGGGCAGGCCGCGCTTTTTGGCCCAGCGCCTGTTGCCGTCCATGATTATGGCTACATGGGCGGGCAGGCGCGCTGGGTCCGGTTTTTCGCGGGTCGGCATCGTCGGTGGCGGGGGGAGTTAAACCGTCAGCAGCTCTTTTTCCTTGGAGGCCACGACCCCGTCGACATTGGCGACGTAGGTGTCGGTGAGCTTCTGCACGGCTTCCTCGTGGCGGCTCAGGTCGTCCTCGGAGATCTCCCCGGCCTTCTGGGATTTCTTTATCTTCTCCAGCGCTTCGCGGCGCACGTTGCGCATCTGCACGCGGGAATCCTCGCCCATGCTGTGCACGACCTTCACCATCTTCTTGCGCTGGTCCTCGGTCATCGGGGGCAGGTTGATGCGGATGACGTTGCCGTTGCGGCTGGGGGAGGAGCCGAAATCCATCTTCATCAGCTCGGCCTCTACGGCGTCAACCGCGCCGGCGTCCCAGGGGCGCACCTCGAGGGTGCGGGGCTCAGGGATGGAGACGGCGGCCACCTGTTTCAGCGGCACGCGCGCCCCGTAATATTCCACGTAAACGTTGTCCAGCAGCTGCGGGTTAGCGCGGCCCGTGCGCAGCGACGTCAGCTCGCGCTTGAATTTCTCCACTTTCTCCATCATTTCCATCTCGGCTTCGGAAATGACTTCTTCTACGGAAGATCCAGCCATAATGCCTCCCTGTGGCGGCGGGTAAAAGCCCCTCCGCACAGAGGTAATTATATTATATTTATGGGAAGTGTTTGGAGCGGTCGCGGGGCTATTTGCCCGCTACCGCGTCTTCCGCGAGTTCGCAGATGATGTGGGCGGCCAGGATATGCAGTTCCTGCACCCTCGGGGTGTCGGTCTCGGGCGCCAGGAAAGCCAGGTCGCAATGCGGCAGGATGGCGCCGCCGTTCTTTCCGAAAAAGCCCACCACGGACAGGCCGGCCTTTCTGGCTTTGACGGCGGCCTTGAGCACGTTGGGGCTGGAACCGGAAGTGGAAATAGCTATCAGCAGGTCGCCCTCGCGGCCCAGCGCCTCCACCTGCCGCTCAAAAACGCTCTCGAACCCGTAATCGTTGGCGAGCGCGGTCAGGATGGAAGTGTCGGTAGTCAGGGAAATGGCGGCGATGGCCCGGCGCTCTTTTTTAAAGCGGCCCACCAGCTCGGCGGCGATATGCTGGCTGTCGGCCGCGGAACCGCCGTTGCCGCAGACCAGGATCTTCCCGCCGGCCAGAACGGTCCTGGCCAGCAGTTCGGCTATCGGCGCCAGGGCGGCGTGGTCGCCGGCCAGGACCGAGGCCGCGGCGATGTGCCGGGAGATGGCTGAGGAGATCTTGTCTTCCATGTCAGTGGATCAGCGTCCCGGTCTGTTCGCCGGCCAGGGCCCGGCGGATATTGCCCGGCGTGTGCAGGTTGAAGACCAGGATCGGGATATGGTTCTCCATGCAGAGGGTAAGCGCGCTGGCGTCCATGAACTTCAGGCCCTTGTTGATGGCGGACATGTAGGTGATGTCCTTGATCAGTTTGGCCTTCGGGTCCTTCTTGGGGTCGCTGGTGTACACGCCGTCCACCTGCGTGGCTTTGAAGATCACGTCGGCGTTGATCTCGGCGGCGCGCAGCGCGGCCGCGGTGTCGGTGGTGAAATAGGGGTTGCCGGTGCCGCCAGCGAAAATGACCACGCGGTCTTTCTCCAGGTGGCGCAGGGCGCGGCGGCGGATGAAGGGCTCGGCCAGCCGGGAGATCTCTATGGCGGTCTGCACGCGCGTGGAGACGCCTTCGTGCTCGAGCGCGCTCTGCAGCGCCATCGCGTTGATGATGGTGGCGAGCATGCCCATGTTGTCCGACGTGACGCGGTCTATCATGCCGCTGCCGTCGCGGGCGCCGCGCCAGATGTTGCCGCCGCCGATGACCAGCGCCAGGCGCGTGCCGCGCCGCAGGCCCTTGGAGATCTCTTTGGCGATGAAAGTGAGAGAGGGGGGGTTAATGGAACGGCTGTCGCCGGGGGAACCAAGTGCCTCGCCGGAAAGTTTGAGCAGGACGCGCTTATACATAGGTCTCCTGGGCAGCTGGAAGATCGCCGCCGGGGCGTTAAACCCCGGCGGCGTTTACGGCGGTTATTCTATGCCGACGATGAAGCAGTTGAAGCGCTTTACCGTGATGTTGCCGCCGAGCTTGGCGGCCAGGTTCTTTACGGCCTGGGTCACGGACAGCTTGGAATCGCGGATGTAGGCCTGCTCCACCAGGCACAGTTCCTGGTAGTACTTGTTCACGCGGCCTTCGAGCATCTTCTCTATGGCCTCGGCGGGCTTGGCCTTGTACGGCTTGCCGGTCTCGACGGCGCGGGCCTGGGCGTCGGCCTCGTCCTTTTCCATCTTGGCGCGGTAGATCTCTTTTTCCTTGGCCACGATGTCCGCGGGCACCTCTTCGCGCTTGAGGTACTTCGGGCTCATCGCCACGCTCTGCATGCCCAGCTCCTTGGCGAGGGCCTCGAGCTCGGCCTTGGCGGCGGCCATATTGCCGTCGAAGGACAGCTCCACGATGGCGCCCTTGCGGTTGTCGGTGTGAACGTAGTAATTGACAGCGGTGTCGGCGGCGGCCTGGTAGACCACGCCGCGGCGGATCTGCATGTTCTCGCCCATCTTAACGGCCACGGCCTGCAGGCGCTCTTTGGCCTTTTCGCTCTCGGCCGGGTTGGCCAGCGCGGCGTCGGAAAGCATGTCGGCCGCGAGGGCCGCGGCGAAGCCGGCGACGTCGGGGTTCTTGGCCACGAAGTCGGTCTCGCAGTTCACTTCGAGGAGGGAGTAGGCGGCGCCGGAATTTTTGGCGACCACTATGCCTTCCTTCATCGTGCGGCCCGCGCGCTTGGCGAGGCCGGCCAGGCCCTTCTTGCGCAGTATCTCTACGGCCTTGGAAATGTCGCCGCCGGATTCGTTAAGGGCGCCTTTGCAGTCCATGATGCCCGCGCCGGTCTGGGTCCTGAGAGTCATTACCTGTTCGCTGGTGATTGCCATGATTTGGGGTTCTCCTTGTGCGTTAAAAAAAGGGGGCGCCGGCGTAAAAGCCGCGCCCCCTGTTGCCGCTGAAAGTCTTATTCCTCGGTGCGGACCGGCTCTTCCAGGGCGGGGGCTTCCTCAACCTGGTTAAGGGGGTCGCCTTCGGGCTGGGCCTCGCCGGCTTCCACGGCGGCGGCCTGCTGGGCAACCTGGTGGGCGGCGGCCTTCTCGGCCTCGGCCTCGGCGCGGCCGTCTATCACGGCGTCGGCCATGGTGGCGCAGAACAGCCTGATCGAGCGGGCGGCGTCGTCGTTGCCGGGAACCGGCCAGTCGAGCTGGTCGGGGTCGCAGTTGGTATCGCAGACGCCGACTACGGGGATCTTGAGCTTGTGGGCTTCGCGCAGGGCGTTGGCCTCGTTGACCGGGTCCACGATGAACATGATGTCCGGGAGGTTGCGCAGGTTGCGGATGCCGCTAAGGAGCTTCACCAGGCGGGCCTTCTCCTTGGAGAGGCGGGAAACCTCTTTCTTGGACATGACCTTGAACAGGCCGTCGCTCTCGAACTTCTCGAGCTCGTCGAAGCGCTTGAGGGATTTGCGCAGGGTCTCGAAGTTGGTCAGCGTGCCGCCCAGCCATTTTTCGTGCACGCACGAAACTTCGGCGCGGATGGCTTCTTCGCGGATGATCTCTTTGGCCTGCTTCTTGGTGCCGACGAACAGGAAGGTCTTGCCGGCCTTGGCGGAGTCTTTAACGAAGGTATAGGCTTTCTTTATTTCTTTGACGGTCTTCTGCAGATCGAGAATATGGATGCCGTTGCGCTCGCCGAATATGTAGCGGGCCATCTTGGGATTCCACCTGTAGGTCTGGTGACCGAAGTGGACTCCGGCTTCTAACATGCTTTTCATGGTTACGTTCAACATTTTAGCTGTTCCTCCGTTCTTTATACGTTAGCGTTTCTTTTCCCGCCCTCCAGGGGCAGGATTTCTACCGCTGGAGTAATATTATCATAATCAGGGCGCCGCATTCAATGCCGGGGGGAGGGTTTACGGCTTTTGCTATAATAGGGTCGATGAAAATAGCCATAGCGCAGATAAACCCCAGGGTCGGGGACATTGACGGCAACCTGGAGCTGATAGAGGCCTTCGCCCGCCGGGCCCAGGCCGCAGGGGCCGACCTGGCCGTTTTCCCGGAGCTGGCCCTGACCGGCTACCCGCCGCTGGACCTGCTGGAAAGGAAAAATTTCATAGACGCCAACCTGGCGGCCCTCGGGAAGCTGGCGGCCCTTAAGCTTAAGACCGCGCTGGCCGTAGGCTACGTGGACCGCAACCCGGCCAGGAAAGGCAAGCCGCTGCATAACGCCATCGCCCTCATAGACGGCGGCCGCGTGACCGCGAGGCGCTTCAAATCCCTGCTGCCGACCTACGATATTTTCGACGAAGCCCGCTATTTCGAGCCCGCCGCGGAGAACCTGCCGGTAGAGTTCCGGGGTGAAACTCTCGGGCTTACGGTTTGCGAGGATATCTGGGCCGGCACCAGCCTGCTGCCCCACCGCCTGCTGTACCGCAACGACCCGGTAAAGACCCTGCGGGCAGGCAAAGCCTCGGTCATCATCAATATTTCCGCCTCGCCGTTCTACCGCGGCAAAAGCGCGCTGCGCCGCAGCATCCTCTCGGCCCTGGCCAGGAGGCTGGGCGCGAACATCGTCTACGTCAACCAGGCCGGCGCCAACGACGAGCTGATCTTCGACGGGAACAGCTTCGCCCTGGCCCCGAACGGCCGCCTGAGCGCCCTGGCCGGAAGCTTCTCGGAGGACCTGGTAATGGTCGACACGAGGGCCCCCGCCCCCGCCCGGCCGCGGGCGGCCCAGAACGTGACGGCCGAGATCTGCGAGGCCCTTACGCTGGGGATAAAAGATTATTTCGCCAAGCAGGGCTTTTCAAAGGCGCTGCTCGGCCTGAGCGGCGGCATAGATTCGGCGGTGGTGGCCGCGCTGGCGGCCCGGGCGCTGGGCCCGGCCAACGTAACCGGGGTACTGATGCCGTCGGAATATACCGCCCGGCGCAGCATAGACGAAGCCCTGGACCTGGCCGGCCGCCTGGGCATAAATACGAAGACTATCCCGATAAAGGGCATCTACCGTTCCTTCCTCAAAGAACTCGGAGCCGGCGGGGGGAAAGAAATAACCCTCTCGATGCAGAACCTGCAGGCCCGCGCCAGGGGCACGCTGCTGATGGCGCTGTCCAACGCCAACGGAGCGCTCAACCTCACTACCGGCAACAAGTCTGAAATAGCCGTGGGCTACTGCACGCTTTACGGCGACACCGCCGGGGCGCTGGCCCCGATAGCGGACCTCTTCAAGACCGAGGTGTACCGCCTCGCCGACTACCTCAACAGGGACGGAGAGCTCATCCCGCGCGCCATCATAAAGCGCCCGCCCACCGCGGAACTAAAGCCCGGCCAGAAGGACCAGGACGACCTGCCCCCCTACAAGACTCTCGACGAGATCCTGCGGCTCTACCTGGAAGAGAACCGCACCCCGGCGGAGATAGCCGCGCGCGGTTTCAAGCCCGCGCTGGTCCGCTCCATCCTGCGCCGGCTGGAGCTCAACGAGTACAAGCGCAAGCAGCTGCCGATAGCCCTGAAGGTCACGGAAAAGTCCTTCGGCTACGGCAGAAAAATGCCCATAGTAAAAGCCCTCGGCTTCACCGATTAAGATGTTCAAGCGCGCCGCCCTTATCTCCCTGGCCTTCTCGCTGCTGCTCACCGCGGCCGCGTCCGCCCAAGCCCCCAAAAAAAAGAAACGGGCGCTGGTAAAGCCCGGCCCTAAAGCCAAGCAGGAGCTGGTCAAGCCGGAACCCAAGACCAAGGAAGACATCCTCAAGACCGTCGAGCGGCCCGTCCCGCCCAGGGAAGGCTTCATCGGCCGTGTGCTCAACGCGATAACGATAGACACCAGCCGGGGCCCCGTGATCCCTTTCCCGGTGGCGGACTCCAGCAAGGACCTGGGGCCCAGCGTCGGCATCATGCCGGTCCTGGCGCTCAAGAAAAAAAAGACCGGCGAGATAAGATCCGTGCTGGTCCCGTCCGTCACCTACAACAAGAACCTGCGCACCACCCTGACCTACCGCCACTACATCTTTCCCGACGACAAGCGCTATTTCATACTGCGGGCCTCCAAGTCGGAGCGCGTGGAGCGCGAGCTGATGGCGTATTATTACACCCCGGGCCTGTTCCGCTCCAACATCCGCCTGAGCGTGGAGGCAAAGCACTGGATAACCGGCAAGCCGTCCTTCTACGGCTACGGCATAAACTCGGAGCACGGGGACAAAGCCAACTATTCTCTCAGGATGACCGGCGAGGAGATCATTGCCGACATCCCGCTGATAAAGAACCTCTTCTTCAATTTCAACCATTCCTATTTCGACAAGCGCATCGGCGTGGGCCCGGTGGACAACGGCCAGGTAAAAGAGGAATTCCCGGCCGACTACGCGGCGGCCTCGGAGATGGCCGCCTTCCATACCAACCGCTTCTCCCTGGTCTACGACGACACCGACCACCCTTTCCTGCCCAAGATCGGCACCTACGCCAGCGCTTCGGTGCTCTACTCCAACAAGCGGCTGGGCTCGGATTACGAGTACCGCACCTACGCGCTGCAGGTCAAGCATTACTATAACTATAAGGAAGAGGGGCGCTTCGTCACGGCCGCGCATTACCTGCTGCAGTTCCAGCGGGGCGACACGCTGCCGTTCTACGCCATGCCCCAGCTCGGCGAAAGCACCGGCCTGCGGATGACCGGCGACGGCCGCTTCACCGACCGCGGCAAGTTCGTCTTCACGCTGGAGGAGCGGATAACCCTTTCCAAGACGCCTTTCTACAAGTTCATCAGCGAGACCGAGATCGCGCCTTTTATCGACGTGGGCACCGTCTTCTCCAAGGTTTCCGGCTTCCGCCTGCGCGACCTGAAGTACGGCCCCGGCGTCTCGGCCCGGCTGGTGATAAGGCCGCAGTTGGTGGCCACGGTGGACTTCGCCTACGGGTCCGAAGGCACCAACGCCATCATCAAGATCGGCTATCCTTTCTGACGCCATGCTGACCAGGAACAAAAAGGTGCGCGTTTCCGCCAAAGCCATAGTGATCCGGGAAGGGCGCGTGCTCTTGATGCGCGCCCGCGACGCCGCGGGGACCTACTACCTGCTGCCGGGCGGGGGGGTTAAGAGCGGCGAGACGCTGCACGGCGCCGTGGTGCGGGAATGCCTGGAGGAGACCGGGATCCTGGTGCGCCCGGGCGAGGCGCGCTACCTGCGCGACTATATCGCAGCCAACCACGAATTCGCCGGCGTCAACCGCGGCTTCCACCAGGTTGAGGTCATGTTTAAATGCACTTTCGTAAAGAAGGCCGGCCGGGCGCACGCCCCCGACCAGAGCCAGACCGGCTCGGCCTGGATCCCGCTCTCCCGCCTCGGCAAAATACGCCTCTACCCCTCGCTCCTCAAGATCCTCATAACCCCCGCAGGCAAACTGCGCGGCCCTATCTACCTAGGCGACAGCAATTAGCACCTGCAAATAATTAGTATACCGGCAGTCACCGGGGGACCGGGTTAGCAAAACCGTCTTGTCGGCCTAAGTTTTCCAAAGCTACGAAGGCCGGGTGGCCGAAGGCCACTGCAGTGAGACGAGCGGCGGGCACGGTGTGTCCCGACCGCGTGTTTTGCGTTCCGGTCCCCCGGGGGCTGCCTGGGTTAGGATGAACTAGATATAGTTTAGGAAATCTGCTGCAGGCGGGATTCGAGGGCGGCGCGGAAGCCGTCCTCCACGTTGCGCTGCCCCTTGGAAACCCCGTCGCGGAAAGCCGCGAAGTAGGGCTGCAGGCGCCCGTCGTCGTCGGAAACAGGGAAGAACCTCAGCGAGCGCAGGACCCCCCGCAGCCGCTCCGGCGGCAGCGCCAGGAATTCCTGCGCGAAGCCGGAGATCACCGGCACCGGGTACTCGGCGCAATACAGGCACTCGCCCAGCGTCTCCTCGTGCGCCTCTATCCCCAACTTCATGCGCCGCGAGGCGGCCTCCAGCGCGGCATTCATGGCCTCCAGGCGGCCATCTTCCTTAACCAGCACAGAGGCGTGCTCCAGCGTCTTGAAATACTTTTCCGCCGAAGCCAGGCTCAGCCGCCGCGGCCCCAGCGCCTCATGGCCCTCGGTGGTCCGGCCGGACCGCAAGCCGGCGGCGGAGAACGCCACCAGCCGGTCCCCGTGCAGCGCGAGCAGGCCGCGCACCGGCCTTGGGAAACGGAAGCCCGAAGGCTCCCAGGCCCTGGCCTGCTGGAACTCCAGCCGGCTTAAGATGCGGGGGAAAATATCGGAAAGAGTTTTTACCATCTGCCCGCCTGTCACCCCGGCGGCGTAAAGCACCAGGCGCCGGCAAGTGCCGTAAGCCTCTACGGAGCCGCAGGCCAGGCCGGCTCCGGCAAATTCCTCGGCGGCCAGGCGCTTTAGCTGCTCCGCGGCGGAGCGGACGCAGCCGGCGGGCAGGGGGTCGGCGAGCAGTTCCAGCAGGACGTCGCGCGGCGTCATTGGCCCTCCCCGCCGTGCAGTTCGCCGTAGGTCAGCCGGCGGGACCAGCAGAGGTCGGCGGCCCGCTTCTTGCGCTGGGACACCAGCGCCAGGCGCTCGAGGCCGGTCACGATCTCCGCGGCGGCGGGCCGGAAGCCCGCGCCTGCCGGCGCGGGCAGATAGATAAACCTGGCCAGGGGCAGGCCATCCAGCAGGATCTCCCAGCCGGTGCCGGCTTCCCCGTCGAAAGCCAGCCAGCGGACATCGTGCTCGGACCTGTCCAGGCCGGCCGCCCGCAGCGAGTCCAGGAAGACGCGCCGGACGCCTGCGGGGGCGGGGTCCAGCACCACCCGGTAACGGTAGCGCCCCTCCAGGCCGTCGGGGGGGAGGGCGGCGCAGCCGGCGGCGCCGGCAAGACACAGCTGCCCGCCCGGGGCGCGCCTGACGGCGCCGCCGGGCGGCAGCAGGGCGCAGCCCTGTTTCGCCCAATAGCGGTCAAGTTTTAAAATTATGTCCTGAAAATCCACAAAGTCTCCGCCGCGGCCTCCCGCCGGCACCGATATTGTACATATTCCCCGCGGGTCACTTCACGAACGCCAGCGTCCGCAGGTCCACGCCGAGGCTCTCGCTGAAGAACCGGGCGAACAGGCCGTCGATAAAATCCGCCTGCGCCTGGTCCTCGCCGAGCGCGCGGACCTCGAGCCAGGTGCCGGCGTGCAGCGCGTCCCAGAACGAGGCCTCCGGGCCGGCCGCGGTCTCCCTGAAGCCGAAGCCGGCGTATTCCAGCGCGCGCAGCGTGAAGGCGCGGCGCAGCCAGAAGGCGGGGCCGTAGGCTTCCAGGTCGTGCAGCGCGCCGAGCAGCAGTTCGTATTTTTCCGGGGAGGGGCTCTGCGCCGGGGTGAGGCGGTTGACGACCTCGCAGTAATGCATGGCGAGGTAGAGGCGCTCCAGGTCCCGGCGTATCCCCGGGAAAACGCTCAGCGAGCTGCCCCCGGTGCAGACCGGGAAGTTGGAGCCTTTCTTCAGGAAAAACCGGTAGTCGCCCCAGGTGACGGCCTCGCTGAGCGCGCGCAGCTTTCCCTTGGCCAGCCTCACGCCCTTGAAGTTGACCTCCAGTTTGCCGTGCTCCAGCGTGAAGACGGTCACGATCCGGTCGCTCTCCCTGAGCGGCCGCCGCTGTAGCACTATCCCGTAATCGCAGAAAATCACGGCACTATTCTACAAAATGCGGGGCCGCGGAGCCGGACCGACGGCGGACAATATGCTAAAATCAATATCCGGCCGCCGTTCGCGGCGGGCTTATATTTTAGGAGACAAAATGTCCGCGAAAACAATGGATTCACTGGTCAACCTCTGCAAAAGGCGGGGGTTCATCTTCCAGAGCTCAGACATCTACGGCGGCCTGCAGGGCGTGTACGACTACGGCCCGCTGGGCGTGGAGCTCAAGAACAACCTGAAGGCGGCCTGGTGGCGCGCTATGGTCTACGAGCGCGACGACATAGAAGGGCTCGACTCCGCCATCCTCACCCATCGCTCGGTGCTGAAGCATTCCGGACACGAGGCCACTTTCTCCGACCCGATGGTGGACTGCCGCAAGTGCAAAAGCCGCTGGCGCGCCGACCAGATAAAGGACGGCAAGTGCGAGAAATGCGGCGCGACCGACCTCACCGAGCCGCGCCCGTTCAACCTGATGTTCAAGACCACGGTGGGCCCGATAGCCGACGACGAGCATTTCGCCTACCTCCGCCCCGAGACCGCGCAGGGCATCTTCTGCAACTTCAAGAACGTCTTAGACTCCACGTCCAACAAACTGCCTTTCGGCATAGCGCAGATCGGCAAGTCTTTCCGCAACGAGATCACCCCCAAGAACTTCGTGTTCCGCGTGCGCGAGTTCGAACAGATGGAGCTGGAGTTCTTCGTGGTGCCGGGCACCGACGAGGACTGGCATACCAAATGGGTGGAAGCGCGCGTGGCCTGGTGGCGGGAGCAGGGGCTCGAGAGCGACAACCTGCAGCAGTTCCACCAGCCCAAGGAAGAGCTGGCGCATTATTCCAAGGCCACCGTGGACATCCTCTACCGGTTCCCGCACGGCATGGAGGAACTGGAAGGCGTGGCCAACCGCACCGACTTCGACCTGGGCTCGCACTCCAAGAACCCGCAGGAGCTGGGCCTTAATGCCCGCGTAGAGGAGAACATCGATTCCGTGGTGAAGCTCACCGCCCCCGACCCCGTCACGCAGAAACCGCTGGTGCCTTTCGTGATAGAGCCCTCCGCCGGCGTGGACAGGGGCATCCTGGCCGTGCTGACCGAGGCCTATACCGAGGAGAAGCTGGAGAACGGCACGGACCGCATCGTCCTCAAGCTCAAGCCGCACCTCGCCCCGATCAAGGTGGCCGTCATCCCGCTCGCCCGCAACAAGCCGGAGATCGTGGAGAAGGCCAAAGAGATAAAGGATATGCTGCTCAAGCTGGGCATCGGCCGCATCTACTACGAGAACTCCGGCAACATCGGCAAGAGCTACCGCAGGCACGACGAGGTAGGCACCCCGCTGTGCGTCACGGTGGACTTCGACACCATCGGCAAGGGGGAGAACAAGGAGCTGCAGGGCATGGTCACCATCCGGGACCGCGACACCATGAAGCAGATCCGGGTCCCCGCCGACGCGCTGGCCGACCATATCACCGCCTACTTCAAGACGGCGCGGTGAGCGCCAGGCGGCCCGATTTGATTTGAGACCCTATTAGTTTATATAATTAACACACTATGCTACCTACATACAGACCTAATGTTAAGAAGCGCAAGAAGCACATCGGCTTCCGCGCCAAGATGAAGACCAAGGGCGGCAGGAAAACCCTCGCCCGCCGGCGCGCCAAGGGCCGCTGGGAACTCATACCCGACATAAAGAAATAATTCTTTAGCGGGACTAAGTGAAAAAGTTCGCCTTTTCAAGAGCTTCACGGCTGCGCCTCAAGCGGGAATTCGAGGCTGTCTTCGACGGCGGGAGTAAGACGGTTACCAGCGACCTGGTAGCCTGGCACTTACCGGTCGGGGACAAGAAAAAAAAGATCGGCCTCATGGTCTCCAAAAAGACCGGCGGCGCCGTGAAGCGGAACAGGTTAAAGAGGCTTCTTAGAGAAGCGTTCAGGCTGACAAGCACAGAGTTAAAGGAAGGCACGCGCCTTATAATTTACCCGAAAGCGGGCTGCGCCATGGATACCCTGGCTCAGGCCCGCAACGCGCTGGATACCCTCCGGCGCAGGGCGCGCCTTAACGATGACGGCAAATAAGACCGGCACAAAAAATCTTAAATCACTGGCGCTGATCACGCTGCGCTCGGCATACAGGACCATCCGGCCTGTGCTGGGACCGGGAACCTGCAGGTTCCAACCCAGCTGCTCCGAGTACGCGTTCCACGCGCTGGATAAACACGGGATTTTAAAGGGTTCGAGGCTGGCCGCAGGCCGTCTCTCCCGCTGTCGTCCTTTCTCTCCGGGCGGTTACGACCCGGTCCCCTGACCTTAGGTAAGAAGCCTTCCGCAGTTAACGGGAGGTTAAATGCAGAAAAATCTGATACTCGCGGTAGTACTCTCCTCGGTGGTCTATATCGGCTGGTACTCCTTCATGGAGAAAAAGATCCAGCCGCAGAAGGCCCAGCAGGAGCAGGCGCAGCCCCAGCCTGCCGCGCAGCCCCCTGCGGCCCAACCGGCAACCCCGGCGGCCTCCAGCGACCTGCTTAAGGAAGCCCAGGCCCTTCTCAAAGAAGCCAACGCCCTGGACACCTCCGCCCCCGAAAAAACGGCCAAGTACTCCGGCGTCCCCGCCGAGAAACTGACGACCTTTGCGGAAGCCGGCAAAGCGCGCTACGCCTTCTTCATTCCCAACGCCTCGCTGGCCAGCGTGGTCTACCAGGGCCCCGTCGCCCCGGTGGAGTTGATCCCCGTCTCCGGCCAGGGCTTCTTCAATACCACCCTGCCCGGGGACTTCAAGCTCAAAACCAACACCGGCAAGACCCTGGAGTTCGTCGCCCAGCAGGGCGGGCTCCGCATCACCAAAAAGTTCGTCCTGGACGCCGACAACGGCATGAATTTCCTCGAGATAGAGGCGGTCAACACCTCCGCCGCGCACCAGGCCCTCGCGCCGTGGGAACTGCGCCTGGGCCCCGGCCTGGACACGGTCAAGAGCGAGATGAAGGAGAACGAGAGCGAACTCAAGGCCGTATATACCTACAAGCAGGAAGGCCGCAAGCACCCTACGCTCAAAGAGATAGAGGACGACGAGCCCGCCGACCAGGACTGGGTCTGGACCGGCCTCAACAACCGCTATTTCCTGACCGCCCTGGCCGACGCTAACTTCGGCAACACGCGCCCCTTCAGGCGCGACGAGACCGTGGGCGACAAGAAGGAAGTTCCCTCTCTGATAATCCCCATGCCCGGCGCGCACCTCGCCCCCGGCCAGAAAATATCCTGGACCTCCCGCTTCTACATCGGGCCCAAGGATTATGAAGGCCTCAAGGCGCTCGGCTACGGCCTGGACCGGGCCGTGGATTTCGGCTTCTTCGCCCCTATCGCCAAGCTCGCCAATTCCTCGCTGGCCTACTTCTACAAGCTCACCGGCAACTACGGCGTGGCCATCATCATCCTCAGCGTCCTCATCCAGCTGCTCCTGACCCCGCTCAGCTACAAGAGCTACAAGGCCATGGCGGTGATGAAGAAGATCCAGCCCGAGATGCAGGCCATACAGAAGCGCTACAAGGAAGATCCTAAACGGATGAATCAGGAGGTCATGGACCTCTACAAGCGCCACGGCACCAACCCGCTCGGCGGCTGCCTGCCGATGCTGCTGCAGATCCCCGTCTTCTTCGCGCTGTTCACCGCGCTCAAGAACTCCTGGAGCCTGCACGGCGCCAACTTCGTTTTCTGGATAAAGGACCTCTCCGCGAAAGACCCGTACTACGTCCTCCCGCTCATAATGGGAGGCATCATGTTCCTGCAGCAGCACCTGAGCCCTCAGACTTCTGACCCGGCCCAGGCGGCCATGATGAAATGGATGCCGGTTATCTTCACCTTCATGTTCCTGACGTTCCCGTCGGGACTGGTGCTGTACTGGCTGATCAACAGCACGTGGGGCTTCGCCCAGAGCATGTACCTTCAGAAAAAAATGGCGTGATATTTCTCACGCACATTCAGAGGAGAAAAAAATGAGAGAGACAAAGACAGAAGCTAAAACGATACAGGACGCCGTTGAAAAGGGCCTTGCTGAAATGGGCCTCCGGCGCGACCAGGTTGAAGTTGTTGTAGTGAGCGAGGGGAAAAGCGGCTTCCTCGGCTTTGGCGCCAAGAAAGCCTGCGTTATTTTAAGGGAAAAGCGCTGGGGAGCCAGCAGGCCCGAAGAGGGCCGTGAGCACCGCGGCGGCAGCAGCCGCGGCGGGCGCGGCGGTGGTGAACGCGGGGGTCGCGGCGGCCGTGGCGGCCGCGGCGGCGATCGCGGGAGTCGAGGCGGGGACCGCGGCGAAAGCCGTTCTTCCGCCCCCAGGCGCCCCGGCCGGTACGGCTACGAAGACGCCCGCCTTCCTCCTCCGGCTGAAGAGAACCGGGACGAGCGCCCGGCGCGCGAGGACCATCGCGAGCGCGGCCCCAGGGTGGACCGGGTCTACAAGGAAGAGCCCCTTGCCGCGGATTACCTGGCCATACAGCCCGCCCAGGACCCCGTAGAGCAGGCCAAGACCGTGCTGCTCAAGCTGGTCTCACTGATGGGCATGGAAGCCACCGTCACCGAAGCAAAGCTCGACACCGCGGAGAACCTGCTCTTCATAAGGTTCGAATGCCCCAACTCCGACGCCTTCACCGGCGATAACGGCCGCGGCCTGCAGTCGCTGCAGTTCGTCCTTAACTCCATAGTCAGCCGCAAGCGCGAGCCGCACCTGGCCCTGCGCCTGGACACCGGCGGCTACTGGGACAGCAAGGAGAAAGAGATCTCCAAGCGCGTAGAAGAAGGCGTGGCCGAAGCCAAGGCCCAGAACAAGCCCTTCCGCATGGACCCCATGCCGGCGTCGATGCGCAAGATCGTGCACAACCTGGTCAAGACCTCCTACCCCGACATGGAAACCGTGTCCGAGGGCGAAGGCCGCTGGCGCAAGGTCGTGATCCGCAAGATCGAGACCAGCCAGCCGGAGGCCGTGCCGGCCGCCGAGCCGGTCGCCGCGCCGGCCGCCGAGCCGGTCGCCGCGCCGGCAGCAGAACAGCCCGCCGAAGCCGCCCAGCCGGCCGAGCAGGCGACGACCGAGCAGAAGTAATCTGCCCGGAGCAACCGGCGTGACGGCGCATGCGCTGTCACGCCGTTCTTTTTTCAGGAGCAGATCAGAATGAAACTCCCGGACCCCAGCGACACTATCGCGGCCCAGGCCACCCCGCCGGGAGCGGGGGCCATTGCCGTGATACGGCTGACCGGTCCCGCGGCCTTCGCCGCGGCGGCGGCCTTCCTTTCTCCGCCGGCGGGTAAGCCGGCCCACCGCCGGGCCTACGTGCTGGCCGTAAAAGACGGGAGCCGCCTCATCGACAGGGTGGTCGCGGTTTTCTTCAAGGGGCCGGCCAGCTATACCGGCCAGGACACCGTGGAGATCTCCTGCCACGGCTCGCCCTACATAATCCGCACCATCCTAAACCTCGCCGTAAAGAACGGGGCGCGCATAGCGGGCCCGGGGGAATTCACGCTGCGCGCCTTTCTCAACGGCAAGCTCGACCTCGCCCAGGCCGAGGGAGTGGGGGAACTTATCGCCTCCTCCTCGGCCGGCGCGCACCGCGCCGCCCTCACCCAGGCGGAGGGGGAGCTCTCGGCCCGGGTGCAAAAAACAAGGACCGCGCTGGTAGGACTTCTATCCGAAATAGAGGCCCGGCTCGACGATTCATACGAGGAGATCCCGGCCCTCCACCGGCGCGCCTTCGACCGGAGCGCCGCGGCCGCGCATGAACAGGTACTGAGCCTGGCGGCCGGGTTCGAGGCCGGCAGGGGAATACGGGAAGGACTGAACGTGGTGATCGCCGGCGCCCCGAATTCGGGGAAATCCTCCCTGCTCAACGCCCTGCTCGGCTACGACCGCGCCCTGGTCTCGCGGGAGGCGGGCACCACGCGCGACATGCTGGAGGCCTCGCTGGAAATAGACGGCTTCACCGTCAGGTTTTCGGACACGGCGGGCCTTAACGCCGGGCGCGCCTCCCGCCTTGAGCTGGCCGGCATGGCGCGCGCGCGCAAGGCGCTGGCCGCGGCCGAGCTGGTGCTGCTGGTGAAAGACGCCTCCATCCGCGCCAGCGCCAGCGACCTGCGCGCCGAAAAAGAGGTCTCAGACGCGGCGGGGAAAGCCACGGTGCTGCGCGTGTTCAACAAGACCGACCTGCCCGCGCGCCGCTCCTGCGCCGGCGGCCTGCTGGTCTCGTGCCGCAGCGGCCGGGGGCTCGGGCGCCTGCGGGCGGCCCTGGTGGCGCGGCAGAAAAAAACTTTCTCCGACGGGGCGCAGGCCGTGGTCACCTCGGCCCGGCATTTTGAGGCCCTCACCGGAGCCGGGCGCGAGCTGGCCGCGCTGCGCGCCCTGCTGCGCGCAAAGAACCCGCCGCTCGAGCTGGCGGCGGAACGGCTGCGGCTCGCCCTCGGCGAGCTGGCGCTGATACTGGGGGAAACCGCTCCGGAAGAAGTGCTGGCCGGCATCTTCGGCAGTTTCTGCGTAGGGAAATGACCATGACGACCGATTTTTCTCCCCTGAAACTGGTATTCAGACCGTCCGAGTATTTCTCCGACGTCGCCGCCGGCCGCGCCGGCTGGGGCTGGCCGCTGGCCCTTTATGCGGCCGACGCCGCGGCCTCGGCGCTGCTGATCACCAACATCTCCCCGGATTTCCTGGCGCGAGCTTCTTCCGACCTGCCGACCGCGGCCGGCATCACTTTCGCCTCCGCCCTGGCCGCGGTCCTGCCCGGCGGGCTGGCCTTCAACGCTTTTTTCTGCGCCCTGGCCGTGGCCTTCGCCGCTTTTATCGGCAGGGGGCGGCTTATGTTCCGCCTGCCCCTGCCGTTGGCAGCAGTGGCCGGCTACACCCTCTTCTTTATCCTGCGCCTCGACGAGGCCGCGGGGGGGGCCGCGGGCTGGCTGGCCGCCGCAGGGGCGCTGGCCTTCGCCGCCTGGGCGGCGCTGCGCGGCAGGGCCGTCTTCGGCGCGATGTTCAAGCTGCTCCTGGCCCTCTCCGTTTTCGCCCTGGCCTCGGACCTGGCCTGCGCCGCGGCGGCGCTGGCGGACGCGCCCCGCGCCTACAGGGGAGCGGAATTCTTCTTCGCTTTCCTTTCGCTGGGCTGGCTGGTGCGCGGCACTTCAGTCGCGGCCGGGATACCGGCCGCCAGGGCCTTCGCGGCCGTACTGCCCGCCCTGCTGGGCGCGGCGGCTTTCGCTTTTTCCCTGCACACCCTCGGCCTGCTGAGCGCCAAAGTATTCGAGATGCTGCTGCTGATATGACGGCCTTCAACCACCCGGACCATTTCGACGTCGCCGTGATAGGCGGCGGGCACGCCGGCTGCGAGGCCGCGCTGGCCGCGGCGCGCCTGGGAGCCCGGACGCTGCTGCTGACCCAGGACCTCGACACCGTGGCGCAGATGTCCTGCAACCCGTCCATCGGCGGCGTGGGCAAAGGCCAGCTGGTGCGCGAGATAGACGCGCTCGGCGGGGCTATGGCCAGGACGGCCGACCACTCCATGCTCTGCGGGCATATGCTCAACACCTCCAAGGGCGCCGCCGTGCGCTCGGGCCGCGCCCAGTGCGACAAGAAGATGTACCAGTTCGCCATGAAGGCTACCCTGGAGGTTCAACCCGGGCTGCTCCTGGTGCAGGACGAGGCCGCGGAGATCCTGACCAAAAGCGGCCGGGCCTGCGGCGTGCGCACCACGCGCAATACCGTCTACCGCGCCAAGACCGTGGTGATAACCGCGGGCACCTTCCTCCGCGGCATCATACACATAGGCCTGGATTCTTTCCCCGGCGGCAGGTACAACCACCCGCCCAGCGGGCAGCTCTCGGCGAACCTGAAGGAGCTGGGCTTCAAGCTGGGGCGGATGAAGACCGGCACGCCCATGCGCCTCAACGCCCGGGGCATAGATTTCGACAAGTGCGAGCGGCAGGCCCCCGACTCGCCGCCGGAGCCCTTCTCCCATTTCACGACGGCCATAAAAAATCCGCAGCTGCCCTGCTGGATAACGCGTACCAACGCCCGGACGGCCGCCATCATCAACCGCAGCCTCCACCGCTCCCCGCTCTACAGCGGCAAGATAAAATCCACCGGCCCCCGGTATTGCCCGTCGATAGAGGACAAAGTGGTAAAGTTCCCGCATCACGGCGAGCACCACCTGTTCCTGGAGCCGGAAGGCTTCGACACGGCCGAGTACTACGTCAACGGCCTGTCCACCAGCCTGCCGGAGGAGACGCAGATAGAGATAGTGCGCTCCGTGCCCGGGCTGGAGAGGGCGGAGATCATGCGGGCCGGCTACGCCATCGAATACGATTATTCAGACCCCGGCCAGCTGGACTACACGCTGGAGACCCGGGTTGTGCCCGGCCTTTTTACCGCCGGGCAGGTCAACGGCACCACCGGCTACGAGGAGGCGGCGGCGCAGGGGCTGGTGGCCGGCATAAACGCCGCGCGCCTGGCGCTGGGCGGCCAACCGCTGGTCCTGCGCAGGGACGAGGCGTATATCGGCGTGATGATAGACGACCTGGTCTCCAAGGGCGTGGATGAACCCTACCGCATCTTCACCTCCCGGGCCGAATACCGGCTGCTGCTGCGCCAGGACAACGCCGACCTGCGCCTCGCGCCGCGCGGCTTCGCCCTCGGCCTGCTGCCCCCGTCCCTTAAAGATAATTTTGAAGCCTACCGCCTGGCCGTGCAAACCCTCAAGGACGGAGGCAAACCGCATAAAGTGCAGGGCGGGCCGTGGACCCTGGAGAAGGCCCGCGCCGAAGCCGCGATAGAAAAAACCTACGGCATATACGTCGAGCGCAACCGCAGGGAAGCGGAGAAGATGAAGCGGATAGACATGCTGCGCATCCCGGCCGATTTCAGCTACGCCGCCATCAAGGCCCTGCCCAACGAGGCGCGCCACAAGCTGGAGAAGAACCGCCCGCTCACCCTGGCCCAGGCCGGGCGCATACCGGGCGTCACTCCGGCCGACGTGCAGCTGCTCTGGATACTGCTGGAAAAACGCAGGGGGGGAAAGAAATGAAAGAAGAATTCAGATCCGTCCTGGCGGCCTGGGGCGTGGAATTGCCGGCCGAGAGCCTGGCCCGCCTGGAGGCCTTCGAGGCCGCGCTGAGGGAGAAGAACGCCGTGCAGAACCTGGTCTCCAGGAACGACGAGCCGCTGCTGTGGGAGCGGCACATCCTCGACTCCCTCGCCGCCGTCCCGCTGCTCAAGCGCCTGCTCAAAGCCGGCGCCAGCGTAGCCGACGCCGGCTCCGGCGCGGGCTTTCCCGGCCTGGTCCTGGCGGCCGTACTGCCTGAATTCAAGTTCGACCTGCTGGATTCCAGGAGCAAGCGCTGCGAATTCCTGACCGGCGCCGCCGCCGCCATGCCCTGTCCCAACGTCGAGGTAGCCTGGCGCCGCGTAGGCGAAGGCGGCCCCGGGTCCGAGCGCCGGTACGCCGCCGTGACCGAAAGGGCCATGGGACACCTTGAAAACATCCTGCCCCAATGCTTAAATATACTGTCCGGGGGAGGAAGCTTCCTGGCCTGGCAGAGCGCCGCCCAGCTGGCCGGGCGCCGTCCCGACGTGGAAGCCGCCCTGGCCAAGGCCCGCGGCGAGCAGGCAGAAGACTACCGCTACCGCCTCCCCGGCGAAACCGAGGACAGGCATATATTAGTTTTCAGGAAGAAAGCGAGGAAGTAAACAGGGGCACACGACTTAAAACTATGCACATATTAAACTACTACTTCACGCCGTTCGCCGTCATACTCATACTGTTCGCAATCTTCTTCTCCGAGCCCGAGAAACAGGTCACCTACCTCTCCTTCGGCGTCCTCGCCGCCGCCTTCTTCGCCAACTGGTGGCTCGGCCGCAACACCTACAAGTTCCTCCGCTGGAGCCGCCACATCCGCGCCCTCACCGTCTGGATGAACATGGCCGTCAGCGGCGCCCTCTTCTACCTCCTGTCGCCCTACTGGTCGCCGATGTGGCTATTGTTCCTCACCGCCCCCGCCGCCAGCGCCATGTACATGAAGAAATGGCAGGTTTTCCTCACCGCCCTTTTCTCTTCTGGCATAATGATAGCCCTGTACTACGTCCGCAGCCTCGCCTACGGAGAAGGCGGCGGCATGGGCGCCCAGCTCTGGGGCATGGCCGTCACCCAGGCCGTGTTCATAATCTTCTTCTCCATGTTCACGGCCGCCATGGCCGAGATGGTGGTAAAAGTGCGCGACTCGATGAGGTAAAAGCGGCCGGGGCGGGGTTCCGCCCTTAACGATGGACATAATAGCCAAACTGCGAATAGTCTTCTGGGGCCTGGTCATAGGGCTCTGGGGGCTTTTTATGTACCAGTACGTCAGCGAGGACATGTCCGCCCTCAAAAGATTCAAGATCGTCAGCAACCCTTTCAGTTCCAACAGGCCGTCCCGGCCGCCGGTGCTCAAACATACCGCGCCGCCGGCCTACCCGCCGGACCCCGGCAACTATACCGTGGCCTCCTCCACCCGCCCCGTCGCCGGACAGAGCTCCCTGGGCCTGGTCACCAACACCGGCGGCCACGTAAAAGACATCGCCCCCACGGCCATGATGCCTGTGCACTCGCAGCAGGACAAGACGCAGATCGTCACCACGGGCGAAGAGGGGGATTACCCCGACGCCCCCGGCGGCTTCGCCAGAAAAGTGACCCGCCACTTCGTGCTCTACGAAGAAGGCGCCGAGGTGTCTGACGAACTGGAGAACCAGCTGGAATCCCTGCACGGCAACATCATGCTCGACCTGGTGGCCTTTTCGCCGTGGACGCGCGAGAAGAAAGTCTTCATCTATTACTCGAGCTCCCCGGAAACCTACCGCAAGCTCACCGGCCGGCCGGCCTGGTCCGGCGGCGCCGCGTCGCTTTCCGAGCGCAAGATCTACGTCTACAAGAGCGACGAGGCCTTCGGCATCCTGGCGCACGAGCTGACGCACATCTATTTCGACAGCTTCTTCCCGTCCACCAACCCCAGCCCGCTCTGGCTGAGCGAAGGCGTGGCCACCTACATACAGGCCGAACGCGGCTTCTCCACCCCGAACTGGCTGGCGCTGAATCTGAAACTCCTGGAGGGGGGCAGCGGGTTCAAGCTGGGCGACCTGGTGCGCATAGAGAACCTGCAGGGCGCCGACGAGGACAACGTCCGCCTCTGGTACGCCCAGGCCTACAGCGTGGTGCGCTTCCTGATGAAGCTCAAGGCCGGCGACGCCTTCTACGTTTTCTGCAAGGGCATACGCGACGGGCGGCCGCCGGCGCAGTCCCTCTACCAGGCCTACGGCATGCCCTACAACAAGCTCTCCTCGCTCGAGTACGCCTGGCGCTACGACCTCAAGACCGGCAAGATCTCCGGCGTTAACAGATAACCTTCCTGTATTAATATATATTCCTATATATAGGGGTTGACCGAAATCAACCCCTGTTTTCACGCTTTCCCTCCCTCCCCAGAACGCAAAAAGTACCGTTAAAACAATCTCTTTTTCCCCAAGGTATTGACAAGGGGGGGGGCATGCTATATACTAATAACTCAAGTGGTGGAAAGTGGTGAACAGTGTTTTTTTGTGGTTAATAATGTTGTATACTGGATAAGCGCAAAGAAAAAGTTTTTATTATGAGCTCACTGTACGGAGAATATTCATACGCGATGGACGCCAAAGGGCGCGTCTTCATTCCGTCGCGTTTCCGCGAGGAGCTCCGCAAGGAAGACAAGAACTATTTCATGCTCAGCATCGGCCTGGACCGCTGCCTCTACATTTTCCTGCCGTCCAAATGGGAAGAACTGATCGCCAATAACATGGAGATCTTCAAGTCCGAGAACAAGGAAGAGGAGCGGGCTTTCAAGCGCTACTTCTTCGGCAACGCGGCGGACGCCCAGCTGGACGACCAGGGCAGGATACTGATACCCCAGAATCAGAAGATTTACGCCTCACTGAAAAAAGACGTACTGATAAGGGGCGTGGGGAACAAGGCGGAAATATGGGATGCGCAGGCTTGGTCCAAATACAAAAAAGACACCATGGAACCTTCTTTAGAGAAATTCAGCAAGATCTTCGACCTATGACCGAATATACGCACGTTTCGGTGCTGGCCGAAGAAGTGGTGAACCTGCTGATAACCGAAAAGAAAGGGACCTACGTTGACGCCACGCTGGGCATGGGCGGCCATACCGCGCGCCTGCTGGAGGCCCTGCCGCCCGAGGCCAGCGTCCTCGGCATAGACTGGGACCCGGAAATGGCCGGCGTCGCCGCCAACAATCTCAAGCCCTTCGGCGACCGCGTCAAGATCGCCCAGGGCAACTTCGCCAACATAGACGAGATCACCGCCCGCGAAGGCATCCGCTCCATCTCCGGGGCGCTGTTCGACCTGGGCATCTCCTCGCTGCATTTCGACAAGCCTTCGCGCGGCTTCAGCCTCAAGCACGACGGGCCGCTGGACATGCGCATCAACCCGGACAACCCGCTGACGGCCTACACGATCATCAACCAGTGGCCCTACGAGCAGATAGAGCACCTCATCCGCGTCTGCGGCGAGCGCCACTCCGGCCGCATCACGCGCGCCATCCTCGAGGACCGCAGGGTGAAGCCCTTCGAGACCACCGCCGAGCTGAGCTCGCTCATAGAGCGCGTCGCCCCGGCCCGGGGGGAGAAGATCCACCCCGCCACCAAGACCTTCCTGGCACTCCGCGTGGCGGTCAACTACGAATTCGACAATCTCACCCGCGGCATCCAGAAGATCATGCCGCTGCTGAAACCCGGGGCGCGGATGGGCATCATCACCTTCCACTCCCTGGAGGACCGCATAGTAAAAGAGACTTTCCGCATCATGGCCAAGATGGGCGGTTGGGAGCCCGTGACGCGGAAGCCGGTGAAGCCTTCCGACGAGGAGATAGCCTCGAACAAGAGGGCGCGCAGCGCGAAACTGAGGGTAATAGAGAAGCTGTGAGTTAAGGAGGGCATATGTATCCCGAGAACATCCTGAAAGTGGGGGCGAAGTTCAACAAGATGCTGCACGGCCGGGCCGCGCGCAGCAAGTTCAACGGTCTTAAGTCGGCCATGTCTCCGACCAAGATCTTCTACCTGTGGGAGAAGCACGGCATAAAGCGCATCGAGCTTTTCAGCATGGAATAACGCAACAAGGGGCTACTGTAATGCTTAAGAGGACGAGGAACTACAGGCTTGGTATCATAGGCGGCCTATGCGCGGTTTTCTTCCTGTTCGCCTGGGAGAACGTGCAGGCCGTCAAGCTGGGCTACAACATCGAAAAACTCCGAAGAGAGATCAAGGATCTCGAAAGCGCCAACACCTACCTGAAGAAGGAAATACGCATCTCCTTGTCCCCGGAGAAACTGGAAGCCGAGGCCGTAAAGCTCGGCATGGTCTATCCGGAACCGGGCGCGGTCGTCATGCTTGACGGCACGCCCGCCGCTAAAACTGCGGGCAGGGGCTGGCTGGCAAGGCTGTTCAGGCTGAATAAGGCGTCGTAACCGGCCCGGACCCGCGGGGCCGAAACCCGGCCCGGGGGAGACGGATGTCTGAGATAAGCAACTTCAAAGAACTGTTCGACAGGATCCCCGTCCTTGGGGAGACCGGCTTCGCCGCGGTGGCGGCCGCCCATGATAGCAAAAACCTTAATTACAAGAATTCACACCTGCGCCGTCTTAGCCGGTCTTCCGGTTTTGATGATTGGCGCCCGGCTTTTCTGGCTGCAGACCGTCCGGCACGAAAATCTTTCAGAGACCGCTTCTAAGGAATTCAACCGTACCGTGTCGGAGATCGGCCCCAGGGGCCGGATCTTCGGCGCCGGCGGGGAACTGCTGGCCGAATCCATAGTCACCTGGGAAGCCGGCTTGTTCAAGAAAGACCTGACCGAGCCCGAGCGCGCGGTGGCCGAGCTCACCCGCGTCCTCTCCCTGCCGCGCTCCTTCCGCGACAAATTCCGAAAAAACAAGAACTTCGTCCCCGTAAAGAAGGGTCTCGACCGCGACGCCTTCGAGGCGGTAAAGGCCCTTAAGCTCAAGGGCGTCACCCTGGAGCCGTCGCAGAGCCGCTACTACCCCGCCGGCGACATCGCCCGCCAGATCATAGGCGTCACGCGCACGGACAAGGGCCTCACCGGCATAGAACTGCTCTACGACAAGGTGCTCAGCGGCAAGGTCAGCAAACGGGAAGTGGTGCGCGACGCCGCCGGGCGGGTCATCTTCGAGGACAGGCGCGAGAAAGAGGCCAAGCCGCGCGACCTGCACCTCACCATAGACAAGAACATCCAGTATTTCGCCCAGGAGGCGATACAGCGGATCACGGAAAAGAGCAGGGCGGAGCTGGGCATGGCGCTGGTGCAGGACCCGCAAAGCGGCCGCATCCTGGCCATGGCCTCGTGGCCGATGGACGTAGAGCGCATAGAGACCGTGGAGTGGGTCTACGAGCCCGGCTCCACCTTTAAAGCCATTACCCTGGCCGCGGCCCTGGACACCGGCATAGCCAGCGAGCGGGACACCTACTACTGCGAGAAGGGCGCCTGGGCCTTCAGCAGCCGCATCACCCTGCATGACCACGAGCCGGAGCACACCCTGACCCTCTCCGAAGTGATAGAGCGCTCCTCCAATATAGGCACCGCCAAGATCGGGCTAAAGCTCGGCGTCAAAGATTTCTACCTCTACACCAAGGCCTTCGGCTTCGGCTCCAAGTCCGGGCTCGGTTTCTACGGCGAATCCGCCGGCCTGCTGCGCCCGCTGGAGCGCTTCAAGCAGATAGACCTGGCCGTCGGCTCCTACGGGCACGGCATCGCGGCCACCCCGCTGCAGGTGCTCAACGCCTACTCCGCGCTGGCCAACGGCGGCAAGCTCTATGAGCCGCGCCTCGTGGAGAGGATAACCGATCACGAGGGCGAAGAGATCTTCCACCACGCGCCGGCCGTGATACGCCAGGCCATACCCCCGGGGATCTCCGGCCGGGTGAAGCGCATACTGCGCAACGTCGTGGAGAAGGGCACCGGCAAGAACGCCGCCGTGCCCGGCTACTCCATAGCCGGCAAGACCGGCACCTCCAAAAAGATAGACCCGCGCACCGGCAAGTACCTCACCGGCAAGAACGTCGCCTCTTTCGCGGGCTTCTTCCCGGTCCCCGAGCCGCAGTACACCATCCTGGTGGTGCTCGACAACCCCAAGGGCCTCACCTACGGCGGCGAGACCGCCGCCCCGGCTTTCCAGGAGATCGCCAAGAAGATCATCACCCTCAAGGGCATCAAGCCCGACGCCCCCATACCCCATAAAAGCGCGCCGCAGACCGCGCGCATTTCCGACTGATCCGCCTTGCGGACCCCGCCGCCTAATTTACTATTATTTACAGGATGAAACTTTCAAAGGTACTCGAAGGGTCCGGAACGGCCGTTGAAGGCCGCGACCCGGTAGTCTCCTCCGTTCTAAACGACTCGCGCCTGGCCGGCCCCGGCTCGCTGTTCTTCGCGCTGCCCGGCGCCCGGACCGACGGCAGCCTGTTCATACGACAGGCCCTGGAACGGGGCGCGGCGGCGGTAATAACGGCCGCGCCGGTGCCCCCGGAGACGGCGTCCGCCTTCCCGCACGCGGCGTTCCTGACGGCGCCCGACCTGAACCGCGCCCTCTCTAAAGCTGCCGCCAATTTCCACGGGCATCCCTCCAGCAGGCTGAAAGTTTACGGCATCACCGGCACCAAGGGCAAAACCACCACCGCCTACCTGCTGGAGAACATACTGTTGGGGCAAGGGCTGTCCCCCGGGGTGATCGGCACCATAGATTACCGCGTCGGGGGAAAAGTCATAGCCGCCGCCGCCAACACTACGCCGCTGGCCCATACCCTCCAGGAACTCCTGGCCGGCATGGCGGCCGCGGGCGCCTCGTCGGTGGTTATGGAGGTTTCTTCCCACGCGCTGGCCCTCGGCCGCGTGGAGGACGTGGACTTCGACTGCGCGGTCTTCACCAACCTGCAGCGCGACCACCTGGATTTCCACAAGGACAGGGAGAGCTACTTCCTGGCCAAGGCCCGCCTTTTCGACCTGCTGGAGCGCTCGCCCAAGAAGGACAAGTACGCCGTCATCAACGCCGACGACGAGCGCGCTCCGTGGCTGCTTAAAAAGCTGGCTGGCCGGGTCAGGACAGTCACCTTCGGCATAGAGAACGAGGCCGATTTCCGCGCCGCGGACGTGGAGATACTGGCCGACATGACCCGCTTTACGCTCAAGACACCGGCCGGCGAGATCCCGGTAAGGCTGAACCTGCTCGGCCGGCACAACGTCTACAACGCGCTGGCCGCCATAGCGGCGGCCGCCGGCGGCGGCGTGGACGCGCGGGCCGCTGCCGGCGGGGCCGGAGCCCTGGCCAATGTGCCGGGACGCCTGCAGCGCGTGGACGCCGGCCAGGATTTCACCGTTTTCGTGGACTACGCGCATACCGACGCCTCCCTTGAGAACGTGCTGTCCGGCCTGGGGCTGATGCCGCACCGCCGCATCATCACGGTGTTCGGCTGCGGCGGGGACAGGGACCGCACCAAGCGCGCGCCGATGGGAGCCGTGGCCTGCGCGCTCAGCGACCTGGCCATAGTCACCAGCGACAACCCGCGCAGCGAGGACCCGATGGCCATCATCGACGACATAGAGAAAGGCATCGTCGACAAGTTCACCAATTTCGAAATTATCCCTGACCGGCGGCACGCCATAGAAGCCGCGGTGGCGCAGGCCGCCAAGGGCGACATCGTGCTGATAGCCGGCAAGGGCCATGAGACTTACCAGATCCTCAAGGACAGCACCATACATTTCAGCGACGCGGAAACCGCCGCCGCCGCGATAAGGAAGAAGACCTCATGAAACTAGGCATAGACCTGGCCACGCTAGCCAAAGCCGTCAACGGCCGGCTCCTCAAGGGAAACCCCGCCGCCCGGTTCGACGAGTTCGTAACCGACACCCGCCGGCTGAGGGCGGGGGATTTCTTCTGGGCCCTCAAAGGCGCCTCCTACGACGCGCACGACTTTCTGCCGCAGACCGTGCCGGTGGGCGTGAGCGGCTGGCTGGCCAGAGAGGACGCCGCCGGAGCCGCCAAAGAGCTGCCCCCGGCGGTAGTGACGGTCAAGGATACGCTCAAAGCCCTGCAGGACCTGGCCGCCTGGCACCGCCAGCGCTGGCAGATACCGCTGGTCGCCATAACCGGCTCCAACGGCAAGAGCACCACCAAGGAAATGCTCAGGAGCATCTTCTCGGCGGCGGGGGAGACCTGCTCCAACGCCGGCAACCTCAACAACCAGTTCGGGCTGCCGCTCTCCCTGCTGGAACTCGGCGGCGCGCATAAATTCGGCGTCTTCGAGCTCGGCGCCTCGCGCCGGGGGGACATAAAGGAGATAGGAGAGGTAGCCCGGCCCACCGTCGGGATTATCACTAACATCGGCCCGTCGCATCTACAGTATTTCGGCAGCCTCGAAACCATCTTCGACACCAAGACCGAGCTGGCCTCCTGCCTGGCCCCCGGCGGCACCCTGGTTTACAATTACGACGACCGCTACCTCTCCCGCCTCAACGGCCGTGACCTGAAGAAATTGACTTTCGGCCGCGACCCAGGGGCGGACCTGCGCATAATGGACAGCGACCACCTGCACCTGGAGTACTGCGACAAACTGCACGAGATCCGCCTGCCCCACGCCGGCGGGCACAACTACTACAACGCCGCGGCGGCCGCCGCCGCCGCCCTGGCCTCGGGCCTGGATTTCCACGCTATAACCCAGGGCCTGGAGAATTACACGCCCCCGCCCATGCGCCTGCAGGAGTTCAAACTCGGCGGCGCGCTGATCATCCTGGACGCCTACAACGCCAACCCCCAGTCCATGGCCTCGGCGCTCAAAGAACTGTGCGCCAAAGACAAGCCCCTCTACGTCATGCTGGGCGACATGAAGGAGCTGGGCCAGCACTCCGCCCATTACCACCGGGACCTCGGAGCCGCGCTGGCGCACACCTGCGCCGAAAGAGTGTTCCTCGCCGGCCCCGAGATGAAACCCGCCGTGGAGGCCTACCTGGCCGCCGGCGGAAATGCCGTGGTCTACGCTGAAACCCTCGACGGCTGGATAGACGAGGCCCGCGACCTCATTAAAACCGGCCGCGGCTCTTTCCTGATAAAAGCCTCCCGCTCCATGAAATTCGAACGCATCCTCGAAGGCCTGCAGTAAGACGCGCGCGCCATAAAACA
>MGUA01000014.1:0-22018 GCA_001799735.1 Elusimicrobia bacterium GWB2_63_22 | reverse complement strand
TTCGGAAACTTATGGAAGGGGGGCCCCGCCATAAGTTTCCGAAAGGCGGGGGGGAACCGCGCAACGGTTCCCCTGCAGTCAGCCGGGGTTCACGGGGCGAGACCCCGGACGGCCGGAGACCGACTACTTCTTGGATTCCACCACGGCCTTCACCATTTCGTCCCAGTAGGTGGCGCGGGAGAAGGTGAGGTGTTCGTACTTGGGCTTGTAATTCATGTAGAAGATCGGGAAATACGCCGAGAGCCCGTTGGCGTCCTTGGACTTGTAGCCTACCGCGTCGTTGCGGAGCACCACTTTCTCCGCCAGGAACACGATAACATCCTTCGCCGCCGCCCGCACCGCGGGGGTGGGGGAATTGTCGAAATAAAGCTTCATCAGCTGGTACAGGTCGCGCGCGTCCTCGTCGTCGAAGGAGCGCAGGCCGAACTTTTTGTCATGGTAAAGCTTCATGTCCGCGGGGGAGGCCGCCACCAGCCGCGCGAACTTATCCATCCGCTCTCCCAGCCCTGCCGCCATGGCCGGCCGCACTATCGACATGGTCACCGACTTCTTCTGCGCGCCGTAGAACTCCGAAAAACCTTTCATTATGGCCTGCGCCGCAGAGAAAGAGTCCCCCGGGTTGGCCGCCAGCGCCTTCAGGAAGACCTCGTAGTTCCAGCCGCTGCCCGGCGTGGTCTCCTGCGAACCCACCACGTATTCCGCGGAGTCTTTCAGATCGTAGACCACCTCCACCGTCTGCATCAGGCAGGCGTCGGAGGCGTAAACGTTAACGCCGCCGCCGGTCTTTATGGCCTGGGCCAGCTCCGCCGGTGAAATATGATTGCCGGAAGGCTCGTCGTAGGAGATGCCCTTGGCCGCCCCGGCGGGCGGTTTTACCCCGCGCCAGCCGCTGCCGTGCCCGCCCACCACCAGCAGGTATTTTTTCGCCGGGTAATTGGCCTTGCCCCAGGCTATGAACTCCGCCAGGTGCCGCCAATCGCCCATGTCAGCGTCGGGGAAATGCGCCAGCACCGGGGAGGTGATGGTAAGCGCGTCTGCGTCTTTTTTGATCAGGAAGCGGCGCGACCCCGTCCAGTCCGCCTGCGGGAGTGTCGGCTCCTGCACGCTGGAGAAAGGGTTAAAGTCGGGCTTGGTCACTATGCGGGCCATCTCCACCACCACGTTCACCCGGTCGGTGGAGCCGGCGGCCTCCATCTCGTTGACGTCCTTGATAGCTTCCAGCCCCAGATTATTGCGGGCGCTGACGTAAATGAGCACGGTCCACTCTTTAACGCCGGCGCGGTCCGGCTGCGCGGCGGCCGGAAGCTCGACCGCGGGCAGGTCGGCCGCGGCGAGCCTTTCAAGCTCTTGAGCGCGCGCGGGGCAGGCTAAAAACAGCGATGAGACGGCCAGGAGGGGGGCGAAGCGATAGTTTGTCACAGTTATATTATAAGCGCCCGGGGGGGAACGGCGCATGAGCAAAAAGGGCCTTTGCCCGGTAGGCCTTTGGGGAAAGCGCACAACCCGCTATAAAAATAATAAAATATAAATATACAGGGCGGCGGGGCCGCCTGAACGCGAGACAAGGAGACTATGCTTTACTACGCGCATTACCTCAAGGACTTTTTCAGCCCGCTCAACGTCTTCCAGTACATCACCTTCCGCGCCGGCGGCGCTGTTATCACCTCTTTCCTGCTGAGCCTGGCCATCGGCCCCTGGCTGATAGCCAAGCTGCGCACCTACAAGATAGGCCAGATCCAGCGCACCGACGGCCCCCAGAGCCACCTCGCCAAGCAGGGCACCACCACCATGGGCGGCCTGCTGATCTTCCTTACGCTGGTCGTCACCACCGCCCTCTGGGCGCAGATGGACAACCGCTTCATCCTCCTGCTGCTGTTCACCACCGTGGTCCTCGCGTTCACCGGCTGGATGGACGACTACACCAAGCTAGTCCGGAAGAACCCCAAGGGCGCCTCCTCCGTCTTCAAGTTCACGCTGCAGATCTTCACCGCTATCGTAGTGGTCGGCTACCTAGCCGCCTACCCGCCCAACGGCCAGTTCACCAACGCCATCTCGATTCCCTACACCAAGGAGATCTTCCTCAACCTGGGCTTCCTCTACGCCGCGCTGGCCATGGTGGTCATCATCGGCTCCTCCAACGCGGTCAACCTCACCGACGGGCTCGACGGCCTGGCGGCCGGCTCCATCGTCTTCACGGCGCTGACCTTCGCCATCTTCGCCTACTCGGCCGGCAACGTGAAGTGGGCCTCCTACCTTAAGCTCATCTACGTCGAAGGCGCCGGCGAGATCGCCGTGTTCCTGGCCGCCATGATCGGCTCCTGCCTCGGCTTCCTGTGGTATAACGCGCACCCGGCGGAAGTGTTCATGGGCGACACCAGCTCCCTGTTCCTCGGCGGCACCATCGGCACGGCGGCCATCTGCGTCAAGCAGGAGCTGCTGCTGCCCATAGCCGGCGGCATCTTCCTGCTGGAGACGCTGTCCGTCATCCTGCAGATGGGCTCCTTCAAACTGCGCAACAAGCGCCGCATCTTCCTGATGGCGCCGATCCACCACCACTTCGAGCTCAAGGGCATAGCCGAGTCCAAGGTGACGGTGCGCTTCTGGATAGCGGGCATCATGCTGATGCTCATAGCGCTGGCCTCGCTGAAGATACGCTAAGGAAGGACCATGTTCATACCTGAAAATTTCAAAGGGAAAAGGGCGCTCGTCATAGGCGCCGGCAAATCCGGCGTGGCCTGCGCCAACCTGCTGGCGGCCAAAGGCTTCGACGTGCTGCTGACCGAGTCCAGGGGCGCGGCCGACGTCAGGGACCGCCTGAAAGCCCTCTCGCGGAAAGTCAAAGTGGAGACGGGCGGGCACGGCAAGGCCGCCTTCGCCTGCGGCTTCGCTGTAAAGAGCCCGGGCATGTCCCACGCCAACCCCCTCATCAAGGCCCTCAAAAAGAACAAGATCCCCGTCTTCAGCGAGATAGAGACGGCCCTGGCTTTCTCCAAAGGCCGGCTCCTCGCGGTCACAGGCACCAACGGCAAGACCACCACCACCGTCCTGCTCGGAGAGATAATGAAGGCGGCCCTGCGCGGCAAGGGCCGCGCGCTGGTCTGCGGCAACGTCGGCACGCCGGCGGCCGAAGTGGCGGCCCGGGCCGGCAAGGACGACGCCGTGGTAATGGAAGTCTCCAGCTACCAGCTCGAGGACAGCGTCCACCTCAAACCCGCCGCCGCCTGCATCCTCAATATAACCCCGGACCACCTGGACCACCACGGGAGCATGGCCGCCTACGTGAAGGCCAAGGAACGGGTGTTCAAGTTCCAGGACAAGGCCGCCTGCTGCGTCTTCAACTACGAAGACAAGTATTGCCGCGACCTGGCAGCTCGCTGCCCGTCGCAGACCCTCTTCTTCTCTTCCGCCCGCAAAGGGGGGAAACTTTCGGCCTGGGCCGAAGGAGGGCGGATAGTTTTCCGTAAAGGCAAGGGCAAGGTCGCGCTGAAGCCGCCGGCCCTGCCCGGGGCGCACAACCTGGAGAACGCCATGTGCGCGGCCCTGATGGCGCTCGAGAGCGGCGCAAGCCCGGCCGACGTCAGGAAGGCCTTCGCCTCCTTCAAGGGCGTGGAGCACCGCATAGAGCCGGCCGGCTCCGTCCGGGGCGTCGCTTTCGTCAACGATTCAAAAGGCACCAACGTGGATTCCACGGTGGTGGCCCTCAAGGCCCTCGGCAAAAAAAAGAACGTCTGGCTCATCCTCGGCGGCCAGGGCAAGGGGCTGCCGTACGCCCCGCTGCTCCCGCTGATCCGGAGAAGCGTGAAGGGCGTGCTGACCATCGGCGAGGACGCGCCGAAGATCGAGGCGGAGCTCGTCGGCGCCGCCCCGCTGATCACGGCCCTCACCATGGAGAACGCCTGCCGCGAGATCCTTGAACTCGCCGGGAAAGGCGACCTCGCCCTCTTCTCCCCGTCCTGCGCCTCTTTCGACCAGTTCAGGGATTTCGAGGACCGGGGCCGCAAGTTCAAGGCTTTCGTTAAAACGCTCAAGGGCTGGAAGAAGGCCTGAACTCACCCATGGACTTTTCCTCCAAGCGCCAGAAACTGGCCTATAACGTGATAGCCAACCGCAGCCTGAAGTTCGTGGACTATCCGTTCTTCTTCATCGTGGTCTTCCTGCTGATGATCGGCCTGGTCTCGCTCTTCTCGGCGAGCGCGCTCTACGCCGTCAACAAAGGCCTGGCCTCGTCCTTCTACGCCAAGAAACAGGCGCTCTACATCATAACCGGCTTCGGGCTGATGGCCCTGGCCGCCAGGCTGGACCTGGAGAAGTTGCGGCCATATATCAAGCCCCTGTTCCTGGCGACGCTGGCGCTGCTCGGCGTCACGCTGCTGATGCCGCCGGTGGCGCACGTGCGGCGCTGGATCCCGCTCGGCTTCATGAAGCTGCAGATGAGCGAGTTCGCCAAACCGGTGCTGATCCTTTACCTGGCCGATTTCTTCGACCGCAACGCCAGCCGCCTCCAGGCCGACTGGCGGCAGCTGCTCAAGCCTTTCGTTGCGGCGATGATCATGTTCGCCCTGATAGCCGCCGAGCCGGACCTCGGCACGCCGGCGCTGCTGTTCGTGGTGATGATGGGGATCTATTTCGCGGCCGGGGTAAAGGTCCGCTATATTTTCGCGCCGTTCGCGCTGGTGATACCGATAATCATAGAGGAGCTCATCCGCAAGCCTTACCGCATTGCCCGCCTCAAGAATTTTCTCTCGCCGTGGGACGACGCCGCCGGCACCGGCTACCAGCTGGTGCAGTCCCTGCTCGCGGTAGGTTCCGGCGGCTGGCTGGGCAAAGGGCCCGGCGCCTCCAAGCTGAAGCTCATGTACCTCCCCGAACCGCATACCGACTTCATCTTCCCCGTGGTCGCCGAAGAGCTGGGCCTGATAGGCGGCCTGATAATACTGGGGCTCTTCACGGCGCTGCTCGTGAAAGGCGCGCGCATCGCCCGCAACGCCCCCAGCATGTACACGGCGCTGGCGGCCCTCGGCCTTACGCTGGCGATAGCCCTGCAGGCCTTCTTTAATATGGGCATGGCCATAGGCCTGATGCCCACCAAAGGCATCCCGCTGCCGTTCTTTTCCTACGGCGGCTCTTCTATCTGGGCTTCCATGATAATGGTGGGCCTGATACTCAACATCTCGGCCCACAGGAGCACCCAGAAATGGTAGAGAACAAGCGCGCGGTCATAGCCTCCGGCGGCACGGGGGGGCATTTCTACCCCGGTTTCGCGCTGGCGGAGGAGCTGCGCGCGCGGGGCTGGCAGACCCTCTTCCTGGTAAAAAAAGAAGATATCGCCCGGCCCGCCCTCGAGGACGCCGACTTCCCCTACGCCGAGCTGGACATGGTCTCCCTGCCCCGGACGTTTAACCCGCTCTCCCACCTGGCGTTCTGGTTCAAGTTCTTCGCCTCCCTGCGCCTGGCCAGCCGGGTAATGAAGGATTTCCGCCCCGACGCGGTAGTAGGCACCGGCAGCTATGTGGCCTTCCCCGCCATACTGGCCGCGCGCCTGGCCGGAGTCCCGGTCTACATCCACGAATCCAACGCCAAGTTCGGGCTGGGCAATTACCTCGCCGGCTTCTTCTGCCGCCGGGCGGCGCTGGGCCTGCCGGTGCCCGGCAACCCTTTCCCTACCAGATCCGTGCTGGCCGGCACGCCGATACGCGGCGGCTTCGCCGCGCTGCCGGGCAAGGCTGCAGCGCGCAGGGCGCTGGGCCTGCAGGAGGACAAGTTCACGGTGCTGGCGTTCGGCGGCAGCCAGGGCGCCAGGCGCCTCAACGCGGCTTTTGTCAGCGCTTTGAAAACTCTCAAGGGGGACGTACAGTCCCTGCACATAGCCGGCCGGAAGAATTTCGGGGAGGTGAAGGCCGCCTACGCCGCGGCCGGGCTGGAGGGCGCGCCCGGCCTCGCCCTCTTCGACTACCGCGAGGACATGCCGCTGCTGTACGCGGCGGCGGACCTGGTGATCTCCCGCTCCGGCGCGAGCACGGTGGCCGAATTGGCGCAGCTTAAAAAGCCCTCTATCCTGGTGCCGCTGCCGTCTTCGGCGGGCGACCACCAGCGTTTCAACGCGCTGGCGCTGGCCGGGCACGGGGCGGCCCTTTGCCTGGAGGAAGGCCACGATTTCGACGCCCGCCTGGCTGCGGCGCTGCGGGACCTGGCCGGCGAACCGGAGAAGGCCGCCGCCATGGCGGACGGGTTCGTCAAAGCCGCCATTCCCGACGGGCTGGGCGCCGCGGCCGCGTTGGCCGGCCTGCTGGAAGCGGACCTGCCGGCGGAAAGACGCGCATAACTTTACGGAGGAAAACAAAATGGAAATAGAGAAAGGTGCAAAGTGGGTAAAGTTCGAAGTGATGGAGCGCTTCATGCGCGACGTCTTCAAGGGCATAGGCGTGCCGGCGGCCGAGGCCGCGGTCTGCGCCGAGGTGCTGATAACCGCTGACAAGCTGGGCATCGACTCTCACGGCGCCTCGCGCCTGAAGCCGATCTACTACGACCGGATCAAGCAGGGCGTACAGCTGCCCAAAACAAAGTTCGAAGTGGTCCGCGAGACCCCGACCACCGCGGTCATCGACGGGCATAACGGCATGGGCCACTACATCGCCAAGCGCGCCATGGAGCTGGCCGTGAAGAAGGCCAAAAAGTTCGGCCTAGGCATGACGGCCGTGCGCAACTCCACCCATTACGGCATAGCCGGCTACCACGCGATGCTGGCCTCCAAGGCCGGCATGATCGGCATCACCGGCACCAACGCCAGGCCGTCGGTGGCGCCCACCTTCGGCGTGGAGAACATGATGGGCACCAACCCGCTCACGTTCGCCATCCCGACCGACGAGAAATTCCCGTTCCTGCTGGACTGCGCCACGCCCATCACGCAGCGCGGCAAGATCGAGGTCTACGCCAAACTCGGCAAGAAGATGCCCAAGGGCTGGGTGATCGACGAGAAGGGCAACTCCAAGACCGATTCCCGGGCCGTCCTGAAGGACCTGGTGGCGGGCACCGCCGCCCTGGTGCCGCTGGGCGGCATCGGCGAAGAGCTGGCCGGCTACAAAGGCTACGGCTACTGCACGGTAGTGGAGATCCTGTCGGCCGCGCTGCAGCAGGGCGCCTACATGAAGGCGCTGCTCGGCGTCGACAAGAACGGCAAAAAGATACCCTACCCGCTCGGCCATTTCTTCCTGGCCATAGACATCGGGCACTTCGTGCCGCTGGGCTCGTTCAAGAAGACCGCCGGGAATATCCTGCGCGAGCTGCGCGCCTCCAAGAAAATGCCCGGCGCCAAGCGCATCTACACCGCGGGAGAGAAAGAGCACCTGGCCTGGCTGTACCGCAAGGACCGGGGCGTGCCGCTCAACAAGGAAACCCAGGGCGAGATCCTCGCCATGCGCGACGAGCTAGGCCTGAAAGGCTACAAGTTCGACTTCTGAACCAGGGAGGGCCGCGGGAAGCGCCGGGCGTTTTCCGCGGCCCTCCGTTTGCTATCATTCCTTTATGTTCGGTGAAGATTCAAAACTGAAGCTGTTCCTCTACGCCGCTGTGCTCCTTACGCTGTTCGGCTACGCCGGCAGGTACCTGGCGCTGGAGCCGCTGCATAACCAGTTCTTCGCCTTCGCCGCGTGGGCCTACATACTCTTCGTAGACAACGCCGTCTACCGCTTCAGCGGCTCCTCCCCGGCGGTGTCGCGCACCGGGGAGTTCGCCGCGCTGGCCCTCTGGTCCCTGGCCTTCAGCTGCCTGTTCGAGCTGCTCAACCTCAGGCTCGGCGCCTGGTACTACATCAACCAGCCCTCGACCCTCTCCACCCGCTGGACGGGCTTCGCTTTCGCCTGGGCCGCCTTCCTGCCCTCGCTCTTCGTCACCGCTGAACTGCTGCGGGTCGCCGGCCTGTTCCGCGGCCTCCGGACCAGGCCCCTCAAAGTCACGCCGCGCCTGCTCAGGACTTTCCTGGCCGTAGGCGCCCTGCTCCTGCTGCTGCCGCTGGCCGCGCCCGGCACCCTCTGGCCCCTGGTCTGGGCAGCCTTCTTTTTTCTGGCCGAACCTCTCACCTACAGCCTGGGCCTGCCCTCGCTGCTGCGCGAATGGGAGGGGGGGCTGCCGGGCAAAACCCTGCGCCTCGCGCTGGCCGGCCTGGCCGCCGGCCTGCTCTGGAGCCTCTGGAACGGGGCCGCCGGGGCGCAATGGGGCTATCACGCTAAAGTCAGCGCCGGGCCGCAACTTTTCGGCCTGCCCCTGTTCGCCTACCCTTTCTTTTCCGTCTTCGCCCTGCAGGCTTACTCCCTCTACAGCCTCTCGGCGGCCCTCAGGGGCGGGGCTACCTGGGAAGAAGGCTCCTGGCCCATGCCCGGCAGGGTCCCAGGCCTGGCTTTCCGCTACGCCGCGATCCTTATAATTATAGTTACCTCCTATATAACCTTCCGCGCCGTGGACGCACACACGGTGCAGCTCTACCTGGCCTGGATCTAGTTTTACCCGAAAGGCCTATCCCACTCCTGGGCCTTATGGATCCAAAGAGCTAGGCCTACTGGCTATTGACATTCGTCAACTCGTACGGTATAACATAGCGGAAGTTAATCGCGGTTTACTGGAGGAGTTATGAAAAATCTTATGAAGACCACATTGAACGCGGCGGCCGCCCTGCTGATACTGCCCGCGCTCTCCTTCGCGTCCGACGGCAAGAGCATCTACGGCGACGACAACCGCCTGGACTTTTTCGCCGCCTCAGCCGAGATGCAGACCATTTCCAACTCGGTGGTCTCCCTCTGGAAAGCCGCCTCTGTGGAGGCTACGTCCGGGGGCGTTAAGCTGAAGACCATGAACTTCGGCGACCGCCTTAACCTCTGCCCTGGGGAAAAATTCCGCGAGCAGCCCATCGGCGCCTTTTGCTCCGGCTCCCTTGTGGGAGAGGATGTAGTGATGACGGCCGGCCACTGCGTTAAGAACGAGACGCAGTGCAAAGAAACCAAATTCGTCTTCGGCTACGCCGTCAAGCAGGAAGGGGGCGAGGCCGTGACCACCATGGCCGCCAGCGAGGTCTACGGCTGCGCCAAGATCATAAAGCGCTTCCTGGGCGGCGAGCCCGGCTCGGCCAATCCCTCCGGCCAGAACCTCGGCGCCGACTACGCGCTGGTACAGCTGGACCGCAAGGTCACCGGCCACCGGCCCCTGCCCATCAGCCGCGGCAACACCCTTAAGAACGGCGACGGTATCTTCGTGATCGGGCACCCTGTGGGCCTGCCCCTCAAGGTAGCCGCAGGCGCCACCGTGCGCGACTACTCCAAGGTAGACTACTTCGTGGCCGACCTGGACACCTTCGGCGGCAACTCCGGCTCGCCCGTCTTCAACGCGAGGACCAAGAAGATAGAAGGCATCCTGGTGCGCGGCGACGAGGACTTCCTCGACAGCCCCGCCGGCTGCACCACCATGGCCACCTACGAGCAGACCGGCGGCCGCGGCGAGGACGTGACCAAGATCGGCACTCTCTCGTCCTTCATCACCAAGCAGGGCTTCCTGGACCGGGTCATGCTGTTCCTGGGCCTGGGGGAGAAGGGCGCGGTGCAGATACAGAACGTGGATTCGAGCGAGATTCAGCCGGTAGAGGCGATGCCCGGCAGGGGCATGACCTTCGACTAAGCGCAGGACGGCCAAGGCTTAAGATACGGGCCCGGGGAGAACTCCCCGGGCCCGGTTTTTTATCTATAGAGGCCGGGAGCGAACCCGCCTGAAAAAGTTGTATATTTACACCGTGAGAGACCGCACACCCCGCTTACCGTTATTTTTAACGGCCCTGCTGCCGGCAGCGCTGCTGCTGTCGGCCTGCGCCGGCCTTTCAGGCCGCCTGGCGGGCGACGACCCGCAGGTGCGGGCCATGGCCCTCGACGAAGTCCTCAGGTCCGGCGAGCGCAGCCGCAGGGCGGCCGCCAAAAAAATGAAGAAGGTGCTGGCCCGAGGCAGAACGCCCTACAACCTCTACGCGGCTTCCGCGCTGGAGGACCTGGGCCAGTCCGCGGCCCCGGCGGTGCCGGAACTCATGGCCGCCCTGACCGGGGCGGACACGATGGTGGCTTTCACCGCGGCCCGGGCGCTGGCCGGGACGGACGCCGCGATCCCCGCCCTGGCCGAGGCGCTTAGCAGCGCAGACCCCGCGCTGCGGCAAGAGGCGGGCAGGATACTGGCCGCGCACGGCGCAAAAGCCGTCCCGGCCCTGCAGCAGAACCTCGCCGGAGCTGACCGCGGCCTGGCCGAGCGCTCGGCGCGGCTACTGGGAGAGATAGGCCCGGCGGCGGACGGCGCGGTGCCTGCCCTGGCCAAAGCCGTCCACACCTCCACGGACGCCCTGAAGCACGCGGTGTCGGACGCCCTGGTAAGAATAGGGCCGCCGGCCGGGCGCTGGCTGGGAGCGGCGCTGAGGGCGCCCGATCCCAAAGTAAGGGCCGCCGCCGCCGGCGTGCTGGCCGGCATGAACCCTCCGTCACCCGAAGCGGCCATCCCGCTCTCCTCCGCCCTGGACGACGCCGAGCCCGCGGTGCGCGGCAACGCCGCGCGCGCCCTGGCCGCCTACCCGGCCGAGACCCAGGCGCTGTTCCCCGAAAATTTTATCTCCGCCCTCTTCAGGGCCGCGCAGGCTCAGGAAGAGGAGACAAGCGTCTGGGCCTGCATCACCCTGGTGAAAACGGGGGCCGCCGGGGGGGGCTGGCTTGCCAACGCCTTTAAAGCCCCGGACCCTGCTGTACGCGCCGGCGCGGCCCGGGTGGTAGCGAGGATGTTCCCGCCTCCCGCGCAAACGGCGAAGCCTGTGCTCGACGCCCTTAAAGACCCGGACGCCGGCGTGCGGACAGCGGCGGCAGAAGCGCTCGCCAATTACGCCATCTCCGCCCCGGCGGCGCTCCCGCCGCAGGCCGTGGCGCGCCTGGCCGAGGCCCTTGGGGACAAAGACCCCGCGTTCAGGGCGGCAGTTATATTCCCGCTCCAGCGCCTCTCCCGCCGCAGCCGGGCCGGCGTGAGCGCAATAATAGCGGCGCTGGACGACCCCGCTCCCGAAGTCAGCAGGTCCGCCGCCTCCGCCCTGGGGGCCCTGGGCCCGGCGGCGCGCAGGGCCATTCCCGCCCTGCGGGACGCGCTCAGAAGCCGCGACTGCCCCATGCGCGTTCTGGCGGCCAACGCGCTGCTCCGTATCGACCCGGCTTTCAAAAAGAACGCCGCCGCGGCCAGGGCGGCCGCCGCGGTCTGCCCCGGGGCCAGGCTCAACCAGCGCGTCAAACCGGCGCTGCTTCTGCCAGCCCTCACCACCGGCGCCACCACCCAGGCGCCGGCGGAGCCCGGCAAATAAGAGCGGAGTTAAAAATTGTATGCTTGGAATTATGAAAAAGTCCTTTCCTCTGTCCAAAGTTTACAGCCTGCTGGAGTCCGGTCCCGTGGTGCTGGTCAGCTCTTCGTGGAAGGGCCGGAGCAACCTCATGACCATGTCCTGGCACACCATGATAGACTTCGACCCGCCGCTGGTCGGGTGCGTGATAAGCGACCGGAACCACACCTTTAAAACGGTAAAGGCCTCCGGGGAATGCGTCCTGAACATCCCGACGCTGGAGATAGCCGCGCAGACTGTGGCCTGCGGCAACGTCTCCGGCGCTAAAACGGATAAATTCGAACGCTTCGGGCTTACCCCGGTTAAAGCCGCCGCCGTAAAAGCGCCGCTGATAAAGGAATGCTACGCCAGCCTGGAATGCCGGCTGCACGACGCGCGCATGGCGGGCAAATACAACCTTTTCATCTTCAAGGTAGTTAAAGCCTGGGCTGACGCCTCGGTAAAGGCCCCCAAGACGCTGCACCACCGCGGCGGGGAGAACTTCATGGTGGCCGGCCGGACGGTAAAAATCCCCTCCAGGATGGCGTAAAAGGAAAGGCCGCCCCGGGGGCGGCCTGCGTCCTCTGCGCGGGCTATATTCAATACGGCTTCTTGGTCTCGCCGTCGCGCCTGACCGTCTCAAAAGAGAAAGCGGGCAGGCAGATGGCTATATACTCCGCGCCCTCGGGGTCCGGGGTGGAATACCTCACCCGCTCGCCCGGCTCCATTATTATCGCCTGTCTTTCCTTTACGTCGAAAGTCCCGTTTTGGGTCTCCACCTTGAGCGTACCCCTGAGGACGAGGGTGTACTCCGTGAAGCGCGGCTCCTGCTGCGGCTCCACCCAGCCGCCGGGGCTTACCATGCGCGCCACGCTGATGGTAGTGGTCCCGGAATTGGCGCGGCCGATGTATTCCTCTATGATCTTGGGCCTGTTGCCGGAGGCCGGCACCAGTTTAGGTTTTTCTATAAATATAGCCATATTTTTGTTCCTGTTAAAATTACCCCTACCTGATTTTATCAAATAGAAACGCGGCCGGTAACCAGTCAGAACCGGTATAGCGCCGTCACGCCGGGGCCCGCGCCGTAGAAAGGCAGCAGCACGGTCCCGGCCCCGCGCCGCCCCTCGTTGAGCTTTATAACCTTGTCAGCCACAAAATAGCCGGTGACGGAACCTATGAAAACGTCGGAGGACCAGTGCTCGCTGTCGTTGACCCTGGACCAGGCCACCAGCCCGGCCAGGCCGTAGCAGACATAGGGCGCGGCCGGGCTCTCCCTGAAATACCAGGCGGCCACCCGGGCCGAGGAAAAAGCAGCGGCCGAATGGCCGGAGGGGAAGGAAAGGCTGTCCGTCGAGAAGAAGTGTCGCCCGCTTGCGCGGCGCTCCCCGGAGACGGTTCCAGGACGGTAGCGGCGCACCGAGATCTTGGCCGCGCCGACGATAAGCCCGGAGATGGCCCAGCTTTCCAGCCCCACCAGCGCGGCCTCTTTTACCCCGGACCTGCCGGACAGCGCGCCGTAGCCGTAAGCCGCCCCGAAAGCCCCGGCTACGAAGAGTCCGTCCCCGAGAAACCCAGCCTTTTCGGCGAGTTCGGACAGCGCGTGATGGCGGGTCTCGGCCGCATAATCCGCCATCCTGTCGTCCAGCCAGAAGAAGGACAGCCCGGCCCCGGCGGCGACCAGGCCGGCTTTCCCGAAGTCCGCTCCGTCCCAGCGCAGCGGGGAGGACACCACCGCCGCGCCGTCCTTGAGCCACCAGTTAAAACCAACCGCGCCGGATTCAGCGCGGAGGGGGGCCTGCAGGAACAGACAGAACAGGGGCAGCAGCCTGGCGGCCAGCCGGGAGTTCGACATGCCTTAATTATAGGATATAGGGAATAAATCGGGGCGGGCCGCACTGGCCCGCCCTCGCACCATGGGCCTCAACTGTCTGACTACTCTGCTCGGGGAGAGGTCCCGTCCCCGTATATATCCTAGCTTCCTAAACGCGTTTTTTCAAGGGCCCTTCGGGCACTACGCCTTGTGTATCCTGCCGTCGCGTATCTCCAGCAGCCGGTCGGCCGAACGCGCGAGGTCCAGGTTATGGGTCACCATGACCACCGTTATCCCCTGCCGCGTCAGGTCCCGCAGGATCCCCTTTATCTCTTCCGTGCGGCGGCTGTCGAGGCTGCCGGTAGGCTCGTCGGCCAGCACTACTTTCGGATTGTTTATCAGGGCCCGGGCCACGGCGACGCGCTGCATCTCGCCGCCTGAGAGCTCGCCGGGAAGATGATCATAGCGCCGCTCTATGCCGAGCAGCTTCATCACGTCCCGGGCCTCCTTGGCCGACGGGGACCGGTAAAAAGCCCCCGGCAGCAGGATGTTCTCCTCCACCGTCAGGGTGGGGATGAGGTAGAACTTCTGGAACACATAGCCGAACAGCTCGCGGCGGATCAGCGTCAGCTCCCGCTCCGAAAGCTCCTTCCTTCCGCCGAACACCTGCCGCCCGCCGACTTCCAGAGAGCCCGAAGTGGGATTGTCCAGGCAGCCGATCATATTGAGCAGCGTGGTCTTGCCGGAGCCCGACGGGCCGATGATGGCGACCATCTCCCCGGCGGCGGCCTCGAAACTGACGCCGTCCACGGCCCGCACCTCTTCCGAGCCGCGCCGGTAGATCTTGCTGAGGTCCCTGGCTGTGATCAAAGGTTTGTCGGCCATATTATTGTTCTCCTTCTATGCGGATGGCTTCCAGGGGGCGCACCCGCGCGGCGCGCCAGGCCGGGTAGACGCCGCTGAGCAGGCCGCCGGCCACGATGAGCAGGAAAGCGAAACCGGTTATCCGGCCGTCGAGCGCCACCAGCGCGCCGTTGGGGGCGTAGGGGAGGAAATAGCGCACGGCCGCCTCGGAGAGCCGCGCCGTCACGAAAGCCAGGCCTATGCCGGCTCCGCCGCCCAGGCCGCACAGGATGGCCGTCTCCAGCCAGATCATTTTGAACACGTCGAGCGGCATGGCCCCCATGCTCTTGAGGATGCCTATCTCGGCGTAGCGCTCCATGACCGACATAAGGATGGTATTGATCACGCCGGCCATCGCTATGATGAGCGCTATGCCGGCTATGCCCAGCACGATGACCCTGGCGCTGTTGACCAGGTTCATAATGGTGGTCTTGACCTGGGCCATGGACACCACCTGCACGTCGGGCAGGTCGTAGAGCCGGCTCTCGAGCGCCGAGATATCGGCGTCCTTTTTAACTTTTATCCCGAGGCCGGTCAGCAGCCCTTTGCGGTTGAACAGGGTCTGCACGGCGGTTATCGGCAGGAAGATGGTGCCGTCGTCCTGGGTGCCGGAGCGCTTGAGCACGCCTACTACGGTTATCTCCCTGTCGATCCCTGGGATGAGCAGTTTGTCCCCGACTTCGCGGGTCTCCAGCTCGGCCGCCTCGTAGCCCAGCACGGCCTCCAGCGCGTTGTTATCCGTGAACCAGCTCCCCTGCTTGAATTCGAGGTACTGCTTCATCGGGGGATAACTGACCGCGTCCACGCCCAGGTAGGCCGCCACCGCGCCGTTCTCGCCCTTATTGGGGTCGAAGACTCCGTGCATCAGCATCGGCGTGACCTTTTCCACTTCGGGATTCTGGAACACGGTCTTCACTACCGACTCCGGCATGTAGCGCAGGCCGGTGCCGCCCTTGAGCATCAGCGTGGCCGCCTCGTACGGGCAGCCCTTCGCCGTCAGCAGCACCTGGAAGCCCATGTTGTCGATGTCGCGGTTGAGCCCCTGCTGGTAGCCCTTGTTGAAGCCCAGCAGCGTGGCCAGCACCCAGGCCGAGAGCATGATGCCCCCGGCGGTGAGCGCGGTCCGGACTTTCTTGCGCAGCAGGTTCTTGTAAGCTATGGCGTATACGTTCATTTTTCCTTCTTCGAGAAGACGAACTCGTCGAGCAGTATCAGGTTCTTCTTTACGGCGCGCAGCACGGCGGCGAAGTCACGGCCGGCCTTGGCCGGGGCTTTCAGCCCGGCCGCGGGGGAATCCTTGGCGGCGCGGGCGGCGGCGGGGTCGTAGCCCTCAAAATCCTTAAGGGCGAGCCCCGGGAACTGCGCACCGAAATCCCTGGAGCGCAGATCCCTGGCGGCGCGCGAGGTAAGCTTCTGTATGTAGAAAGCTTTTATCACCCCGGCCTTGTCCAGCGCGAGGAAAACCTGTATGCCGCCGTACTCGCCTTTCTGGTTCACGCCGTGGATATAGCCTATGACCTCTTTGTCCTTGTAGATGTCGTAGAGGGTATAGGGCACGTCCATGGTCTCATACAGCCCCTTGAACTTGTCGCCGAGGCGACTCTCCACCCGCTCCAGCAGGGGTTGCCCGCCGGAAGTTTTTATGGAGAGGTAGCGCGTCTTGTAGCCGGTAGAGCCGGGGAAGAGCCGCGCCACGTCTCGGTCCGGGTCGTTGAGGTCGCAGCCGACGGCCGCGAAGGCGGGGGAAGACAGCGCCAGAACGGCTAGAGCCAGGAGTATTTTTTTCATATAGGCAGGTAGTAATAGAACTGGGTGACCAGCCGTTTATCGTTCATCAGGTCCTCGTATTCGAACAGGCCCCGCCAGGTAAGGGAGGGGGTAACGGCGAAAGAGACCCCGGAAGCCAGCACCCAGCCCGCCATTCCTTCCATGCCGGAGTAGACGGCCTGGGCCTCCAGTTTAAGTCGGTTCTCGTCGAGCAGGTTCAGGCCGAGCCGGCCCAGCCCGGCCAGGTAATGCATGTCCGACTTTTTGCCCGCGCGCAGGTCGGCGCGGAATTCCCAGCGGTCCCAGAGCAGTGCGTAATCGGCCCCGGCGGCGCTGTAAGATCTCTCTTGCCCGTCGAGCACCCTATAACCGGAGATTTCAGGAACCTTGCCGGCCGAAGCGTAAAGGCCGGCGGCGTAATTATCCCTGGCCAGCACGCCCTTCGCCAGGCGGGCCGAGAGCAGGTAATTGCCGGCGGCGCGGGGCCGCATGCCGGAACCGGAGGTAAGGGAGACCGCTCCGTCGCCCCAGCTGAAGTCGCGGGAGGCGCCGAAACCCCAGTCCCTGTCGAAACCGTAGCCGTACATGGGCAGCGCCTGCAGCAGCGCCCCGTGCGTGTCGAAATAGGACTCCAGCCCGGCGGCGGGCCGGCTATGCCCCGCCCACACATACGCAAAAGGCGTCCTGGCCCGGTAATAGGCGTTATACAACTGCGGCTCCAGGCGGTTAGGGGCGTCGGGATCCCAGGCCAGGCGGCCCTGCAGCGCCAAAGTGCCGGTATCGCCGGCGCTGGCAGAGAATTTCTTCAGGTAGTCGAAACCTACGGAGGATTTCTGCATAGGTTCGTCCGCGGCCATGGAATGCCACACGGCGGACCTGTCCATGGAGGAATAGCCCGTCACGCCCTGCGCCTCCAGGAACAGCAAGTTGTCTCCGGCGGCGGCGGGGAGGGGGGCCAGGAGGAGGCTAAATAGTAAAAAGCAATTTGCCCGCATAGAGCGTCTCCTTGTCCGACTTCACGCTTATCAGCACTTCCCACTCCCCGGCCATCACGATGTTGACCGGCAGCAGGTAATCGCCCTTCTTGTTGAGCTGGAACTTCACCGGGCCCGAATCGTGGTAGCGCATGGAGGGCATGCCGTACTCGCCTATCAGTTCGTAAGCGTTAACCCGGGCCCCGGATTTATCGAAAGCCTGCACTTTCAGAATGGCGGTGCCGAGCTTGGGCTTCTCCGCAAAACGCCAGGTGAACCAGCCGCCGTCGGGCAGGGAGATCTTCTCTTCGGCCGGGGCCAGCAGGCCAGGCCCGGCAACCGCCGGCGCGGCCGCCTGCGGCTGCGGCGCCGGATTGGCGGCAGGGTCCTGCCCGCCGCAAGCGGCAAGCGTCCCCAGAATAACGGACAGAAATATCTTCTTCATCTTCGGCCTCCACTTCATTGGATAAACACATTCTACCTTAAGACCCATACTCAGACAACCGGCCGCATGTGGCGCAGCCTCGCTGCGGCATGGTAAAGCCCGGCCCAGCCTCCTACCGCCCCGGTCCAGACATGCGCCTTGAACAGCAGCTTCGCCAGCGGCTTCTGCAGCGGCAGGAACAGCGCGAGGCCGCTGAACGCGCAGACGGTAAAGCTCAGCAGCAGGAGCCAGTTCCACCACAGCCGCAGTTGCAAAGCGGGAACTCCGCGTTTTGCCACCAGTTCCGAAGCCATGGTCAGCGCGACCATCAGCCCGAGGATGTGCACGACGTAAAACTCCACGAAATAATTCCTGGAAACGCCGGACCCCGCGGCCAGGGCCGGAACCGCCTGGAGAAGCAGCAGGGCCAGAACAGCCTTAACGCCCGGGCGTCCCATCACGGCAACACCCTGGCCTCGTAGCCGGCGGCCGCCAGCGCCGCGGTCAGGCCCTCCGGAGACGCTTCTTCCCCGCGGCACCTGACTTCTGCTTTGCCGCCGGCGAGATCGACTTCGGCCGAGATTACCCCTGACCGTGCGGAGAGGATGCGCTTCACATTGGCCGCGCAGCCGCCGCAGGTCATCCCGCTCACACTTAGCCATATCGTCCTGATCTGTTCCATAGTCTTCTCCTTGTAAGTTCCGGGGCCGCATTTAGCGGCCCCGGAGCGATCTCAGAAAGGCACGCCGACGATCAGGCGGGTCTGCGCGTCCTTGCTGTCGGGGTTAAGCCCGGCCAGGTAGCCGAGGTTGGCCCACAGCTTCATATCCCTGGCGCGCAGGTGCACGGTAGGACCGGCGTAATAGGCGTCGGCCTTATAATCGCCGGTCGCCTCGAACCCGGCCTTAAAAACCCCGGAGAGCGCCCAGGACGCGCCGGCCGAAAAGCGGTGCTCGGCGGCGGAAAGTTTCTCGAGGGGGAATTCAACCACCTGGTTATAGGACAGATTCAGCCGCCCCAGGTCTTTGGCCAGCACCAGCTTGGCCTCCAGCGCGCCCTGCGCTGACAGGTCTGTGTTGCGCACGTACTCGGCGTAGAGCAGCGTATCTACGGGCAATTCGCCCTTCTCGGCCAGGCGGTGGCGCAGCCGGAGCTTCATCCCGTCATAGCTGAAGGTTTTGGAAGCCGGTGTATTGCTCTGTTTGAAGTTCTGGTACATGGCGATGTCAGTTTTAGAGGTGAGGCCGTACTCCAGCTCTACCTGGTGCTTCCAAGATGAAGTTTCCGGGGCGTCCGTGTCCGCCACTTCGGTGGTGGAATAATACTCCAGCTCTGCGTGGCCCTCGCGCACCGTCATGTACTCGTAGGTCCAGACGTAAGAACGGGGGTCCGCCTTGGCGGGCTCCGGCCCGGCGGCCAGCACGGCAGCGAAAACGGCCGCGCCAGCGAACAACTTGTTTCTCATGGTCTCTTTCATGTTGCAGTCTCCTTTGCTCTCAACCTCTTTATTAATGATTATGATAATCATTATCATTAAAACTAAAAAAAATATATACCTATACCTTTTTCGAACAGCACGGGCAGAGGCCGTAGATCTCCAGGCGGTGGCTGGAGATCTTGTAGCCGTGCTTTGCCGCCAGGCGCTCCTGCAGGCGCTCTATTTCAGGGTCCACGGCCTCGGTAAAACAGCCGCAGGCGGTACAGATAAGGTGGTCGTGGTGGGCGCGCGAACCGGCCGGCTCGTAGCGGGCCACGCCGTCCGCGGGGATGAACTCAGAGACCTTGCCGCAGCCGCAGAGACATTTGAGGGCGCGGTAAACGGTAGCGATGCCTATGCCGGGCAGCCTCTTTTGGGCGGCTTTGTGGATCTGCTCGGCGTTAAGGTGCCCGGGCCCTGAAGAAAGCACTTCCACCACAGCCTCGCGGCGTCGGCTTTTGCGTGCGCCCTGGCAGTCGCAGATCTTTGGGGAACCGGGTTTTCTCTTTGCCATATTGATAACGGTTATCATTATTCCATATCCGCACGCGCTCTGTCAACACCCTTAATGAGGGCCCGGCGGTCGCACGTTCCCGGCGCGGCGCGAAACTTTATATAATTATCTCGTAGTATTTATCACGATTTAAGACAGGAGATAATACCATGACGAAAAGCCTTTCCATTTTTGCGGTGCTGCTGGCGCTGTGCGCCGGCGCGGCCCTGGCCCATTGCGGCAAGTGCCCGGGCGACAAGAAGGCTGAACCCGCCAAAGCCGAGATGAAGGCCGGCAAGGCGCACGACTGCGGCGACTGCCCGATGCACAAGAAACAGGGAGCCAAGAAATGCGGCGGCATGACCTGCCCGGAAAAGATGAAGGGCGCCGAGACCGTCTCTAAAAATATCGAGAGCGGCGTGGAAGTGACCATAACCGGCAAGGACGCCGAAACCGCCGCCAAGATACAGGAGCTCTCGGTCGTCCACTACAGCCCCAAGGCCGAAAAGTGCCCCGGCTGCCCCACCACGGTGCCCGGCGCCGAGACCAAGCTGGAGAACGTTGAGAACGGCGTAAAGGTGACCATAACCGGCAAGACCCCGGAAGCGGTTAAAAAGATCCAGGCCGCCTCCGCCGCCGAGCATAAGGGGCACGGCGCCGAAATGAAGAAGGAAGGCAAGAAAGCCGCCAGGAAATACATGTGCGCCATGAAGTGCGTGGAAGCCGCCAAGCCCGGCAAATGCCCCAAGTGCGGCATGCCGATGCAGGAGATCAAATAAATGACCGTCAGCATACTCAAGCACGTTCCTTTCTTCAGCGGGCTCAACAAAACGGAACTGAACAAGATACTGGCCATAGCCGGCATCAAAAAGTACGCCGCGGACCAGATGGTCTTCGCCAAGGAAGACCTCGGCAACAACTTCTTCGTAGTGAAATCCGGCCGCATCAAGATCTTCACCACCGTCGGGTCCGACAAGAAGAAGACCTTCGCCTTCCTGAAGAAAGGCGACTTCTTCGGCGAGATGTCGCTGCTGGGCTGCAAGACGCGCTCGGCCTCCGCCCAGGCCGCGGAGGAGAGCGAGCTGTTCGTGATCTCGAAAAAGAACTTCAAGCGCCTGATCCTGGAGAACCCGGAATTCACGCTGAAGGTGCTGCACACGCTGGCCGAGCGGCTCAGCAAGTGCAACAAAGATATCGAGTCCATGCTGTTCCACAATATCCTGGGGCGCCTGGCGGACGCCATCCTGGAACTTTCCAAGGACAAGCACACCAGTCCCGTGAAGATGGCCATCGACCAGAACGAGCTGGCCCAGTACCTGGGCACCACGCGCGTGCCGGTCTGCCGCGCCATCAACACCCTGAAGCGCAGCGGCGTGATAGACTACCACCGCGGAGAACTGATAATCCTTAATGCGGCGCGCCTGCGCTCCATCTCCGGCAAAACCAACTAGGACGCCATGATAAATTCCCTGCGCGGCTTCCGCGACCTGCTGCCGCCCGAGTCCGACCTCTTCGCCAGGATAGAAGCCGCCGCGCGGGAAGTGTTCGGCCTTTACGGCTACCAGGAACTCCGCATCCCGACCATCGAGAAGAAGGAGCTCTTCGTAAAGTCCACAGGGGACACCACCGACATAGTGGAGAAGGAGATGTACGCCTTCACCGACGGCGGCGGGCGGGAAGTGGCGGTACGCCCGGAGGGTACCCCGGGCATGGTGCGCGCGTTCATAGAACATAACCTGGGCCAGACCGGGCGCAACGCCAAGTTCTTCTACGTCGGCAACATGTTCCGCGCCGAGCGCCCCCAGGCCGGGCGCTACCGGGAATTCACCCAGATAGACGCCGAATACATAGGCAACCCGTCCCCTGCCGCCGACGCGGAGACCATCTCCATGCTGCTGGCGCTCCTGAACAAGCTCGGCGTGGAAGGCTGCTCGGTGGAGCTGAACTCGCTGGGCTGCGGAGACTGCCGCAAAAATTACCGCGAGATCCTGCTCGGCTACCTGCGCGGCCGCGCCGAGCGCCTCTGCGAGCCCTGCCGCGGCCGCATAGAGCGCAACCCGCTGCGCGCGCTGGACTGCAAGATCGACGGCCCCTGGCTGGCCGGGGAGGCGCCCAAACTGCAGCTCTGTCCCGACTGCGCCGCCCATTTCGCCGACACGCAGCGCCTGCTCGGCGCCGCCGGCGTCCCGTACAACGTCAACCTCAACCTGGTCCGCGGGCTGGACTACTACAGCCGCACCGTCTTCGAAGTGCGCAGCACCCTGCTCGGCAGCCAGGACGCGGTGGCCGGCGGCGGCCGCTACGACGACCTGGTAAAATCCATGGGCGGCCCCGCCGCGCCGGCCATAGGCTGGGGCATGGGCGTAGACCGCCTGGCCATGCTGCTCAAGGACAAGCCCGCCCCGGACAACGCGCCCAAGACCTTCGTCATCGCCGCCTCCAAAGAGGCGGGGGACAGGGCCTTCGCGCTGATGACCGCCCTGCGCGCCGCCGGGATAAGCTCGGATTTCTCCAATTTCACCGCGAGCATGCGCTCCCAGATGCGCTCCGCCGACAAGAGCGGAGCCACTTTCGCGCTGATCATCGGCGAGGACGAGCTGAAGGCCGGCACCGCCGCCATAAAGCCCCTCAAAGCCCCCGGCGACCAGACCCCCGTCCCCTTCGCCGACGCCCCCGCCCAGATCAAAAAGCTTCTGCAGGGGTGAGTCACGCGCCCGGCCGCAGGCTGGTCCCGCGCGACTTTGGGGAAAGGGGGCCCCGCCCATAATTTCCGAAAGGGCGGGGGGAAACCGCGCAACG
>MGUA01000013.1 GCA_001799735.1 Elusimicrobia bacterium GWB2_63_22 | reverse complement strand
GCCACCGAAGGCGAGGAGCCCAGCACCGTCGACGACGGCATGAAGTTGGTCATCACGTTGCCGCGCGCCACCGGCACGCTGCCCACCATGGTCTTGCTCGTCCAGACCTTCCCGTCGGTACCGGCGGGCGAAGGCAGCTCCGCGTAGATGGCGTAAACGTAATCGCCGTCGCAGACCGGGCTGCCGTTCTTATCCCGGCCGTCCCAGTAGGTGGCCACGGAAACGCGGCGCGACTTCTGCTCCGCAAAATGCCGCAGGCACAGGTCGGCTTCCCCGATATTACCGTCGCAGCGGTTCAGACCGCCGATCAGCGGCGGGGAAACGTTCACGCTGGTGAAAGCCGTGCCGGGAGGATAGATGTCCACGTATGCCGTAGCGTCCTCGGTGAGCAGGTAGCTGATAACGGCCTGGTCCGTGGCCGTGGCGCCCAGGGGCTTTACGCCGATATCGGTGATCTGCAGCGGGTCCAGGGCGATCTGCGCCGTGGCCGAATAGGCTATGTCGGTGGGGGCCCACATGTCGTTGGTCCAGGCGTCTATCTGCGCCAGGTAGAGGCCGGGGGGCATGATGTCGCCGTTATTATTGCGGCCGTCCCAGAAATCGCCGTTGGTCAGCGTGCCGTCCGGGGTGCCTTCACCCACGCGCGGCAGGCCGTTGGCCACGGTCCGCACCAGCGGCAGCGTGCCGGAAACGTCCGCGTCGTAAATATTTATGCTGGTGATGGCGTCTTTGGACAGCCGGTAGAGGAGATTGTACGGCTGCGCCGCCACGCCGGTGATCCGGCCCACCACGGTGGGGCTGGAACGCACGGTGTGGATGTTGGTGACGTTGATCTGTATGGGCACCTGGTTCTGGCCGGGATAGGCGGCGGTCTGTTCTATGGAGATATTGCCGGCGGTGGCGCTGACCTGGTTGGTCTTCACCCTGGCCCGGAAGCCGAACTGGCCGTTGGTCTTGCCGAACTGGCCGTTGAGGTTGTAGGAACCGTCCCAGTTGGCGCAGTAGGTGCCAATGTTCATGGCGACGCTGGCGCAGGAATCGCTGGTGCAGGAGCAGGTGCCGATGTCGTACAGCGAGATGGTCTTTATGGGCGGGGTGGAGGCCGGGTCCAGCGGGTTGGCGCCGGTACCGAACTTGAAGATCTCGAAAGTGAGCTCGTCTATGCCGAAGGTGGAAGGCACGGTGTTGACCACGCACTGTATGCTGACGCAAAGCCCCAGGCAGTTGCCGGGGTAGGCGTTGCGGGGCTTTTCGAATTCTATCAGCGCCGAATCGGTCCAGACGTTGCCGGTCAGGCCGGAGTAAAAGCTTACCGGGGTATCTCCGCCGGTGGCGGTGCCGGTTACCGTGCCGGTTATAGCGCCGGCCACCGTAGGCGCGGCGTCAGGGGTCCAGGTATAGGTGGGGTTGACGCCGCCGCTGTCGCCGCTGCAGGCCAGGGCCTGGCTGGTCAGCGCCTGGCTGACCGGCGCCGTAAAAGTGGAACCGTAATTGCCGGTAGCGTAGACGTAGATATTGCCTGTGTTAAAGGTGAGCGGGGCGCAGGCAACAGCCCCGGCATTCACGGAGTTGCCGGTCACGGAAGGGGCCGTGATGTTGCCGGACACGTTGCCGCTGGCGTAATAGTCGTAGCCGGTCAGCGTCCCGCCCAGGGTGCCGGCATAAGTCCCGGCGAGGGTGACGTTCTCGGCGTAGTTCCAATCTTCAAACCCGTCGTTATCAATGTCCACGGAGACGGTCCCGGCCACGGCGGCACGGGCGAAAACGCCTGTCACCGGCCCGGTCACCGGCACGTTAACCGCGGCCGTGACGTCGTTGCAGTAGCCGTTGCCGCCGGTGCGGAACCAGGTATTGGTCTTGGAGATATAGAGCTGCTGCGCGCCGGCTGGAAGCGCGCTGGCGGCCGCGAAGACGGCAGCGAGAATAAAGTTCCTGATTGGATGTGTCATCATTTTAAACCGTTTATTTTCCTCTACCTCACCAGGCCCTGCAGCTCCACGGTGGCCTGGCTGATGTCTATGCCCGAATCCTGGTACTGGCTGACTATGCGCTGCAGGGAACTTTTAAGCACGTCCCCCGGGGCGCCGCCGCCCTTCAACTTAAGGTAGCTCTGCCAGTCCACGCTGAAATTGTATTTAAGCTGGTTCAGCCGGTCCGCGGCGCGCCTGGCGGCCAGGGACTTCAGCTCGGCCTCCGCGGCCGCCTGCCGCCGCACCACCGAGGCCAGGCGCTCCTTCTCCGCGTCTATGCCGGCCTTCTTGGCCTGCGTGTCCTTGAGCTGCGCGGTCAGGGCGTCTATCTCGGCCTTCATCGAGGCCAGCTCCTCTTTAAGCAGGCCTTCCCGGCGGGCGGACTCGTCGAGCGCCTCCACCAGGTCCTTGCGGTACTTGATCTCCTGCTTGATAAGCCGCTCGTACTCCGACTCCAGGTCCCGCTCGCCGAAGCGCAGGGCGAGGCTGAGGGCATGGGCCGGCACCACGGCGCCGGTCACCGGCACCGACAGCGCGTAGGAGATCTCGGAGGCCAGGCGCCGCCAGCCGAAGCCGGCCGACAGAGCGGAGGCCCGCTCGGCCACGTTCAGGCCCGCGCGGGAGAACAGCCGGCCCAGCCGCTCGGTGCGCCAGGAATGTTCCACCCCGGGCGTAATGCTGACGTTGCCGTTCTGCCCGGCCGAGGCGGAGCGCCTGGCCACGTCCAGCGAAAGCGTATAGTCCTCGCGGCGCTCGGTGACGGCCAGCCGGATCACCCGGGGGGCGTTGTCCTCCAGGATCCCGGAGCTGTAGGCCGGGTTGTTGAGGTTGAGCACGGAGAAGCCGAGGGTGTGCCTGTCGTCGGGCCTGAAGACCGCGCCGAGGTCCAGCCCCAGCCCGGACACCGACTCGCCGCCGGTGACGGCCGCCTGCATGATCTTGAAATTGGCGCCGAAGTCCAGCACGCCGGAGTCCAGCCGGAACAGGTTCCAGGTGCCCCAGCCGAAGAGCAGGGTCTTCTGTTTTACCAGGTCGTTGTCGTTGCGGTACAGCCCGCCCAGGGAGAGCGTGCCCATCCGGCCGCCGGCCATGCGCGGGATGGTGGCCCAGGCGCCGTACTGGCTGAAGTCGGCCGGGCCCTGGGTGGTGCGCTCGGAGGCCAGGAAATGCGCCCCCGTCTCGAACTTGCGCAGGGATCCGGGCAGGGCGGGGTTGGCGAAAACGGAGAGCGTGTCCTCCAGCGCGGCCGACTGGCCGCCCAGGCCGGCCTGGCGGGCGCCGGCAGGCACGTCCTCGAAGACGGCGTACGCCGGGGGAGTGCCGGCCAGCAGGCAGGCGGCGAGGAGTATTTTATTTAGCTGGCACATTGTTGTTGCCTCCGGGGGCTTCCGCCTTCTTCTTCTCTTCGGCTACGTCGGAATAAAGGGCTATCTTGCCGCGGCCGTGGGACTTAACCCAGTACAGCGCGTCGTCGGCCTTCTCCAGCAGCGCGTCCATGGTGGAGCCGTCGGCCGGGAAGGTGGAGATGCCGATGCTCATGGTGACGCGCAGCTCGCGGGTCTTGGAGAACGGCACCGGGATGCGCAGCTCGGCGAGCTCCTGGCTGAGGCGCTGCGCCAGCCGCCGGGCCTCTTCGCCGGTGGCCTGCGGCAGCAGGATGATGATCTCGTCGCCGCCGTAGCGGCACGGGAAGTCGATCTTGCGCAGGTTGGACAGGATCAGGCGGCCGGCCTCCTTGAGCACCTTGTCGCCGATCTGGTGGCCGTAGGTGTCGTTGACTTCCTTGAAGTAGTCCACGTCCGCCCAGATCATGGCCAGCGGCTGCTTGAAGCGCTCCGCGCGGTAAAATTCTTCCTGGAAGCGCTGGTTGAAGTAGCGCCGCAGCGGCAGCTTGGTGAGCTCGTCGTAAAGCGAGAGTTCCTCTACCTTGTCGAACAGGCGGGAATTGTCCACGGCCAGGGCTATCTGGCCGCCGAAGGACTTTAGCATGGCCAGCTCCTGCGGCTCTATGCGCTGCTGGCTGAGCAGGTTGTCCACAATGAGCAGGCCGATGGTCACGCCCTGCACGGCCAGCGGCATATACAGCACGCAGTCCTTGTAGCGCTCCATGAAGGCGCCGGAAGAACGGCCCAGCACGATGTCGGCGAAGCGGTGCGCGCCGGGCTCCAGCGGGATCTCCTCGTAGGAGATGCTCTTGATCTGGCCGCGGATGTCGGCGGAGAGCTCGCCCTTGAGCTTGCGGTTCTTCTCGTCTATCAGGTACAGGCGCACGCGGTCGAAGCCGAAATAGGTCTGAATGCCCGAGAGGATGTGGCGGAAGCTGTCGCGCACGCGCAGCGCGGTGGCGAACACCTCGGTCAGCTCGGTGATGGCAGTGACGTTCTTGTCGTACTTGCGGTGCAGCGAGAAGAACTCGGCCTTGTAGTAGTCGCGCAGGTAGGAGCGCAGGTAGGCGTCGGCCCTGGCGGCCTCGGCCGGCGAGAACCGCTTGCGCCGCGCCGAGCGCTCCATGCGCACCAGGCCGAAGCACGGGATCACGCTGCGCCCGCCGCCCGGGTCGCAGTAGTCGAAGCGGAAAGGGGAATGCAGGAAGCTGCCGCCCGCGGTTTTGGAGACGGCGTATTCCAGCGTCTCTATGGCGCGCGCGGCGGCCGAGCCGGGCGCGGGCTTAAGGTTCTCCTCGTGCTCGAAGGACACCCCGCCGGCGCAGCGGTGGCGCAGGCGCAGCAGGCCGGGCTTTTCGTCGTATTCGTAGAAGGAGGCGCCGTCGAGCGAGAACTGGGCGGACACGGCCTCCAGCGCCGCCTTGATAAAGACGTCGCGGCCCTCGTAGAAGGCCTGCCCGGCGACGGGCACGTAGATGGGTTTTCCGTTCTTTTTCATCCGTCGGTTCTAGTACAGCGACAGCAGGTAGTCAGCCTCGCCCTGCGCCATTATCAGCTCGCGCGTCAAATCCTCGCGCTCGTAATCCCTGCGCGCTATCTTGAGCGACAGGTTCCACAGCGCCCGCTCCAGCAGCAGCTCGGCGGTGGGATAGACCATGATATTGGGCTTCAGCTCCGGCGCGGAGAACAGCCGCCGGTACACCGCGGCCTCGCGCTCCTCGCGCAGGCCCTCCTCAAAAACGCTCTTCACGCAGGGGAACACGCCGAAGCCCTCCGCGAACTGGGCCACGTTGCGCGGCTCCAGCGCCCAGGAGACAAAGGCGCAAGCCTCGTCCTGCGCCTGGCTGGAGGCGGAGACGGCCAGGTTGTAGACCAGCGTCAGCCCGCCGCCGGAGGGATAGCCGGGATACGGCAGCATCTTCAGGCCCGCGCGGCCGGAGCCGGGGATCTTCCTGGAGGAGATCATGAAAGCGCATTCCTCGGCCGGGCGCGGCCCGTTCTCGAACCGGTCCGGGCTGAACAGCTCTATCTTGCCGCTGACGGCCAGTTCCAGCCAGTCCTCTATGCCGCCCGCGGTCTCCTCGCGGGTAAAGGTGGCGCGGTTAAAATCGTCGGAGAAAAGCCCGCCGCGGCGGCCCCAGACCCGCGGCAGCACGTCGGCCACCGAGACCGAGCCGGAAGAGCCGGGCACGGACAGGGCGCGGAAGCGGCCCCGCTTGGACCGGGGGCCTACGCGCTCCAGCGCGCCCCTGAAGCCGTCCCAGGAGGCCAGCTCCTCTTCGGGGTGCGAGACTACGCTCTTTAGTTCCTGCGGCCGGTAGAAAAGCGCGGGCGCCTCCAGCCACCACGGCGCCGAAAAAGCGCGGTCGTCCTCGTGGCGGCAGAGTTCTTTGAGTATGAATTCGGGGAAGCGGCGCTGGCCCAGCGGCTCCACCCTGCGGGCCAGGTCGGCCAGCAGGCCCAGGCGGGAAAAAAGTTCGGTCCAGTTCTGCGGGATCTCTATGATATCGGGCAGCGGGTTGCGCTTGGGGTCGCGCAGGTGGGCGAACAGGCTTTCCCACAGGCTGCCGCGGCTCTTGACCGAGAACTCCACCTTCGCCTGGGGAAAAGAAGAAGAAAACCGGGCCAGCAGGCTCTTGAAAGCCAGGTGTTTCCTGTGGTCGTAGTCGGAAAGCAGCCAGATCAGCATCGTTAAAATTTTACCCCGCGAATATTACAGTAATATTGCACGCTACCAGCCCGGGTCGGCCAGCTCGGGGGCCACTTTAAGGCTGTTGCGGAATTTCCCGGCCTCCAGCCGGCGCAGCGCGCACAGCGCCACCATGGCCGCGTTGTCGGAGCAGTAGGCCTTTTCGGAGAAGCGGACCTCGAAACCCTCCAGCCGCCCGAAAGCCGCCCGCAGCGCCCCGTTGGCCGATACTCCCCCGCCTACCGCTATGCGCTTAAGCCCCAGCGAGCGCGCGGCGTCGGCGGTCTTCCGCACCAGCGTCTCCGTGACGGCGTCCTGGAAAGCCCGGCAGACCCGGGCCCTGGCGGCCGGCGGCAGCCGAACCCCCCGCTTGTAAAAGTCCTGCCCCAGCTGGCCGGCCAGGTAATAGCTGACCGCGGTCTTGAGCCCGCTGAAAGAAAAATCTCGCGTGCCAGGCATGTACGGCCTGGGGAAGTCCGGGCAAACGCCCTTCGCCTTCGCGGCTTCCTTCTCCACCGACGGCCCGCCGGGATACGGCAGGCCCAGCAGCTTGGCCACTTTATCGAAGGCCTCGCCGGCGGCGTCGTCGCGCGTGCGGCCCAGTATCCGGTAATCGCCGTAGCCCCGGGCGTGCCACAGCTCGGTATGGCCGCCGGAAACTATCAGCGCGGCCAGCGGGAACTGCAGCGGCCGGACCGCGCGCCCCCTGTCGAATTCGCAGGCCAGCAGGTGGCCTTCCAGGTGGTTTACACCTATCAGCGGCGCGCCGGCCAGCTCGGCGGCGGCTTCCGCGGCCACCCGGCCTACCATCAGCGCCCCCGGCAGCCCCGGGCCGCGCGAGAAAGCCACGGCGTCCACGGCGCCCTTCTTCAACGGGAGTTTAACCCCCGCCGCCTTCAGCGCCGAAGCCAGCACGAAAGGCATTTTCTCCAGGTGCGCCCGGCTGGCCAGCTCGGGCACCACCCCGCTGTATTTGCGGTGCAGGCTTATCTGCGAGAACACGGCGTTGGAGCGCAGCCGCTCCCCTTCCAGCACGGCGGCCGAAGTCTCATCGCAGGTGGTCTCGAAAGCCAAGATTTTCATCATGACCCCAGATCCTTTACTTGCCCGGCTTCAGGTTGCCCAGCACTTCGCGGGCCTTGAGCAGTTCCACGGCGCGGTCCACCATCTCGTCCTTCACCAGGTCCTTCTTCTTGCCGTTCTTGTCTTCCTTGCCGGGGAAGTAAACCTCTTCGCTCTGCAGCAGCAGCTTTTTCTCGGTCTCGAGCGGCACTTTTATCGCTATGTCGGGCAGGATGCCGCCGGTCTCGTTCTTGGCGTCGTGCTGTATGGACTTGCCGCTGGGGGTGTAATACTTGGCTATGGTCAGGCGCAGGGCGGACTTGTCGGACAGCGGGATCATGCTCTGCACGCTGGCCTTGCCGAAGGAGCGCTCGCCCACCACGACGGCGCGCTTGTTGTCCTGCATGGCGCCGGCCACGATCTCGCTGGCGGAGGCGGAGTAGCGGTTCATCAGGATCACCAGCGGCAGCATCTCGTGCGGGGCGCTGCCGTTGGCGCGGAATTCCTGGTAATTCTCGGGCTTGCGGCCCTTGGTGTAGACGATCATCTTGTTGCCGTTCATGAACAGCTTGGAGATGTCCACCGCGGCCGACAGCAGGCCGCCGGGATTATAGCGCAGGTCCAGCACCAGCGCCTCCATGCCCTTGCCCTTCAGGTCGGCCATGGCCTTGTCGAAATTCTCGGTGACGTGGCCGGTGAATTCCACGATCTTGATGTAGCCGGTTTTGCCGTCGAGCATGCGCCATTTCACGTTCTCGGACTTTATCAGCTCGCGGACCAGCGGGATATCCTTGGTGATCCAGTCGGCGGTCTTGTCCTCGGGCTCGCGCGCGGTGGTGATATTCACCAGCGTGCCGGGCTTGCCGCGCAGCTTCTTTATGGCCTCGTCGATGATGAGGTCCTTGGTGCTGGCGCCCTCTATTTTTATGATCTTGTCCCCGGGCAGCATGCCGGCCTTCCAGGCGGGCGTATTGGGCAGCGGGGTCACCACGGTCAGCCAGCCTTCCCGGGTATCCACCCGTATGCCTATGCCGCCGAACTCGCCCTCGGTGTCGCTTTTGACGCGCTCGTACACGTCGGGTTCCATGAACTGGGAGAAATCGTCCAGCTCGTCCACCATGCCCTTGGCGGCGCCGTAGACCAGTTTAACCGGGTCGATCTTCTCGACATAACTGTCTTTTATCAGTTCCATCACGTCCACTATGACCTTCAGCTGGGCGTAGGTCTGGTCCAGCGCGAAGTTGACGTAAGGGAAAACGGCCCCTATTACCAGGGCGGACAGGGTGACAAAGACCAGGCGGCGGACGTTCTTCATGGAGGCTCCTTGAAAATACCGAAAAACGGCAAAAACCGGCCGATTAGCCGGCCGGGAACTATATTTAATTTATTATATCTAATTAGGCAGCCACTTTAGGGGGTCAATGGCCCGGTCGCCCTTGCGTATCTCAAAGTACACCGCGCTGCCCGGGGCCTTCTTGCCGGAGCTCATGGCCTGGGTATCGTCGCCGGCCAGCCCCAGGGGGGCCAGGGCTTCCACGCGGCTGCCCTTCTGGGCGTCGATGCGGCTCAGGAGGCCGTAGATGGTGAAAAATCCTTTTTCATGGTCGATGATGACCACGTTGCCGTAGGTGCGGAACGGGCCGGCATAGATCACTTTGCCGGCCAGGGAGGCCCTGACCACGGCTTCCTTGGCCACGGCGATGCGGATGCCCTCGCGCACGATCCAGGTCTTCAGGGCGGGCACGTCCTCCCTGCCGAAGCGCCCTATCACCCGGCCCTCGGCGGGCCAGGCCAGGGACCCGCCGAACAGCGGCAGGGAATCGCTGGCCCCCTGCGTGCGGTACGGGGCCTGCTTCTGCAGCTTCTTTACCAGGCGGTTCAGGCCCAGCGCGGCGTTCTGCAAATTTTCCAGCTCGCGGGTAAGCTTGGCCTGCTGGCCGCGGGCGTACTCCAGCTCGCCCTGCTTGCTCCTCACTATATTCTTGCGGGCGGAACTCTGCCGGCGCAGCAGTTCCTGGCCGGCCTGCAGTTCGCGGCCGCGTTTCTTGAGGGTTTCGATATCCTTGTTCACCCTGGCGCTCTCGCCCTTCATGCGGCTCAGCAGCGCGCGCTTGTTTAGCATGGCCGAGCGCATCAGCATGTCCTTGGAAATATCGCGGGCCCCGAAGTATGGGAAGTAAAAATCTTTCTGCAGGGAATACATCACCAGCTCGCCGGTAATGTCGCCGGACAGGTCCTTCCTGGCCTTTGTCAGGGAGTCGTATTTCTGCCTGGATTCTCCGGAGCGGGAGCGGGACTTGGCCAGCTGCGCCTCCAGTTCCTGCCTGCGGGAAGCGGTCCGCTTCTCCTCGCGCTTAAGGCCGGCGATCTCAGCGGCTATGCGCTCCTCTTCCGCGCGGTAGCGGTCCAGTTCCTTGCGCTTGTCCTCCAGCTGCTGGTTGATCTCCTCGAGACTCTTTTTTTTGGCCGCAACGGCGGACGTCTGCGCGGCACAGGGAGCCGCGCAGGCCAGGAACAGCAGGGCGAGGAGCTTCAGGATTTGTCGTTTTTCCATTGGCAGAGCACCCAGCCGAGCAGGGAGCCGGAGGCTATCACGGCCGCCTGCCACAGCGGGTTGGGCCAGACCCAGACGGGGCTGAGATATTTTACCGGGTAGACCACGGCGTAGGCGGCCAGCACCGAGGCGGCGCCGCCGCCGGCCCCGGAGAGGAACCAGACCCTGTCGGCGCCCAGTGAGGCGGCCAGCGTCGCCGGGGTATGGCCGTGCGTCAGCACCATCGCGGCCATGATCATGAAAGACAGGAAGGCCAGGGCGAGCCCGAGGGTGATCAGGTGGCCGTAGAAAACGGAATGCATTATGGCGTAAGCCTCGAGCGGCTTGTATTTAACGTCGCCCACGCCGGGCACGCGCCAGGCGGCGTCGGTCCAGGCGTTAATGTCGCCCAGCGCCTCTTCGGCTATGACCACTTCCCAGGTGTCGGGCATGGGGTTGGTGCCGGGCGGCAGCACCGAGGAAACCAGCTCGGGCTCGTCGGCCTTGAGCCTGGCCAGGCGGTCCTGGCGACTGACGAACACCACCTGCTCGCTGCCCTTCAGCGCGGAGAGCGCGGCGCCCACGGCCTCGGCCGTCTCTTTGGCCCTTTCGTCGCGCACCGCGATGATGCGGAAGTCGTCTTTGAGGATCAGCGAGATCTCGCGCATCTGCGCGTGCATGAAGAGCAGCATTTCCGCCATGAGGCCGGCCGCGAAGGCCAGCAGAAAAGCCACCCGGTAGCCCTTGCGGGGCTTAAAATGGGGGCGGTGGTTGTCGTGATTGTGCCTGTGTTCGTCCATAAAATGAAATTATAACTTTTATCGGGGCGGCAAAAAAGAAAAGGCCGCGCGGGCGGCCCTTTCCTGCGTCGAAAGAACGGTTTACAGCGAAGGGTCCCGGAACTCCACCGAGGCCACGAACGGCGAGCGGGACAGCTCGGCGATGGTCTCCACCGGCATGATGCCGGTCACGTCGAAAACGCTGAACTTGGAGTCGGCATCCTTGGCCGGCAGGCGGAACCAGTTCTCGGAGGTAAAGCCCTTTTCGTCGCTGAGGCGCTTTATGAACTCCGGCACGAAGGCGGCCGGACGGTTCTGGTACGGCACTTTCAGCGTAAAGCGCACCTTGGCCTTAAGCGGCACGCCCGAGCTTTTCCTCTCCACCGCGGCGCTCACCACGCCTTTGGTCCTGGAGATCCGCTTGATGTTGGCGGCGGGAGCCCAGCCCAGCACCACGGTGCGTTTGGACTTGCCGGTATAATAGGTCTTCTCCCCGGCGAACCGGAAGCCGGCTTCGCGCTCCAGCCTGGTCAGCACCGGGCCGTAATCCTTGTTGGAAACGCTCACGCTGAGAAAAACATATTCGCGGGCGTACTTCTTGGCACCCTCGCCCAGCGGCCAGACATAGGAGCCCACGGGCCCGCTGTCGCCGGCAAAAGTCACCTTGTAGTGCCCGCCGGGCAGCACGGGGCCGGCCTTGCGCTCCGGCCTGGCGGCCTGGCGCTGTGCCTTGGCGGCGGGAACCGGGACCTTGAGGGTCGGGACGGGGAGCGGCGCGGGGGCGTCGCGGTAATCGCTGAAATCGGTGCGCACCTTCATGGTATTGGCCGAACCCAGGTAGCCGCCGGAAGTCTCTATGAAATCCTGGAATTCGGGGCTGGAGAAAGGGCCGGAACCGGCCAGCGGGTCGCCGGACGCGGGAGGGGTCTGGGCCAACGCCGGACAGGCGGCGAGAAGCAGGGCAAAAAACAATGTTTTGTTCATTCTTGTATCCATCTTACCAAAATAAAAAAAAAGAGAAACGAAATTGCTTTCGTTTCCCCTGGTTACAGCGGGTTAAGGCCCGCCGGTGGATGCTCCCCCGCCTGTTCGGGGGATTACAAGGGTGCGACTACAGGATAATTCTACAACAGATTTGACGAAAGGCAATAGGCGCAAAGGACCCACTTGTCCGAAATCAAAGGACCCACTCCCTTTTAGGCCGTTTGGCCCAGGGCTGTCCCAAGAAAATCCGTTAAAAAAAGAGAACCCTCCGTTAATGGTAAGATGTTTTTGCTTAGAAAACAGTCTTTCCCGACGGAGGATTCC